>CAWUKT010000111.1:0-18844 GCA_963923035.1 uncultured bacterium
CATACCGTAAAGGTACGAATAAAATAGTTTATTAACTAATGAGCCGCCACACTAGGGTATTGTGAAGAACTAATTTTCGAGACCTCCTATCTAGGAGAACCTATAAAATCAGTCATGCGACTGGATGCCTCTCTACTTAGAGAGTATATTCTTGACCAATCCGACGAAACTGATGCTTCCGGGATAATTTCTTTGATAACAACCATAGAATCTTTTCCCGAGAACCGTGAGCAGCACTTTTTTAAGGTAAGCCTTTTCGATGTAACCAATGACCAGTTGCTAGAAATCTCTGACGTAAAAGACTACCTTTCTATGGTTGCTCCGGTTGGATTCCCGGAAGAATTTAAGCTCAAAGATCAGATCTCGGCTTTTTTTGAAAAACGTGGGTTTCCCCAGGAAGAGTACCACGTTGAGTTGAATGAAGAGAAAATATTTAAGGGCTATGAAAACTTTATTTTAGATAAAGATGGAATTGTCGTTGAAGATGCAGAGTTGGTCGAAGACATGGGGGGCTTTGAGATTAAGGACCAAGAGAAGCAATTGCTTGCCATATGCTGGTTTGGCTTTTTTACCAAAGTAAATTACATCCTTCACGAAAAAAATATCTTCCGTGGAATACGGATTAGAAAAAATAATATTTCTATTGGGGATGAAACTACTTTAATTCCTAGATTTCCTCAGCAGCGAACGCAATATCGATATTTTGGGGAGGTTCATGTGCTAGGCCCAGGTTTTATTCCTAATGCACGCCGGGACTACTTCAATGACAACGAAACACTCAAGAAGTTTCAAGATGCTCTTAAGGATGCTTTCGAGGACTTTGAGAAAACGTACCCAAACATTGCTTCTCAACTCGTTAACAGAAAAAAAGAAATTGAGAGTTATCTAGAGCTTAAAGAGAATTTTGACCGAGACAAGGTGGGCTTTCAAACAGAACAAGAAAAACAACAGCGATTTGAAAAGCTAAGAAGAGCAGAGGCGAAAGCAAAAAAAGCAAGCAAAAAAATTGAAAACTTACGTATTAAAACACAAGGGAAAGAGCTTGAAGAAAAATTATTTAATAAACTTGTGGTCAGTCCAGATTATTCCATATTGTTTGAAGCAGAAAGTAAGCTTGACGATTTGATCGTTCCTCCCTTAGAGTTTTCGAAATTGGATGACAAAGGAGCGGAGCTGTTAAATGAGGTTGTAAATATGATCGAAAGTCATTTTGGGATAGATAAAGCACGGACATTTATTGGAAAATTGAAGGACAGGTACAATTGAAAGTCCGCTTAGACTTGTTTTTCCCTACGTTCCCGCACAACCCCCACCGCCCACTCCAAATCCCCCCACAAAAGGTTAGATGTCTCCCCCATTGGGTCCACACCACAAAAGGACAGATCGCAACCATTGCTTTCTGTCCTTTGTCTTTTTAGCCGGGAAACCACCCCGGCCAACCCACTCCACCCACAATTTCAGTTGCAGGGTGGGATCAATCGCTTCCAATCCGGGCACTCCCAAGAGCCCCCAGAAATCAAAGCTCCAAAATCTTCATTTCAAGTTGGTGGTGGGCGGCTTCCACAGAATCGAGGCGGGCTTCGAGCTGGTTGATTTTTTCCAGCGAGAGTTCAACCTCGGCTTCCAGCTTTTGGATACGGGTCTCCTTGCTGGGATTCATGTTGCATCCAAAGAGGAACAAGGTGACAGCAAAAACGGCCAAAACTTTTTTCATATATCGTGATTTAAGGTTTGTTGCTGGTGCAATGAAAGAGGGTGCTAATGGACTTAAATGTACGTAAAACCACCCCTTTTTGTTGACCTAAAACCCGCCTTTTTCCCTGCTTCCGCCCCCCTTTTGCCCCATTCCATTTTCCGAATCCCTTTCATTGCTCCACCCTCATAAAAAACAAAACCGCGAGCATGCTTGCGCACGCCAGCGGTAGGGTGAAAAATCGATTTGTGTCAGTGTTGGAGGACCTCCACCTTGAAGGTCTTGCCTTGCGTGCCGTTGATGTCGAATACCTCCAGAATATAAATCCCTTGGGGGTAATCGGTCACCCGAAACTCGGTTGCGTGGGCGTCTTCGACCTTCGATTGGTGCAGGACCTGGCCGGAGAGGTTGGAAAACCTAAGCTGGACGGGCTGGGTCGTCGCATTCCAACGCACGTGGAGCACCTCTGAAACCGGATTGGGGTAGGCGTTGACTTCCCAGGTATCCGGAAACGCATCTTCCACTTCAGTGATGACAACGTTGGTCTGGTGATGGCCCTGGGTCAAGGTCGCCTGCGGATCGGTGAAGGTCGCGATGGCAAACTCTCCGAGGGTCCAGGTCAGTTGGGCTTCTTTGTGGCTGCTCTCGCCGCCAGCATTCCCAATGACCGCTTGGGTCGTACTTTGTGCCTGGAGACCGAGGCCTCCCAGCAAAAGGAGCGCGAGTATGAAATAGGCTTTCATCGGAGGCATTACTTGTTGTTGGCACTTTGGATAGCTTGGAGCTGCTTTTGCATTTCCATCAGTTGCTGGGTCAGTTCGTCGATCTGGCCCTGCTGGCGATCGATCACTTCCTGCTGCTCCTTGGCGGCCTGGATCGCGATGACGCCGAGGTGGGAATAGGCCATGCCCAAGCTGCCATCTTCACTTTCGAACACGAGTTCGGGGAAGAGCGGCTGAACTTCCTGCGCAATAAAGCCCAGGACCTTATTTTCGGATTCTTCCTGCTGGTTATAGTGGTAGCTGACCGGGCGCAGGCGCTGGATCCGCTCCATGACCGGCTTCATCTCCACGACATTCTTTTTGAACCTGCGGTCAGAGGTCGTCACGTAGCTACCGGTTCCGGAGATATAGGCCACGCGGTTGCCGGATCTGTTGAAGCTGAAGTAGATGCCACTGTGGTAAATGCGCCACCAATCACTGGTAGATCCGCTTTCTTCGAACCGGATACCACCCGTACCGTTGGTGATGGTCTGTTGGGACTGGCGGATATGGAGGTCCGCGCTGGGATTGGTTTTGTCCAGACCAACCTTACCGTCGCTGGCAATCGTCATTTGGGAATTTCCGTTGGTGACCATGTGAATCTGGTCGGCGGAACCGTAGGTACCGTCGTTGCCAATCGTGATCAAGGTGGAGGAAGCACCCCGTTCATCCTGGGCTTCAATGGCATTGGTATAGAGCCAGGGAGTGGTCGAATAGCCCTTGTTATTCAGGTTGGAGCTGCTTTGATCGGTGCTCTGGTTGCCGACATTGAGGTTACCGACGACGCTGGTGCTGGCGATGTCCAGGGTGGAAGTTCCCGCGAGGCTACCATTGATGGTCAAAGCGTTGCCAGAGAAATCACCGTAGATCAGCGGAGAATTGGTATTCGTATTGTCGATGTACAAGGTATTGCTCCCCGATGAATTCATGCCCGCATCGTGGCCGATGAAAACGTTGCCGTCGCCGGTTGCGTTGTGGCCCGCGTAGTAACCAATGGCCACGTTGTTGTCGAGGTTCTTGCCGTTGTACAAGGAGTAACCGCCGATGGAAACGTTGCTGCTTCCGCTCGTGTCAAGGCGCATGGCCCCGGTTCCGAGGGCGGTATTGCCGGCACCCGTCTTGTTTTGGTTCAGGGTATAAGCACCGACGGAGACGTTGTTGGCACCGCTCACGTGCTTTTGGGTCGAGTAGTTGCCCAGGGCGATGTTGAAGTTGCCCGAGGTGTGATTTTCCATGGCGGCGCGTCCCATGGCCAGACCGGCGGCGGAGGTGACGTTGGATTTACCGGTGAGGTAGCCAATGAAAATGTTCTCGTTGTTGGATTGGTCGTCGTTCAAACCGGCTTGGTTGCCCATGAAGACAGAGTTGCCATTGTTGGAGGTATGGATCCGGCCTTCCTGGAAGCGGATGAACTCGCTGCCGGCCAGGTCAAAGCGGATGATGTCCTCGTCGGAGCTTTCCTCAACGTGGACGCGGGTATCTCCGTCGGCATCGATGATGTTATCGCCGCCCACGGAAGACAATACGACTGAGTTGCCGCCGTCGATGGAGAGGGTATTGCCGTCCAGGGCCAGCTTGGGAGCGGCAGCGCGGGCAGCTTCGGAAGAATTGTCCATCACGACATAGTTGCCCTGGGACAGGAACAAAGTGTCGCCGGCCATCCGCAGGAACTGAATTTCGTTGCCCGGATCGGCATCGGCGTCTTCCACCTGGTCAAATTCGACGGTGGTGGCGTGCATCGCGTAGGGGACTGAAAGCATTTCAGTCGTGCCCATGCTCAGGAACTCGGCCCGGCCTTTGGGGTCAAACTCGACTTCCAGAAAGTGGCTCGTGGCTCCCCACTCGATGTCATCGAAGGAACCGGTTACGGGGTCTCCCTGGCCGATGGCGAGGTTGGCAAGGCCAAATGCGTTTGTGGTCGCTTGGTGAACTTCCGAATAGGCAATCTCGCCCAGGTGGGAAGTACGGTGGACCGAAATCCGAAAGCTGACGGATTGGTTGACAATGGGCGCGCCGGAAGCATCCCGGGCGACGGCTTGGTAGTTAAAGGATTGGGGTGATTGGGCCCACAGGCTCAATGTCGAAATCAAACAAAAAATGATTAAAGTAAAGTGTTTCATGGCTGTTGGTTTAATTGGGTTCTTGGTGGTACGGGTACGAAAGTGAAGAAAAAAGGCAGGCGGGGGATCAAGTAGTAAGTGAGTGACGGTCAATTTTCAGTGACTGGATTCAAATGCCAAGGAAGCGGATTTGGCCGAGGTGGGGAATTGAAGGAAGGGAAATAGGAGGGAAGGGGAAAAGCCGGGGTAAGAAAAACGAAAGAAGTGCCGGGAGAAGGGGGGAAATGCAAATAAAAAGGCGCCCCGGAAAGAGCGCCCTTTTGATGTCGTGCTATTGCAGGTGGTGTTAGTTGCCGACGACGACCTGAACGGTCTCGATGGAGTGGCCACAGGTTCCGCCATTGTTGCAGTTGCCGATGGGAGCGCGGCACTTGCAGCCGTAAATCTGGCCCTGGTTGTCGGTCAGGAAGCCGCAACAGCCGCAGGAAGTACTGGAACACTTGTGCTTGACCTTGGCGGCTTGGAGATTGCCCGCTTGTTGGGTGGTCGTGGTGGTGACTACGGGATCAAGGGTGAGTTCATCGCCATTGCGGTCCAGTTCGACCGCGACGGACAGCCAATTGCCGGTACCCGGCTCGGGGCCACGGGCGACGAGGTAATAGTAGGCGCCGTAGCTTTCCAGACCCCATTCGAGGATGTCGTCGGTGGATTCGAAGTCGGTCGCGAAGTACATCGCGGCTTCTTCAAATTCCATCTGCATTTCCAGGTTTCCGTCAATGACCTTGGCAATGACATTGGGAGCGGTGGAGGTGGCGACATCTTCCTTGGCACAGGAGATAAACAACAAGGCCATCAGCCCTGCGAAAACGCAAAGTTTCAGTTTAGAGATCATGGGTGATTTTATTTAGGGTTCTATGAGGATGAACGAGCTTAGTGGGCGCCTGCGGCGCCAGAGGGTCGTGATGCTTCAGCAATCGTTACCTGGATTCGAGGGGACGCCCTCGAACCGCATTGCCAATGGAATGTTGGGGGTTGCTGACTGATCTACCTCAAACTATGGCTTTTTTCGAACCGTCCGCCCTACAATGACCAAGTTCAGCCTTCCGATTGATTGTTTCCCATTTTCCCTTCCGTCCCTATGAACCTCCGGTTTGTTTTACAGCCCCAACCATCCGTAATAGAATCTACGTGAGATTTATCCCCGCCCCCGGGAATGAATTTCGATCATCTCGATCGCTTTCTTTACCTGAAGATCAAGGTCCTTGATGCGGGCAATGGAATGGATAACATGTCGTTTGTTCCCCATGGAAAGCGCATCGTAGCGGCTTTTCAATTCAGCATCCTGAGCCAACAGCGCGGTCAGGACCTCTGGCATGGCTACCCCAAGGGGATTGGGATCTTCTTCCAGTCTGAATTCGACCTCGTCTCCCAGCTCTTTTCCCACCCTGCTGAGGTTCTTGCGGTTGACTATGATGAAGTAATTCCCATCGCCCAGATGATTGAGACCACATTGAAAAGCAAGCTCCCCTTCCAGGGTGCAGATCAGTCTCGTTTTGCGTTGTTGGGGAAAGGAATCGACCAGTTCCGAATCCAGAGTCAGGTAAAAATAGCTGCCCCGGCGTTTCTCCAGCTGGTGGATGACCCTACGTCCTTGGTAAAGCATTGATCAAGCCTCCACGAATTTTTTTAACCCTGCCAAATCCTTCAAGTGCATCCGGCGGACCCATTTGAGGATTCCACCGAAATAAGCCACCAGGAAAAGAGGCTTCTTCATTTTTTCCCGGAACCACAGCATCACTTCGGTCTCATGCTCTCCTCTGGGCAGGAGTAAAAAGGTAAGCCGTACATCCTCTTCGAAAGGAGCGACAAAACTTTTCAAGTAAAAGTCCACCCGCTCGTTTTCTATCATTCCTGTGATTTCCTGGTAACCGAATTGCTTTCCTTTTGGGTTCTTGTAAATGGTTTGGGCGCCCGGTTGCCCATCGGTTTCGTTGACTTCACACAACGAGTTGGTTTCCGCAGGCCACGCACTCCACCTCATCAATTGCTCCTGAAATCGGATGGCATCGTAGACCTTGCCCACCGAGGCATGCACGGTGATGCGTTCGATGTATTCAACTGTGCGGGGTAGAAAAATGATCCATCCTGCCACGGCCAGCGCCAGGGCACCCCCGAGCGCAATGAGAATTGTAATTGTCATACTTGGTTCCTTGTAATTTGTACCTGAGCAATTTACCCGGCCTCCACGGGAAATTTTTTGCCCTATGGCAAATACTCACGCTTTCCGGGAACGGATGCGGCTCAGGGAACTCTGGGTAACTCCAATGAAGCTGGAGATGTAGCGGAGGGGGAACCGAAGGAGCCAATCTCTTTCTTCCACGACGCGGTTGTACCGCGAGTCAGCCGATTCACTTTGGAACGAGATGACATTCCGGCTAAGGTTTACGAAGGCGATTTCCACCGTGCGCCGCAAAAGGGTATTGAAGCAATTGGATCGTTCCGCCAGGGAATCGCAGGCCGCCTTGTCAATCACATAGACTTTGGCCTCCGAAATGGCTTCCATGTTGATCCGGGAAGGTTGCCCACTAAGATAACTGTCCAGTTCCGTGAAGATCTGACCCGGAGTTCCGATCCATACGGTATAATCATTTTCCTCGCTGTAATAGTAGAGCCTGATCGCCCCTTCCTCCACGAAGTAGTATTGCCGGCAAATATTACCCTCTCGCAGCAAAAAATGTCCCTTCTCAATGGTAACCGGGCGCAGGTGTTGACAAATCTCCTCCACCTCGCTGGGAGTGCCTCCCGACAGTTTTTCGATCTCTGACTGGATATTTTTCATGGTAACAGAATTGAATGGGTCCCCCAATCAAGTAGGAATAAGCGACATGGACAACAGACATCCGGAGATTTAACGTTGAACCCATTGGAATTGTTGGTGGGAGGAACAACCATGCGGACAATTCGAGGCATGGGGAGAAGCATTGATGGATCGGAGGCAGGCCTGGGATTTTGCCGTTCGGTTGTCTTCTCCATTACACCGGACCATCCCCCCATTGTCCCTCCATTGCCATTTTCCCCACCCATCCAATTTTCCCATTCTTCCCTTCGTTCTATCCATTGAGGTAAATTTTAATACTTTTGTAGCGTGAAAAATGCATTCCTGATCTTTGGATACCTGGTGCTGGGACTGTTGGGCAATCAATTGGTGGCCCAGGATACCTACCAACTCAAAATCGCCAAGTTGCAGTACGATGGCGGCGGCGATTGGTACGCCAATCCGACTTCCGTGCCCAATCTCATTTCCTTTATCCGTCAGAATACGAATGTGCAGCTCGACGAGAACGAATACCTCGTCAAGCCCTCCGGAAACCAGATTTTCCAGTATCCCTACGTCTACATGACCGGCCACGGCAACGTCAACTTCTCCGACGAGGAAGCCCGCAACCTCCGCAAGTACCTGGTCTCGGGCGGTTTTCTCCACATCGACGACAACTACGGCATGGACAAATTCGTCCGGCGGGAGATGAAGAAAATCTTCCCCGACCTCGAATTCCAGGAAATCGACTTTGCCCACCCCATTTTTCACACCCAGTACGACTTCGACAGCGGTTTGCCCAAGGTGCACGAGCACGACAACCAGGCACCCCAGGCGCTGGCCCTCATCTTCGAAAGCCGCATCGTCTGCCTCTACACCTTTGAATCTGACCTGGGCGATGGCTGGGAAGACGCCGCCGTCCACAATGATCCCGCCGATGTCCGGCGCCAAGCCCTGCAAATGGGCACCAACATCGTGATTTACGCCCTGACCCACTGATGCCGCACCGCCCTGCCTTGCTTCCCGGAATACTCTTCGGCTGGATTTTTTGGCTCGGCACCTCCGCATCATTTTCCCAAGCCCCGCTCTACCAGGACACCCTCGCCAATGGCCTGCGGGTCGTTTACCTCCACGATACCAGCCGCCCGTTGATCGAGGCGGCCCTGTTGCGGGAGACGAATCCCCGCCCCGAAACCAGTGCTACCGATGGCCTCCACCTCCTGCTCGCGCAGAGCTTTTGGGACCGGGGCCCCGATACCCTGAACTATACCACCTATGCCCAGCGGCGGGGCATCCGCACCGAAGGTTGGCACCGCGACGGCCGCAGCTACCTCTATTACCGGTGCCGTCCCCACCAG
This sequence comes from uncultured bacterium, assembly GCA_963923035.1. GTDB lineage: Bacteria > Bacteroidota > Bacteroidia > J057 > JADKCL01 > CAWUKT01. The sequence continues at coordinate 8,688 of CAWUKT010000111.1, forward strand.
AATGCCTTGGCCATATCCATTCTCCGCGCCGCCCTTTCCGATTCTCAATACCCCGAATCCGACCAAAAGCGCGTGGCCCGCAACTACGCCCAATTGCTCCAGCGGCTCGAAGTCGACCCGGCGATCATCCTCGACCAGCAGGTCTTGCGGAATCTCTGGGACGAAGAATTCCCGGCCGCGCATCCCTACGGCTCCTTCGTGGCCATGCAATCCCTGCCCCGAAAGGAAGTGGGCGCCACCCACGATCAGATTTTCCGCCGGGCCGCCGGTGAGCTATTGCTTACGGGACCGGTCCCACCCCCGCAATTGATGCGGGAATTGGACAGCTTGCTGGTCGGATGGGAGGCCATCAATCCGCCCCCTCCGGCCCCCTTGGCCGTTGACCGCCTGCCATTGCCCGATGAGCCCTACGCCTTATTGGTCAATGACCTCGCGCTGGCCCCGCGGATCCAATTCGCCTGGCGGCTCCAGGCGGACGAACTTCGCTGGGCCCGGACCTTTGTCGCCCTGGCCAATGTTCCCGGAAGCCCTTTCCACCAACAATTGGTGGACGACAGCCTCGCGACGGCCTTCCGGTGGGAGATTCGGCAGGCCGAAGTGGCGACCCTGACCGTGTGGATGGAGCCGCTGCCGGATCAGGTGGCGGTATGTGGGCAGCGATTGCGCTCCACCTTGGACGCGTTGGGAGAGAATCAGGAGACTTGGAAAAAGGTGCAGGAGCGGGAAGCCGAAGCCGCCGACCTGTGGGCGGCGGGGATTGAAGATGAACCGAAGCGTTGGATGGAAGCGTGGGGACGGGAAAAAGCAGACCTATCCGTGGAGGAGCTGTTGGAGAGAGCAGAGACCTATTTTGAAGAAAAAGCCGTGGCGGGGGCCGCCATGATCAGCTCCGAATGGGAAGGCCGCGTGACCCTGGATGAAATCTTTGGTGCGTCGGAGATGGTGGTGCAGGTCGATACTCCGGAGGTGGAAGTGGTCGAACCCCAGCCCGTCCTCCCCGATTATTCCTGGCTCGATTCCATCAAGATTTACTTCGAATCCGGCTCCAACCAGGCCGATATGCCTTCCCTGACCCGAATCGATCGGGTCGCGGCCCTGCTGCGCAGCAACGATACCCTCGCCATCCACGTGAATGGCTATACCGATGGCCTCGGAGACGGCGTGACCAACCTCGCCTTGTCCCGGGAACGGGCCGAGGCCGTCAAGCGCATCTTTGTGGACCAATATGAAATTGCTTCCGACCGCCTGGAGGTCGTGGCCTGGGGAGAAGCCTTCCCCGAATACCCCGACGATACCCCGGCCCACCGGGCCCTCAACCGCCGTGTGACCTTTGATATTGTGCGCGATGAAACGACTTTCTAAGGCTTGGTTCCTGTTGCTGGCGGTCCTGGTTACCGGATGCCCCCGGCCCTCTACCGGAGGCGATTTCGAAGCGGAACAGTTTCGTCCCCAGCAATTTGAATACGGCGGCTATCGGATCGTCTATGCCCCAACGCCCCGGGAAGCCCTCGAATTTCGGTGGGTGCTGCCCCATGCCGGCGATTCTCTGGCGCCCTTGTTGACCCAGACCGCCTTGGCGGGTATATCCCCCGAAGAACGGCTCCACGTCCGCCACCTGGGCGTCCAGCACCGCTCCCAGGCGGAAATCATCCACCTGGGAACCACCCGCGGACATTTGGCCCCGGCCTTGGCCGCGGTGGGAAAAGCCCTGGACCAGCCGGTCTCGGATGATATGTTGTTATCGGCCATTTTGGAAGAAGAACAATTGCTCCGGAATTCGGCCCGGAAGCTCCAGGGGCCGGGCCTGCTCGCCTTGGCCCACGCAAAGATCCGGCAACTGCCGGAAGGAGCCAGCTTGCCGCTGGGACTCGCCGGTTTGCCGGCGCGGGATTCGCTGGTGACGAGTTGGGCGGGCTTACGTAACCGAAGCCAGATGACCCTGGTCGTGGTGGGGAATGTAAGCTATGAAGACCTTGTCGATGGCCTGTTGGGACTCCACGACGGATTGCCGATGGAAGCGGCATCGACTGAAATGTCGAGGTTGGGGCCGGACAGCTCGGCCGTTTGGACCCAGGAGTGGGAGCAGGCGAATGGGTTCGGGAAAATGGGCCTGGCGCTTCATTTTGAGGCCCCGGGAGCAGCGGAACGGGCGGGAGTGTTGGCCGCGAAGGCGGCCGTCGAAGTGCACCTGGCGGAGCGGTTCCGGGACATTGCCGACCTGTTGACGGGATTGCGGATCCGCGAAATGGAAGGTGGCCAGGGAATCTGGCTGGAATGGGAGGGGTACCGGATGGCGCCCGTGGCGGAATTGGTGATGTCGGAATTGCGTCAGTCCCGCGACGGGCTGACGTTGCCCGACCGGATGCGGATGCTGCGCGAGAAGGCGCTGGGCGACGCCCTGGCCCGGAGCCAGTCCAATGCCCGTTGGGCGGATCACCTCGCGGACCGGGTCAGTAGCCGCCGGCTGGACGGCATGGTGGACGAATGGCTGGCCTTGAGTCGCATGAAGGGCAGTGATTTGGAAAAATTCATGGCGGAAAACGGGCAGGAAGTCGTTTGGTTTTTTGTGGGAAATGCGGAGAAAATCGACCCCAAGGCCATTTTGAGGTTTTAGCCAACTGGCCGGGATACTTTTTTCCCTCCAAAAGAAAATATTTTTCCCGAAATTCGAGTTGTCCTGCTAATTCATCCTTTCTCAACCCCAACCTGAAATTCTCACCATGCAGAAACTGTCGATTGCATTCCTCCTTGGCTGCCTTTCCTTTTTCATTTCGCCCCAACTCCTCCACGCCCAAAAAGGGACACTGGTCGTGAAGGTCATGGACTTTGAAAGTGGCGACGGAAACCTCGAAATGACCCTGTACAACCAGGAAAAGGGCTTTCCCGAAGAACTGGAATACTCCGTGGACACCAAGGTCCAAAAGCTGAATGGCAAGACGACAGCCGTGATGCGCTGGGAAAACCTTCCCTACGGCGACTATGCGCTGGCCGGCATGCACGATGAGAATGGGAATGGCGAGATGGACTACAATTGGATCGGGATGCCCACCGAAGGCTACTGCTTCTCCAACGATGTCAAACCCGTCCTTTCCGCCCCTTCCTATAAATCCGTGAGTTTTCAACTGGAAAAACCCGTCGTGACCGTGTACATTCACATGCAAAATTGATTCATGACTCGTTTTTCTGTCCTTCTCTTCATTCTGTCGACCTGTTGTTGGGCCTGTACGCCTGCCCCCGCTGATCAAAATCCGTCGGAAGGCTTGGCCGATCTGAATCAATTGGGGGGCAGAATCTCGCAGCTGGAAGAAAATATGCGGGTGCTGAATGATTCGGTGGTGGGTTGGGAAAAAGCCATGCAGGACAGTTCCGGGAAATGGTTCAATTGGGACAGCCTGACCAAGGTGAATACGCAGCGCCGGATGACCGATTTTTCGGAGGGTTTGAGCAGCTTTCAATTCAAACAGCTGGATTTGCGGACGGAAATGTTGAGAGAGGAGCAACAGGTTCGTCGTAAAGGAAGTGAATCGGGGGTGAACATGGAAGGCCTCAACCTGCGCTTCGAAGATTTCCGACTCCAGTCGGAAGAGGTTCAGCTCCGCTACGATTCCCTGGCAGCCTTTGTCCAACGCCAGGTTTCCCCGCCGCCCCGGCCCCAGCCTGTTGCCCCTGTGTTTATTCCCCCGCCCCCACAACCGGTCCCCGTCCCTTCCAACAACGACTCCATCTGACCCTTTTCCCTTGCCGTCCAATGAATTCCCCGCCTCAAAAGGATAATTTTAGTTAGTTTTGGGCTTTAAGAACGGAAAAAATAAACAGGGAACCGGGAATTTGAATATGCGTACCCATTTCTTTATTGCTTTGACCCTCTTGTTGGTCGGTTCGACCGCGATGGTTGGCTGTAAAAAAGTAAGCTCGCGGGAAGACCTCCAGAAGGTCCAGGAACTCGAGAAGAAGGCCCAGGCCGAACGCGCTGAACTGCTCACAGGAAATGCCGATACCGCATTGCTGGGTGAATTGGGACGGGCCTATATCTCATTTGCCGACAACTATCCCCAGGCTCCCGAAACCCCGGAATTCCTATTCCGTGCCGGTGAACTCTACTCCAATGACCTGGGCGATCTGCCCCGGGCCCTCCAGGTTTTCAAACGGAACTACACCGATTATCCCAACCACGAGACCGCGGCCAGTGCCCTGTTTCTCCTCGCTTTCCTGAACCACAATGTGCTCCAGGACCTGATCGAGGCCGAGAAATACTACCGGGAATTCATCGAGCTACATCCCAACCACAAAATGGCGTCCACCGCCCAATTCGAACTGGAACACCTCGGACAGACGCCCGAGGAGATTTTCCGTTCGTTTGACATCGAAGAGGAGGCGCCAGTAGATACCAGCGCCATCCAACTCCCTTAAATTTTATTCGGTATACGCTTGCAGTCCCCGCAAGCCCATGTCCACGACCAAGTCCCCATCGAGGGGATCGTAGGTGCCGTTGCCGTCCTGGTCTCTCCATTCGAAGGAGTTATTGACCGAGAAGGACAGGACCACGACGACGTCGCCGCTTTCGGTATGGGTGATCTCCAGGGCCTCGGTGAATTCACCGGTCACGAGGCAGGAACCCGGAGGAATCGGAGAAGTGGCGGCAATCGGGTTCGGAACCGTGGTGGCTCCGGGAGGCGCCTGGCCGGTTTGGACCTGCCCCAAGGTTTCGAAGGCCCAATAGCCCTGTAAACGATCGTCGTTGACCGTCACCGATTCGGCATTGACGGTATAATTGGTGAGGTAGGTATTGAACCCAACGAAGGACGCAATAGTGCCGGTAAAGGTCTGGCCCAGGGCTTGGTATTGGATATCGTAGTTCTGGTAGGTCACCGAGACGCGGACGTAGGGGTAGGTTCCGGTCGGCACATCGGCGAGGGGGATGGAGAAAATGGTCTCATCCGGAGCGACGACATTGGCTTGGTCGAAATCGACGGCGGCATCCCCTCCGGCGCTGGTCTCAGCGCCCTGGTAGACCATGACGCCCTGCCCGGGAATGGTCAGGGCATTCGGAGCCAATTCAATCACGTGGGCGCTGAACTGGCGAAAGGTCGGTGTTTGGGCGGCATTTCCGGCCGGAACAGTAGACGGTTGGCCGAGGTTGTCGAGCCGTTCCTGGTTCGGATCCAGCCGGACCTTGAAGATCAGATTGCCTTCCGGTTCGGGTTGGGGATCGTCCTTTTTACAGGAAGAAACGACGGTAAGTACGAGCAGCAGGGTAAGCAGACGAGGGAGAACAGAGAATTTCATGGAGATTTTTTCTTTTGGTAAAGGCAAACAGGTCACAAAAACCGCGCCAGTCTAAAGGGATTTGGTGCGGCCGCCGTCCACTGGGAGGTTGATCCCGTTGATGTAGGCCGCCGAATCGGAGGCGAGGAATACGACGGCATAGGCAATTTCTTCCGCCTTGGCGAAGCGTCCGGCGGGGATGATGCCTTGCATGCCGAGCGCTACGTCGCGCTCTGACTGGCCGGTCTTGGCGGCTTTATTGCCGATGATCGAAGCCAGCCGTTCGGTTTCGGTCGCGCCCGGCAGCACATTGTTCACGGTGATGCCGTACTGGCCCAGCTCATTGGCCAGGGTCTTCGCCCAATTGGCGACCGCGCCCCGGATGGTATTGGATACGCCGAGATTGTTGAGAGGTTGCTTGACGGACGTCGAAATGATATTGAGGATCCGGCCAAAGCCTTCTTCCTGCATCCCGGGAATGAGGGCCTGGGCGAGGATTTGGTTGCAAATGAGGTGCTGGCGGAAGGCCGCCAGGTAGGCATCGGGGTCCGCCGCATGGGCCGGACCGCCGGGAGGACCTCCGGTATTGTTCACCAGGATATGGACCGGTGCATCATCGTTCACGTAGGCATCGAGGGCGGAACGGAGCTGGTCGGGATCGGAAAAATCGGCCACGAGGTAGTCGTGGGCCTGTCCCTGGGGCGTTGGCAACTGGTCACGCACCACTTTGAGCTTGTCTTCGTTCCGTGCGAGAAGGGTCACAGTGGCACCATGGCTGGCCAGCTCGATGGCCGTGGCCTTGCCAATTCCGGCAGTACTGCCGCATACGAGGGCCTTCTTTCCCCCAAAATCAAGTTTCAGCATGGATTTCCTTTGAATGAGGGATAAAAATAAAGGGAAAGCGGGAGAGAATGAAACGGATTTGTCAGGGAATGAAAGTGGCTGTGAATGAGAGGCTTGTTGGGAGAAGGTGAAGTGATAGGGAAATGAATATTTTGGAGAAAAGGAAGCAGAAGACAATTGGGGGGCTTGAAAAAACGAAAAAAAAGCTGGAGTATAGACAAGAGAATAAAGATACCCCTCCGCGTTTTTAGACCTATTGTGTAGAACCTATTGTGTTAGCATAAACCGATTTTTTATTAACCATAAACCTATTGTTTTTATGAAACGCATTTCATTTTGCATTTCCTTTATTGCTATGTCCATAATTGGACTTTCAACGCTATCCGGACAGGTCTTCAATGGACCTGTGGGGATTGGCACTACGGCTCAGCTGACCGAGCAATTCGAGGTCGCGGGCAACTCCATCCTGAATGGCAACGTCGAATTTCCCGGCGACCATTACCTGATGAATGACCTCAGCAGTACGGCTGGAGGCTATATCCGCTTCTACAGCAACCCGAATGCGATTGTCTCCAATACCCTGACCCTGAGCGGCGGATCCAACCCGCTGCAAATGGCTTCGAACATCAAGTTCATGGGTACCGGGTATTTGCTGAACAGCCAGAACGAATCGGTTCTGGGCTTCCAATCGGGCACTCCGAACGGGATCGTCCGGCCGCTAAGTGTCCACCGGTCTTTGTATTTCAACCACGGAAACGGACCCAGCCTGGCCAGTGCTGCGGATTTGAGCCTCTCATTTGGGAACGGAGGCTCAGGCGCATTCTCGGTCTCCCGGGGCGACGGCTCCGGCAACCAAACCCAGTTGTTGCGCCTCGACAATGCGGGCACCCTGCAAGTCGGCACGGCTTCCAACCGCAATGACCTGTCCGTCTTTGGGGACATCAACGGCCATGCGGAAGCCAACAATGCCGATGCGAAATTCCACATCCACGGAAATACCGCTTCCACGGATGGTCCCTACGTGGTGTTCAATGGGATTGATGTGACCGAAAGCCACAACGGAAACACCGTCAATACCGGTGGCTCTCTGCACTTAGTCAGCTACGAGAAGGGCACCGATGCACCCGACGAGGTCGGCATCTCCTTCGCCACGAAAATCGGAAGCTCGTGGAATACCGGAAATGATTACCGGGAAAACATGGTCATCCAAAAGGATGGAAAGGTTCGGATTGGCACGCCTACCATCCCGAGTGGCTACCTCCTGGCCGTCGAGGACGGGATCATCACCGAACGTGTCCGGGTCGCCGTGGCCGGCAGCGCCAACTGGGCCGACTTCGTGTTCGAGGAAGACTACGAGTTGCGCAAACTGGAGGATGTGGCTTATTTCATCGCCGAGAACAAGCATCTGCCGGATGTTCCCTCGGCGGAAGAAGTCGTGGAAAATGGCTTTGATCTCGGCTCCATGGACGCGACCCTCCTGCAAAAGATCGAGGAGTTGACCCTCTACATGATCGAGGCCAACGAGAAAATCAAATCCCTCGAAACCGAACTTTCTCTTTTGAAGGCCGCCAACTAATTCCCACTCCCATGAAATTCAACTATTTATGGTTGTGTGTCCTGATCATAGGATCGGGATACATGTCGGGGATGGCCCAGTTCGACGGCTTTGTCCAGATGGACCGAACGGGATTTTACCTCGATGGCGCTCCTTACTACGCGCGAAACGTCAATATGGAGGTGACGCTGTACAAAATTCGAGATGCGGCCAACCCTCAGAACACGTCCATCAGCAATGTGCCGAGCGGTTATACGGCCCTGTGGTTGCCGAGTACCCGCCTGAGCTATTGTGACGACTTCAATGGCAATACCGCAGAAAGTTGCTTCCCGCTCACGTACAGTGGCTACGAAGCCTATCTGGACGGTGTCTTCCAGGATTTGAAGGCGGAGGGATTCAACTCCATTCGCCTCACCAACCTGGGATCGGTCCGCTACGATGCGACGGCCGACAAGCTGGTGTATCCGTGGTTTGCCCCCTGGCTCGGGGGCAATTATCAGGTGTCCCTCGGGGACCCTTCCGCTGATCCTTCCAACCACCTCAATAAGGTCATCAACTATTATGACATTGTTCAGGCCCTCGGGTTGTTCCTTGACAAATGTGAAGAACACGAGATCAAGGCCATCGTTGTATTGGCCAGTTCCGGGGTTTGGATGCCGAATGCCCGGGGAAAATTCTTCGATTACATGGAGAAAATAGCCGGCCCCTTCAAGGACCATCCGGCCGTCATGGCTTGGGACCTGCACAATGAGCCTTCCCTGGAATTCCAGAATGGGCTTCCGGCCGAACAGACCAAGGAGTTCGCCGTGTCCTATGTGCAGACCGCCTACAACAAGCTCAAAGCCATTGATCCCAACCACCTCATCACGATCGGGGTGGGGGACTACGGTTTGGATTGGTTTGATCCGGGGATGATGGAATCGGATTTCATTTCCTTTCACCTCTACTCGAAAGGCTACGGAACGCTGTTCCAATCTGATCTCGATGGCGTGCGGACCCGGCGCTTTTTGAAATGGTGCCAACCGAACTTTGACCGGCCCTGGATGATCGGCGAGACCAGTTTTCCCGGAGCCGACCCTGCGGGTGTTCCCCCTTGTGACAATTTGCCCCAGGCAGAATGCGAAGCTGTGGGTACCGGGTTAGAGCAGGAGAATCTGGGCCGTTTGGTATTTGAAGATTGCCGGGATTGTGGAGGCGCGGGCATCAGTTGGTGGAAATATTCCGATGATCTCTACGATCCCAACAATGCCTCCTGGGAAGACTATATGGGCTTATTTTTGCCCTATTCCCGGAGTGCTGGAAGTCGAACCGCCAAGGGGATTGCTGCTGTTTTAGGGACGACCTCGGCGGTCCCGGACGCAGCCCAGTGTGGCGTAGGCGTGGACATGGTGAATCCCTATGGGTTTACCAAGCACCTTCTGCGGGGAGCCCTGAAGGATGGAAACGGGCAGTTCATTGAGAACGGATTTGTGGGACTCGATTATGTGTTGAATGGGAAATACCTGACGTTTTGGACGGCCACGACCGAGGAACAGGGGGGATTCAATTTTCAGATGTATGTCCCCGATGATGTGCCCAGAGAGTATTCCTACAATTTCCGGGTTCGCATCATGGGAGGAGGTTTTCTGACGAGCAATACCCATACCGTCGTCTACCCCGGATCTCATCCCAACAATCCGACCACGTTGGGGGAACTCCCTATTCCCTTGGTCGCGGAGCGATTGGAAGAAACCCCGCCGGAGCTCATCGTGGACAACAATACCACCCAGGTGGGCCAGAATGCGGTACTCCGTTCGCGGCATTGGCTGTCGGCCAGCAACTATACCGTGAATCCCGGGCAGGAGAAGAGCCTGTTCTCCGACGGCTACGTGGAATTGACCCCGGGTTCGGGCGTCGTGGACATTGCGGCGGTCGTCGGCGGCAATACGGGCGGCGGAGACGGCCTGTTCCAGGCGGGGATTCGCGGGGTACCGATCTTCCTGCCCGGTGAGTTTGACGAACAAAACATATCGTTCAGGACCGCAAGCCAGGCCGCTGACCCGACGGCGACGGGCCCATCCGCGGGGGAAGCCTCCCCCGAAATGGAGTTGGCCCGCTTGCAATTGGCGTTGTTCCCCAATCCCGCCACCCACTTTGTGACGGTCCGGTTTGACGACCAGATCGCCCCGATGGAGCGGTACCAGATTACCTCGATGATGGGGGAAGTCGTGGTGCGGGGAAAAGGACTGGTGCCGGGAGAAAGGATTGACCTGAGCAACCTGGCCCGCGGCGTCTATACCTTTGAGGCCACCTTTGGCGGCGCCAAAGTGGTGCGCAAGCTCGCTCTCCAGTAGCGAGGGCCTTAAAAACCGATTGAATCAGCAGGTTCAGAGAAGTGATTCTCTGGACCTGTTTTGGTTTGACGCGGTCCGGGACCGCGATCACGCGGTCTGGCACCGCGGTCACGCGCTCCAGGACCTCGGTCACGCGGTCTGGGACCGCGGTCACGCGGTCT
>CAWUKT010000112.1:0-18812 GCA_963923035.1 uncultured bacterium
GTCGAAATCCTCGTTTAATGGACTTGCTTTTTGACGCCAACAGTCAGTACGGCGATTATTGCTATAAGGTCGAAATCCTCGTTTAATGGACTTGCTTTTTGACAGAGGTGATCGAGCATATGAACCAGTTCGTAGGTCGAAATCCTCGTTTAATGGACTTGCTTTTTGACCGTCTAATTTCCCATTGCCCTCATTTAGAATGCTTTAAGCCTCTCCAAAACCACCCAAAACAGCTAAATCTTTGTTTTACTGGAGGTAAACACCTTGTCAACACCTTGTCAACACCTGTTAGCCCTGCGGTCGGGATCATTTTCGCATTCGCACATTTTCTTCATTTTCTCATTCTCCCCCGCCCGCTTTCAAAATGGGACCTGTAACACCGCGGAGAAAGAAGAAGCGCCTGACCTCTCAGTTGTGACCCGCTTTCAAAATGGGACCTGTAACACCACGACCAAGCCTAAACCCTATGAGCAACCTGTTGTGACCCGCTTTCAAAATGGGACCTGTAACACCGGTAAAGTTTTGGGAGTCGGTCCTACTTGTTGTTGTGACCCGCTTTCAAAATGGGACCTGTAACACCACTTGAACCTGGGGACATCCTGGTAATTTAGTTGTGACCCGCTTTCAAAATGGGACCTGTAACACCGGTAAAATTCACAAGTGACTAACCAACAGTATTTTAACCCCCAAATCAGGGGGTGTTTTCCCGAAAAAAATGGTCTTTTGGACCCGAACAATCCGGCAAATCCGCGATTTTTTTCGAAAAACTGGCTTCCAAATGCCTTCCGCCCCCCGCAAAAAGAACGGTTTCCGTACGTCAAAGAACCGGAGTCAATTCCAAATGACAAATGGGAAATGACAAATGAATACCACCGCTGAGCAGCCGGTTTTCAACAGTCTTTCTTCATTTGAAACCTGGAATTTGACATTTAAAATTTGCGCAAGACTCCATATCCAAACGCCGTCTTCCGCCCCAGGGCGATGCGGTCCGGCAAATGCAGGTTGCTGCGAAAGTCGAGGGTGAAGCCCAGGTAAGGCTGTTTGCCGAGGACCCGGCAGGTATGGCGGCGGACAATGTCCGTCACCTGCACCGCGATGCGCGGCGTGGTGGGCGGCGGCCAGTCGACCGCATAACAAAACGAGACCAGGTGGTTCCGCAGCAGCCGTTCCAACAATGCGATTTTGTCCGTCAGTGCCGCCTGCGACTGCCATTCCGCGTAGCGCGCCTGGCTAAACGGCAAATACCGCTCCAGCCGGTAGCGAAAGGCCATTTCCGTGGGGTGCATCGCGAGACCGCCCGGCGCTTCCCGGTGGGTATCGATCACCCGCAACGGAATCCGGTGCCCCCGCATCGCAAAGCGGTCCAGTTGGCCGGTGGCGTGGAGATCGGCGAGGGCATTGGCCCCGCGTCCCAGGCCGAGGACCATCGCGTGCGGCCCCCGCCTCCGGTATTGGACGAGCGGATAGCGGTGGTGGTAATCGCCCCGCGTGCCAGGATCGTTGTTGTGGTTGTGAAAGACGTCGTGCCGCTCACTCCGCCCGGCCAGCCGGGCAAAGCTCCCCCGAAAGGCGGGAATGTCCGCCGGATGCAAGGGCAGGTCAAAGGTGAGGGCGAGGTAGGGGATTTGGGTGGTGTTCATGGGTGTTGGGATTTTGGTTGGGGTTGGGGAGTAGAAAGAAGGATGGAAGAAAGGTGGGGAAACTCTTCGGTGGGAGAATCTCCTTCGAGATATTCCCAGGTGGCTCCGCTGTCGTGGTAGCGGTAGCTGCCGATTCTTCGGTCTTTACCTGAGAAGGGTTCCTCCAAGAAAAACAGGATGTAATGAGTCGTTTTCAGTTGCTTTCCTATCCGCCTTCCGGGTATGATTTGAAAGCCGATTGCGGAAATATTACCCGTCTTAAAGAAGGTTCTGGCAATGTTCTGCCCCCAGTTGCGAATCTCACTGGGGCCATTGAGCGGGGCATTGAGAATCTCCGCGTGAACTGTCCATTGTTCCTTTTCCCAATCGAACAAGGCGTAGACCACGTGCATCTTTTGCGGCCAACTCGCCCGGAACTCCACGATCTGGGTATGGATCCAGATGGCCCCGGCGGCCAGCAAAGTGCCAATGGCGATCCAAGGGTCGATGTAGTCCGCGTAGAGGTCCTTCCAATCGGCGCCCAGAGCCGGTTGTTGGAGGACGAAGAAGAGGAGGGCCAGGAGGAATGCGCCGACGATGACCAGCGTGACAATGGTTCCGGTTTGTTTCAACAGGAACCGAAGAAAATGGGGCTTATGCGTTGCGGTTGCCATTGTTGCTAGGTTTTTGGCGTTGTTTAAAATGCTGTTGGACATCGCGGGGACGGGGCAGGACGGGACGGTGTTTGTACTCGTTCCATTTGTGCTTCTCGTCATTTGAGGACGGCGGTTCAAATGGCGTCGGCTTGGGCCTTTCCATTTCCATATACCGGGTCTCCTCCAGCCAATCGGTGGACCTGACCTGGCTTTCATCGAAGGTCAGAAGGGCCCGGAGCTCCGCCAGTCGCGGGATCAACCAGATATGGGCTTCCTTGCCATTGAGTTGTTGGAGGAGGTGATCGGAAAATGCCTGCTTCAGGAAATTGGTACTGGGAATGCTTTCCTCGCCCGTATTCCAATTGCTGCCACTCTCGTCAAGAAGCCGGGAATAGCGGCGCTCCCGGTGAATCCGGGTCACTTCGCATTCTACCCGAACCGATCCCAGCCCCAATGGCTTCCCCAGACCAATCTTGTGCCGACAATCCGGGGGCAATTCCAGGGCCGTCAACAATCCCCCCAATTCGACTTCACTGAGGTTGTCGAAATGGATGCGGCCTTTGAACTGGGAATCTTTTTGCACGGGAATCAATGGGACTTGCACCGTCTTCCATTCCGCCTCTTTCTTGTCCTTGATTCTCCTGTTCTTCAAATCCCGGTTCAGCTTCTCGTCAAACGCCCTTCCTTTTTCCCGGTCCTCCTTACTCGCTCCCCAATCCTGCCCCTTGTTTTTCCGTTCCTCGGTCCCCCGGTGCCAGTACATTTTATGTCCCCGAATGGGCACTGGTTGATTCTGCGTCCCATCCCCCCAATGCACAAGATCATCCAGCTTCGTAGCAATGCCACTGGGCTGTTCCAGGTAGTGCTGGAAGGTCGTGGGCTTCGGCGTCATCAGTTTCCGGGTCCGGACGGGATGCGCCCATTCGTTGTCGGTAATCATGTCCAAATCACCAAACTGAACCCGCCCGGCCATTTTGGTACTGCCAAAAATTGCCTGGGTAAAATCGGTTTGCTCTTCGAGATCAGGATGGTTGATGTGCTCCGTGACCGATTTCCCAAATGGGACCCGGTAATAAGGGGTATGGCCAAAGGAGACCACGATTTGATCATTGTCCGGGGCCGTATTGTAGAAGACCGGATAACCGTTATTCCATTTATTGTGATTCTCTTTGGCTTCCTTGAGCAGGTCGAGTTGGAAGCCGTTGTAGACCTTTCCCTTGAATTTAATCCGGGAATAGGTATTGCGGTGGGCATCGTCCCGGTAGGCCCGGATTGCCCGTTCATCGATGGGAAGTTCTTTGCCTTGAATCGGGCCATTGATTTTCCACTGGTGCTTCTTCTTGTTGATGAATCCGGTAAATACGATATATCCCTTTCCGGCGGCTTGGGGCGGTTTCTGAAATTGGGATTCTTCGGGGATTTTGGTGGGTTTCCCGGCCGGAACAATGAAGAATTGTCGATTCTCATATTTCAGATAGCCCGCTTTGATCAGGGCGGTATTGTTGTCCTGGGTGGATTTGTAGGGCACTGCTTCTTCATAGGCATCGTTCAGTCTTTTTGCCATTGCCGCCATGCTGCGGTGGGAAAACTGAGAATCGGTCACGAAGTCCATTTTGCTGTACGAAATCACCTCAAACAGACTCCGAATGACGCCCCGGAAAGAACTGCCCGGAACGAATGGATGACCTTTTCCCACGGAAAAGAATCGTTCTTCGTGCTTTTCACTTCGGATGAAGCAGGGTGTTTCGGTGGTCAGGGTGACATCAATATAGCCGGAGTAGAGTTCGGGATCGAATTCGGCGTGGTTTCCAGCGGCTTTGTGGATGACGACTTGTTCATTTAGGGGAACAAAATTGTAGGGGGCGACCGCCGGACGTTGCTTGCGGTTGCGGTCAATCTCCTCTCTTTTCCGGTTGGGAGGTCCTTGACGTTGGCCCCTCGGATTATTTATCTTTTTACCTGTGAAGACATGAATTTCACCATCATCATCGGTGATATCCATGTATTCAACCACCCTACCGTTTAGCCGATAATTTTCCGTGAAAAACCCTTCCAGGTCTTCGTCGGGATTCATTCCGTTTGCCAGAGGGTACTTGCGCCGCTGGAATTGATCGTAGAGAAACCAGCGCCCGCCTTCATGGATCAGTTTTAAATCTTCGTTCATAACTTTTCCTCCTTGATTTCGGGAACAACAGATACCAAGCGTTGGTCGAAATACCCCGCCTGGAAATAGGTATTGTGTTGGATATAGGAACGGGTTTTGAGCCGTACGACCGGCCCGTTTTCCGGGACGCCCAATTGGGTATAGATCACTCCGCGGAGTTTCATATCGGCCTCGACAAATGGGTCGCCCTGGCCGGAGGAGTCTTTCCGTTGGCGGCCGTGGATCTTGTCCTTGTGCCGCCAGATGTGCCACTCCTTGTCTTCGTTGAAAGCGCGGGCGCGGACCAGGAATCGTTCCTGGTCGGTTTTGACGCTGGGCGGGAGTTCGATGCTGCCCGTTTTGATGGGCAGGTAAAACACCCGGTGGAATTGCCAGAGGACGAGGTGCCCGGTTCCAATGTACCGGGCGAGGTCTTCCAGGCTGGTGGTCGCCTCAAAATCCACCTTGGACTGGCAGTCCCGGATGGGATAGGCGGGTTCGGGTTGGAAAGAAATGGCTGCTTTCATGTTGCTGGGGTAAAGAGTTGGGACAGGGGTTGGTTGAATTGGGAAAGGAGCTGGTTGGGGTCGGTAAGCTCAATGCCTTCTTCCTGCTGTTTGATTTGGACGGCTGGCTGGTTGGGAAATGAGACCTCGGCCACAAATCCTTCGAGCCGCCCCCGACCGATATTCTTTTCGCCCCCCAGGGGCAGGTCTCCGGTCCAGAGGTCGCGGAGCAGATGCAGGAGCAGGGCAGCTTCTCCGGGCTGGTAATCCCGGATGCGCCACCAAAGGGTGACTTTTCCCGAATCATCTTCCTGGTGGACCCGCCATACCGGCGCTGAATTGAAGAGTCCCCCTTCGACGGGAGCCTGGGTAAAGCGGTCCAACCGGATGCGGGTCTGCACCGCTGATTTCGCATGAATGGAGGCTTCCCGCGTGTCGATCCGACTCCGTTGAATCTTGGTGGCATCCCCATCGTCACCCTGGTAACCGAAAAGGTGGTTGATTTTTCCATCCGAACCGGACACCCCGGCCACTTTGAGGATCTTTTCGGCCCGGTGGCGCAAGGCCCCCATCAAGGAGCTGCCAGAGATCACGGGTTGGCCGCCGCTGTGGAGGTGGAACTTTTTGACTTCTTTCTCTTCGTCTTCGAATTCATCCTTCTTGCCCGGTCCCCCGATGATCAGGCTGGACCGCAGGGAGAAGGTCGCCTTGACTTCCAGATCCGCCGGTGCTAGTTCGGCGGGTGCCTGGGCAAAATCCTCCGGCAATCGAAATGCGTGGTCAAGGCTGCCTTTGGCGCAGAAATCCAGCCAGCCTTTTGCTGCGTCGGGCTGGCTAAAGTCAAATTCCCAGACTTTGAAGTCTTCGCATTTCAGCAGTCCAAAGCCTTTGGACGTATTTCCGCCGACCTGAAGCTCGTTCTGAAGGGTCTTGCCGGTCCAGGCCGCCATTTGGCGGAAGCCATCGGGATCCATTCCCGCCCGGACGGTGATTTCGGCCTGAAAGGCAAATCTCACACCCCTTTCGAGGATCTCGGAATCGTACTTCTTGGAATCTTCCACTGTCCCCAGCTTCCGGTCAATGCGGACCCCGTCCCTCACGAGGGTCTGGAATCGGCCTTGGATGGGTAAATCCTGAACCCGGAAATGGCTTTGGAAGATATGTCCCGGCTTTTCGGACTGGGTTTCCGTCCCCCAGAACGCATTTAGGGTGGCTTTAGGGAGTTGTTCTTCGAATTGGGTCCGGTCCCAACGGTCCCGAATGGCCCCGGCTATGGAGGAGCCAGGAATATAGGGACGGCCCCGATGGTCCCGGAGGAGGATGAGGTCGGCCCGGTCGCCCTTGCCATTGGCAATCCTCATGGGCGACTCCGATTTC
The DNA here is from genome assembly GCA_963923035.1 of uncultured bacterium. Lineage (GTDB taxonomy): Bacteria > Bacteroidota > Bacteroidia > J057 > JADKCL01 > CAWUKT01. The sequence continues at coordinate 6,302 of CAWUKT010000112.1, forward strand.
AGTTCTGCCTTGAGGACAAGGCGGTGGGTGATGCTATGCTTTTTCATAGGTCTTGTTTTTGAAGCGGAGGGTTTCGAAAAAGGCGGTCCAGTAAAGAATGGGGTGCTGGACCGGTTTGTTGTCCCAATCGTTACGCTCTCGCAATCCGTCCCAGATCCCAGCATCTTTGAGGGCGCGTCCGGCGATTCGTTTTTCGATATGTGCCATCCGCTTGTCCCAATAGGTCTTTGCGAGTGACGCTGATTCGAGGCCGCTCAATTCATCCAGGAATTGCAGGAGGCGAGAGCGCAATGAGTTGGAGATCCCCATGCCGTATTGGTTGCGGCGGCTAAATTGAATGGCGTCCGAGATGCCCTGCTGCCTGGCCTTGGTGAACTCCTCATTCTGAAGTTTTTCGTCGATGAATTTCTTCAGGGTCGGATGATCGGAGGAAGGAGAAGCCGGGGAAGAATCGGATTTGCTTTCGGAAGTCTTTTTCTCCGGGAGTTGAACCGGGAAGTGGGTGGTCGGAATGAATTTGATCTTGCCGAAGCCTTCATTTCTCCGAATCCCCAATCCTTTCTGCTCCACCTTCTCGAAGGTTTCGAACGCGTTCTGGCCAATCTGGAAGCGAAATACCGACCCCGTCACGAAGGCATATTCTTGTTCCGTCTTGCTTTTCCACACACTGTTGTAGGTGGTGACGGCCTGGAACTTGGCCTCCCGCTTTTCGATGGACTCGACCTTCAGTCCTGCGGCCTGCAACTCCTCCACCAGGAGCTTGACCGAAGGCGTACAAAGCCCGTATTCGTTGGACAGGAGCAAGGGAGAAAGGCAAACCAAGTCAATCTGGTTGTCCCCGTCCAGGTCCAGCCTGGGGGACTCGCTGGGGCTGATCTTTACTTTGGCGCGGCCATATTGGGCCGAGCGGCTTTTCCCAATCCGACATTCAAATTCGAGCCCCGTCGCGGCGACGAGTTTTTTCATCGCCTCGGTATCACCGGTCAGGTGGCCGGTAAATTCCTGGCCACTGGAAATGGCCTCGTAGTAGAAGATGCCCTGCGGATCGTCTCCTTCGCCGGTCTGGCGACCAGCCGTCCGGTCGGGACGCGAATTGTGGAAGCTGAATTCGGTTTTTACTTTCTGGGGAGTGAGTTCGGTTTGGGCTTCTTTTCCCTCCTCCGGTTGGGACAATTGGTTGGATCCAAACCCATTGATGGGCCGGAGCTTGACTCCGGTGGGGTTCGGTTTGAGGCTATCAAACAGTTTTTTTCCGTCGCTTCCCTTTGGGCGCGTGATGTTCAGCGCGACGGGCGGTGCCCCCTGGGGAAACAGCGGCCCAAAATTGACAGCTCCGCTCAGGATGGCGTCGTAAAAAACGGGATTGTCATCGGCCCTCTTTCCCAAATTCTGGGCCTTGATCAAGCGGGTGGCCACGATTCCCCGCAACACGGAGCCGGGAATATGCTTGAAGGTATTGACGGTGTTTTGGTCGGAGCGTTGGTCGGGGATGAGCACCGGGGACAGGGTTTCTATTTTCACCTCCCACCGCCGGGGGGTGATCGTAACAGCCTTCCCTGACGGAGTTACCAAGGGCGCATTCTCCTCCCAATCAATTTGCACTTTGATTTCGCCGAAGCCCTTGTTGCGGCGGGTCCCGGCAAAGCGCAGGTTGTGAGCGGCATAGGTCAGCAATTCCTTTTCCTCCTCCGTCAATGGCTCCGAGGTCTGAAAATAGCCCTCCAGTTCAATATCCGGTTTCAGCACCCGGTACATGCGCAGGCTACCTTGCTTGGCCACACCATCTTTCATCGCAGTTTGGGGAATCTCACGGGTATAGTGGGCCCGGATATTGTGGGGATGGAAAAAGGCGGGAAAGGCTTTTTGCAAGGGAGCCAATTCGCGGAGCAATTCATCCCACTGGGGCAGGTAGAGATTGGGGAAGCGGAGTTTTCCCACCGGATCGACGGTTCCGGGGTGTCCAAACAGGTCTCTGACCTGCCTGGCATTCTCCTGCTGCATCATCTCCTGCACTTCAAGGAATGATTCTTTGAGAAGCCCCTTGAATGTTCGGCCCGGAACGAAGGGAAAGCCAGTGGGGTGGACCGTCAAATCCACATTGACCAGAGCGCCCCCCTCACCGGAGCCAAACAGAACTGGCGATTGGGTTTTCAAGCTAATTTTCATTGTTGCAGTGATTTGGGGTAAAATTCCAGCAGTTCAATCATGTCGAGGTGGAGTGTGCGGTTGGGGTAATTGTCGACGGGCAATTCAAGCCCCCGGAAGTCCAGGGATTCTTCGAAAAATTTGATCGCGGCTTCATCCTGCATGAGGGTGTCCCGCAGTTCCATGATTTTATTTCGGGGCCATTCCTTGGAGTTTTGGAATGCCCGAATGCCCTCTTTGAGGCGGTGGATTCCCGCTTGCTCCTGGTTCAGTTGATAGGGACCATGGTACAATTTGGATTCGCCCACCATGTATTGATCCTCTCGCACCTCGTCCAAGTCCCCATTGAATCCCGTAGAGGAAACCAGAAAGTCAATCCACGAATCATGGATGGTTCGGGAACGGGTCTTCGCCTTGCGCATCAATTCCTCCCCCAGGTGATAGGCCCGGAAAAATGGATATTTGGTTTTGACGATGGCGACTCCAGCGCAGGCCACAATTCGATCCGGTCCGGTTTGATTTATTCCAAGGGCATCGTTCATCCGGCGGCAGTAAATCTGGATATACCGCTCGGCTACCCACATCCCGATCCTTCCCTCGCTGATCAGCACAATGTCATCTCCTCCGACAAACAGCGGGCGCATGGGAAGGTATTGTTCGCCCTGCTTATTCCTTTTCAGGTTATAGTTCCCGCCGAGCCCTTTGTCATCCATGAGCCGAAGCCTCAGTTCCAGCACCAGCTCAAACAAGGCGTTATTCCCGGTGTCCCGCACAATCTGGGACAGTTCCCTCAATTGGGCGAGGCTCTGGCAATCCTTGAACCGTTTGCCGATCCCATTCCCATCGAGGTGGATCACCGCGATATAGCCCTTGTCTTCGGGCTGGCCCATCTTGTCCAACTCCAAGGGAAAGTCGAAGTCGTCGGGACTGGCCTTGTTTTCTTTTTTCTCCTGTTTCTCGTAGTCCAGCAATTCCTGGCGCAGACGTTCGTTGGCCGCGGGAGCAGCTTTCTTTTTGGTGACTGAAACCTGGGACACCCATTCCTTTTCGTATTTCGATTCAGCCGCATATCCGGTACTGGGGCAATCCTCTACGATGCCCGGCTTGGGCAGGGTGGTTCGGACATAATGGTCCTGCTTGCTTTTTTCCATCGACTCCCCCAACTCCTTTCGAATCGTCCCCATATCACCCTGGAATTGGTCGGCGGTTGCCTTTCCCGTTCCAATGGTCATTCGGATGCCAGGGAAATGTTGGAGGACCGAAAGGGAAAACTCGCGGGCGCATACCTGTAAATCCGCCTGACGGCGGAAAACCAGCATGGCGCTGCCTCCGCCGATAAAGGCGACTTCACAGTTCAGGGATTGGTTTTTCGCCATCGCGAGATCGCTTTCTGCTTCCCAATCGGTGAGCACCTTATCTCCAAATTGCCTTTCCAAAATTCCCAAGAGGAGTTTGTGGTAGAGCAAATGGGAGACAATGAAGGAAGCACCGATGTTCTCTTTCAGTTGGTTGCTTCCGAAGATATAATGCTGAATGCCAGAAGCATCGAGCATCAGTACGTAGAATGTCGGGTTGGGAGCGTAATTCGCCATAGTGTCAATGTTGGGGTTGGTATCTGGCTTCCATGCAAAAGGGGGCATGGCTGGGAAAGAATTCCCGTAGCCGATTGGGGTTCATCTCAATTTTGTCAAGGGTATTTCGCGCCAATTCGGCCAAAGCCTGTTTTTGGCCTCGGTTGGGCAAACCGGGAAAATGACGGGTGGGGTGGCCGGGGTCGGGAAATTGCATCCGTGTTCGTCCGTCGGCGAGTTGTCGGAGTATAGCTTTCAATTGGTCCCAGTGGTTCATATAGGGTGGGATGAGAGAGCGGACAATCATTTCGAATCCATCCCATTGAATTGGGAAGCCTTCCATGGTTTTCATCCAGACCTGCAAGGCCAGGAAAATCGGTCGCTGGGCAACGGGCAGGTTGGTGAAAAAGTCCATCCGGCGGCGGAGGTGAATACTTGTCCCGTCCAACTCAATCTTTCCACTTCGGGGAAAGGGTTTTGATTTGATTTCGGAAACCAAGTGGATTTCGAAGCGGATTTCTCCCACCTCTTTCTCAGCCGGGGCCACCACAAAGAAGACCAGCTTGCCCCCTCTCAAGAGGTGGATGCGGGGATGGAGGCGGGAAACTTCGGGGATCAGCGGAAGTGAAGTCCTCAAAACTTCAGCGGCCAAAATGGGGGGAATGGTTCGCGGAAGGGGAACGATATAGCTTTCCCGGCAATGGTGATTCAGTCCAATTCCCCGAACTCTTAACCCGGTGTTCACCGGGGCATACCCTTCCGGCAATTGGAGGATGCGGACGATCTCCTCTCGGAGCATGCCATCAAAATCCCTCAACCAGAGGGAGGCTTGCGGGGTACGTTCCATGCTGTGGGAATGGGCCACACAGTCCAGGTAAACGCTCGGGGTGGTCAATCGGCACACGGTTCAGGACTTATTTCGCTGGGCGGAAAAGTTCAGGGATTCCATCATGCGGGCAGCAAGGGTAAACTTACTGTTCGCGGCATTGGCTTGGTCCCGGTAATGCTTCAGGGCGGGCCAGTGGCGCTGGGTTGCGAGGAGGTAGATGGTGTCCTTTCCGTATTGCTTGGCATCGGCCAGGATTTCCTGAACGGCGGTCTCCTTCTCATTGATCAGGAGATCGTTGAAATCATAGATGATCACGATGGGGTGTTGGTGGTTGTCCTTGAAGTCGTCAAACAACTGGAAGGAGGCTTTTTCGTAGCCCAATTTTCCTTCAATCAGATTTCGCGCCTCTACTATGTCTGTCTTGTTGGCGCACAAGACAGGAAAGGCCATTTCCTCCTTCGCCTTGTATTCGAATGACTGCTGGTTGATCAACTCCGTCAATTCCTCGCTGTCTTCCTTCATCATTTCTTTGAGGCGGCGGTTGACCAAATCTGGGTATTCTTCTTTGACCTGTTCGCGGACAAACTCACGGACCTGTTTCCGCACATATCGCACCGCCCCCCATCCAAATCCCAACCATCCGGCAAAGGTCATGCCGCCGAGGGCCCATATCATCAACTCGATTCTGAAGGAGGCGTCCCGGACTTCGTAGACCTTGTCGTTCATCTCCGCCGTCCATTCATTCCGCTGGGCTTCCATCTCATTGGTAAGGGCATCGCGGTGGTTGCGGACATCTCTTTCCAAGGCTTTTTCAACCTGTCGGTAGGTTTCGAAGGGAAGGGTTTCCCCATCTTTTTGGGCGTAGTTAGCCTGGGTTACTGAGATCATCAAGACCAGCAACCCCACAATTTTGAGGGTTTTCATATTGGTGTTTGGTTATATTCTGTTGAGGACTTTTACGATGCAGTGCAGGGATGCTGCCTTGTGGGCACGGGAGTTGAAGTTCTCGTTGACCCATTGAACTTGGTGCTTGTATTGGGTAGAAAAGTAGTCGTAGACACGGCGCTCGTGGGACCTTTTATCCTTGAAACGACGCTGGTGATCGTCGTACGAGGGTAAATAGTAGGTTGTGGTGCCTCGGTGGGTCTCCACCATGCAGTTGTTGTAGCTCCTCAGAATGGCCCCTTCAGCCGAACGGTTTTCCCAAATCAGCGGAACCCGAACCACATGGAAATTCGGACCTTCATTGCTTTGCTCTGAATAGTCACGGAAGAACTGGGCCGTCTCGTCCAGTTTGGCTTTTAGTAACTGGAAGTGATTGGACCAATTGATCTTTCCCTTGGGATCATCTGGTTGTTTAGGATCCCAATACGGGTGGAGGTCCCCTATGAAGATGAGTTGCTCATTTCGGGCATGGTGTTTTCCACCCAGTGTCATGTATAGATCGATGTGGTATAGGGCTTGGAAACCATCTCCCCACCGGATTCTGGAACCACCTTCGGGTGGGGTGAATGTGGGGATCTCAGGAACGATCAGGTAGTCGATTCCGAGTTCCTCTTTGATCTGGGCCTTTAGAGCCTGGACGTGGTTCCCCTCTCCTTCGGCAAACAGCCTTTTCAAGTTTTTCTCAAAGCAATCCCGTCCCATGATGCCGTAATCGTTGCCGAACAGTAGGTTTCCCCCTTCTAGTAAAAGGTCCGTCGGTCGGTGAACAGCATTTAAGGAAGACTTACTGAGGTCCTCGGCGATGAACCGATTCCTTTCTGAGGGATTTGCTTTTGATTCGAGGAAAATGGTCTTTTCCTTACCCTCTTTGAGGACCACGAAAGGATCCTGCGCATACTCCTGCAAATTGGGAAATCCGTCAACCGGGCATTCTTCCTGGGGTTGCAGATGGAACATGGTAATGTTCTCGGGGGTATTTGCATGCTCGGAGATATAATTCAACATCTCCTTAGAAAGGTTCGCTTGGGTGATTTCTTTATTTTGTGGGCCGCGCCGTGTTACATTCAACTGACGCAGACTACAATCGGTGGTATGGCCATAAACAACGAATTTCACGCGGTCGTTGAATGCTTCCCACATCCATTTTCTACTCTCCAGAAACCGAGCCAACTCCACCGGAGAATTGCCAGGTACTATTAAAAGCACCTGGTCAATTTTTCCGTCGACACTGCCCAGAGGATGGTGCGGTGGTCTATTAAAAAAAGGCATGAAATTCAGATTTAGACTTGGATGTCAGTAACAGTCAAACAGTTCTTGGGCGGGCCAGAGCAATCTCCCGAAGGACACTCGGTTCGGACTTTGATCATGGGAGTAAGCGTTTCATTTGATTGCCCCCACTTCAAAGAAATGGCGCATTCCTTCAGGTGATATTTGTATTCCTTGTGGCTAATTCTTGTATCACGCAGGTCCTCTGAACCAATCCAGTCGTCTCCCTCGAACCTCAAGGGCTCGGCCACAATTCCGTTTAACTCCGAGGGAATGAATGTTTTTTCGGAGTCACTGTGAAGCTCTTGGTTTTCTTCAATGTGGTAAATCCCGTTCTCTAGTGACACTTTCACTCCCTTGGTCAAATCGAAAGACTGACCAGAAGGGCTTCCATTTGCCGATTCAATCACCAGTAACTGCCGGTAATCGTCCGAAAAATTGAGTGCATAGGTGTCCTGGCTGATGGTTTCCATATCAGTTCAAGTATTTAAAAAGTTGGATAATTATGTTTTGAAGTGGCAGTGAAGGTGCCAATGCTGTCCTTTGCCTTGCCAAGTCGTCTGGTTGTCCAGAGTTTCTTGGGTACGCTACAAAGGTGGTGCAGGAAGCGGGATTGCCCAAGGTGGTTTTGCTTGATTTATTTGATCTGACACCAAGGGAATATCCGGCAGTTCTTAGGTAATTTCTTCCGAAAAAGCAGAAATTACAATATTGAATTGCAGTTTATGCGGTTCTAATTTTTGAGGTTAAACCTTTTTGTAATGCCCAGAAGTCCTCAGAACGATTTGTTTTTATTGGTCCAGTCCCTTCAGACCGACGAAAAGCAGTATGTACGGAAGTACTTGCGTCGGGGGCAGTTTGATGGCCCTTCCCATGGTGAGGTGTTGTTGGATGCGTTGTTGGATCAGGAAGAGTACGATGAGCAGGAGTTGAAGGGGGCGCTGCCACCCGCAATCGCGGGCAATCTGAGCTATGAAAAACATCGTCTGATGGATACCTTGGTGCAGGCTCTTCGACGTTATCTTGAATCCAAACGGGAGGACCTTGCGGCGCGTAATTTGATTGCTGAGGCTCGGATTTTCATTGAGCGGGGCTTATTTGGAGCCAGTGGGAAGAAGTTGAAGAAAGCTCGGAAAATTGCATTGGAACACGAACTACACCTTCTGCTTGCAGAGGTCAATCTCCTTGAGCGGCAACTGGCAAAGCGAACCCTTCGCCCGGCTGATCACCAGAAACTAGAGGCGTTGGAAGATGAAGGAAAACAACTTTTGAAGCAACTAGAAGACGAATTCAGCTACCGAAGTCTTGCCGATCAAATTTTCCGTGCCTACCGATCCAAGACCAAACCCCGCCAAGAGGACGAAAAGGAGGAGGTCATCTCTTGGGACCAAGACCCTTTGCTTCAGGCAGAACCAAAGGAAGGGACCTTTGAAAGTCGAAAATTGTATTTTATTTCCCTCGCTACCATTTCTCATTTTAAGGAAGATAAATTCGAATTCAGAGACCGTTACCGCGATGTTGTTCACCTTTGGAGTCAATATTCGGCCCTTCAGCAATCCCGGCGGTCGGACTATAAGATCAATCTGATGAACTATCTCCAGGCGTGTCACGCTGCCCAGGATTATGCCCCATTTCCAGCGGTGCTTGAACAGTTGAGGGCATTGCCTCCCAAGTCAGAAAACGAACGGTTGGAAGATTGGTCGGGCATTTTAGGAACGGAGTTCTTAGGTGCGATCAACACCCTCAATTTCAAGCGGGCGGAGGAGCTTGTACCAGAACTGGAATGGGGATTGGGCAAATACAAGAACCGTCTTCCTCAGTCCCGATACATCAATACTTACTTCAACATTGGCATTTTTTACTTCGTCACCAACCGTCCCAAGCAAGCCTTGTTTGCGATTGCCCCCATCCTGGACATCCCTCGCTGTGCCCAGAAGGCCGATATATGCCATTTCTGTCGGGTCTTCGAAATTATCCTCTACTTTGAATCCGGCCAACAACGGTTCCTGGACCGGTTCTTCCAGGTTAATTTTAACCGCCTCAAACGGACCGGCAACCTCTTTCCCTTCGAGCGAACGGTGTTGAAGCGCCTTCAAAAAATGGATCCGGTGGGGCATTCCCTCAACCGGGACAGGTTTCGCGTCTTGTATGAGGAATTGGTTGCCCTTGGGGAAAAGTCTTCTTCTAAACCTCGGGGATTTGATGAGGTGAAATTGTGGGTGGAGTCAAAGGTGAGAGGGAAATCAATGGAGGAAGTTTTAAGGGATTGGGGGAGGTAGTTAAAAGAATCCCTTGAAATAAATACTTTTTAGAATCAGAGATTTTAAAAATTGTAAGCTGCTAAATTTTAGAGGATTACAAATAAAATTAATCCATTGGTGTACGTGAATTTTATATCAACAGGCTTAAAGGTCTGTAATATAGTTCGTTAATAATTTATCCTCCGAAGTTTGTTGAAAACGGTAGTTGAGCTAGCAATAGGTTTCGTATAGCTTTGACGGTATTATGTCGCAAGACATCGTTCTTTACCTTCAAGGCATTGCAGCTTTGTCGATTATCCTAGCCAATGTCGCTAGGATGATTTCTCTCAGCAAGAAGTAATTCAGCGCTGCAAAAAGACGAAGCCGGCAACCTGGACCGTTGACGGCTTCATACGCAATTGGTCTGAAGAGACCTCAATTACTTTAAGAACTAACAGCCTGGAAATATTCCAGGCTGTTTGCATTTCTAACGCAAAAATAAGAGAATTCTTGTTAGAGCTTCAGAGGTGGGCATAGAAAGGTCTTGTAAAATGTGGAAAAAACACTCAAATACCTTTTCAAAATTGGACGGTTAATTTTAGCATCAATTGAGTTGTTTTGAAACGGTTATTTATGGATTGGGATAAGACAGCTTCTGTCAATTCATAGTTCTTGATGTGGATAATTATTAACAAAGAAGAATCACCAAATAATTCCTCGTTCTTAATTAAAGGACTTGTCTCTGAAATGTTCAGGGATCAAAGTAGAAGTAAATCAAGTGTTTGGAGCTTAAAATCTCACTCCCGCTGCACCAGCGACAACATCACATAGTCATACGCCGCGGCCAGATTCCCATACTTCCCCTCAACCGCCCGCTTCCCCTGCATATACCCCGAAAAGCCGCCCTCTCTAACCGCACCGCCCACCGTGTGCATGAACCCGCCCCACGCCTTCATCAATGTCGAATACCGTTGCCGGTACTCCCGTGCCTTCTCCGTCGAAGCCTTCATATCCCCCAACCACTCTTCCGTCTTCACAAAACCATGCGGATTCCCCCGGTCAAAATACCGCGACGGAATCGGGATATAGCGATTCGGATCGCGCCCCAACCACTCCGATGCAATCTGAATCCGCGTTGAAAGCCGGTAATAAATCGCGGGATAATCCTCCTTGGGCTTGCCCTGAAACTCCTCGATGAAAAACCGCTTGATTGGGACCAATTGACTCGCCGAGAGGTAATCAATCCGGTGGTACAAAGAACAAATCACCTGGCTCAACAGCCGTGTCCCATAGTCCTGAAACGCTTTGGGATCGTCAAAACGCGGTTTTGCGCCGCCGCCCCGGTTCAATGCCGTGCCGCCGTCTTCCCTCGATTTGCTCTCCTGGCACGGAAAACCCTCGCCTCGTTGCCCTCCATTCGCAAAAACAGAAACCGGACCTCCCACCGGTTCACTCGCTTCTCCGGCTCCTGTGTTTTGCGGTTTGAAAATGGGACTCTTCATCGGGGAAGTGTGGCATCCATCCCCGGGCAGTTGTCCACAACTGCTTTTATTCTTTTTATTTTTTCTTTCTTCTAATGGGTGAAAAGTTTTTGACTGTCGAAAAGAATCTGGTGAGTCAGGCAAGGTCGAAGCATCCAGGTCATCGGCTCCCACGCCATTCAGGTAGGTGGTATCAGTGGAGAGCATGACCAAGCGGGGATGGAACTCGTAGAGCTGGGCGCGCCCGGTAAAGGTCCGCCGCGTGATCGCTCCTGCGTCGAGCAAGCGGTCGGACAAATTTCGGATCGTGGCCACGGTGCAGTCGAGGACTTTGGCAAGGGACGAGTGAAAGGTCTGGAAGGTAGGCATCCCCGATTCTCCCAGATTGAACTCTCCCGCTTGTCTCGCATAGAGCAATAGCATTACCCGGACCAGCTGGAAATGCTCCTTGCGCAGCTCCTTTTTCAGGTCGCGTATTCGCCTTCCGTTTTTCACCCGTTTTGCTTCCCGGACGTTGTAGGTCTCCATGAAACGTCGGGCGGCAGTCCAGCTTTGGTGAAAGTCGATTTTTACTTCCATTCGCCTTTGAGGTTTGGTTGTTTGGGTTCGCCTATTGGCATGGGACAAAGCTATAGAAAAGGCTTCGATTTTTTCAACTTCCCCCATGTAAGGGTCTGAAAACCAGCTTTCCACAACTGACGTTCACGAACGTCGTTTAAAGAAAATCTGGGGATTTTTGGGACCGTTGAAGTCTCATTTTCCGTAAGTGACGGTCGATATAGTCAGTTACGGAAACGCTCCAATGTTAGGATTGAGAGGAAATTGCTTCTAAGGGGCGAAAAACTTGAAAAAAAGTTGGAAAGGAACCCCGGCATGGCTGCTTATCATGGCCCCCAAACTGGGAAACAGAAATCCTTCCTGTGAACCTATTTCAGTCATTAAGCACCAATCTCAGTATATCTCTGTTTTGATGCGTCAGGACAGGTCTTGACAGGTCAGGATGGATCTTGAAACGTCAGGACAGGTCAGAGAGCGTCGTGAAAATAGAAAGGGAAGACCACTCAATGGGCCCTCCCTTTCAGTAAAATTCTGATTGAACCCCCGAATAGATCGGCAATTCTACCTTTGATCCAGGGTTATTTCCGCCCAATCTCTGAATCACTTGGGTCAAACCACCGATCAACCTCCGTTTTGGGGATCAACCAACGCTTTCCAAGTTTGAAGGCCCGAATTCGCCCATCCATGCACATATTCGTGAGCGTTCGACGCGTGACCTCCTCGTCAATTTTTTCGTGAAACGATTCGATCGTCAGATAGAGAGGACGGTTTCCATTTCGTGCCTCCAATTCGTCCAGGAGCCTCTCTATCTCGGACTTGAAGAGGTAGAATATTTTCTGGAACTGTGTTTCAATTTCCTCTATGAATTGCTGAATGTCCGACTTCCGGATGATGTCGGAAGGAGCCAAATGCTTACTCAGCCACCGAAGTTCGTCCTCGTGGTTTTCATTGGATTTTCCCATGTGTATTGCTTTTGGAAATAAAGCTCTGGAAAAAAGCTCGCAACAGTGGCTGTCTTTGACAGTCATTGACTGTCTTTGTGTGCCGAAGACTTTAGTTGTAGGGCAAAGTAGGATGAGAATTTGGACCAAACTACTGACTCAAAATATAAGTTTAGGCGCTTAGAAGTGCCTTTTTGTGTGGATTGGGGCTGGATAAAAGAAGAAACCGGGCACATGAAAAAAAACTTATTTTTTTACTGCAACCCCTAATTTTTTCTAGTTGGCGAAATAGTGCTTGTTGGGGGTGTTGACAGCATTGGTGGGGTTCAGCGGGTTCAGGCAGGATCATTCGAGGTCTTGAAAAATGAAGGGAAAGCCACCCCAATGACTCTCCCTGTTATTCCTTTACCCTCATTTCCTTCTATTTCGCCACTCCAAACGGCACGACCACGCTTTCTTCCCCACCATCGTCATCGGTATTGGCCAACCATTGCTTTGCCCTGGGCGTGAGCTTCATTCCCGGATTCAGCATCTT
>CAWUKT010000113.1:0-18637 GCA_963923035.1 uncultured bacterium
TGCTCGGGACTTTAACCCTAGAGTAGCGCGCCATGCCGGGCGCACAAAAGAAAAGGGAAGCCGGCTGGCCTCCCCTATGTATCAATGGTAGGAAGATTCAATTAGAATGCGACCCCAACTGCGAGACCGGCACGGATGCCGATGCCGCCAAAGCTGAGTCCAGCAGATTCAGAGAATACGTCCTCGGTACCATCACAGTTTTCACAGGAAGCCTTCAAAGTCGTGTTGGCTTGTGAGTACTGCGGGCCGATGAACATGTCCAACGCGAAAACATCACCGAAGAGCCACTGGTAACCCAACAGGACCCCACCGCCAATGGCGTTGATGCTGGCTGTAATTTCACCGGTAGTAACGAGTCCGGCATTGTCCGGATCTTCGATGGATCCCTCGTACTTGGTCCGGATGCTGCGGTAACGCACAAACGGAGCCACATAGAGGCCGCGGGGAGCGTCTTTGGTTTTGTTCTGCGCATAATAGCGGAACTCAGGAGTGATCCCAAACCAGGTATAACCAACGCCACCGTCGACGCCGTCAGCACCAAAACCGAGGTTGACAGAGCCGATGAAGAAGCCCAACTGAGCGGACATCTTTTCATTCAGCGCATATTCAGCCTGGATATTAGCAGTTACAGCGGCCAGAGAAAGCGGATTGATTTTGATTACGAGGTTTTGAGACTTGCCATGGAAAGCTCCCATCAGGAACAATCCCAGAATTGAAAGCGAAAGTAGTTTTTTCTTCAACATAGTTAGGTGAGGTTTTTTAATTGACTATAGATAAAAAATAAATTGATACATGGATTCGTTGTAGCGAAAACCGTGCCAAGGTGAACAATTGCATTCAAGATTCCCTTGACTTACCGGCAATTTACCCCAAAGAGGTAAGGCCATTTCTTCCAATAATGTTTCGTCGTTGAAATAGGTTTGACTCAATATTCTGTCAAAAGAAAGGGCTTTTATTCCAAAAATCCTACTGTTTTCGATCTGAGGGTAGAATATTCCAAATAAAAAAGTTGAAGCGGGGAGTTGAGGGGGAGAACAGAAAAACCTCCACAAAACTGATCTCCTGATCGGACACGGCTAATTCTCTCTCCTTCGGATACTTGGGAAGTACCATTTTCGGTCGGATCCGCCTACCGGCCCAGAAATGGCTGGTCTTTGAGTTGGTGGTAATTCAGGGCCATCTCAATGCAATCCTTGAGGGCCTCCACGGGCAATTCCCCCTCCAGGTCAAAAATGAGGGCCCGGTTTTTCTCGTACTGGAACAGGTCTCCGTACACGTGGCGGAAGGTCTCCACCAAACTGGTATTGCAATTGAAGTACAGCGCATATTGCTGCGGGGCCCGGGGCTTCCAATCCATCCGGATGGTGCTGCCCCGGGGACTGATATAACTGGGCTCCCCCCATTTCAGGGGCTCCTCAATGGAGGGAGCTGGCTTGAGTTCGGCGGCGGTTTCCAGGACCAGGCGACGCAGGCCTTCCATTTTCCCCCGCACCGCGGGGGGATACGCCTGGAATTTGGCCCGGACTTCCGGCGCCCATTCCGGAAGGACCTTCTCGCCCCGGCTCATTGGACCGCGATGTAAAAGTCCACCTCCGCGTCGTTGGGATTCCGGGCCTTTTCTCCGAACACCTCAAAATCGGCCGAAAACGTCCGCTCCAAATCCATTTCCCAGATCTCCTGCCATTTCCGGACCACCAATCCCTGCATCAGATCGCCCTTGGCGGAGGTCTTCACGTAGCTCCCACCGCTAAAGCTGTGCCCCACCAATCCGTCGGGCACCTCGTCGAGGTGGGCCACCTGGCAGCCCAGGATGGCGGTATAGGGCTGGGTATGGTCGCCATCGTACTCCGCGTAGATGGAATACACGTCCAGGCCGAGCTTGTGGGGAATCTGCTCGGTGATGTTTTCGGCCACGAAACGGTTCCAGAGGGCGCCGATGTCTTGGGCGGCCTGCCCATTCGCATTGGTCGTGCGGACCGAAATCCCGATGATGGAGAAGGGCTCAATGTTTACTTTTTGCATGGTCAAATCATTTGGGTTCGGAGCAAAAGTAGGAGCCGTGGGTGACAGCGGTATGTCAGGGGTCCAATTTTTTCGGCATTGCTCGAGGTATTCCTCGAGGGTCAGGGGATGGGGGGCAAAGGTTTCCGAACTGGGGCGCACGGCTTCGATCCGGTCGAGGCGGAAGGAGCGAAATGCCTGGCGGGCCCGGCAATAAGCGATGAGCACCCAATTGTTTTGGGTGGTGTAGAGGGCAAAGGGCTCGATCTTGCGGGTGGAGGCCTGCCCGCTCAGGGACAGGTAGTCGATCTCGACCACCTGGAAATGGGCGATGTGGGATTGAAATTGGATCAAATATTGGCTGGTCTGCTCGCCGGATGAATTGTCCCGCACCTGCAAACGATCACGTAGAAATTCCGTTTTCTCCTTCTCCGAATCCCGCAAAATGGCCCTGATCTTGGTGATGGCACTCCCGTAGCTTTCCGCCAACGATTCGTCTTTGTTCTTCCGTACCAACTGCTCCACTGTGATCAGCGCCATCGCCTCCTCCTCCGTGAACATCACCGGCGGGAGCTGGTACCCCGCCAGGATCGAATAGCCGCGCCCCTCCTCCGTGACGATGGGCACCCCGGATTGTTCCAGGGTCCGGATGTCGCGGTAGACCGTCCGGATACTTACCCCGTGCCGGTCCGCAATTTCGCGGGCAGTCACCACGCGCTTCGATTGCAGTTGGGTGAGTACTGCGGCCAAACGGGCCAATCTTGGTTTTTCCTCGGCCATGGTGGGAACATTATAAGGTTTTTCGGGGCGTCAATTTAAAGAATCGACGGGGATGGCGATGGTCCAGTCCCTTAAAAAAGGAAGGAGAGGCCGCCGAGGCCCCTCCTAAGAATGGGTTTTGAATAAAAAATTACTTTTGAGTAGATATACGTTGCGTCAGTTGTTGGTCGGCCAAACTTAAGCCGAGGGCCCGGATGCCAGGGAACAGCTTGCCCTAGGGGGCAGCCATATCATGGCTTCAAGAGAGAGGTTTGGGACGACCGCCAGACGGTTTCTTCGAAGGAATTCCAAGTTGGATTTACTGTATCAAAGCAACCCGCAAAGTGCAGGGCTTGTTCACGGAACTTCGGAGAATCATGCCGCAACTGGGCTGGGCATCAGGCGATCGACTTCCTAAACGGCCCCGAAAAAGACCTAAAAAGCGTCACATATAAGATCGTGGCCCGGCTGGCACAGCGGGTTTCAAGCGTGGCAAAACATTCTTTGCCCGATTGGATTTCACCAACCAGCGGCCTGGAAGTAGGACAATATATCTTGGATTAACTGTTCTAATTATCTGATTGGGATTCCCCCAAAGCCTACACCACAATTTAGCAAAACATCGAATAAAAGTCAGGTTGCGACCCGTATGGTTAATGGTTGGAATGCATTGGCCATGAGAAGTGCTTGAGGCTCAAGGATTGGACGGTGGTAAATTTTTCCATAAGCGGTAAACTGTGAGGTCGCCGAATCCATAAATGGCTTCCCGCCGGCAAAACTCTCGGAAGACGGGGCCAAACTCCTCGGTTTGGAGTTCCTCCCGCAGCGCCAGCAAGGTTTGGGTCGGGCGCCCCGGCGATCCATCGGCGGGGTGCATCGCTTCCCACGCGGCCATTGCCGGAGCCAAAAAGTCCCATTTTCCGCCCAGTTTCCCTTCCACTTCCGACATTTTCACCTGGTCTCCCGCTTGATAGGCCGGCCACAATTCCGCCCAATCTTCCCATTCCTCTGCCCCGACTTCCCGCCTGTTTTCCCACGCCTCCTTCAAGGCTTCCTTCGACATCCCACCAAAGCCATACTGCAACTCCGCCGTCGGAAGGACCAAATGGTAACGATGGGCCTTGTTTTCCCGCCGCATCAACCACCACACGAACCACAAGTTCACCTGGCAAAACAGGTCCCGCTCAAACCACAAATGGACCTCGCTCCCGGCCGGAATGGCCTGCATCTGCTTGAATTCAGGAACTGCTTTCGCGTAGTAACCCGCCTCCGTCTCTTCAGGCGCAGCTTCCGCCAACCAATTCGCCCGGGTCTCCCACAATTCCTCGGGAGTCGCTCCGTGGACGGAACCATCGACCAGGGCCTCCCGGGCCACCAGGACCTGACCCGGAAGATCAGGGAACATGGCCTTGAGGGCATCGCCATTCAGGATGTGATAGTGCATGAAAAAAAGTCCGCATTTCGCAGGGGAAAAGCAAATTCAGGACGGAGTTAGAGGCAATAGTTTACCCCCAAAAAGAACTTTGGACCGGATGGGAGCAGTTAGAGAAAAACAATTAACTTGCTCGCAGAAATTTAACCTTGGCAGGACCAACTGACATAGCAAAGGAGCGCCAACTGGTAGCAGATCTCAAGGCCGGGCAGAAGCAGGCTTTGGAGAAACTCTACCGTAACTATGGCCCGGCATTGTACGGGGTGGTCCTGCGGGTGGTAGAAGAGGAAAACGTTGCCGAGGGAATTTTACAGGAAACTTTTGTAAAAATTTGGCAAAAAATTCAGACCTACGACGCCAAAAAAGGGCGTCTGTTTACCTGGATGCTCAATATTGCCCGCAACAAAGCCATCGACTACCGACGGTCAGCTGCATTTAAAGCCAAGCAAAAAGTCCAATCCATAGATGACTTCGTAGGTATGGCAGAAGCCGGCCCAAAGTCAGAGATGCCGGTGGATCATATTGGCCTGAAGGAGGTGCTGTCCCAACTCAAGCCAGAATTAAAACTGATCATTGAATACGTCTATTTTAAGGGGTATACCCAAAGCGAAGTCGCCAAAGAAACGGGGATTCCGCTGGGTACGATCAAATCAAGGGTGAAAATCGCCCTGCGTGAACTTAGAAAAATCATGAACCCGTGAGTCCCCAGGACTACATATCGTCCGGCATCATCGAGCAGGTTCTGCTCGGAGCCGCCACCGCGGAAGAAACCGCTGAAATGTGGCGCATGGCCGAAGCCCATCCGGAAATCGCCGCGGAAATCACGGCGGTCGAGGAGACGCTTGCCGGCCTGGCCCAGGCCGGCGCAGTCACCCCTGCCCTGGATTGGTCGGTAATCGATGCGGTGACGGAAGGCGTCCGGCAGGACCCACCGGTAGACACCCCTCCCCCGGCGACGGCCCCCCAAGCGCCCCCCACTCCCCAGTCAAAACTGGCGTGGATGCGGGCATGGGCAGTCATTGTCAGCCTATTACTCCTGGGCAGCCTGGTCGGACTCTTCCTCGTGTTCTCGGAACTGGGCCACGAGCGCAAGTCGCGCAAAGAGGCTGAGATGGCCAAGGAAATGGCGGAGCTTCAATTTAACGCCTGCGAATCCGCCCGGGATTCGGTGTCGGCCGACCACGCGGCGCTCTTGCGCTACCTGAAGCAAAAAGAGAACCGCCGGGTCGAGATTCTGGCCTTGGCGCCTCAGCCGGGAGTCGGCTCCGCGGCGATGGCGCTGTACGATGAGGATGCCCAGCAGATCAAGTTCCTCCTGGAAGGGGCCGAAGCGAATGAGAATGAGCGCTTTGTCTTGTGGGCGGTCAATCCCAATGGCAGCACCGAAGGTGAGATTTACGAGAACCTCGGTACCTACGACCTGAGCGCCTTCATGGGCGGCGGGGAATGGCTGGACATCGAATTGGAGAATCCGCTTGCCTTTGGCATCTCGATCGAGCAGGCGGCGACGCCTGTGACTGCGCCCACCGACGTGGTCCACCTGGGTACGGCCTTGCCGTAGCCCATTTTTGCCCTGAAATCCTTACTTTTATCCCGAACCATCATCCCCATTCCCATGAAATATCCCTTGGGCCTGATTGGCCTGTTCCTCATTTCCCTTTCCCTCACCACCTGCAAAAGCCGTACTTCTGGCGCTGAAACCGACGCCAAGGCTCCCGAATGCCGTCCTTTCCTCACCAAAGGGGAGATCAAGCGGGATGGTTTGATGGAAATGAAAGCCGAAATGGAGGGGGAATGCCTGAAAATCGTCGCGACTTACAGCGGCGGCTGCCAGGAGCATGCGTTCGATTTGGTGTGGAATGGGAGGATGACCAAGAGCCTGCCCCCCGTCGCCACGCTGTTCCTCTCCCACAATGGAAATGGGGACAATTGCCGCAGCGTCCGCAGCGAAACGCTCTATTTTGACCTGAAGGGGTTTGGTGAGCAGGGCGGCGACGTGATCGACCTTCAGGTCGCAGCCCAGGGACCCGACCCCGTTCGGGTCAGGTACGAAAAGCCATAAAGTTCGTTGGGGATTGATACTCGGGAAGAAGCCGCTTAACAAATTAAGTTGCAAATACAATTCTTCATTGGAATCAAAGTGGTATAAAATTCATTTTCATTCAGTTGGGCGACCACAGTACCGGCCAAATCCAAAAAACATTTTCTCTTTAGTGAGAAAAAGCTAAATTTGCATCCTCGCTTATTTCCCTTGAAGCAACTTGCTAGTGCTTAGAGAGTTATGAGTGTTGGAAAAAATTGATCTTTTGGTGTTAACTTAAAATAATAGAAGCAGTGACGAAGGCCGAAGTAATCCAGGAAATCGCGAACAAGACCGGAGTTGACAAAGCGGATGTCTCCGCAACTATCGAGGCATTTTTCAAAGTGGTAAAGAACGCTCTCGCCGAGCATGAAAATGTCTACTTCCGCAATTTCGGTTCCTTTGTAGTGAAGAAGCGGGCCCAAAAAGTGGCACGTATCATCTCCAAGAACAAGTCCATCATTATCCCTGAGCACTATATTCCGGCCTTCAAGCCGGCCAAGAGCTTTGTGGGTAAAGTAAAAGATAGTACTGTAAAGAAGCCCGTAGAGGCTTAAAATTGGCACAACTATGAGCCAAACCAGCAATTCGGCACCTACCTTTGGATGGCAACATGCCTCGGTAATTGCGATTGGGTTGCTGGTTTTCGTTCTTTTATTATTGGCTGACAAGACCAATCTGAAAGACGAGGCCGAGGAACCGGTCGGCGGAGCCACCGCTGAAGTAGAAGCCACTGTCAAGGGGCTGACTACCAAAGGCAAGGAACTCCGTGCGATGCTCAGTCCCGTGACCCCGTCCGAAGAAATTAACAGCCTCGAAAGGCGCTTGGAATCCACGGAAGATTCAGGCGAACGTACGGGGCTATTGCAGCAGATCGTAGCTGGTTATCGGGAAGCCGGCCAATACGATCAGGCTGCCGTTTTTGCCAGTGTCATCGCTGACAGTGATCCCAGCCCCAAAAATCTGATTGTGGCTGGAGCGCTGTTCCGAAATGCCAACACGCTGCCCGCCCTCCAGGCGGATACCACCGTGTACCGGCGTTTTGCGGATAAGGCCATCGGGTATCTGGAGCAAGCTCTCCGCATGGCCCCCGACGATGAAGGCGCCAAGATTGAATTGGGCCTTGCCTACATCGAATCCCGGCAACCCGGGCGGAGTATGCAAGGCATAAGTAAGTTGGTCGAAGTTGTCGATGCCAATCCCCAAAATACTGAGGCGCTCTTTTACCTTGGAAGCTTTTCCATGGATACCGGCCAGTTTGAGAAAGCTGAAGGCCGGTATCGTCAGGTCCTAACCGCTGAGCCGGGCAATTTGCAGGCAAAATACATGTTGGGAATCGCATTGGAAGCCAAGGGACAGGGAGCCTCTACCGAGTTTAAAAAATTGATGACCGAAGTCGCCGAGCAAGAGCAGGATCCCGAGCTTGCTGCTGCCGCGAAGTCGGCATTGAATCGAACAAAATAAATAGGATAGCTATGCCGAGTGGTAAGAAGCGTAAACGTCATAAGATTGCGACCCACAAGCGTAAGAAGCGCCTGCGCAAGAATCGCCATAAGAAGAAGAAGTAATTTCTGACCCACAGCCTCTCATAGCTGTCGCGCTCTGGTTCGTATGCTTGGTCTAAACCAATCTTACTGTGAATGAATTAGTCGTCAGCTCCAGCGAGGAAGGGTTGAGAATTGGCGTTCTTGAGGATCGTCGCATTGTCGAACTCCACCACGAAAAGACCAACAAGCTCTTTTCGGTCGGAGATATATTTCTGGGCAAGGTCAAAAAGATCGTTCCTGGATTAAATGCGGCGTTCGTGGAGGTCGGGCATCCCAAGGATGCCTTCCTGCATTACCTGGACCTTGGTCCCAAGGTGAGGAGCTTGCAGAAGTATGTGAAAAGCGTACAAAGCAACCCCAAAGCCATCCGTCCCCTCAGTCAGGTCAAACTCCTGCCTGAAATCCGGAAAGACGGAAAGATGGGACAGGTACTCAAAGGCGGTCAACCGATCCTCGTTCAAGTTGAAAAAGAAGCCATCTCCACCAAGGGGCCCCGGCTTACATGCGAAATCTCTCTCCCTGGTCAGTTTCTGATCCTGGTTCCCTTTTCGAACGAAGTTTCCATTTCCCGAAAAATCCGCACTTCCGAAGAGAAAAAGCGGCTGCGAAAGATCACCGATTCGATCCGGCCCCAAAACTTCGGCATCATTGTTCGGACCGCCGCTGAAGGCCGGGAACAACGGGTTCTTGAACAAGACCTGAATGACCTCGTCGCCAAATGGGACAAAATGTGCAAAGCCATCGGACATGCCCGGCCTCCCAAGCGCGTCCTGCGTGAGGAAGACCGAGCCACCAGCATGCTCCGAGATATGCTTTCATTTGGATTTGACTCCATCGTCACTGACCACAAGGAGACGTTTGACGAAATCCAGGACTACCTGAAACGGCGAATGCCGGAACAGGCCAAAATCCTCAAGTTTTACCGGGGCAAAGTCTCGCTCTTCGATCAGCGCGGCATCGAAAAGCAGATCAAAGCCTCCTTCGGTAAGACCGTTACCATGCGCAATGGCGCTTACCTCGTCATTGAGCACACGGAAGCCCTCCACGTCATCGACGTGAACAGTGGCTCCAAAAACCTTCGCGGGAATACCCTCGAAGACAATGCTCTCAAGATCAACATGGTAGCGGCCGAGGAAATTGCCCGGCAATTGCGGTTGCGGGACATGGGCGGAATCATTGTGGTCGACTTTATCGACCTCAAGAAGAACGAGAACAAGAAGAAGCTGTACCAGCACTTCAAGGCGGCGATGAAGCGCGACCCCGCCAAGCACTCCATCCTCTCGATGAGTCGCTTTGGCCTCGTGCAGATCACCCGCCAGCGGGTGCGCCCCCAGCTGAGTATCTCGACTTCCGAAACCTGCCCCTCCTGCAACGGAACCGGCAAAGTCCAACCCACGATCCTCATCGTCGATGAGATCCAGAACAACGTAGACTTCTTAATGAAGCAAAACAAAGAGCGGATTCAGATTTATGTGCACCCGTTCGTGGAGGCCTACCTGAAAAAGGGCTTCTACAATACCGTCCGGAAATGGCACGTCAAGTACGGCCGGCCCGTCAAGGTTCTGCCCGACAACTCCCTGCCCTTCACCAAGGTGAAGTACTTCAACAGCAAGGGCGTTGAGATCAACATCTGATCCGTCTTCAAAAGCATAGAGAAAGGGCATTTTTCCTCGGAGAAATGCCTTTTTTTATTCGGATAAGCCCGTTTGTTGGTAGATCCGGATATACACGCCCATTTGTTCCTTTTCCCACTCCAGCCGCCACCCATTTCCCGACCTCATCGCCTCCAATTCTCCATCCGAAAAGCCGTTGGAGACATTCGATTCCACCATCCATTCGATTTCATCCCCCCCCACTCCATCCTTGTCCACGCATGTAAAACCGCGCGTTTGAAGCGAAACGAATTCTTCCGAAACCAAAAACGGGAAAGATGCCGCTGTATTCGGAGGCAAATTTTCCTCGGCGTAGGTCAGAAAATCGTCTTTGAGGGAAAAGTAATGCCAATGGGCGAGCGAAGCGTCCCAACCCTGAGCGATTCGAGCAGGATAAATCCACAGATTTCCGCAGACGAGTCCCATTCCCAAAACGGCTGGAACCAACCAGCGCCGCCAGGAACTTTCCAGGACATCAATCGCATTCAAGGTCAAGAGCCCGAGTAGCAGGTATGTCACCATGAAATAGCGGTGGCCGATGGGATTGGAGAAGGGGATGAACAATACCGTCAACCAGATCGCCGGGAGGAGGAACAGGCGCAGAGAGGAAGAAAAGAAAAAGTGACGTCGAAGACGTTGCCAGCCGACAAAGCTGGCGACTCCCAAAAATATCCAGAGGAAGACCCGGCCAAAATCCAGCATTCGCCAGCCGACCAAGCCAATATTTCTCAATACGCCTTTGATACCCAGCATCTCCCGGTGGCCGCCGTAGGTCTCCGGCGGCGGCGACAGCAACCAGCCTTGTTCCTGCCAGTGGTACCACAGCCAGAGCGCCGACAAGCCGGCGGCCGGTAGATATTTCACTGCTTTTCCCACCAATTCCTTCAGCGTCGGCCGTTTCCATTCCCAAACCCACTCCGTCAAGTACAAAATCGGCACCATCAGGATGCCCCGAAACGTCACCGCACACATCAGCACCGCCATCAACGCCACCAGCCATGACTTTTTCTCCCGAATCCCCACCCAGCCCATCAGCAGACAGGCCACCAAGGCCAGATCGGGCGTGACCATACTGCTCTGCGCCAGCCAGGTCGGCTCCAATGCCAGGATCAGCATCCCCCAGGGACGCCATTGACTCGGGAGCAAATAGCCACACAGCTTCCACCAGGCCCATACCGCCCCCAACAAAAAGGGCAGCATCCCCGCGTGCGCCACGGCCAGGGACTTCCCGAACAGGCTCCACAAACCCGCGATGTACATGCTGAAAAAAGGCGGATGCCCTGCATCCAGATTTTCCGGCACCACCAACTGTGAAAAGCCCGTTTCCAGGTACCAATGGGCGATCCTGGAATTGAGAATATTGTCCCAAAAGAAAGGGAATTGCCACGAAATGAGGTTCCAGACCACCGCTGCTCCCAGCGCCACCCACAATGCAATCGGACGGCGCGTCGATCCGGGAACAGCCGCCGAGGTCATAGCTTCATTTTCTTAAACTTCCACTCCGGAATATTGCGGATGATCCACATGATCCAGCGCCAGAACCACTTCGTGTAAAGGATATTTTTCTTGCGACGGTACGATTTGAAGACATCGTTGGCGACCTCTTCCGGCTTCGCGGTGAGCGGCCCCGGCAAATCCATCCCCTCCGTCATCTTCGTGTACACAAAACCCGGCTTCACCGTCACCACATGGACCCCATGCGCATACATCCGGTTCCGCAGGCCATCCAAAAATGCCGTAAAGCCCGCTTTGGCCGAGCCGTAGAGGTAATTTGAAGCCCGGCCCCGATCCCCTGCCACCGATGAAATCCCGATGATCGTTCCGGATTTCCGCTCCTCCATCGCATTCGCCGCGATCGACAGGATATGCGCACAGCCATTGAAATTGGTCGCCAAGGTCCGCAGGAGCAGCGGCAAGTCCTTCTCCGCATCCGATTGCTCCGGCAAAGAGCCCACCAAGGAAATCACCACGTCGGGCGCAGGATCAAATTGGGCGTAAAACGCTTCGTGGGTATCGTAGGCCAGTGCATCAAACTCATGCGCCGACGCCTCCGCCTTTTGCCGCACCTTCAAATCCGCCGCATCCGCCTCCAATTCCTCCGCACGGCGACCGGCCAGGTACAGCCGAAAACCGTCCTTGGCAAAGCGATGGGCCAGGGCGCGCCCAATATCCGATTTGGCCCCCAAAATCAGGCAGGTCTTGCTCATAGCCCGCAATTTAGAAAAAGAACCCGACCGGCGAAAAGGCATTTTTGCGTCTCTGGTGGGGAGATTGGGGCAGCCCCGGCGCGGAATCCGCTCCGGGCCGGACTGTCCGCCGTCGCTCCGCTCACGCGGGAGCTCCCACAAACGCTCCCATTCCTGCTGCGAGCCGCCCTTGCGGCTCCCTGAAAAAAGTAAAGCCGATCCCCTCCCATAAGGTGGACCGGCTTCTAAGAAAACCGCTGTCTAAGTCTTAATCAGGTATTTGCGCGAGCAATTTCTGGGTTTCTTCACTTTGTTCGCCCGTGGACCGGGCGATTTCCAGTGCTTTTTCCCCGTACTCACGGGCAACCTTGTATTCTTTGAGCGCATACATGATATGCGCAAAGGTATCATAGTTATAATAATCTGGCTTCAGATCGATGGACCGTCCCGTCCAATTCGCCATTTGTACCAGATCCTCTTTTTCCTCTGTCAAATCCAACCCATACCAGGCTGCATTGTTCAAGACATCAGCTTGGGTATACTCAGGATCATCCATTTTGGAGCCCACCGCCTTCATGTATTTTTTCGGCTGCTTGTACTCCTCCGCCCAGACCCGCAATGCCTCCAGGTACAGCAACTGGTCCTCTTCACTGCCCGTGGCCCACAATTTCTCCGTCAACTCATCGAAACGGGATTCATCTTTGTCCCACAATGCCGCCCCGATCAACTCTTCGAGGTTATGGGCAGGCTCCGTAGATCCAGTCGGCGTTGCTTCAGGAGCGGATTCAGGCTCAACGCTTTCTACGGACTCCAACAGCTCTGGATTGTGCTTCTTGACTGCGGCCGTGGCCCATTGCAGGAAATCTTCGGCGGGCAAAGCCCCTTCATTTTTCGCCAGGACCTTCCCTTCCCCATCCAAAATGAACAGCGTCGGATAAGCCCGAAGTTTGTAAATGCGCGCCAATCGTGGCCCCTCCCCTTTTTCCATATCCATCTTCATATTCACGAAGGACGCATTGAACATTTCCCCGACCTTATCATCGGTGAACACGTTCTTGGCCATCCATTTACACGGGCCACACCACGTGGCATACCCGTCCATAAAGATGAGTTTATTGGATTCAGTCGCCTCGGCCTTGGCTTCCTCAAATGATCCTTTGAAGAATTCGATACCCTCCTGGGCATGCACGGTCGCCGCACTGAAAAGAACGAGGACCGCCAACATGAACTTTTTCATAAGCTGTCTTGGTTTGATTCTACGCATTTCTTGAAAAAGGTTGCAATGCGCGTGCCAAACTCATTGTTGGAACAAATAAAATCGGTCCCTGGATGGGTTTCCAGTGAGGCAGAGGGGGTTGGGAAATGGTGTAAGGGAAAAGTAAAATTGATGCTACTCGATCAGCTCGCAATCGGGCGGTGGAATGCGGCCGTTCAATCCGAGTACCGCCTCGCTGCAATCCCGCAGCAGGGCGTGACGGATGTCGGTGACCACCGACCCAAAAACGCCGTAGACGTCCACATTGCCCGTCATATTTGTGTATTCGGGCTTGGCGGCGGTAAGATCGAAGTTCGCGGGGTCGTTGACCGTGATATAGTTCCCGAGGAACTCATCCACGGCCGTCACCTCGAATTCGAGTGATTTGGCCAGGTTATCTACCAAATTGGGATTGGAGACGCAGGAATCCTGCTTGTTGTAGGTGTAGATGGAGCCATCTTCGGGCATAAACCGCTTGAAATATTGCAGCAGGGAGTATTCTTCGAATTCGTAGCACACCACGTTCGAGCCTTCGTTGCAGCGGACATTGGTATCGAACAACTTGAAGCTCTTCCAGATGATCTCGCGTTCCTCACCATCGTCCTGAATTTCGAGGGTCACCCGCAACTCGTAGTTGACTTTGTTGCCCTCACTCCTCCGCCAAAATGCCCGGAAATCGCGGTCCAGGAACAGCTGAGGCAAGCAGCGCTGGTTGCCAGCTCCCGAAATGGGATTCAGAGAGCCCCGGAACTGAGGAGCAGTCGGAATTGTGGTGGTGCCAGTCATGTAATTTCCGGCATCAGGGGTTCCGATTTCCAGAATATAGGTCTCGCCAGCCTGGAGGGCCTCGGTATCGGTAGTATTGCCGTCTGTGATGAACTGGTAGTAGGAATGTCCCGTTGCAAAATCGCCATCGGGATCTTTGACCCCGGTCACTTCCTGGGCAGTCCAAACCTGTCCGTTGTTGTCCCGCAACCGAACATCAAGCCCGGGAACGCTCAGGTCATTTCCAGCCGCATACTCGAGGGCATCGCCTTCGACCTGGTAGGCCCGTGAAATCCGCACCGTTTGGATAGAATCCCCCGGATCCAACACGCTGTACACCACGAAAATCTCCTTTTCAGGGGCATAAACCTCGAATTCGGTACTGCAAGCGCCGAGTCCAATCAACATCAACAACACCGACAAGGCGATTCCAAACGAGCTATTTTTCATTGTATAAAGAATTCAGTCCGCAAGTTAAAGAAAAAACCCGATCCTAACCCCTGAATCAGGACTTCTCCCTCCCTCCTTGTCAATTAGAGGACGGTTGACCATGAAATTGAAGTCGGAATAAAATTGGAGAAATTGCTATTCGACGCGGACTTGTACGCCCCCCCGGCGGGTATCCCCAATTGCAGCCAGGGCATTTCCCCGCTTGGTTACGGCATGGACGCCACCAAAATAGAGGCTCTGGGCTTCCCAGGGCAGAATTTGTTGGAACGGAGGCAGGTTCAATCCTTCAAAAGGCAGTCCCGGCTCCAAGTTAAATACGCCATCGATGGCGTGCATGCGGGGGGCGTTCACCGCCGCTTCGATGCCCAAATGCTGGTCCACTACCTGGTAGATGACCTGGGCCAGCATGAACGGAATGCGACCCGCGCCTCCGCTGCCGAGGACCATCTCGGCATTTTCGGCCGCGTCGAGCACAATCGTCGGCGACATCATCGATCCGAGGCGGACCGAGGTCTCCCAACTGTGCAGGCCATTCGGCAGCAGGGCGGTCTCGCCCAGCATATTGTTCAGGATGATGCCCGTCCCCGGGACAAAATGGCCGCAGCCTTCTCCATTCGAAGTCGAAACCGAGACGGCATTGCCGTGCTCGTCCAGAATGCTGAAGTGGCTCGTCCCGCCGAAAGCAGTGCTCTCACTGCCCAAGGCCGGTCCGGCATGGGGATAGTACCCCGCCAATTCCGCCACCAAATTCTGGGGCGTTTTGGGAATTTGGTCGAGGGCATGAAGAATGGGAGCCAATCGTTCGACTTCTTCGGCGCTGCCGGAGGGAAAGGAAATGTCTCCTTTTATGGACAGTCCCGCCAATACCAATGCGATCAAGCTGCCGCCAAGGCTGGGAAGCGGGTTGGTCAGCACATGGTGGTCCCGGTATTGGAAGCGCAGGGGCGTGCGCCGGGCGACCTGGTAATTGGCCAAGTCTTCAGCCGTCAAATGGCCACCTTTGGATTCATTGAGCTTGAGGATCTGTTTGGCGATTTCTCCCTGGTAAAATTCCTGTTGTCCCTCTCTTACCAGATGATCCAAACAGTCGGCGAATTCGGGCATGTACATGACTTCACCCTCCTTGATCAACCGATCTCCCCGCCAGAACACCTCCGAGGGCTTGCTCACCGCCAAAATATCCACCAACAAATTGAAATCGTGTTCCTGAAAGGAATCCACCGGGACTCCATTTTTCGCCAGATGAATCGCTGGCTCAGCCAGTACCGACATGGGTAAGCTGCCCAGGTCTTCGTGAATTTTCCAGATCCCGGCAATCGTTCCCGGAACAGCCACCGAGCCCATCCCTATATAAAAGGTCTCCTTGGCCGTCCCAAAGTCAATCTCAATCGGAAGGAATTCGACCTGCTCCGGGCTGCGCTTCTGGCGGGGGGTCTGGACAAAGCAATCGTAGGTGAATGCGGCCCGTTCGGAAGGATTGTAAGCAGTCAAAAATGCTCCGCCGCCGGCGGAGCTCATGCAAGGCTCGGCCACAAAGCTGGCCAACAGTGCTGCAATGGCTGCATCAAACGCATTGCCACCCTCGCGCAGGATGGTCGCAGCCGCATCGGCAGTGGCAATATGCCCCGCCGCAATCGTTCCCCGGGTCTTTTGCATGCGCCAAAGATAATATTTTTGGCCGTGGGGAGGGAAAAACAAGAGCCGTTCCCGGAATGGAAACGGCTCTTTTATTCTATTGCGCGACCAACCTAAATGCCGGCCTGCTTCTTTGCTTCTACATAATCATAGTAAGTGGGATTCTGGCCACTCTCAATGGACTTCAAAATAACCTCCATCGCGAACTCATCCTCGGTGTCGTACTCGTTCTTCAGGTTATAGCCGAACAAGCGGCCCACTCCCTGCCAGAAAAAGGCAGACGTTTTGCTTTTGTAATCCCGGATGAGAGAATAGGCGGTATTGCCGGTCTGCCGATCGATCAATTTCACCAAGACCTTTCCCTGAGAAATGGTCAGTTTCTTGATATCGTCTTCGTACTTCCCGAAGAGGGCATTCTCTTTGGAGTCCAAATAGGCCTTTTTCCCATCTTCCGATGGAATCCGCGACAATTCGGCATCGATGATGCGGAGGTTGCGGGCGGCTTCATTGGCGTAGGGAAGCGTCTTGAGGATATTGTAACGGAGCCGGTTGAATTTTTTCACCTGGCGATCGTACCGCCGCTTTGCCCGCCGTTTGGAGGGTTTCGCAGTGATGACGACATCTTCCATCTCGAAGATCGGGATGCCAGCGCGGTCCACAGCGACCTTGATGCCGGGCGACTGGGCCGTAGCGGTCAAGTGGATGCCCAACATCAGGGCCAATATGAGCATGAAATGTTTCATGGGCTTTCTTTTACCCGAACCGTTTCAAAAACCGTTCCAATTTCTGTTACGCATTCGGGCCGGCGAATGTTTTCACTGGCCGTCTAGGGAATTTAACCATTCCGCTTCACTTTCCCCCACTTTGATTCTACTTTTTCCCTGAATAGACTCAGAACCCACGCTTTTCCCCATTCTGCCCGCTCCTCTTCACTCCACAACTCCGGGAAATAGATGATGCGCTGGAATCGGGGAGGCAAAAATTTCTGCCAGTTGGTTCCGCCCGTCGCGGCGATGACGTCGGGGTCGCGCTGGAGGTAGCGGACAGCGGATTTGTAGTGGCTGAGGGACCAAAATACGTTGGCGAAGAGGTCGTATTCGCGGAGTAGCTCGCGGATGGCGGGATCTTGCTGGACGTCATCCGGAAGGCGACGGAACAGGGTGTACAGGTTGGCCACGTGCATGTCCTCGGCCAGTTCGAGGAGCTCCCGGTCATATTTGTTCTCAAAAATTCGTAGGGTCAGCGTCTTTTTCCCCGATTTCAACTCCAGGTTTCCCGATTTCCAATACAACCGCTCGTACATGCTGACGCGAGAGGAATTCTCGGTATAGTTTTCCCGCATTTCGGGGTTGACAAGGTTGTACAGGGAGGTGCTCTGGAACTCGATCATCCGGTATTGCACCGATTGGAAGCCACTCGCCGGCAGCAGGCTCATCCGAAACTTCAGGAATTGTTTCGGGTCCATCCCTTCGACCATGACATCGAAGCTCTGGGTCAGGTTTTTAAAGTAGTTGTTGCACCTCCGAATGCGCTTGTGCCACTCAGCGGGATCCTGGGGATTTCCCTCCCGCAGCTGCCGGAGTTCGTGCTGGATGAGCTTGAAATATAATTCGGTGATCTGGTGGTACATGATGAAGATTTCCTCGTCAGGGAAATCGGTCCGCGGAGTTTGGAGGCTCAGCAACGAATCCAGGTGAATGTACTCCCAGTAAGACAACGAGTTGGAATACAAGAGGCCATCGAGGTAAGACAGCATATCCTGTCCAATGGCGTCGTATTTATCACTCAATTTCTCCAGGCGTTCTTTGATTTCAGGGGTAATCTCCATAGTCACTAAATCTGCCCAAAGATAAGAAGATTTGGAAGGCTGGGTCATAACAATGGTCATTTCTCGTACTCATTTGCGCCTTTTATCCCAATTATTTTTGCACCCAAGCCATACCCAGCTAACTTTTTTCAATTATTTTTCGCTTTTTCATTCTTTTCCCCGAGTTTTGCTTCATCGATATCTAATTTTTGTAGGGACTGAAACGCAGGGAAGATGCCAAAAGATTTCGACCGAATCCTCAAGGAAAATTTAGGTCTGTTGTTCATCCAACTGTCCGAGAAATATCACGGGCTGCGGATCGTGCATTGGGAAGAGACCAATCCGGAATTGACGGGAACTTATGAGCGGGAGGTGGATTTTTTGTATATGGCCGAGGGAGAGGATGGAGAAAAATTCCTGCTCCACCAGGAGTTTCAGGCCCGGGACGATCCGGACATGCCCACCCGGATCATGGTGTACCACGCGCTGCTGTATGAAAAGTACCGGCTCAAAATCCATCACCAGGTCATTTATTTGGGGGAGTCACCCTCCAAGATGCGCGCAGAATGCCCACCCGAGGCCCTCTACGAGGGTTTTCATCTGATTGAATTGCGGAACCAGGACCTCAGGGACATGTTACAATCAGATATTCCGGAAGAGATCGTCTTGTCCATTCTTTCCGACTTCGGAGATTGGGAGCCAGAACGCAGCCTGAGGGCAATTTTTGACCGCTTGATCGATCTCGACCTGAATGAAACCCAGTTGTTGAGGAGCATTTCCCAGTTGAATATCCTATCGCGTTTGCGTAAATTAGATAGCAAAGTGGAACAAGTGATTGAAGATATGCCAATAAAATTTGACATCAATATCGAGGAAGACGCCTTTTACAAACGAGGGGTACGGGTGGGGATTGAGCAGGGAATAGAGAAGGGAATCAAACAAGGGAAAAAGGAAGGCGAAGATATCGAACGCCTCAGAAGTGCCGCTCGATTCGTCCGCCTTGGTATCCCCATCGAAGATGTGGCCCAAACGCAAGGGATTTCCGTTGAGGAAATCCAGGCGTTCATG
>CAWUKT010000114.1:0-18237 GCA_963923035.1 uncultured bacterium
GTGTCCTGGCGAGTCGGACGGAGAGGAAAATTGGGCGTTTTTCAGGACCGACTAGATAGTCAACCCATTTCGTAGCCGAACATTTGATTGTGATCATTGCACCAGGGCGAAGACTCTTCGCGCTCCTACTTGTTCTGTATGGGACCGGCATCCTCCGTGCCCAGACCCAAGCCCCCGTATTGGTCATGGAGACCGGCGTGGCCGCGTTGGACCACACCACCACGACCGTGAACCTCACGAATGCCTTCCAGTCCCCGGTCGTCATCGCCCGGCCCGCCTCCTACAACGGTTCCCACGAGGTCGCCGTCCGCGTCAAAAACGTCACCAGCACCAGCTTTGGCATTTCCCTCGACGAGCCCCTCAACCGCGACGGCCCCCACACCACCGAGACCGTCCACTACACCGTCATCGAAGCCGGAGCCTATACCTTTCCCGATGGCACCATGCTCGAAGCGGGCACGTTGTCCGCCAATGGCCTCGGCTGGCAGACCGTTTCCCTGCAAATGGGCTATCCGGCCGTACCCGCGATCTTCACCCACGTCCAGACCGACAGCTTTGCCACGCCCTTCCTCCACACCCGTCAGCGCAATGCGACCACCACCCAATTCCAGGTCAAACTGGAGCGGGATGAAGTCCGCAACAGCAATGCGCCCAATGGTCCCGAGCAAATTGGCTACTTCGCCATCCAGAAAAAGACCGGCGTCCTCGACAGTGTGGTCTTCGAGGCCGGCTCCTTCAGCGCCGATGAAGTCGTCGTCAACCATCCCTTTACCCAGAACTTCGCCCCCGGTCTCCATTTCATTGCCTCCGTCGCCACCTACAACGGCGGCAATCCCGTCACCATCCGGCGCACCGGCCTCACCAATACCACCGTTTCGAGCTTCCTCGATGAGGACACCAGCAACGATTCCGAGACCAACCACCTGTTGGAAACCGTCGACTTTTTCGCGATTGACAACAACGGAAGCGCCGGAATCTTCCTGAGAAATCCCCTGGCCATTGAGCTCCTGAGCTTCGAAGCCCGGGCCAATCCGCAAGGAGAAGCCGAGCTGAATTGGACGACCACGCTGGCCATTGAACCGTCCGAATACTTCGTGGTGGAGCGTTCCCCCGACGCCTGGGACTGGGAAGAAGTAGTCATTGTCCGTGAGCCTGCCCAGAGAACTTTGCGTTTGGTTCGCTTCGCATTCACCGACGATTCTCCCTTGCCCGGCACCTCCTTTTACCGCCTCCGCCAAATCGAATTGAGCGGTCTGGAAGCCCTGTCGAGCATCCGCCAGGTCACATTGTCCCCCCAAAACGCCCCATTGATCCTGTTCCCCAATCCTGCCACCTCGACCCTGTCCCTGACCGGCTTCGGAGGCGATCCCGGCCCCATCGAATTCTACAACCTGATCGGACAAAACTGGACCGGACGAGTCCCGCTGCGTTCCCAAAGCCGCACCGAAATGACCTGGGACCTCACCAGGCTGCCCCCGGGCACCTACTGGCTGAAGCTGCCGCAGGGAGCATTGAAGTTCATCAAACAATGAATGAGAGAGGGGAGGGCGGCTCCTTCGGACTGGGCTGTCCGCAGTCGCTCCGCTTACGCGGGAGCTCCACAAGTGCTCCCATCCCTGCCGCAAAGGGATGACC
Organism: uncultured bacterium; assembly: GCA_963923035.1. GTDB lineage: Bacteria > Bacteroidota > Bacteroidia > J057 > JADKCL01 > CAWUKT01. Next base: position 1,636 of record CAWUKT010000114.1, read on the forward strand.
AGCCCCAAACGAAAGCGCCTGGCCAAAAACCGCCAGGCGCATATTGCATCTCCGTAATAAATCATTTTCGGAGGGGGCCCACGGAGCAGGTCCGGGCCTCCTAATTTCAGATCAATAAAGTACCACCATCTCGGGCACCGAAATGATTATTCTAGTGAATGGCCGGATTTTTCCAGTGAATGGATTGAAAATGGGGATGAACGAAGGAAATCAATCCCCGTTCGGGGGAATTTACCGCTTCAGGATGGCGACTTCGACCCGGCGATTGTTCTGCCGGCCCTCAGGCGTCTCATTGGTATCAATGGGTTGAGACTCGCCGAAGCCTTTGCCAGTCATGCGATTCCCATAGATGCCTTGGTACTTGAGGTAATTGATCACCGATTTGACCCGGTTCTCCGACAAGACCTGGTTGGATTCCTCGGTGTCCTGGTTGTCGGTATGCCCCCGGATCTCGACCTCAACGGTGGGATTGTCCCGGAGGAATTGATACAGGCGCTTGAGTTCCTTGGTGGATTCGGGCCGCAATGATGCTTTTCCCACATCAAAATAGACGTTTTTCAGGGTGAAGACCGTCCCGGTCTCCGCCGGTAGGGGCTCCAATTCAATGTTTTTCTCCACCTTCGGTGGAGCGCCCGCCACAGTCTCGGCATAGGGATAGAACAATCCCGATTCGGAGCGCAGCAGGTAGTTTTTACCGGCCGGCAAACGGATTTCATACCGCCCGTCCAGCTGCAAGGGCAGCGGCCCCAGGTCCCGGTTGCCTTCCTCCAGCAACCGAATCTCCACGCCTCCTGGAGCTTCCGACTCCCCCCGGATGGTGACCCGCCCGTAGAGCAGGAAATCAGTCGGTTCCTCCGGTTCGATGGGCTCAACTTTCTCGCGTCCTTCGTCCACTACCACCGCATCCCCAATGACTTCAATGATCGCCCGGACCGGCGTGCCGTCGAGCAAGGTATAGAGCTGGACCGTATCCGTTCCCACAAAATCGGGCTGGGGATCGTAGCGAAGGAATTCGCTTTCCGTCTCACTGTTCCATTTCACTGTGCCTTTATCGGTCGGATGGGCGGCCGTCGTCCGCTGTCGGTCCAGTTGGGCGCTGAGCGTCGCTGGCATATCCAGCGGGATCGACACCCCCTGCCGGGTTTGGTATCTCAATTCGCGCGGGAAATCAGGCTGGTCCGCCGCTTCCACATTGGCCTGGACCACCACGGGCCGGCAATTGGAGCTGATGGGAGGATCACAATGGGTCAACAGGAATGATTCCTGACCCGTGAATCCCGTTGGCGGGGTATAGGTGAAAAAAGGAGCCTCATAAGCGGTGGCAATGGTGCCGGAAGCGCCCTGGGACTTGATGTCGACCAGAGGAGCACTTTGATTGGGGACGCCAAATCGGAGCAATGAAAATTGTTCTGGCTGGTCTTGTTGGACCGTCAGGAACAGGGTATCCATCGGGGCGGGCGGTGCGAGCAAAGGGATGTCTGCCAGGGGAATGCGGTAGATGTCTCCGAGGCTTTCCGGGCCCGGCCCGGACACAAAGTAGGCGTCTTGTCCTCCCGGGTGGAGGACAAAATGGCCGTCCCATCCCGCCGTGTTCACGGCGGCCCCCAAATGCTGGGGCGCAGACCAATTGGTCCAGGTGTCGTCGAGGCGTTCGCTCATGTAGATGTCGCCGCCACCTTGGTGATCGGCGTGGCCGTTGCTGGTGAAGAACAGCTGCTGGCCATCAGGCGACAGAAATGGAGCGACTTCGTCCTGCTTGGTATTCAGCGTTTCGCCGAGGGAGACCGGGGCGCTCCATTCGTTGGAAGGACCCCGGAAGAGGATCCAGAGGTCCTGCGAGCCCTTGGGAAGGGCGTAGCTCATGATCAGCACCCGCTCGTTATCGCCGAGGGTGAAGGAATAATTTTCGGGGGCGAGGTCGTCGAAGCCAATGGGCAGTGAAACGGGTTGGCCGTTGCGGTTGAGCAGAGAGGCTCCTTTGCCAGAGTCATCCCCATTGGCGGTCCAGACCTCATTTTGAGCGGAGATATGCCCCACAAACTCGTGCGTCATCCCTTCAAAAGAGACGACCCTGGGGATATTCAGTTCATTTCCGCCCGAACTCCATTTCCCGCTTTCCCCCAACTCCGCCTGTTCCAGCCGTTGGTACATGTTTCCGTTTTCCTCTGTTCCCCGCGAGAAAACCATGATGTTCCCATCGGGCGAAAACCGGGGCATCAACTCATCGGCCGGTGTATTGACATCTGGTCCCAGCGGGATTCCTTTGAACCCGTTTTGGCCGGAAAGCATTCCGGCGCAGAGCACCAATGCGAGTGTAAGTAGCTTTTTCATTACCAGAAATACCTCCTCATGGGTTTCCCGCCCCCTTTTTGCAAGCGATAACCCAGCGAAATTCCGTGGGTGCCGGCACTTTGGTTGCGGAGGTTGGAGGTGGTGAAATCGTAGGAATAAAGGAGGGTGAATTCCTCCCAAAGTTTGAGGCCGATCAGCACCACGATGGCGTCCTGGTGGCGGTAACTCGCTCCCAATTGGAAATTGTCCTTGAAGTCGATCCGCGCACCAATTTCCCATGAAGCCGGAGCGGGATCGACATACCGAAGGGCGGCCGTGGGAATCAGTTTGGTGGATTCATTCAGGGAAATCCGGTAGCCCGCCATGAAGTGGTAGTGGACGGCGAGGCGGGAGAGGAACGGATTGTTCGGGTTGATCTGGATGCGGTTGCGGAGGAGTTGACGGGTGGCGGCAGAAAGGAAAAACCGGTCGTTGTAGACCGAAACGCCCGCGTTCAGTCCCGGCAGGAACAGGTTGGTCATCGCGCCCATCACCGCGATATCGTTCGCATCGGTCAGGGAAACTTCGTTGGGATTGACCCGGTAATTCATCAGTTCGACATTTCCCCCCACCGACACATACACGACCCGCTTCGGGACCATGAGGATATGGGTGGAAAAGCCTGCCGAGACGCCATTGTAGGAAATGGGACCCGTTTGCTCCGAATACACCGTCCCCCCAACGCCGATTTTCAGACCCGGGGGCCGGGAGGTGGTGCTTGTTGATGTCGCCTCGGTCGGTTGGTACTGGCCCCGGGCCGGAGCAGGCAGGGAAGTGGTAGAGGTGACGCTTTGGGTGGGCTCGCTGCTGTGGATGCGGGTATGTCCGGTGAGGAACAGGCCTCTCGGAGCGCCCTCGAACCCGGCCCATTGGTGGCTATAACCCAGCCGGAGGTCGCCGTAGTCCTCCATGCCCGCGAAGGCGGGATTTTGCAGGTACGCATTCGTCAGGTACTGACTGTACTGCATGCGTTGTTGGGCCGAGAGCGATCCTGCCCCCAACCCAAACGCCAATACGAGAAGGATCCATGTGTTTTTCATCGGAATATCGTTACGGGTCCTTTCTGAATTTCTTGTCCTTCCACCTTCGGATCCACCACAAAGTAGTAGGTCGCGGCGGGCAAGGTCTGGTCCTGGTATTGTCCATTCCATTGCTCCACATATCCCACGGAACGGAACACAACCTGGCCCCAGCTATTGTACACCTCCACCGTCGCTTCCGGATACAAGGCAATATTTTCCAGCACCCAGAAGTCATTGACATCGTCCCCGTTCGGAGAGAATCCTGTGGGTACGACGATGGGCAAGCTGTCCGGCGGTGGCGCGACATTGTCCTCGAGGACATCAATGGAGAGGGTAACCTCGCAACCGTTGTCGTCGAGGATCGTGGCCTCGTAATTCCCGGCCGAGAGGCCGGAGAAAACATTAGAGCCCTGGAACGTGATGCCGTCCAGGCTGTATTCATAGGGAGGCGTGCCGTTGCTGGGAGGGTTGATTTCGACAACTCCGTCCGATCCGAGCGGGCTGGCCAGTTGGGTTTGGACGAAGCCATTGGCAGTGAGGTCGGACAGGGTGATGGTCACCACGTCATTTTCCACCGGACAATTTCCATTTCCTACCGTCCACGCAAACTTGTATTCACCGGCTTCGAGTCCGCTCACCAGGGTATTGGCTTGGGTAGAATCTAAAATTTGGGCATTGGAGGGGCCGCTGAGTTGGCTCCAGAAGAAAAATGCAGAGTCGCCCAGGGAACTCATGTCATTGCCGAAGAGCTGAATGGTCTCGGTCAGGCACAAGAATTGGTCGGCTCCGGCATCGGCCATAGGGGGCTCGTAGATGAGGATATCAACGGTGTCGCTGGAAGAGGGGCAGGTGCCATTGGTCAGGGTCCAAACGAAACTGTATTCTCCTGATTCAAGGTTGGAGACGGTCGCGGTATTGTTGCTGGCATCAGAAATTAGGGCTCCGCTCGGCCCGGCTGTTTGCTGCCAATTTCCGGAGGGTTGCCCCCCAAAGAAGTTCGGGTCAATTCCGGCGAGCATGGCCATGCTTTGGTTGCAAAACTGCTGATCAACGCCCGCCAGGGAATTCACAGGCTGGTACCGCCAGAGCGTCACCGTATCGGTGATGGCGGGACAGCCCGGGCTGCTCACGCTCCACCGGAAGACATTGGCTCCGTACGCCAATCCCGTCACGGCGCTCATCTCGGAATCGGGGTCCACGACCAATCCGTTGCCCGAAACGAGGCTCCAGGCTCCGTCGAAGACGCCGGGGTCACTGCCGTCCAGGGTAGCGTTGTCGAGGTCGCAGGCGAGGTCCTGGTCCGGTCCGGCCTCCGAAAAGGTCGGAGCCGCCACCCGGGTGACCTCCACGGTGTCCGGTATCGACGGGCAGCCATTGTAGTTGATGTCCCATCCAAATGAATAGGTGCCGAGCGAGGTCAATCCCTGGACAATGCTGTTGGGGGCGTTGGCATTCACAAAATTCGGGAGGTTGGCCCCGGGGGGCTGCCCAATATTGCTCCAGGTGCCGACAGCCGTGGCGCCGGGGACATTGCCCTGGAGGATGAAGGAAGTGGCCGATTCGCAAATGGTATCGTTGAGCCCGGCATTGGGCTGGACGGCATTCCATCCGTTGACGCCGACCCCGCCAATGACGGGGTAGCAGCCCCACCACCGCGTAGCGGTCGAGTCGCCGACGTCGCAACCGCCCGGCTGGCGGGCCGACGTAGGCGCGCCATCGTTGACCCCAAGGCTGGGGCCGTCATTGGCATTGCCGGTGCCCCACGGAGATTCTCCGTAGACAAATGGGCCGCCACCCGGACATCCGGAGACTCCACCGGGAACCACCTGGTACATCACCGCTCGGAAATTGGCGGGTCGGCCATTGCCGTTGGTGATGACATTCCAAGGAATGGCGACTTCCATGTTGGAGCCGTTGGGTTGGTTGGTGAACAGGGGATTGAGGGAAATGACCGGGGGGCTCCAGCCTCCGTTGTAGGTGCGAAATTCGTCGTAGGTATCGCGGAGGTAGGCGGTGAAGTTGATGCCTCCCATTGGGGCGAGGTCCGGTCGCAGCCCATCGTAGTCAAAGGCTTGGTTGGTTTGATCGGCACCGGGATAGCCGGCCAGAATGTACAGGACGGATCCCTCGGCATTGTTTCCCCCGACCCTTCCCAGGTAGAGGTTGTCATCGTCCCAGGTCATGTACCAGTTGACAATGGCGCTGAATCCTTCGAATACCTCATCGGTTTCCCAGTCCAGGAGATTGGAACCGGGAGTTGCTCCGGTGGAGACGATGCCATCGATCAATACGGCGCGGGACGTGCCCCCACTGGTGGAGGTCGCCCAGGTCCATGCCGGAAACAGGCACAGCAAACAAAGCACTAGGTAACGCATGGGTTGATTTCAATTGGGGCACAGTTCCTCTCTCACGCAGCGCCCGCAGGATCAATAAATAATTTGAATATAGGACTCTGGAACTAATTCTGCCAGTGTTGGAGAGAATAGGGGATAAAAAAGAAAAGCACCCCGCTGAGCAGGGTGCCTTTCGTCGTATATCGTGTGAACTTACTTCTCGAGTACCTTCGGAGCTGCTGCCAGAATCTCCTGGCTGCAATTCGCGCGGTAAGCGGCGAAGTTGTCATTGAAGAGGCCGGCGAGGTGGTTGGCCTTCTCATCATAAGCTGCTTTGTCGGTCCAGGTATTCCGCGGGTTGAGGACTTCATCGGGAACATTCGGGACTTCCGTCGGCATAGACAATCCAAAAATGGGATCGGTTTGGTAATCCACGTTGTCCAGGTCGCCTTTCAGAGCGGCAGTGACCATGGCCCGCGTGTAGCGGAGCTTGATCCGGGAACCGACCCCGTAAGGGCCACCCGACCAACCCGTGTTGATCAGCCAGACATTTACATCGTCTTTTTTCATTTTCTCACCCAACATATCGGCATACTGGGTGGGATGAAGCGGAAGGAAAGGAGCGCCAAAGCAAGCGGAGAATGCAGCGACGGGCTCGTTGATTCCAGCTTCGGTACCGGCAACCTTGGCAGTGTAACCAGAGATGAACTGGTACATGGCCTGGCCGGGGGACAGACGGGAAATGGGAGGCAGTACCCCAAATGCATCGCAGGTCAGGAAGAAAATATTCTTCGGAATCCCGCCCGTGGAAGGCGTGCGGGCGCCATCAATGTGGTAGATGGGATAGGCCACCCGGGTATTCTGGGTGATGCTGGTATCGTGAAAATCAACCGTCCGGGTGCCATCGATGAAGGTGACGTTCTCGATGAGGGCGCCGAACTTGATGGCGTTCCAGATTTGAGGCTCGCTCTTTTCGCTGAGGTCGATGCACTTCGCGTAGCAACCGCCTTCAAAGTTGAACACACCTTCGTTGGTCCAGCCGTGCTCGTCGTCGCCAACGAGTTCCCGGTTTTCATCGGCGGAGAGGGTGGTTTTACCCGTACCCGACAACCCGAAGAAAACTGCGGTGTCGCCGTCGTGTCCGACGTTGGAGGAACAGTGCATGGACAAGATGCCCTGGCGCGGCAGGGTATAGTTGAGGACGGTAAAGATGCCCTTCTTCATCTCGCCCGTATAGGCTGAGCCACCGATGAGGATGGTCTGCTCGGTGAAGTTGACGATGCTAAAGTTGTGCTGGCGGGTGCCATCCACGGCGGGATCGGCGTAGAAACCGGGGGCACAGAGGATGGTCCAATCGGGGGTGAAGGCTTCGATCTCTTCGACTGTAGGCCGGATGAACATGTTGTAGATGAACATGTTCTGCCAGGGGTTCTCGTTGATGACGCGGACCCCAATGCGGTAGGCTGGGTCGGCGCCCGCGAAGGCATCCCGGGCCCAAAGTTCTTTGCCTTGCAAGTAGGCAAGGATTTTGGTCTTGAGGCCTTGGTAGTGCTCGTTGGAGATAGGTTGGTTGATCTCTCCCCACCAGACGGTGTCGCGGGTGAGATCGTCTTCAACGACAAACTTGTCTTTGGGGGAGCGGCCGGTGAATTCACCGGTGCTGACCACAAGTCCTCCTGAATCTGCGAGTTGTCCTTCGCCTCGCTCGATCGCTTGCTCGTAAAGTTTCGCAGGGGGCTGATTCCAGTGGACCTGCTGGGCATTTCGAACCCCAATCGCGTCAAGGCCGTGGACTTTGGATTTGATTCCCAACTCGTTCATAAAAGATATGTTGTTGAATGAAAAAAATTATGAGGCATGCCAGTTGCCCCTCGTTCTTATGGAAACAAAATTAGGGATTTATGCGGCAATCTCAATTCAATATCCGGCAATCTCAGCTCAAGATTGGATGACTTTTGTAAGGATTTGGGGCTGGGGCGGGTAAAAATGTACTGTATTGCCCTTCAAACTACTTTTGTCCATTTCTTTTTCCCCTCCTTTGCCCGCTTCCTGTTGTCCATCTTCCTCCTCACCACCCATTTCTTTCCTAACTTTGCCCTCCTTTCATTAACCATTATTGCCATGACTCCATTTGTCTTTTCTGAAATTCAGGGTCGTACCGCCTACCTGCGGGGGGACGAGGCCAAACATTGCCAGAAGGTGATGCGGAAGCGGAAGGGGGAGGATGTGATCGGGATCGACGGGAAGGGATGGATGTACCGGGCCATGATCGTGGGGCAGGGAAAAGGGGAGGTGGAATTGGAAATCCTGGATCGGGAGGAGCATTGGGGGGAAAAGAAGCAGCAGATTCAATTGTTGGTGTCTCCGCTTCACAAGCCGGATCGGTTTGAATGGCTGGTGGAGAAGGCGGTGGAGCTGGGGGTGAATTCGATCGTGCCATACGTCGGGAAGCATACGGTGAAGACCGGGGTCCGGATTGATCGGCTGGAACGGATTGCGATGGCGGCGCTGAAGCAGTCTATGCGGAGTCGTTTGCCGGAGATTGGGTTGCCAGTAGCTTTCGAAGATGCGGTGGAGGAAGTCAATGGTGATATTCGTTTGGTGGGACATGGACCCAGTGGCCTCCCCATGGCCGCTCAGATGGGCAGGCTGGGCACGGCGGAGTCTTGTACGATCTTAGTAGGCCCGGAGGGAGATTTTGCCGAGGAGGAGCTGAAAATGGCTCTGGTGGCAGGTTTCGAGCCTGTGCAGCTGGGGGAAAACCGGTTGCGGTCGGAAACGGCGGCGGTTCACCTGCTGGGGCTGGTGAAATTTGCGATGGGTTATTGATGGGGCAAAGCTATGGATTCATGGGGGGAGCGGAGAAGCTGATCGAGTTTGGGGAACGATGGGGGAGGGGAGGCGTAATGAAGAATGTAGGTTGTGATAATCCTACGACGAGTAAAAAAGAGCATAAGAGAGTTTTCCATAGTTTGGTTTAGTTGGTTTCACAGCCCCGGCGATGTCCGGGGCTTTTTTTTTGTGCGGGGGATTTTCAACCGGTTTGGAGTGGGTACAAACCAGATAAGCTCCATGAAACCTCTGAAGAGGCTTCATGGAGAGTTAATGTCTTTTGTCGGGAAGCAGAAAGGTATCCCGTGCAAATGTTGGTTTACCTGGTACTGGCGGTTATATGCCGCCTGCTAAAAATTCTTTGTGGCGGTTTTTTCCGCCTTAGTTGGTTTATACTACTGGGGGTGAGCGTCTAAGTTGGGTTTTGTCGCCAGGGCTGGCCTGCCAATCCTAACCATGCGATTAATGTCAGATGTCAGTGAAAGAACCCCCAAAATTGCTTGGCGCGCGGGTAAGTGGGACCCCGGGCACCAAGCATAGCTCATTGGTTGTTGGAAAAAATTTGGTTGTGTTGGATTGGATGTATAGCAAATGTAAAAGGGGGCAAGAGGGGAAAAAATTCAGTTTTCGCCGAAACTTAGGAACAATCCACTACTTTTAATTTCATTTTAATCTGAAAATCAGTACATTAGGTGAATAATTATATGCTTAGAAACTGCTCTTTTTGGGGGCTGTATTTTTTTGAGAATTGACTTGGTTGGGAGGTTGTTTTTCGAATTTATTGCCATAACAAGCAAAAAAATTACATGATCCTTGTAAGAATTTTGTAACAATTGTAGGCTTTTTCATTCACCTCAAAACTCGCTAAAAACCAGACAACTAAACCCCTCTTTATATATGGTTTGTTTCCCTTTTGACGCTCCTTAATCGGTGCAGGTGTGATTTTTTATTAGGAAATAGGGGAAATATTTTACGATATTTGCCTTGGGTTTTGTTGAATTAAAAGCCGGTAAACGATGATTTTTAAAGCTCTGATTGTAGCAGCTTCGATGCTGTCCATGGGCCACGCGGCCCCCGAATTTCACACTGCAAAGACCGTTGAGCTCCAGGTAATGGAAGCTCCGGCACTCACTCAAAAGGCTTCGATTTCTTCGTCGATTCTTACAGAGTTGATCGAGGTGCATGCCACGGAAGCATACAATCTAACGATTGAAGAGTCCTGGCAAGCTTACAACCGAGATGAATTAAAATTCGTAGAATTGGTTGCGAATAAGCGCTATTCGATGGAGTATGATGGGATTCTTGAGATCGCCATCATCGATAGCGAGATCTAAATAGATTGCAACTACGAATGTAAACGAGAAGTCCATCATTGGACTTCTCGTTTTTAGTTGGTACAGGTTTGGGAAATCAGGAAAAGAAAAAGGGCCTTGAACAAGGCCCTTGGGAAGATTTTTGAAGCTAAATCTATGACTGTTTTATCTTCTCGATTTGATCAAGGAGAATGATGTCCGAAATAGTTTGCCCGGTCAGTTTTCCTTGAATCCAGCGTGATGCATCCAGAAGATTGAGTGCTTTCTTTTCAAATGGATCTTGAAGTACCTGGTCGAGTGACTTTCCGAATTCGCTTAAGATCTCGTTTTTGTCTTCGTCAGGGTGGATATTGTTCAGTGCCCTGAGGTACTTCAAAATAGTCTTCTCAAACTTAAAGAGCCGCTCTCGGTTGGCAATGAATCTATACACGGACTTCATGTTGTAGTCCAGCAAGTCCTTGTTACCCAATTCATAATGGACCAGAAGATTCAGCACCCGGGCCATGCATTGAATGTCCATTCTAAGCTCGGTCTTGGGCTCATTAAGAATCTTATTGATCCATGAGACGGCCTCTTGGGACCTCCCAGAGAAGAAGTAGAAGTAGGATACAAAGTAATATAGCATCAACTCATTGGCCTTCATCAGCTTTGGTTGATAAATAGGGAGCTGCTTTTCTAGTTCCTTTATTGCCTTGATGCCTTCCAGAATATCTGCATTTTCAATGCAGGCACCGATTTTAAAGATGTAATAATCTTCAAATACCCGGATTTTCTCTTGTTCATTGAAGGCCTTAGCCTCTTTTAGCTTTCGAAGGATATCCAGTGCTTCTTCTGTGTTTCCGATTTGGTACAGGATGATACCATAATTCCGAAGTGCTGAGAAATAGCTGTCGTTTTTCTCTTTGAGGATATGGGGGTGGTTCTCGTAAGTCTGGATCAACTCCTGGCTAATTTCAAGGCATTTCTTAAAATTATGTTGATAGCGATAACTGATGTTGAGAATTCCCAATCGAATGATCTCAGCTCTGGTAGACAAAGCATTCTCTTTCTTCAGTACGGGATCGAGTAGAATGGTCTTTATCGCTTGAGCGTCTTCTTCATTTCGAGCTGATATGGAGCGCTTAGAGATTTTATACGCTTCATCATACAAATGGAGATATTGCAAGACATTGGTCTGTTGATCCAATGTTTTAAGCTCATAGGCTTGAATTTCCCCGATAAAGGCGTGGTACTCTTTTACCTTTCTGGTTTTATCCAAAATCATCCGCTCATGCCCCAGCAGCTCCAGCATCTCCCCAAATCGTTCCTGACGGGCAGCAATGTGCTTGGCCTTTTTTAGGAGCTTTTCCGCCTGATCAAACAGGTTCTTCCCAATCAGAATCTCAATTTTGTGGATCAGGGAGGTCAGATCAGCATGCGGGTCGGATTGGAAAATATCAAGGGTGCGAAGGATATAGTTGTAGAGGTAATTCTTAGCGACCGAGAATTGCTTCGTGAAGCGCTCACCTTTGAACTGCTTCAGCAGTTTTTTCTCGTCATAGGCATCCTGCTTATCAATTGCATCAAACAATTGAATGTACTTTTTATCGCCTTCTTGCAACCGAGCAAACAGCTTGAAGTTGCGTCGATCCCCCTTGCTGAGGGCCTTGATTAACCTAAATAGGAAGTCTGAGCTCCGCATGTGTGCTGCTAAGAATGAAATTTTTTCCTCACTGATCTGTTCAACTAAACTAGAACATTCGGATGACTTAATCCAGTTTTTATTTCCACCGATCCCTACATCGACTCCTTATCTTGCTAAGAATGCAGATTTTTTAACTTTTATTTTCCCGGCCCAACCTTCATTTTTAGTTACAGGAAAGCAATTTCCTTTTGCATTTGAGTTTTGAGGAGTGTTTTGTTCGGTGAAATCGTTCTTTCAAAGGATAAATGGTAACTGACACACACATTGAGAAACTGACCGGCACCACTCCTCCTGTCATACACAATCGCCACGCGATTCCTTCATGACCACTGACCATTGCTGACTATTTTTCTCGGTCATGAAGCCACAAGAAGTTTGTTTTTTTACGTTCGTTAGTTTGCAGAAGGAAGCCCTCCAATGGAGGGTTTTCTTCTGAACAACAAAAAAAATGCCACCCCCAGACGAGAGTGGCAACGTTTCCTGTTGATTGGCAGGTCTAAAATATTTCCAATTCGGAAAAGAAGAACTTCCCTTCCCGAACAGCGTTCTCATCGGAGTCAGCACCGTGAATCGCATTGGCATCAATGCTCTTGGCGAAACGGGCCCGCACAGTCCCTTCGGCAGCTTCAGCCGGATTGGTCGCCCCAATCAAGGTCCGGAAGTCTGCTACCGCATTCTCCTTTTTCAGGATCATCGGAATGCAAGGTCCGCTGGTCATAAAAGAAACCAGGTCCTTAAAGAAAGGACGCTCCCGGTGAATGGCATAAAAATCACCAGCCGATCCTTCCGACAGGTGCAGCATCTTCATCGCTTTGATGTGGAAGCCCGCTTCCAGAATCTGATCGACGATTTTACCAATGTGACCATTGCGGACCGCGTCCGGCTTGATGATCGTAAAAGTGAGATTTCCGCTCATTTTTGTATGCTAATAAATAATGTTCGGCCGCAAAAATAGTCCAGGGGCGGGTCTGGGACAAGTTAAATATCTGTTAAGGAATCAAGGCAAATGAAAAAAGTAGGGCCATCCGGAGACGACCCTACTTTACATCCTTGGAAGCGAGGCAATTTACTGCTTCACCACCTTGGTGGTATACCGCTTGGAATCCCCTTCGACGACAACAAAGTAGAATCCATTCGCAAGGTCTCCCAGTTCGAATTCCGTGGCTCCATAACCATTCTGTACCTCAACGGCCTGGCGACCCACAACATTCCCCACCATGTCCACGATCTTGATCTCAAAATACCCTTCCTGGAAGCCAAGCTGGGTCAGGCGTACCTGTAGGTGACCACTCGTGGGATTCGGGAAGGCATCGATCTTGAGCTCATCCTGCGCGTCCAGATCACCCCCCGCAGCTTGAGCTGCGGTCTTGGCGGGCAACAGGTCATCGAACGTACACGGAATGGTGTCCGTTCCGCAAGCACCGAGATAATCTCCGTGGGCCAAGTGAGCGGCGATGGCCGTAATCGGCAGACACTTCGTCTTGGCCTTGCTCGGGTTCCCCGGAGGAATATGGCAAATCTGCACCCGCGCCGGGCCATTTCCATTGCCCTGCTGGCAACTGACATCCACGGCACAGACAATCAGCGAATCCACGGCCACACAACCATTGACATCTACGACTTGGTAGTAGTAGACCTGGGAGGTGGTGGGGCAAACCGTTACCGTATCAGAGTTGGAGATGACATTCCCCACGGTACCTTCGCTCCAGCTGGACGAATACGGCATCGTGCCTCCGGCGGCAAAGCCCTCCAGGAAGGCACAGCTCTGAGCCGGGAATCCTACGAAGACCTTCTGATTGGGACCAGCTTCGGCCTCCAGGACCGGAGGTTCGGTCAGCGTGATCGAACCGGAATCCGTGCAGCCATTCTGGTCGGTGACCGTCACGGAGTAGGTGCCGGCGAACAGCATGGCAGGATCTTCGTCGGTGCTGGTAAATCCATTGGGGCCGGTCCAGGCGTAGGAGTAGGCCGTGCATCCGCCCGTCGTGGTCGCATCAATGCTGCCGTCATTGAAGCCGAAGCAGGAAATATTCCATCCGCCGGTGAAGGTGGGGCTGGACAATGCAAGGACGACCGGGTCGGGTTGGGTCAGGGTAATGGTGTCAGAAGCAGTGGCTCCATTGGCATCCATGACGATCACCGAATAGGTACCGGCCGCCAATCCTCCAATACCCGGCGCTGAACTGCCCGTGCTCCATTGGTAGGTATAGGGCTCGCATCCTCCGGCAACCAGCGAAGAGATGGATCCGTCACTTTCGCCATTGCAGCTGATATTGAAGTTGCAGGCAAATGCAGGACTGCTCAGATCAACCATGAGGGGATCGTTGGTGACCGAAACAATGGCGCTACAAGTGCTGACATTGCCATTGACATCGGTAACCGTAAGCACCACCGGATTCGGCCCGATGCCTCCGCAGACGAAGGTATTGGGAGTGACGCTCAGGGATTGGATGCCACAATTGTCATTGGAACCTCCATCGACATCACCACCGGCAATGGTGACAGAGCCACTCGCAGGCAGATTCACGATGATGTTTTGGCAAACAGCATTCGGGGCCAGGTTGTCTTCCACCGTTACATTGGCAGTGCAGGTAGAAGTATTTCCATTGACATCCCGGGCCGTAATGACCACCACATTTACCCCTACGTCTCCACAATCGAAGTCCTTTTTAGAGATGGAGTTCGTGTCAAAGGAGCAAACCACGGCGCCACAGTTGTCCGAAACGTTGGCCACCAAATCTTTTGCATCTACCGTAACCTGACCATTGGCGTCGAGGGCTACTGTAATGTCCTGGCAAGTGACCGAGGGCGGAATGGTATCTTCAACCGTTACCGTGGAAGTACAGGTGGAAGTATTGCCGTTCACATCTGTCACAGTGAGAGTGGCAGGATTGGGACCAACATTTCCGCAGCCAAATCCAAAGACATTGGTAGAAATAGAGCCAATTCCACAGTTATCATTGCTTCCACCATCCAAATCTCCCGCCTGGACGAGGGCAATTCCCATATTGTCCAGGTAAACTGTAATGTCCTTGCAAATGGCGTTGGGAGCGATGTTGTCTTCCACGGTGATGTTGGAAGTACAAGTCGAGACGTTTCCATTGACATCGGTGACGGTCAGGGTGACCACGTTGGCCCCTACATCCGCACATCCGAAGCTACCATTGCTGATGGCCAGCGATGCAATGCCACAATTGTCATTGGAGCCATTGTCCACATCATTTGTCGTCACAGTAGCGCTTCCATTCGCATCCAATTGAACTGTAAGGTCCTGACAGATTGCATTCGGAGCCACATTGTCCTGCACCGTCACATTGGAGGTACAAGTAGAAGCATTGCCGTTGACGTCCGTGACTGTGAGGGTAACGACATTTACTCCCACATCCGCACAACCGAAGCTGCCATTGTCAATTGAGATAGAAGCAATGCCGCAGTTGTCATTGGAGCCATTGTCGACATCGTTAGCCGTAATGGAAGCCGTGCCGATCGCATTCAGTTGTACAGTCAGGTCTTGGCAAATGGCGTTCGGAGCAATTGGATCCACCACAACGGCCTTGGCGACGCAGGTAGAGGAATTTCCATTGACATCGGTGACGGTCAAAGTCACAACGTTGCCGCCCACATTGGAGCAATTGAAGCTGTCCACATCAATCGCCAGAGAACCAATTCCGCACTCATCGAATGAACCATTGTCGACATCATTGGCCGTAATGGAAGCCAAACCATTCGAGTCAAGGGGCACCTGGACGTCCTGGCAAACGGCAGTGGGCGCAATATTGTCTTCCACGGTGATGTTGGAGGTACAAGTCGAAACATTGCCATTCACATCGGTGACAATCAGCGTTACCACATTGGCCCCGACATCAGAACAATCGAATTCACTGGAATCAAGGGAAACAGAAGCGATCCCGCAATTGTCGTTGGATCCATTGTCCACATCGACCTCTTTGATTGATGCTTGCCCCGCCGAATCCAGCTGAATGGTCAGGTCCCGGCAAATGGCAATCGGAGGCACATTGTCTTCAATGGTGATGTTAGAGGTACAAGTCGAGACGTTTCCATTGACGTCGGTGACGGTCAAGGTGACCACATTGGTTCCGACATTGGAGCAACCGAAGCTGCCATTGCTGATGGCGAGCGAAGCGATTCCACAATTGTCATTGGAACCGTTGTTCACGTCGCCCGCGGTGATCGAAGCTGCGCCAGCCGCATCCAATTGAACCGTGAGGTCTTGGCAAATGGCATTCGGCGCGACATTGTCCTCCACAGTAACGTTGGAGGTACAAGTGGATACGTTTCCGTTGACATCGGTGACGGTCAAAGTGACCGCGTTGGCTCCCACATCCGCACATCCGAAGCTGCCATTATTAATGGCCAGCGAAGCAATCCCGCAATTGTCATTGGAACCATTGTTGACATCACCCGCGGTGATCGAAGCTGCACCCGCTGCATCCAACTGGACTGTGAGGTCTTGGCAAATAGCGTTGGGCGCGACATTGTCCTCCACAGTAACGTTGGAAGTACAAGTCGAAATATTTCCATTGACATCGGTAACGGTCAGGGTAACCATATTGGCACCGACGTTCGAACAATTGAAGCTACCATTACTAATGGTCAGCGAGGCTATTCCACAATTGTCATTGGAACCATTGTTGACATCGCCCGCAGTGATAGAAGCTGCACCCGCTGCGTCGAGTTGAACCGTGAGGTCCTGGCAAATGGCGTTGGGCGCGACATTGTCTTCAATGGTGACATTGGAAGTACAGGTAGAGACATTACCATTCACGTCGGTAACTGTCAGGGTGACCACATTGGCCCCGACGTTCGAGCAATCGAAGCTGCCATTGCTGATGGCCAGCGAAGCGATACCACAATTGTCATTGGAGCCGTTGTTGACATCGCCCGCGGTGATCGAAGCTGCTCCGGCGGCGTCGAGTTGAACCGTAAGATCTTGGCAAATGACAACCGGTGCGACATTGTCCTCTACAGTGACGTTAGAGGTACAAGTCGAAATATTTCCATTGACGTCGGTAACCGTCAGGGTAACAACGTTAGCTCCTACTTTCGAGCAATCGAAGCTGCCATTG
>CAWUKT010000115.1:0-18088 GCA_963923035.1 uncultured bacterium
CGCATTCCCATATTCTCCGGAGTGACTGGAGTTCAGACGTGTGCTCTTCCGATCTACTGATCAGAGTGGCAATTCTGATACGTGTATTGCTAACGTGACAGTAGTTGATCCGGTATCCCCGACGGCCGTTTGTAACGATATCACGGTTGTTCTGGACGCAAGTGGTCAAGCGACCATTGTTGCAGCCGACATTGATGGCGGAAGCAATGACAACTGTGGTTCTGTCACAGTGAGCATTGATCCGAACGAAGGCACATTTGATTGCTCGAACGTTGGTGTGAATACGGTTACGTTGGTTGTTACCGACCTGAGCGGAAACACTGACTCTTGTGTCGCGAATGTGACCGTGGTTGATCCGGTTGCTCCGACAGCAGTTTGTAAGGACATCACGGTCGTGTTGGACGTCAATGGTCAGGCGACCATTGTTGCGGCCGATATTGACGGTGGCAGCACCGACAACTGCGGCTCGGTAACCATTAGCATTGACCCGAACGATGGCACATTCGATTGTTCTGATGCAGGCGTAAACGGTGTGGCTTTGATTGTGACCGATCAAAGTGGCAACTCCGATACCTGTATTGCCAATGTGACGGTTGTAGATGGTGAGCCTCCGGTAGCGATTTGCCAGGACGTGACGATCCAACTGGATCAGAATGGAAATGCAATGATCTTCACGGCTGACATCAACAATGGTAGCCTCGACAACTGTGGCATCGCCAATGTCAGCCTGGACAAGACGACCTTCGACTGCTCTGAAGTAGGACCCAATACGGTTACGTTGACTGTCACGGATGTGAGCGGAAATGCTGACACCTGCCAGGCGACGGTAACGGTTCAAGACAATATTCCCCCGGTTGCCAACTGTGAAGACATCACGGTCTATCTGGACCAAGCTGGAATCGCTCTGGTGAATGCCAATGATATTGACGGTGGCAGCACCGACAATTGTGGTGTCGCAAGCGTTTCAACGAATGTCTTCGGATTCGGTTGTGGCAATATTGGGGACAACCCGGCGATTCTGACCGTCACGGATGTGAATGGTAATGTCGATACCTGTACTGCAATAGTTACAGTGCTCGACACCATTGCTCCGACGGTTACCTGCCAGGACATTACGATTACCCTTGATGCAAATGGGCAAGCCTCCATTGATGTTCCGGATGTGTTGAACAATACCCAGGACAATTGTGGCGCTGTCATTTGCACCTTCGATACCAACGCTGTTTCCCAGACCGACTTCGATTGCGGAGACATTGGAACTGTAACTGTGACCTTGATTGCAACGGATGTCAATGGAAACATTGATTCCTGTGAAGCGAGTGTGACAATTGTGGACAGTGTAGCGCCGACGGCCGTTTGCCAGGATGTGACGGTGCAGGTCGGGGGCAATGGAACAGTAACCATTTCGCCGAGCGACGTAGATGGTGGCACCACGGATAACTGTGACGTAGATTTCACAGTCTCCGATACCACCTTCGATTGTTCCGAACTCGGACCGAATCCGGTGGTGCTCACGGCAACTGACCCGGCTGGCAATTCCGATCAGTGTACCGCTACGGTAACTGTAGAAGACGTGACGCCTCCGACGGCTGTCTGCCAGGACATCACGGTACAGATTGGACCGAATGGTGTCGTATCCATCGATGCCAGTGATGTGGATGGTGGATCTACGGACAACTGTTCTGTCGCCAGTATCTCCATCGATCAGAATGCCTTCGGATGCCCGCAGGTAGGACCGAATACGGTCACCCTGACCGTCGTGGACGGTAGCGGCAATACCAGCACCTGTACGGCTACCGTAACGGTGGAAGAGAACATCCAGCCGGTGGCTGTTTGTAACGACATTACGGTTCAGCTTGATGCGAATGGCCAGGTCAGCATTACAGCCGCTGATGTAGATGGTGGATCCGCCGATGTCTGCGGAATTGCCACCATCGAAGCCAACCCGACGGACTTCGACTGCTCGGATATCGGGAACAACAACGTGACGCTGGTCGTCACTGACGTAAGTGGCAACCAGGACAGCTGTGTCGCCATCGTCACGGTGGAAGACAATATCCCGCCGGTCGCCAACTGCCAGGACATCACGGTCTACCTCAACCAGTCCGGATTTGTCCTGGTGAATGCCAGTGACCTGGATGGAGGCAGCACGGACAACTGTGGCGTTGCCGGCATCTCAACCAATGTCTTCGCCTACGGATGTGGCAACATCGGTGACAACCCCGCCATTCTGACGGTAACCGATGTGAATGGCAATGTCGATACCTGTACCTCCATCATTACGGTACTGGACACGATTGCGCCGACGGTCACCTGCCAGGATGTTACCATTTCTCTGGACGCCAATGGACAAGCCTCCATTGATGTACCGGACGTGCTCAGCAGCACGAGTGACAACTGTGGCTCGGTTGTTTGCACCTTCGATACCAATGCAGTTTCCCAGACCGACTTTGACTGTGGCGACATTGGAACGACCACGGTAACCCTCATCGCCCGCGATGTCAACGGCAATATCGATTCCTGCCAGGCATCGGTGACGATTGAGGACAATATTGATCCGTCGGCTGTTTGCCAGGACATCACAGTTCAGGTCGATAACAATGGCAATGTTTCAATTACCCCGGCGGATGTCGATGGTGGCTCCTCCGACAATTGCGATGTTGACCTGGCGATCTCGGACAGCCTCTTCGATTGCTCCGATATCGGACCGAATGGCGTCATCCTGACGGCAACTGACCCGGCAGGCAACTCTGACCAGTGTACCGCTACGGTGACGGTGGAAGATGTGACGCCTCCGGTAGCTGTTTGCCAGGACATTACCCTGTACCTCAACAATGGCACTGCAAGCATCTCAGTGAGCGATGTGGATGGTGGCTCTACCGACAACTGTCAGGTCAGCGTCTCCATCTCCGACAGCGTATTTGATTGCGCTTCGCTGGGTGTGAATCCGGTGACGATCACTGCGGTTGATCCCTCCGGCAACACGGATGATTGTATCGCCAATGTGACCGTTCTGGATACGAATATTGCGACCGCGACCTGCCAGGACATCACCGTATCGGTGGATCCGAATGGCAGCATCACCATTGATCCTTCTCTGATCGCCAGCGTGAGCAGCGATGCCTGTGGAGTGGATTCGGTGGATGTATGCGGATCAAGCTGCTCGATCATTGACTTCAACAGCTTCTCAGCTGGAACCAATATCACCACTCAATTGGCGAGTGTCGGAATCAGTTCCGTATCGGCCACGGGTGGTATCAACCAGGCCTGGATCTTCGACAGCTCCAACCCGACGGGTGGTGACTGGGATCTGGGTACGCCGAACCAGCAGTACGGTGGACCTGGCGTTGGCAACGGTGGCGCTTCCAATAACGTCGCGCTGGGTAAGCTGTTGATCGTTCAGGAAAACAACAATACGCCGGATGACAACGGTGGTGGTGGCAACCTGTACTTCAATTTCTCCAACGCTCCGACCATCAACTCGGTCAAGATCGTGGACATTGAAGAGAACAACAGCTTCATGGTAGTCACCCAGACCAATGGAAATACCACCACGATTCCGATCGCGCAAATAGGTGACAACTCCGTTCAGGATGTGCCGGTGAACCTCACCGACGTGGCGCAGCTCCGGGTCCGCTTCAAGCGTTCCGGTGGCGTGGCTTCCCTGGATGTTTGCAACACCGCTTGTAACAATACCTTCACCTGCGCAGATGTGGGTACCACCCAGCCGGTTGTGCTGACGGTATTCAGCAACGGCAACCAGAGCTCCTGCACGGCCAATGTCACCATCGTGGACAGCGTGCCGCCGGTAGCCGTTTGCCAGGACGTGACCCTCCAGTTGAACAGCAGTGGACACGCAGCCATTTCGGCGGCGGATGTCGACGGTGGTTCCACGGACAACTGCAACGTTCAGGTCTCGATCTCCGAGAGCCAGTTTGATTGCAGCGATGTTGGCACGGTTGGCGTCACCTTGACGGCGACGGACAACTCGGGCAACGCCGATAACTGCCTCGCCAACGTAACTGTCGAAGACAATGTCGCGCCGGACGCCGTTTGCCAGGACGTCACTGTCTACCTGGATGGAAGTGGTCAAGCCACGATTACTGCCACCGATGTGGATGGAGGCAGTACCGACAACTGTTCGATTGATTCGATCGCCGTCGACGAAGAGCAATTCGACTGTGCCGACCTCGGCGCCAACGCCGTCACCCTGACGGTAAGCGATCCGAGTGGCAATACAGACGATTGCCAGGCCACGGTCACTGTAGTAGATACCGTAGCTCCGACGGCCATTTGCCAGAACATTACAGTATCGGTTGATTCCATCACCGGTACGGTAACAGTAACGGGAGTCGATATCGACGCCGGAAGCCTTGACAACTGTGGCATCGATACCGTAGACATCTGCGGCAACGTTTGCAGCATCGTTGACTTCAATTCCTTCTCCGCGGGCACCAATATCACCACGCAGCTCGCGAGCCAGGGCATCAGCTCCATCTCCGCCACCGGCGGAATTGGACAGGCCTGGATCTTCGACAGCTCCAACCCGACGGGAGGTGATTGGGACCTGGGTACTCCGAACCAGCAGTACGGTGGACCTGGAGTTGGAAATGGTGGAGCATCGAACAGCGTATCGCTTGGAAAAGTGTTGATTGTCCAGGAAAACAACAATACGCCGGATGACAACGGTGGAGGCGGCAACCTCTACTTCAACTTCTCCAATGCTCCGACCATCAATTCTGTGAAGATTGTCGACATCGAAGAGAACAACAGCTTCCTCGATGTGACCAATACGAGCGGCATCACCACCCGGATCAATATCCCGCAAGTGGGTGACAACTCGGTGCAGGACGTTCCGGTGAACATCACCGATGTCGCGCAGCTCCGCGTCCGCTTCAAGCGTTCCGGTGCAATCGCTTCCCTCGACCTGTGCAATACCAGCTGTACAAATACCTTCGCCTGCGGCGATTCTGCTCAGACGGTTACCCTGACGGTCACCGACAACAGCGGCAACCAGAGCACTTGTACGGCCAACGTAACGGTAGAAGGTGGCGCACCGTCCATCACCTGCCCGCCGAATACCGTCTCGAATTGCATTGCTGAGATTCCGGTTCAGGATCCGACGTCTGTCATCATCAGCGATGGCTGCGGCGGACTGGGCGGAACGATCCTCGTCAGTGACTCGGCAGTAGGCGCGGCCAGCTGTGCCAATGGAGTCTATACCCTGATCCGGGAGTACACCCTGATCACGACGGGTGGTGTCTCCACCAGCTGTCAGCAGACCATTACGGTCGACATTGATACCCTCACCGAGGGTACCTGCCAGGGCT
This sequence comes from uncultured bacterium, assembly GCA_963923035.1. GTDB lineage: Bacteria > Bacteroidota > Bacteroidia > J057 > JADKCL01 > CAWUKT01. The sequence continues at coordinate 5,331 of CAWUKT010000115.1, forward strand.
GTGACGCTGAGATCTCCATCGTTGAAGATTGTCTGAACCCGGGTTGCTTCTTCGTGACCTCTTGCAAGGACCTCTCCAACGTGGTGCTGAGAGACGAAAATGGCAACGACTTCAAGTTCGACAACCTGAACCAAGGTGGAACGGGCTACTTCTGTCATCCGAGTGGCCTGCCGGTCACGGATGTCTGGGTCAAGTCCGGATGCTTCAAGTCGGGTGACGGTCCGGGTTACGGGCACCACTTCGAAATCTGCGCTCCGTCCAGTGGCAATGCCAAGTTGGCCGGTACCGAACCGCAGTCGGGTGAAATCAAGGTGGGTGTCCTCGAATTGGATGCCTATCCGAACCCGACCACGGGCTATCTCAAGGTCGAGCTCATGGACCGCAACGAACTCTTGAATGGCGAATTTGAGGTCAAGTTGGTGGACGTGACCGGCCGGGTGCTGGAGCGGAAAGTCTTCGAGATGATCGACAGCCGTGCCATCGGTGACTTCGACCTCTCGGGCTACGCCAGCGGATTCTACTACATCACCGTGGAAGGACCTGAAGAGCGTCTGACCCAGAAAGTGATGCGGAAGTAAACCAGTCGATTAGCAACATTTTAATACTGAGACTAAGTCAATCACGGGGGCCATTTTGGCCCCCTTTTTTATCCCTTCTCCATTCAAGGGTATCCGCACTTTTCCCTATCTTTTGGCATGCCGGCTCTCGAATCACCCAACCATCAGCTTCCCCAAAGTGGCCCCGCTCAGATCAATGGAGTGGATATTTCGCCGCTGTCGGGGGAGAAGGACTATGTCCAGCATACCATTGATGTGGCTGGACCGGCTGGGCGACACGGACGGGAGGGAACCCACCGGCATTCCCGGGCGCGTTCGGGCTTTTCGGGATCGGATGGAAGCAATGGAATGCCCGGAGGAAGGGGAGAGGATGGCGAACGGGGAACCGATGCGGGGGACATAGAGGTGGTGCTGAAATTGGAGGGGGAGGAGCTGGGAAAACGCTTTGGATTGCCTTACGACGGAGAGATCATGCTGGACGCCCAGACCCGCTACCCGGGTCAGGTCGTACGGCCTGAGCATGTCGATTTTCAGCCGGTATTTGATCCTGCGGTGAAGCTATTGGCGTACGGAGGGCGGGGAGGAGACGGGGGAGATGGAGGCAAAGGACAGGATGGCGGGCACGGGGGAAGCGGTTCCAATGCGACCCGGTCCCGGTCCGGTGAGGATGGGGGAGACGGTGGGGACGGAGGACGAGGAGGGGATGGCGGTCACGGAGGAAATGGGGGAGAAGGAGGAAAAGTAATTGCCAAAACCAAGGCCGATGAGAGTCACTTGTTGATGTTGGTGGAGCCCATGGTCCACGGAGGAGATGGCGGGATTGGAGGAACGGGTGGACCCGGCGGCGCCGGGGGAAGAGGCGGTTCCGGAGGAAGCTCGTACAGTTGGCAGGAGAGGTCCGGAACCGACGCCAATGGGAATCCCCAATACCGCACGCGCCGCAACCCCGGAGGGTCCTCCGGGCGCAGAGGACATGGCGGCGCCGCTGGCGCCACCGGTACGCGGGGCCGACAAGGCCCCCACGGCCACTTCAGCGTCAAGCTACTCAACGACCAGGGCCAAGAAATCGCCAGCTATGCCCGGCGCTTCGACCTCGAGATCGTATCCTACCAACTCCGCGATGCCTACCAGGACCAGATTTGGGAGCCCGGCGAACGCATTTACATTTCCCAACTGACCGTCCGCAATACCGGGGCCATGCCCATGCCGCCCCACCGAAACGCCTATTTCATTTTTCGCAACAACAACCTCATCATCTCTGATCCCCTCGCCCTGGAACTGCCCACCGGACTTCCGGCCGGAGCCAGCCATACCTTCGAAGAAGAACTCTGCATCCGGGTCCGACGGCCCCGGCCCGAAGAGATCGGCGAGGAGCCCTTGAACTGGACGGCCCAGGCCATGCCCAGAGCCCTCATGGGCGGCATCCAGAAGGTTTTCGATGCGGCAGTGAACCCTACCGCTCTCGAGGTGAGTTTTCCCGTTGAGTGCTCTCCTATTACCGGGCACCACGCCATTGCGCGGGGGGAGGCCACGAGATTGGATTGGACGGTGACGAATGAATCGGCGCTGGACCAGGGCAAAATGAGCAATCAGGGGCGGGAGTTGGAGACCCTGCTGCGGCTTGTTTTGAAGGATGATCCCGATGCCTTGCCGTTGAAGTACATCATCCTGTTTGACAAATGGGGGCGGGAATGTCCCCACAACGAGCCCCTGGACCAGGTGATTCCGATGCTGCTCGCCAAGGGAAATGGAGACGACATCAAGAATTTTCTGGAGCAGGTGGCCTATATCGGGATCCATCCCGATGCCCGCCCCATGACCACCGCGGCTTCCCATTTGTCCGTCGACTTTGCCCATCCCGACGAACCCGATGCCCTGGAAACCATCCAGCGGCCCGAATTTCAGGTGCGGGTGGCCAAGCGCTACACCAAGACCCCGGGGTCGGACATCCTGCTTGTGATCAACAAGGACACCCATTTGAGGACCGTCCAGGACATCGTCGGATACTACGAACAACTTGGATCGGAGGTGGACATCTGGGACATTTCCCACTACGGGCGGCTGAACCTGGAGCATTTGCAGGAGAATGGGCGCACTTTGATGGAAGATTTTGAGGGAAAAACGGTCTTGTTGCTCAACAACCAATTCCTCAGCAACCAACGCGCCCAGGTCTTTTCCTCCGAGATGATCGACAAGCGCCAATTCCTCCGGGCGACGAATGACTTCGGCATCACCTTTTTTGTGTTGGGGCCGACCCAGCCCAAGGGAGAAGATATCGGGGCGCAGCTCGGAATCCCGACAGCCGAGCCCACATCCATTTCCTGGTACGACAGCCGTCGGGATGTCCGCAAGGCCTTGAAGAAGCGGGTCGAGGAACGGATCCGGGAGGACGAGGGAACCCTGACGGCTCCCCTGGGCAATGCGGCCGAGCCCCTGGACAACTTTTCCAATCGGGCCATCGGTTGGCGGGCGAAGGGCAAAGTCTGGTTGTGGACGTGGTGGCGGTTCCGAGAGTCGCGGTTGAGGAAAAAGGCGGAGCAATTGGTGGAAATGCTGGAACGTCGGTACCCGCAAGAGCGGTTCTTTGCGGTCTATGGCCGGGACCTCAAGACCAAAAATGTCCGCCTGGGCGGACTCTGGGGCGACGTGGAATGGGGCACGGTCATCTTTCGGCAGGGGCCGCACCGCATCCACGGTGGCCGCATGGTGGGCATCGACATTCCCGAGCGGGCGCTCGTGGACGGGAGCTTTTTCAAAGGCCCCCATGCCGCTTACCAACTGGCGCTGGGCCTCACCATCTGGGAATCGCGCGAAGTCTTCCGCCAATTCCTGGAATCCCACGACGAAATCCTCCGCGATGCAGGGGCCCGGGACGCCTTTTTCCGGGCGTGTATGTACCACATCGCCACGGAACAGGCCAACCTGCGCATGCACAGCTGGACCCACCTCAGCAGCAAGGAACTCGAGGAGCAACTCGTTTTCTTCCGGCTGTTGACCAGTTTTTCCCTCCGCTTCAACCAATTCGATTCCCCCCAAACCCAATTGTTCAACCAGGTCTTTGCGCATACCCTGGCCCTGGTCCGCGCCCAGCACTACAAACTGAACGGCCTGTTTCCCCGTCACCGAAATCTACGCCTGACCCGGGTGGTGAGGCGATTGATCGAAGCGTGGATCGATCGGAACTTCGATACTTCCGGTGAACTCAGGCGCATGGACCCGCAATTGCACGCGCGGAACACGGAGCAGAAGGCGAATTTTGTGGCGGAGATGAAGAAGAAAGAAGAGGAGCTGATGAAGACGCTGCGGGGGCGGGTGGGGAAGTGGACGGAGCGGGGAAAAGTCATGCTGGACCGGTACATCGGGAATATCCGGGGCGGGGAAAGGCTGCCGAATCAGGTCTTTTCGGAGCGGGAATTCGTTCGGTTGCGGGTGGCGGATGAAAAGCGGCAGGCGTGGTTGGATGCCTTCGAGGAAAAGGAAATCGAAAAGATTGCCGACCTGACGTTTGGGATGGAGAAAGAGGAATTGGCGGGGAAAATGCGGTGGAAAATCAGGGAAAAAGGAACGGAAATGGTCGGATTTGAAAATAATTTGGTGGAAAAACCGAATATTTTGTCGGATTCGGGAAGGATCGGGACGGGAGCAATGGAAACAGGAGAATTGGAGTAAAATTTGGTTGGTCGAATGATTGGGCGGCTTGGTGGAAAGAAAAGGTGTTTTGGACAGATGAATATTGCTTTCGGAGCGACTTGGGGGTGCCCTTCGGCTCCCTCGAAAAGGGTATAAAACGGCCCAAATAACATTTAAACGCCGGTTTGGTGTATTGTCCGGTAGGTAGAATACTGGTATTTTTACTAACAGCTATTTTATTCCGTATTGGTTTTTCTCTGTTCAGACCAACAGTTCTTGATGCTCCGAAAAGCGATTTGTGTATGGGTAGTGTTCTTTCTGAGTTGTGGGGCCTTTCCCATTCAACTCCGAGCCGACATGGATTCCCTCCGCACAGCGTCGGAAGCAGCCCCCCTGGATTCCCTCTCGGTGGACGCCACTGTGCTCCTCGCCCGGACCTATTTCGGGAGTGACCTCGACTCCGCCTTCTCCATCGGGCAGCGCGCCCGTTCCCAAGCCACCCAACTCGACCTGCCCGGCCTCGTCGCCGAAAGCGAAAACGCCATGGGTATTGCCCGGCTCTTCCAAGGCCGAAACAAGGAAGCCCTGACCCATTTCCAGGAAGTCCTCCGCCTCCGCGAAGCCGAAGGCGATACCGCCCTCATCTCAGGCGCCCTCAACAACCTCGCCGTCGCCTACCAGGAGCTCGGCGAATACGGCCACGCCCTCGACCAGCACATCCGCTCCCTCGCCCTCAAGGAAGCCCTCGGCGATTCCGCCCGGATCCGCGTCACCTACAACAACATTGGGCTCATCTACGAACAAATCGAAGATTTCCCCCAGGCCCGTTCCTATTACCGCCGCGCCCTCGCCATTTTCCCCGTCTCCGCCGACACCAATGCCTTCGCCACCAACCTCTACAACATCGGCGTCACCTATTTCAAAGAAAACCTGCCCGACTCCGCCCGGCTCTGCTGGCAACAAAGCCAGCCACTGGTAGTCGCGCTGCAAGACCAGCGCATGATCGCCCTGCACGAAATGTACTTCGGCGTGCTGGACCAGCAGGCCGGAGCCCTGAAAGGAGCCGAAGCCCAAATCCGGGAAGCCCTCGCCAAATTTGAAGCGCTGGGCAAGCAAGACCAAATCGTGACGGCCAGCACTTACCTGGGCTTCAACCTGCTCGCCCAGGGCCAGCCCCGGGAAGCCCTGGCCAGTTGCCAGCGGGGCTATGCCATTGCGGAAGCGGAAGCCCTCCTCAGCAAACAGGTCGAATGCCTGCGCTGTCTCCACGAGAGCCTTGGGGCACTCGGCCGGGAAGGAGAGGCCTACCAAATGGCCCTCAGCTACTACGAATTGAGGGACAGCCTCGCGAACGAGGATGTCCACAAGCAGATCGTCCGCAAGGACCTCGAATATGGATTCCGGAAAGAACAATTGCAGGACAGCCTGGAATTGGTGCAGGAGAATGCCCTTGTCCGGATGCAGTACGAAGACGAATTGGAGGACCAGCAGACGCTGACCTTCTTCATGATCGTCATCGGCGTCTTGTTGCTGGGCCTGGTGATCATGCTGGTGTTCATGACGCGCAGCAACCGGGAGGTGAGCAAACAATTGGAGGTGCGGGTGAAAGAGCGGACGGAGGAACTGGAAAAGCAAAAGGACCAATTGGCCGAGTTTGCGTTCATCAATGCCCACCTGTTGCGCCAGCCCCTGGCGCAAATCCTGGGACTCGTGACCCTCGTCCGCATCGCCCAGTCCCAGGACGAACTGGAACATTATATCCAGCTCCTGGAAGAATCAGCCGCCAAGCTGGACCGGGTGGTGCACGACATCCGCGATGTCGTCGAGGCCGAGGGCGTCCCCACATGAAAAAGTCCCGCCGGCCAAGGCCAACGGGACTGTTTTAACCGCTAAGAAAAGAACGTTTTCAGAAAAGCATCCTGAAAGTCTTGGAGCCTCAAAGGCCCAGGTATTTTTTCAAATCGTCTTTGTTGTCGACGACATCTCCACTGATCGTATAGTTGATCTTTCCCCCCATCCGGGGAACCTCGGCCCAGACGAGCCGCCCATCGGACTGGAAGCCAAAGACCTTTTCCCCCGGAGCCACCGTGAAATAGAATTCACCATCTTCCGGCCAGTAGACCCGCACCGAAGTGCGGTCTTCGGTCAACTGGTAGAGCGCGTAGAGTTCCGCCGGTTGATCGGCTCCATCCACCAATTGGATTTGGCGGTCGGCTTCCGGAATCCGAATGGCATTGCCACAGAGGAGCCACTGGCCCGGAGAGGCCTGGTAGGAGCGGACCCATTCGGTCCGGCCATTTTCTTCCACCGCTTCGATATTTTCCACCGCCACCGAGCCGTCTTCATTGTACTCGACGACCTCAAAGCCATCGTTGAGCGAAGCAGTATTGCCGGGAACAGTACGTTGATCTACCTCCAGGCCATCCGAGGACGGGTTCCAGGTGCGGGTGGCCGTATCCAGTACATAAAGGACCGAGGTTTGTTCCGGGCGGTTGCTTACCGGCGGAAATTCGACCTGGAAAACAGCATCTCCCGGGAAGTTGTCGGCAGTCTCTATGTGCACGAGGTGGCGCGGGACGATCTGGGGGCCATCCTGGCTCAGGAGCGGGATGCCCGCGAGCACCATGTCAATGGGATCGGTCAGCTCCGTGATCCGCACATCCGTCGGGTAGGTGGTATCGGCCGCGCTCGGGAAGGTCAGGACCAGCCGGGCGCCACTCGGAAGGGGCAACTGGGTGTCCTGGAAGGCTTGGACGGTCAATTCCCGGACCACCGGGACCAATTCGGCCGAGGCGGGCTCCAGGAAGGCCCGCTGGGGCGCTTCCCGCACTTCAATCGGGCTTTCGGCAAGCCGGGCCGCCTTCTCCTCTTCCTCCACCGCTTCGAAGACCAGGTAGCCGATCACGAGGATTAGGACCAGTCCCAGGAAGGCACGGGGATTCTTGTAGAGAGGCTTTCGGTAAATGGGTTGGGTGAGGCGGGAATAATCGGCCAACAACCCATCAAAGTTCCGGTGGCGTTCAATCTGCTCATCGGACAGCTGGGGTTCGTCGACCCTAAATTTGTAGTCATGCTTCATAGTAGCTCCCCCCTAATTTCTTTTTCAATCTTTTTTTCAATCGTTCCAATATCCTGTACATACGCACTTTGGCGTTGTTTTCGGTGATGCCCATGATATAGGCGACTTCTTTGAATGGGCGTTGCTCAAAGAAGCGCAGCTCAATGAGTGAGACCTCTTCGGGTTTCATCTCCTGGATCGTTTCCAGTACAATTTTCAGCTGGAAGTCGTACTGGTCCTCCTCCTGTGCGTCATCTACTTCCCCCAGCATCCGTTCGATCTGGTCCCGTTCCATCGTGACCGTCCGACTGGACTTCTGGTTGCGGAAGTGCTGGTTCACTTCGTTGGAGGCGATGCGGTAGAGCCAGGCTGAGAAGGGAACTCCACGGTAGGTGTACTTGGGAAGGTTCAGCATGGCCTTCAAGAACACCTGGGAGGTCACATCGGCGGCGGCTTCTTCCTCACCGGTCCGTTTGAATACAAAGAGGAATATCTGACGGTAGTACTTGTCGTACAGCCCCGAGAACCGCCGGGGGTCTCGTTTGGCTGCCTCAATGATCCGCAGTTCCTGCTTCAATTGGTCCTCAGATAGTCTTACTCTTGGCAAAAGCGTTCGCGGTTAAGATTCAGGGTTTGGGTTGCTTTTCGAATGTATAATGTACAATGGGGAAATGGTTACAGGAAATAATTAATGTGGAAATGGGAGCAATGGGCAAAGATGGGAATTGGGTCAATGTGGAAATTAGAGGAATGTGCAAATATGGAAATTGGAAGAATGGGGAAATGGTGGTGGAGAATGGGGCAAGGGAAGGAGTGGGGGAATTGCGGATGAGTCTGTTTTTATGGAGGAGAAGGGGGAGGGGAAAAGGTGGGGAAATCAAATGGAAGAGGGAAAGTATCATTGTTCCCGGGGGAAAACCAAAATTTCCCGGGAACGGGCCCGGGGAATTTAGATGTGATTCCTTTCATGAATAGGCGGCTCAATCCCAGATCGAGGGGAGGGAAGGTTCGCCCAGGATTTCATTCGCAGCGCGGCAGTTCCGCTCCGCCTGATTGCGGCGCCCGGACGCATAGGACTCCGCCCCGGCATCGGCCGCCTGCCAGTCGCCCCCGTTGCTTTGGTACAGCTCCGCGTACCGGCTGTAATAAGCATTCATATAGATGTCATGGGCAAAGTCGGAACACCAATCATCAAAGGCCACCTGGGTGGAGAACAAGGTCGCTTCCTCAGATTGGAGATAAATGACCAGGTCTTCCTGGTCAACTTCGCCAGCGGCCGTTTCCAAGGCCGCCCAGCTTCCCCGCTCCGTTCCCGGAGCAACCTCAATTTCCGTTGGACGGGGAGCGTCCTTGGAATCAGGTCCGGTAGAAGAAGCTGCGGTGCCGACGGTGGGAGCCACCAGGCCGAACAGCAAAATCAAAGTGAAAATCGTGAGTTTAAGTTGCATTACAGTTAAAAGTTGACGGTTGTATGATTACGGCAGCGAATATATGGGAGAAGGCCGTGGACAACCAACCCAGCCCATCCGGCGGGTATGTAACGGGGGAGGAGAATAAAAATGGGGGAAGGCTTGATTCAGAGCCGCCTAAAGCTCCGGCAAAAAACGGGAGGCATCCGGAGGAGTGCAACGGAGGGGAATTATTGTTCCCCGGATTGGGGGATTGCTGTAAGTCAGGAGACAGATTGAGAGGAGGGAACTACCGAATTCACTTCCCCGCGTACCGCATGACGATCTCACCCTCGAGACCGTCGGCGATGCGTTGGAAGCCCAGCTTGCCAAAGAAGTACTCGGCAATCGCATTCTGCCGCACGAAGCTCGTGCGGATTTCCGCGCAATCGGGGCGCGACTTCAGCTTGTCCACCAGTTGGCGGACCGCCCGCGTACCCAGGCCCTTTTCCTGGTGATCCTTGTCCACCATCACCCGACTGATCCAATACACCCCACTGAAGTTGCCCCAAACAGCCAGCCCCACCAAGCGGTCATCTCCGAAGATACCGAGCGGAGTCAAGCCCTCATATTGGGCTTGGGCAATGGAAAATAAATTAGAGGGAAGGAAGTCCTGTTGGTAGTCTTCCAGTTGCAAGTTGGCCGCCGTCTCCCAATTGTAGCGGTTCAGGGGGCGCAAGGTTACTTTTTCAATCGAATATGGTTCCACCGAGCTTGAATCGTTTGACCGCCTGAAGCGTATCGCCGAGGAAGAAACAGTCCGTTTCCCAGTAATCCCCGTCATCCAATACAAATTTCAGGACAGCGTGGTTGTTGTTTTCCCAGGTCGCGCTCACATTCTCCTCCGTCAAACTGCTCGCCTGGTGCTCAAAGGTAAAGGTCGTCTGGTGCTGAGAGGACTTCATGTTGACCCGTGTAACGATCGGCCCAACTGCCCCCTGTCGCTCGCCATTGATGGTGATGCGGTTGTCACCTTCCGGAGAAGAGAACTCCACAGTTTTGATTTCACCGGTACAGCCTACGAGGAGGCCCAACATCAGGATCATCAGAAGGTAAGCACGTTTCATAGGATTTTCTTTTTAGAGACGGTGGCGACGAAATTCTTGAGGTAATAGGGTTCAAAGGTAACCAAATCTTCAAACTCTCCGGCCTGGAACTTTTCCCAAATGCGTTCTCCCACCCCCGCGGCCGACGACAAACGATCCGACAGCACAATGCCGCCCCGTGGTTCCAGCAGCGCCCGGCATTTTTCCGCCCCATCCCCCACAAAGAGGACCGGACCCTCCGCCAGCAGCGCATCAAAGGTATTTTCTTCCACCACCTGGGCCTTCGTTTCCGCCAACGGGCGGGCCTCGGCGTCGAACGGACGGCAATAGACCTCCATCCGGCGGGCATCGATCATCGGGACGATCCGCGCGCCGAGGACGCGCGCCACATCCCGCACCGAACAGGCCAATGTTTCCAGGCTGCCCAGGGACAAAAGCGGCTTGTCGATGGCCATGCACAGCCCCTTGGCGGTCGAGACCCCGACGCGGAGCCCCGTATACGAACCCGGCCCGGCACTGACCACCACCCCGGCCAATTCAGTGGCCCGGAGGCTGAGGTTGTCCAGCAATTGCTGGACCATCACCGTGATCAGCTTGGCGTGGAGCCGCTGGGTATGGAACTCCGCGTGGCCCAGCAGTTGGTCGCGTTCGTAGAGCGCCACACTGCTGACCCCCGTGGCCGTTTCCAGGACCAGCAACAGGGGCCCCCGTTCCGGAGCTTCCGACTTGGCTTTGGTTTTTTTTCTTCCCACTTCCCTCGCAACTCAATATTAACGGGCCATCCGGGCGCGCTTCGAGAACGCCACGATACCCATGATGGACATGACCAGCAGGAAAATGCCGAAGATCAGCGCGACGGTTCCTCCGACCTGGTAAGCGGTGTCCAATTGCGATTCCTGGTACCAGCAATCGTTTTCGTAGGACCAGTAGGAACGACCATCTGAGGACAGGTAGGCAATGCCGAAGCCAATTTGGAAGAGGGAACCGATGATACCCATGATGGACATGACCAGCAGTCCGACAAGTTTCGGTCCTTTGGGGGCCGGTGAGCTATACTGAGGCCCATTTTGGGGCGGCGCCTGGTGCGGCGGCGGCGTGGAGGCCTGCGCGGGGAACAGCCCCGTAAGTTCGGGGACGTGACGGGCCTGGGTCCAGTCGGACATGCCCTTGGCCCATACCATGTCGTTGGCCGTCAGGTTCTGCTGCCGCAATTCGTCGACGGAATAGGGACCCAATTTCTGTCCGTTGCGGGCGATGAAGTATTTGTTCATGAGATGATCAGTTGAATCAATTGTCGTTCGTTGCGTAAAGTTAATGAATTCTGGGGAAGGAGGGGAAAGGTAAGCGGGTGGGGAAATGGGAGGAATGTGGAAATGGATTCAATGTGCCAGTGTGCAAATGGAGTGGAGGTGGAAATGAGATGATGGTGGAAAAAGGGAAATGAATTCGGGTTGGAGGTAGGGGGTATTCGCCTTTGGGGTAGGGGGGGCTACCTCGAAACATAATTGTATTCGGGTCAGAGGTCAATGAATTCGCCTCGGACCCTAATTCATTCGCTTTGGAGGGCAATGAATTCACTCGAAAGCTCAATTCATTCGCCCTGAAGGTCAATAAGATTCACCTTTTTGGCAAGTCTATTTAGGTTGAAAATAAGGCGGCATCATGCAAGGCGCTCTATAACAACAGCTTATGACTTTTCTCCTCATTTTCTCTAGCGCCCTTCTAACTTGTCCACATACTACACGATTGATTTCTGGTACGGTTTTGGGCGGGGCTGGATCGTCCAAAGAGGTGGACCATCGTCCATTCTATTGGACCGGGACGTTGGAGTACAACTCGTCTTCGAAGGTATAATTGAGGGCCCAGGCTCCGTCCTCGGAAATCAGGTAGGAGTGCTGGGGAAGATCAACGAGTAAGGGGGCAATCTTTTGCAAAGAATCAAGGTCGAATTGATAGGCTTCTTCCAGATAGTCATCGCCGACCAGTAGGACCTGTATTTCGGGATTCTGGTCCTTTAGGAAGGCATGGATGGAATGGATTGCAGTTGCGACCGTGTGTTTCCAATTGTCGTCATTGTCCTCTCCTTTTTCGGCCCATAGGTCCTTTGCATCCCATGCGATTCTACCGGTCGAAAATGGAAAATTGGATTCAAGCAGTTCAATGACTGAATCAGCATCTTCGAAGACCAGAATGGTAGCGCCAGTGGCTTGGGCATCGGCGAGGAATTGGGCGTCGGGAGTCATGTCAGTCTGCATAGCGTTGTTGGATTTTTCGGACCGTTTCTTCAGAGGCTTCGAACAAGAAGTGAGGCCCCTTTTCTTTGCCGCAAAATACATTGATATGGGCTTTGTTTCGTTGTTCAAATTCGATTCTGAAACCAACCTTTTTCCCTTCAGCGTTGTAGCCGTATCTTCCAATGGGTTTTCCTTTGATGTCTCCGAATTTGCCAAGGACTGGGTGTTGAGAAACGAATCCCCGCGAACTCAACCAGTCGAGGGCCTTGTTTCTTGCCGTTTCAAAATCGAATCTAATTTCAGCTTTCTTCCCCGGAGTAAAATCCCCGTCCACCACCTTCGGTGACAACTGCAAGATCCGGTAGTGCCCCGGTTGGCTGGGCTTCGCCTCCTCTTTATACCGAACCTTGTACTTCCGCTCCAAGGGTGCGAGACTGGCTTTCAGCTCCCCGAGGCCGCTCCCGATCCGGTCGTGCATCTCGGTGATGCCTTTGGCAAAGGCAAACGCCTGGGCTTTTTGTGCGCCGCGTCCATCGGTCGCGTCGCCTACCTCGTCGGCGGCCTCGCTGGCCCCCTTGAAAATCCCCTTCGCCTTCGGCTTGAGCTTCCGCGCTTTGGAGGCGACCTTACCGACCATCCGCACCAATCGCGGACTGAGGCTGGCCAATTTCGCGCCCCATTTGGCGGCGGTGCCGCCGCCAGCGGTGAAAATCGCGATCACGATTTCCAGGACGATTTGCCCGATCAGGTTCCCCCGGAAATGCCAACGTTTGTATTCGTCGGGG
>CAWUKT010000116.1:0-17737 GCA_963923035.1 uncultured bacterium
CGGGAATCGGAGTGCTGGACCCGGCCATCCGAGTCCACGACTCGGGAATCGGAGTTCGGAACCCGGCCATCCGAGTCCACGACTCGGCCACCGGAGTCGGGAACCACGGCAGCCCAGTCACGCCGACTGCAAAGTGATTTTTAGTTTATTTTTGCCGAACACTTGAATCGGATCACCATGAGTCAGCCTTTACGGGATTACCTCGGCACCTTCCAGTTTCTACAGAAGGACGAAATCGAAGCATTTCTCGAGCTTGTCACCCCACTGAAATTGCAGAAGGGGGATTTCTTCATCCAGGACGGCAGGACGAGCCGGCACATCGCCTTCATCAATGCGGGAGTTTTCCGGACCTTCTACTACTCTTCCGGGGATGAAGAAGTGACCTATTGCTTCACATTTAAAAACACCCTCATCACCGCTTATACTTCCTGGATTTTACAGCAACCCACCAATGAAAACATCGAAGCCCTGACCGACATGGACCTGTTGCTGATCTCCAAAGACAGTGTCGATGCCTTGGAAAGCCGTTTCCCCAATTGGATCACCTTCTTCAAGCAGATCGCCGAGCGCGAATACATGGGCCTGGAACGCAGGATATTTATGCTTCAGCGGGAATCGGCCGAGAATCGGTACCAAGACCTGTTGACCAACCACCCGGAATACCTCAATACCATCCCGCTGCAATACCTCGCCTCTTATTTGGGGGTGACCCAGCGGCACCTGAGCCGAATCCGAAAGAAGTTGGTCTTTTAGACAAATGTCCTGTGGGGAGGAGGGCAGGTCCGATAGCTTTGCATCACAATCAAAAATCAATACGATGATGACAAGTTTAAGGACTCCCGATGAGCGCTTCGCCCATCTCCAGAACTACGGCTTTGCCCCCAATTATATCGAGGATTTGGAAGGATATGAAGGATTGCGGGCCCATTACCTCGATGAGGGAAGTGCGGATGCGGGAGAGATTTTTCTGTGCCTCCACGGGGAGCCCAGTTGGAGCTACCTGTACCGGGAAATGATCTCCGTCTTTACTGAGAATGGCCATCGTGCCGTAGCTCCAGACCTGCTGGGATTCGGAAAATCCGACAAACCAGTCGATGAAGACACCTATACCTTTCACTTTCACCGCAACTTCCTGCTCCGGTTTATTGAGAGGTTGGACCTGAACAATATTACCCTGGTCTGTCAGGATTGGGGTGGTTTGTTGGGACTCACTCTCCCCATGGAAATGCCGGAGCGGTTCAAGCGGCTGATCATCATGAACACCGCCCTGATCAATGGCCGTCCGGCCGGGCCAGTATTTGCGGAATGGGAACGGGAAATTCGCGAGCCGGCCGATGTCGATTTGGTCAAGATCTTCAAACAGCACGCCCCTGGCATCTCAGATGAGGATGCCCAGGCCTATGCGGCTCCCTTCCCGGATGCCACCTACAAGGCCGGCGTGAGAAAGTTCCCGCAATTGGTGGCGCAAGAACCGCACCTGGAAGGCGTGGCGACCTCCCTGAAAGCCGCCCAATTCTGGAAGACGGAGTGGGAAGGCGAGAGCTTCATGGCCGTCGGTACCCAGGACCAAATGTTGGGATTGCCGGTGATGACCCACATGCAGGCCCTGATCCGCAATTGCCCCGACCCCTTCCTGGTCCCCGAAGGAGGCCATTTTGTCCAGGAAGCCGCCGGCCCCGTCATTGCCCGCAAGGCACTGGAACGGTTTGGTCTGATCAACCATTAATCCCTTTCCCATGGAAACATATCAATCTACCGAGGCAATGCTGAACGCGTTTCAGCAGGCCTGGTCCAGCCAGGACATCGAGTCCATCACTGCTTTTTTCGCGGAGGACCTCCAATTTGAGGACATCCCGATCGGACTGCACGCCACCAACAAGGACGAACTCCGCGAGATTCTGGACAAAACCTTTTGTAGCGTACCCGATTTCAAGATGGAAATCCTGGAGCATTATGCAGGCGAGGGCTTTGTGGTGACCAAGTGGAGACAAACCGGCACCATGACCGCCAACGAATACGGACTCAACCTGGATCAATTTCCCTACGCAACCCTCACCACCTGCATCATTCGACTGAATGCCCAAGGACGGATCACCTCGGTCTCCGATAACTGGGATACGAGTCCATTTTATCAATAGAACTCCCTCATCCATTTTTCATGAAGATATTGCACCTGGTGTTTCACCCTGATTTGAGTAAGTCTCGGGTGAACCGGATTTGGAAGGAACAACTGCTGGAAAGCGGCAAGATCGCGACCTCCCGGGACCTGTACGGGGAATACCCGGACTTCAACATTGATGTGAAGCGGGAGCAGGAACTCCTGCTGGCCCACGACCGGATCGTGATCCAATTTCCGCTGTACTGGTACTCGATGACCCCACTGCTCAAGCAGTGGCTGGACGATGTGCTGGAATACGGGTTTGCGTACGGCCGAACGGGGGACAAATTGAAGGGCAAGGACCTGCAATTGATGGTCTCGGTGGGCGGTCAGGAAAAATACTACCAGGGTTTCGACATGTATTGCACCCTCCACGACCTCCTGCGGCCCTTTCAATTGACCGCGAACCTGGCCCAGATGAATTATGGGATGCCGGTCTGGATGTACCGGGCCGACCAGGCTTCCGAAGCCACCATCCGGGAGCACGGCCAGCAATGGGTGAACCTCATCGACGACCCCCGCCGCTCAGATGGCCGGTCCTTTATCATCAGCTCGCCCGATACGACCTTGGAATCCGTGTCCAAGGGGTAATCCGCTGGCCGGATAGATCCCCGAACATGTTGGGAGGGAGTGCTTGGCGGGTGGGGAATAGAAGCCCGGAACCCGAGCTAGGGGAGGAGGGGAACAAATGAAACAAATGGGAAAGGAGATTTACTTCTTCTTCTGCCTCCGTTCCGCCTGTTTCCTCAACCTTTCCTGCACGGCTTCTCCCTCCAATTCCCGCAGGGCATCCATTCCTGTCCAGCGGGCCGCTTTGCAGTCCATGGCGACCAGTTCCCGGCTGACCTCAATCGCGATGGGATTGAGCGTGAGGCTTCTTTTGCCCAGGGTCCGGAGCAGCCAGTTATTCGCCTTCTTGACGAAGTTGCGGTCGTCGCAGGCGTAGGTGCGGACTTCCTCGAAGAAGGGAAGCAGCGTCTCGTCGGGGCGCTTTTTGTGGTGGATGGTAATGGCAATCATCAGAACCAGACCCGCCCGTCGCTCCATCTCAGGCTCCCGGCGGGCCCACTCAAAGGCCAGGTCCCAGGCATTGGGGTGGCGTTGGTAAACCCGCCCGCAGGCTTGGTCGACCAGGTCCCAGCTGTAACTTTCCCGGACCCATTTCTCCAGTTCCTCCCGCTCCATCGTTTTCCCTTCCCCCAACAAGATCGCCATCAGTTTCATTTCGTGTTCCGGCTCGTTCCAGGCTTGCGCGGACAGCGCCGGCTGCTTGCCCAATTCCTTGGCCAGGGCCTTGAGGAGCGGGGTCCGGATGCCGAGGGCGGTGCTGTTGTCGATGCCGAAATGGCCGATCCTGTCGGCGAAGCCAGGTTCAACCAGTTCGAGGAGGCGTTGTCGGAGTTGGGGAATGTCCATAGGGCAGGTTTGGGAGACCTTAATATATGGTGTCGGCAGCAGAAGGAAAAAGGGCAATGGGAAAAGGTTGCGTCTGTTGAAGGCTTCTGAGGCGTTCCGTGAACGGAATTTGAACGGCAAAAGGCTCCTCAAGGACCAGATAACATCGCTTTAATAAGTCGTTCAGGTTCTGTCAGGATATGCCGGAGGTGAGGGGGAAAAGGTTCTAGTTTTCTTCAAATCCAATTCAATCTTAGAACATTTGGCCTGACTAGCTTGCGGCATTGAAGAGTGAATTAAATCAATTACAGTATTCCAAACTTCTATGAAGACGATGAAACAGATTGCTATGCTTCTCCTCTTTGCCTTCTTTGGCGCTGGCGCGGTGCTGGCCCAGGGAACGGTAACGGGAACCATTCTGGATTCAGAAACCGGTGAAGGCCTGGAAGGCGCCACCGTACTTCTGGAAGGTACCAGCCGTGGTGCCTTTACTGATTACGCCGGTGGATTTGAGTTCTCCGCTCCGGAAGGCTCTTATACGTTGGTGGTTCGGTACATCGGATACGCTTCCTTCGAACAGGAAATTCAAGTGTCCGGCACCACTGACCTGGGTACGCTCAAGCTCCAGAACAATGACATCGGTGTCGATGGGGTCGAGATCCTCGCCTCGCTGGCCCAGGATCGGAAGACTCCGGTAGCTGTGTCCAGCATCGATGCCCGGACCATTGAAGAAAAACTGTCCAATAAAGAATTTCCCCAGATCCTCCAGTCCACGCCGTCCATCTACACCACCCGTTCCGGTGGTGGCTTCGGTGATGCCCGCATCAACGTGCGGGGCTTTGACCAGCGCAATACCGCGGTTTTGATCAACGGTATTCCGGTCAACGACATGGAAAACGGCTGGGTCTACTGGTCCAACTGGGCCGGTCTGGCCGACGTGACCCGGACCATCCAGATCCAGCGGGGCCTCGGTGCCTCCAAGCTCGCCATCAACTCAGTTGGTGGTACCATCAACATCGTGACCAAAGCGACCGACATGGAAGCGGGGGCAACTGCCCGCTACGCCATCGGTAACGACGGCTACATGAAGTTCGGTGGAACGGTTTCCACCGGCCGCCTCGACAATGGCTTCGCCATCACTGTCAGCGGTTCCCGTACCGTAGGAAACGGCTACGTGGATGCTACCTGGATCGACGCTTACAACTACTTTGCTTCGGTTGCCAAGGACTTCGGCGACAAGCACCAGTTGGTCTTCACCGCCATCGGCGCTCCCCAGCGTCACGGCCAGCGGACCTTCCGGGAAGGCCTGACCACCTACGTCCCTTATGCGGACACCACCCAGAGCTACGACGATTACATCGGCGGTCTGACCACAGCTGACGTCGACGAGCGCATGGACGGTGACGGCTTCCAGTACTCTGCTTCCGGTAATATCCGTTACAACTCCGACTGGGGTCTCCGCGGCGGCGACATCTTCAGCATCCGTGAGAACTTTTACCACAAGCCTCAGCTGGCCCTGAACCACTACTGGACCCTCAACGAAGACGTGAGCATCAAGACCTCTGGTTACTACTCCATCGGTCGCGGTGGTGGCACCGGCGACCGGGGCAGCATTGGCGGCCTGGGTACCTGGGGCTACCGGGACCAAAACGGCATCATCCAGGTCGACCGCATCATGGCCTGGAACCAGGGCGCTGACAACCTCGAAGGTTTCCCTGCCCAAGGCAACCAGGTGGTACCGGCTTCCGGTCTCCCCGGCGATCAGGCTGGCTTCGTCGCTACCGAGCGCAACGGCCTCGTGAAGCGTGCTTCCATGAACGAGCACAACTGGCTCGGCGTCCTCTCCACCGCCAACATCGGCCTGAGCGAGAACATCGACCTGACTGCTGGTATCGACCTGCGCCGCTACGTCGGCCTCCACTACCGCCGCCTCGACGACCTGATGGGCAACGATTACTGGTTGGATCCCCGTGATGTCAACCAGCAAAGTGTCCGCATCGACGCCAACGGCGATGGTGTGATCGACAGCCGCGAAGAAGGCTTCCTGAACAACCACACGGGTCGCGCGACTTCTCAGAACCAAAAGATCAACTACGACAACGACGGTGTCGTCGGATGGCAGGGTGCCTTTGCCCAGGTAGAAGTCACTCCCTTTGACGATTTCAACTTCTTCGTCGCTGCTTCCGGTTCGAATACCTCCTACAAGCGGATTGACCGCTTCAACTACCTGGCTGGAACCACCTCCACCGACACCACCTTCGGTGAGACTTCCAAGACCTTCAACATCTTCGGCTACAATGCCAAGGCAGGTGCCAACTACAACCTGAACAACTACCACAACGTTTACTTCAACACGGGCTATTACAGCCGTGCCCCCATCTTTGACGCGATTTTCCCCTTCTTCACCAACGAGCCCAGCCTCGACGCCAACGGCGACATCACGCCGAATGAGAAGACCTTCGCCGTTGAATTGGGCTACGGTCTCCGTACCGAGATGGTCAGCGCGAACGTAAACCTGTACCGCACCTCCTGGATTGACAAGACCTTCTTCCGTCGCTATACCAGCACGACCACGGGTCTGGACTTTACCGCCAACCTCACCGGCCTCAACGCCATCCACCAGGGGATCGAGATTGACGGTGCCATCAAGCCGGTCAGTGGCCTGACCATCCGCGCCATGCTCTCCATCGGTGACTGGCAGTGGGTCAATAACGTGAACGCCATCATCTCCGACGAAAACGACGTTGTCCTCGACACCGTGACCACCTACACCGCTGGCCTCAAGGTTGGCGATGCTGCTCAGACCACTGGTTCTATCGGTATCGACTACGAACTGCCCTTCGGTCTGAAACTGTTTGCTACGGGTAACTACGCTGGCAACCTCTACGCTCAGTTTGATCCCGAGTCCCGGACTAGCCCCGACGACGCTGGCGTTCAGGCGTATGAACTGCCTTCTTTCTTTGTTGTTGATGCCGGTGCATTCTACAACTGGAGCCTTGAAAAGCTCGACATTGGATTCAACCTGAATGTCAACAACGTCTTCGATGAACTCTACGTTCAGGAAGCGAATGACAACCCGACGGCGAACGATCTTTCTGACCTGAGTGGCTTCTTCGGCTTTGGCCGGACCTGGTCCCTCGGTGTGGTCTTCCGTTACCGTTAAGAATTTACAACCGCCCTTTCAATCGCGGCCTCTCCGGAGGTCGCGATTTTTTTGTGGTGGATAATGGGTCGGGGCGAATTGGAGGTGTGGTCTTTCGGGAAAAGCAGTAAATTACCCCCGAATGCTGATTCCCTTCAATATCCCTTGTTCTATTGGCAATGAGCCCGATCTGGTTCGGGAGGCCATCGCCAACCGGCACTTGTCCGGGAATGGCCCCTTTACGAAGCGGGTCCACCAGGTATTTGAAGGGGAAATGGGCTTCCGCCAGGTGCTGATGACGAACTCGTGTACGGCGGCGCTGGAAATGGCGGCTTTGCTGTGTGCGTTTCGGCCGGGGGAAGAGGTGATTTTGCCCTCCTTCACCCATGTCGGGACCGCGAATGCCTTTGAGCGGGCAGGGGCGACCCTGATCTTTGCGGACAGCTTGCCCCACCATCCGAATCTGGATCCGGAGCATGTGGCTGAGTTGATCGGGTCGCGGACGCGGGCCATCGTGGCGGTGCATTACGCGGGGGTGGCCTGCGACATGGTCCGCCTGAAGGAGTTGGCGGAGCAGCACGATTTGTTGCTGATCGAGGATGCGGCGCATGCCATCGGGGCCAGCTACCAGGGGAAACCGCTGGGGAGTTGGGGCGACTTGGGCGCGTTTTCGTTTCATGAAACGAAGAACCTGACCTGTGGGCAGGGAGGTTTGTTGTTGGTGAATGCAGAACGGTTCCAGGAGCGGGCGTTGCGGTTGTGGGAGAACGGTACCAACCGGGCGGCCTTTTTCCGGGGGGAAATTGACCACTATACCTGGGTGGACACGGGATCCTGTTTCCTGCCCTCCGACCTCAATGCTGCCTACCTCTACGGCCAGTTGGTCCAGCGCGAACAGATTTTCGCGCGCCGGATGGAGCTGTGGACGGCCTACCACGACCGCTTCGCGGCCATGGGAGAGGACCAGCGCAATTTTTCGCTGCCGTGGCTTTCCTCCGAGGGCCAGCACAATGGCCACATCTTTTACCTGCAATTCGGAAACCGGTCCGAAAGAGACGCCTACCTGAAGCATTTGTCCCATCAAAACATCGGGGCCGTATTTCATTATATACCCCTGCACTCGAGTCCCCACTTCCACTCGCGGTACGAAGGAAGGCCATTGGTGAACAGCCAGTACCATTCCGAAACCATTCTCCGCCTACCACTTTTCCACAGCCTTTCTGAAGAACAGGTCGAATTTATTTTTTCTTCCGTTCGGGAATTTTCGAAGGGCAGAACCCCGGCTTACTAACACTTGTTGTTTTTCTTTTTAGAAAATACTGCCAGCTCGTGGCCGATGGGCCGGGGGCCTAAATGTATAGAATTCGCCTTTTGGTCGACGGCATTTTGGCCTTCGTCGAAATATTGTCATTCTGAGAGAAGAGTTGTGGAATGAAATGCTGACCTGCCCGGGAGGAGATTCTAAAAATCGAAGTTGAAATCAGGATAAATTTGGAGTTTTTTCAGGGATAAATTGATTTTTGGTGAAGCGGAAATAAAAAATGGTGAATGAAAATTTTCCCAGGGGTCATTTTTCTAAAAAAACAATCAAATGGAGGGAGAGAGGAAGAAGAATTGCGGAGAGGAGGGGGAATGGCGGCTTATTTTCGGAGAATTGACCCGATATTGGGAAACATGAATCGATGGTTCTGGCGGGGTCGATTTCGAGGAACAGCCCTTTATATTCCTTTAATGGCCCTTTTTAAACGGTGAATAGTATATTGTTTCGGGTATATGGTATTTCAGTTGGATGTTTTAGGGGCTTTTTTTCGGGAAGAGGACACTGGGGAAAAATCTCGGTGGCAAAAATTTGCTATTGGTGTTTTATCTGCTATTTTTGCCCTGAACCACTGAGCTAAGAAGAAAGATTTTGTTCAGCACAGTTATTCGTAAAACTTGGGTTTACCCGATAATATAGGTGCATTTTTACAAGATTTCTAAAGAAAGAGTCTTGTTTGTGTTTTTTAGTGAATCACAAATCGGTTAGAAGAAAATGAACAATGGATTTTATTACCAGTTGTTGTCTGGTTTGGCAAAAGGCAACAATGAATTCAACTACCCCCGTGCCTTGCGCGACCTCGTGCGCACTGGTGAGTTGGATGAAGTAAAGTCGGTAGAAGATACCCTTTACTCCGAAGTCAAAGAAAGCGACCTCCAGGATGCCCAGGGAGTAGAATACTTCCTCCACGTCTCGGAAATGGCCCTTCTGTTTGCCTTGTACCGCGAAAACTACGAAGGTTTCGAAGAGATCGCCGGCACAGTCGAGAAGCGTTTGAATATGCATCGCGGTGCAGGCGGTGGATATCCTGACATTGACGGCTGGCTGTGGTACCTCGGCTATGTACGCGTCGCCGCCAACCGACTGACCCGCCACATCACCATTGAACAATGGGAAATCGAGATCGACAACATCGAATGGGATGAGCTCTCCGATACCCTCATCAAGCGGATTTCCGGTATTACTGGGTTCGTCTATCTGAATGAGGAAGCCAAGGAGAAGTTCAACAAGTCCCGTTTCTGGCTGGAGCAGTCCATCTCCCGCGATGACCTGGCCAGCTCGATGGCATTCTATATGAACCTGGCCGATTACTTTCTGATCGACCCGGCTCCGGATGCGCACAAGCGCATCGAAGAACACATCAAGGTGCTGGAAAGCACGGCGAACAAGACGCACGATCCGAGCCTGTCCCGCACCTACCGTGCGGCCATCCTCGAACTCCAGTCCCGCGCCCTCGTTTCCCGCAAGGCCGACGCCGATGACGACATCATCCGCCTGGAGGAAAACCTCCGCGCCGTCCGTGAAGTCGAGAAAAACATCGATTACGAAGGCCAGAAGGCTCCGGCCTTTGCCCGCGCATTCCTGAAGCTCACCTTCGCCAACTTCTACCTCTCCCTGACCAGCTCCAAGGAACTCGACAAGGAAGAGATCGAAGACCTCGTGGCCATGGCCATCGACGATGTCATGGAGGCATTGAGCATCTCCCGCCGCATCAAGGACGAGTCCCTCCGCCAGTACCTGAACCTCGAGCGCCTCCGCGTCGCCAGCGAACGCAATACCAAAGTCACTGAGAAAGACTTCAAAGAAGTGCTTTCCAGTGTCCGCAAGGGCGGAAACTTCCCCGCATTGGTCAAAGCCGTCGCTTATTTCTCCCGCTACTACCTCAACCAATCCGGTGAGCTGAAGGAGCAGGGTGAAGTCGAAAAGGCTGCGGATTTCTCCAAGAAGGCTTTCGACGTCCTGCTGGACCTCCAGAAGCGTGGCTACAAGCGCATTGACGAAGGTGGATTCTACCTCGTCGTCAATTCCTTCCGCCAGATCAACGGTCTGCTCTTTGGCGAGACCCACCAGCCCGGCGTCAGCTGGGTCGTCCACGAACTGGACGACTACTTCCGTTCGATCACCCAGATCATCGAGGACTACGAAGCCAACAAAGACCGCTTCGGATTCTCCTTGTTCCAGGAGTTCCGGACCGAATACATCAACTTTGAGCCGGTTTCCCACTTCAACATCAAGGTCTACCTGCGCTACCAGTACTTCGAATTGCAGATGCTCCGCCTGAGTGCAGTCATCAGCCAGGACGAAGGCGCTGAGAAGATTGCGACCCGTCTGATCAACGAAGTTGGTTCTGAAAACAGCCCGCTGTACTTCATTACTGCGAACTGGGAAGAGTTCAAGACCGTCCCGAACAGCGTTCGGAACAAGGTCCTCAACAAGTGTATCTCCATCTCCAAGGGCGATCTGCCCTTGGCGGCCGAACACCTGGACTTCTCCTACCGGAACCTCCGTTCCTATATCACCTTCAAGGAAGTCAACCGTCTCGGTTTCTTCCTCGAGGAAAAGGACACCAAGGTCCGCCAGTTGGAGCAGGGCATCCGCCTGATGTTCTTCGATCTGTACAAGCGCGGAACCATCTTCGAAGTTGTCTTCGACATGCCTAAGTTCCTTGTGGACCACAGCAAGACGGGCTTCAGCAGCCAGGACCTCGAAGAAGCCCTGAACATCAAGGGAACCACCGCCAAGAAGTACATCAAGATCATGATGGAAATTGGCCTCATCAAGCTGGAACGTTCCGTTGGCCGGAAGCACTTCTACAAGCTGCGCAAGGACAACGTGATGAACCGCCTCGGTCAGGACCAGAAGGTACTTTCCGCTGCGGAATAATCCACCGACATAAAATCAAAATGGCTCCCCACGGGGAGCCATTTTTTATTACAACAAAATCTGTTTATTACCACTATTCGCGGTTGGGAGCGTCTCCGCCGCCGTCGGCTTCGGCTTCCACGCGCCGCACAAAGCGGGCGCCCGCACTGACCCATTCATCGTCACCGATGCGGTACCAGCCGTCCCGCTCCTCAAACACCTGGCGTTGGTCGCCCTGCGCCAATTCACCCACCTTGTTGATATTGGATTCATCGGCCCCGGTATTGTTGTTGCGGAGCACGAAGGGCGTCTCCCGCACATTGAGCGTGGTGCTGACCACCTCAATGGTGAAGAGGGCGTCCGTATTGTCATCGGTCTCAAAATCGGCTTCTCCGATCCGCATCAGGGCAAAATAGCCGCCACCCGTCATGTAGCCATCGTCGTTCAGGGAGGCCGTACTCGTATTCACGGATTGGCTCACGTTGCCGCCGATCAGGGTGACCGTCTGGGCCTCGGTATCGATTTCGGTGATGATGTCGGAGTGGGAGAATGTGCCCCCGTCCAGGGTATTGATGGTCATGGTGCCCCCGGCCCGGTTGCGGATAGCGAGGTCACCGACCTGCGGCTTGAGTTCGTCGAGGCAGTAAACCTTGAAGGGATTGGCCGTGCGGTCCTGGCGGTTTTCGAGGGCGTCCTCGAAGAAGTTGGAGTGGGCTGCGGAGGGGGTAAAGGCCCCGAAATGTCCCGCGGTATTCAGGACCCACGAGATGAAGGTCGCGCTCCACGGATTGTCGTTGCTTCCCACTTCAGCCGCCGTATCGATCCAATTGACCCCGGCGCCGTCTTCCCAATAGTCGACGACCCGGGTCCAACCGGCTTCGGGGCCGGGATTTTCCGTTTCCTGCACCCGTCCTCCGTCTTCATCTTCCCAGTTATCGTATTCTTCCTGCGCGATGCGGACGATTTCTTCCCGGAAGAAGTCCCAGTAGTCGGCGTCGCTGAGGAACGAGAAGAACTGATCGCCCAACGCGGGAACCTGGTCCTGAGCGCCCTGAATGGCCGTTCTCAGGCCGGGGTAGCCGCCCGTAGCGTAGGCATCGATGAAGGTGGTGAAGGTGGCATTGGCGCCGTAGGTGTCCCGGAGGGACTGGACTTCTTCCGCGGCCGGGAGATCCACGGCCGGGGCCGCGTCCTGTTCGGGTTCGACCTGCTGTTCAGCAACCTGCTCCGCATTGTCCGTCGGAGGGCCTTCCTGGCGTTGGACGGGGTTGAGGCTCCGGCTTCCGCCGCCGCCCATGGCATCGCCGAACCCATCGGCGTCCATCGGGTGACGTTGGACCGGCCCCATTGAGGTAGATTCAGAGCTTTGCTCTGGCCCAGCATGTTGGGTCATATTGTCTTCCATAGCAATTGGCGTTGGCTTCCCGCAAAAAAATGGCTTAGACGAGCGGGAGGTGATTCTTGACTTGTATGGAATATAACGCTTTTAACCGGAGGCTCCAAAAGGGCTTATCCCTCAACCTGAGGGCAATTGGGGTGGATTCCCCCTCCAAAGCGGCGGGGAAACAGGATGGGGAGTGGATAAATAAGTTCGAATTACTGAGGGAGCGCGGCTGCGATTTCCTGGGAAAGGGCATCGGAAGCGGCAACGAGGGGGAGCCGGACGTCCGGTCCACAAATGCCCCGGGCGGAAAGGGCAGCCTTGACCCCGGCGGGGTTACCTTCCTTGAACAGGAGGCGCATCAGTTCCAGGATCTGGTAGTGGTGGGCCCGGGCCTGCTCAAAGTCACCGTCCAGGCCGGCGTTGACCACGGCGCTGAACTCAGCCGGAATGACATTCGCGGCAACGGAAATGATGCCGGACATCCCGCAGCTCAGCTGCGGCAAGATGAGGGAATCGTCGCCGGACAGGACCGCAAAGTCAGCCGGGGCCTGGCGGGCCAGGTCCATGCACTGTTCCAGGTCGCCGCTGGCTTCTTTGATGGACGTGATGTTTGGGAAATCACGGGCCAGACGCAGAGACGTCTCGGCGGCCATGTTGATGGCGGTGCGGCCGGGCACGTTGTAGAGGATGATGTCCCGTTCGGTGCTGCTCGCCACCGCTTTGAAGTGCTGGTACAATCCTTCCTGGGAAGGTTTGTTGTAATAGGGGACGACGGACAAATAGGCCGCGGCCTCGTAGCGCTGGTCCAGCTCCGCGATGCGGGCCTGGACCTGGGCGGTATGGTTGCCTCCGGCACCGATCACATAGGGAATCTCCCCGTTGTTGGCGTCGATGATGGCCTCGATCACGGCCGTCTGCTCGGCGGCCGAGAGGGTGGCGGACTCGCCGGTGGTTCCGAGGATGACGAGGAAGTCCACGCCACCGTCGACGACGTGGCGGACGAGCCGTTGGAGGGCCACGAAGTCAACTTCGCGCGCGGAGGTGAAGGGCGTTACGAGGGCGACGCCAGTGCCACGTAATGTACTCATTGCTTTTCCAGCTTATTGGTATAGGCAAGTGAAGTCTCCAACACCTTTTGCAGCGGGGTGCCGGGCTCCAATTGCAGCATCAATTCATAAAAACCTTTGGATTCTTCCTCGTGCATGCCCACCCGCATCTTCGCATTGGAGAGGCCGCAGATAAAACGGGAGGTCATCCGCTCCGACGTGTCGAGGTTGAAGAGAATGTCGATCTTGGCCGAGTTGATGGCCTTGAGGGTGGAGACAGTGGGAAAATCCAGCCAGTTGATCTTGCGGGAGTTGATGAAAATGGATTGGATGGACTGGGTAAACATGGAAGTCGCATCCTTCTGGAGATTCAGTTCCACCAGAATGACTTTTTTTCCCATCTCTTCCAACTCCTGCAAATACTTCACGAAGAAAACCAGGTCCTCCGCGTTGATCAGGCCAATATTGATGATAAAGCCCAGGGTGTCAGCCCGCTTGAAGTCAACAAATTGATGGGGAAAGGCGACCTTGCGGGCGCGGGTCCGAAAGACTTTCAGGCTGTGCTGGTGCTTTATGGATTGGAGTCGACTCATTGAATCATAGCGAGGAACTCTTCTTCTGTCAACAAGGGAACATTGTTTTTCTGGGCTTTGGCCACCTTTGAATCTCCCGGATCGCTGCCCACCAACAGGTAATCGGTTTTTGAAGAGACAGAACCCTTCACCAGGCCTCCGTTGGACTCAATGCTTTTCTTGATCTCGCTCCGGTTAAAGTTCTCCAATGTACCTGACACCACAAAACTTTTACCCGCCAATTTTGCCGAAACTGCTTTTTCTTCCTCGGCCAATTCCATCTGAACCCCCACCCGCTTCAATTTCTCCATCCGCTCCCGGTTCCTCGCTTCCCCGAAAAATCCGGTCACGCTGTCCGCAATCCGCTCCCCAATCTCGTGAATCGCCACAATCGCCTCCTTGTCCGCCGCCATCAGCGCGTCCATCGAATTGAACTGCTTGGCCAGCTTCTTGGCCACCGTCTCACCCACGTAGCGGATGCCAATCGCAAACAAGACCTTGGTATACGGCACCTGCTTGCTGTTCTCAATCGCCTCGATCAGGTTGCGGGCCGATTTCTCCGCGAACCGCTCCAATTCCACCACCTGCTCAAAAGTCAGGTCGTAGAGGTCCGTAAAGTCCTTGATCAGGCCCGCGTCGACCAGCTGGGAGATGATTTCCTCCCCCAGCCCGTCAATGTCCATGGCCTTGCGTGCCGCAAAGTGCTCGATCCGCCCCTTCACCTGGGGCGGACAACCCATCGCATTGGGACAGAACCAGTTCACCTCGCCTTCATTCCGCTGCAAGGCCGTCCCGCACTCCGGGCAATCGGCCAGGAACCAAATGCGGTTGGCCCCGGGGGTACGCTTCGAGGGGATGGTCTCGATGACCTTGGGGATGATCTCGCCGCCCTTGGCCACCTTCACATAATCGTTCTCGTGGAGGTCGAGGCGTTCCAGTTCGTCGGCATTGTAGAGGGAGGCGCGCTTGACCGTCGTGCCCGCCAGGAGGACGGGCTCGAGGTTGGCGACCGGCGTCACGGTGCCGGTGCGGCCCACCTGGTAATTGACGAAGCGGAGGCGGGTCTCGGCCTGCTCGGCCGGATATTTGAAGGCAATCGCCCAACGGGGAAACTTGGACGTCGCGCCCATGCCCTCGCGCTGGCGGGTCTCATTGACCTTGATCACGATGCCGTCGATTTCATACGGAAGGTCGTGGCGGGCCGATTCCCAGTGGTTGATGAACTCAAAGACCTCATCGATGGACTGGCAGACCCGGACATTTTCATTGGCCCGGAAGCCCCATTCGCGGAGCAAGGCCTGCTGGGCGCCATCTTCCGCCGGAAGTCCTTCATCTGCCCCCAACCAATAGGCATAATAGGTCAGGGGGCGGGTGGCCACAATGCCTGAGTCCTGCATCTTGAGCGTTCCCGCAGTGGCATTACGGGGATTCATCAACGCTGCCTCCCCGTTGGCGACCCGTTTCGCATTCAACTCATCAAAGGCATCCTTGTGCATGAGCACTTCGCCCCGCACCTCAAATTCGGCGGGGAGATCGTCCCGGGAGATGCCCAATGGCACCGTGGGAATGGTCCGCACATTGGCGGTAATTTCGTCGCCCTGCACGCCATCGCCGCGGGTGACCCCGCGGACGAGCTGTCCATCTTCGTAGTGGACACTCAGCGAGACGCCATCGTACTTGTGCTGGACGATATAGGTAAAGTCGCCGTCCGCCAGCTTGAGGATTTGCTTGTGCCAGTCCTCTACCTCCTCCCGCGAGTAGGTATTCTGGAGGCTGAGCATGGGGCGGATATGGCTGAATGTGGGGAACTCCTTGGTGATGGCCCCGCCGACGCGGAGGGTGGGAGAGTCAGGCCGTCTGAATTGGGGGTGGGCCTCCTCCAAATCCTGCAATTCCCGCAGCAATTGGTCGAATTCCTGGTCGCTGATGATGGGTTGGGCCAAGACGTAATAGCGGTGGTTATGGGCTTTGAGGTCTTCGACGAGTTGGTTGATGCGGTGTTCAATTGCTGTGGTGTCCATGGTGTAGGATTTGTTTGGGCGAAAATAAAGAAAAAAGGCTTGGGGAGAGGGGAGATTTTCCCCAGAGGAACTGTCAATTATCCAGCGGAAAATCAGAGGGGAAAAAGGGCAATGAAATGGGGGCCAATCACCAATCTACCAGGCTCAAATGAAGGGAGGTGCGGAAGGGAAAGAGTGCTTGGGGGGCAAAGGGTAAAGGGGCGGAGTTCAAATGGAGAAGAGAGCGGGAAGGGGGAAATGAAAATGCGCTGGAGCTGGGTGGATGCGGGTTCCATTGTTCCGATGCTTCCTTTGCCCGGTTTCCATTTCCCGTTTCCCTTACCCCTCGTACTCTTTGATCTGCTCCAATAGCTCCTCCGACTTTTGAATCGGCTCCCATTCCCGGCCGGAGAGGAGCAGTTCCCGGACCTTGGAGGTCCCCGGCGGCCGCCCCAACTGCTGGTAGAGCCAGTAAGAGAGGTAAGTCAAGAGGGCGAAGACGAGGAGGTTAATACCGCCGTAGAGCAGGGGACTCCGCACCAGCTCGTCCAGACTGATCCAACAGATCGACCAAAACGGCAATTGGAATACCGCCAAATGGAGGTTGCGGAAGCTCGAAATCCGCAGTTGGGACAGGCGGCGTTGGGTGGAGAGGAGGCCGTCGCTCTGTTGGACCTGGCGGATCAAATGCAGTTGGTACATATAATTGACCGTCAGGGCGGCCATGATCAAGGCGATGGCCCCGAATCCGAGCGCGACCATGTAGGCCCCGGCCAGCGAGGCGATCGTTGTCACTCCGATCAGTAACAATGTATAAGGCACGCCGAGCAGGATCGCCGTCCGCTTGGGCCGGTTCAGGCGGCCGAGCTGTTGGTTGAACTTCTGCCGGGTCGCGTCCAGGAGCAACTCCTGGTTGAGGGCCAGCAAGCGGTCCAGTTTTTGGTCCTGGGCCTTCCAAATGTGTTGCAATTCAAGATTGTCCATGTCGTAGAGGATTGTGTTGTTCGAATTTGCGTCTCAGCTTCTTCCGGATCCGGGAGATTTTTGTGGTGACATTGGTCGGAGAAGTGTTGACGACCGTGGCGATTTCCTGGGTGCTGAGCCCCTCCAGGTGGAGGAGGATCAGGGCCCGGTCCATCTCCCGCAGTTCGCGGATGAACCGCCGCAACAGGCGCAGGTCCTCATTTTCCGCATCCTCCCCCTCTTCTTCGACCAGCTCAATGAAGGCCGGAAGTGGCTGCGTCCTTTCTTTCCGCGTCTTGTGCTGCCGGTAAAACGAGATGGCCGTGTTCAGGGCCACCCGGTAGATCCACGTGGACCACTTGAACTTCGGCTCGTAGCGGTCGAAGCTCACCCAAATCTGCACGACGATCTCCTGTACCAGGTCCTCCCGGTCGCTCTGGTCCCGGCAGTAGGAATGCGCGACCTTGTAGAGGATCCCTTTGTGGGCCTCCAGCACCGAGAGAAATGTATGTTCCTTGTCGTTCACCTTGAGACGTATTTACCTCATTGTTCGCGGGAGTTTTCAAGTTGTCACACTTTGGGGAATTATTTTTTTAAGAAATGAGAGCAACGTGGAGATGGATTCAATGTGCCAGTGTGCAAATGAAGGGAGGGAAGGTGCCAATTGGAGAAATGAGCAGATGAGAAAATTGCGGGAAGGGGGAAATTGATCAAATGTGCAAATATGAAAGTGGAGTCAATGGGGAAATTGAATAGATGGGGAGGTAGGCAAATGGATCGGAGTCGTCAACGGGGTAGCTCTCGGGGATATTTAATTCGGGTTGGAGGTGGGGGGTATTTGGCTTTGGGGTAGGGGGGGCTACCTCGAAACATAATTGTATTCGGGTCAGAGGTCAA
>CAWUKT010000117.1:0-17269 GCA_963923035.1 uncultured bacterium
TCCTGGCGAGTCGGACGGAGAGGAAAATTGGGCGTTTTTCAGGACCGACTATTTAAGCTCAGGCTTTTCTCCGGTTTAACAGGGATTCTCGGCAAAGCTCCCATTGAGGATCTTCCCCGGTTTGGTACTAATTCATTCGTTTCCAACAGAAGGGCTGCTTCCGCCAACAAGACGCCCCACTTAGGCTGTAAGTATCCGTAAACCGGAATCGGCAAATACATTCCTGAGCAGAGAACAGGGACTAATTTGGATGAGAGACAACAGTTTCGAAAAATCAATTGTTAGCCTCCCATCCAATTGTAAAATGTCATTTTACTCTTTCCTAGCAGTTCCCAAGCACCTTTCGTGCTACCGGCAACGGCCAGGGCCCACTCAGCCATTTCTCTGCGATACTCCGCTAGCATCTCGTCGGCATTCTTCTTTTTGGAGAAATTGAATCGGGTTGCTTCCTCCGGCAACTGGTGAAACTTCTCGAATTCCTTTTTTGCGTATTCAAAGGCCGATTTAAAACCAGTCAGTTTTTGTGTCGTGGGGTCGAACAGGTTCTGATAGTTGTTGTAATAGATGGCAAATTTCTGAAGATCTCGGTAATTGCCGGGAAAAGTATTTGTTTTTAGCCATTTCATCAGATCAGGTTCATTCGGAGCGTCTCCGTCGAACTGCATCTGTTTCCAGATGCGAGCCCAGTCATCCTCACGGTCAAGCGGGCTTTCTGCTAGCGTCGGCATGTGTATTACATTCTGAACCACTCTGTCATAGAAATCGGGGAGTAGCAGTCGTTTTAGCTCTCCAAGGGACCGGTTACTGGCCATAATGACTTTGCACTTGATATTCATTTCCTCTGCATCACCCACACGTTTGATTCGGAAATTGTTTTCCTGGTCGGTTTCGAGAGCCCGCATCAGTTTGGCCTGGACTTGCTCAGACAGATAGTGGATATCGTCGAGAAAAAGGACACCACCATTGGCGCGTTGGAATAGTCCGTCGCTTTTCTCTTCAATAATCTCGCGGCTTCTTGAACTTCGTCTATATTTTACAACATAGCCGAATAATTCTTCTTCCGCCCGGAGGTCGTTGTCGAACGCGCCGCAATTCGCAACGGCGAAATGCTCCCTGCTGCCTTTGTACTTCTGGGCCAGTCGAGATTTGCCAGTTCCCCTTTCTCCCAACAGAAGGATGGCGAAGCCAGCGTCCATGTAGACCTGCATTTTCTTATTCGCAAGCTCCCTGCTTTTTGATAAGGGGGTATCATAGGGCTTGATCACCTCTCTTACCTTACTCAGGATGAGAGATGGAACTTCTTCAATGTAAAAATCGCGGAACCGTATCGTCTTATCCGTCGTGTCCTTCCGGTCATAACTCATCAGGAACCTGGTGCCGGGGGGAAGGTAATTGGACTCTGCCAGAAGATACCATCCCAATTGTATTTGAAAGATTGCCAGAGATACCTTGATGTAGAATTGCGCTTCGGGATGCTTCTCCCGTAGTTCAAACATCAGATTCCTTAATGCCTGGGTCGTGCTAACAGGGTCACGCAGTGATTTCAATCCATATTCGGGCCGGTCCACTTCGACTTTATTTAGCCTTTTCTCATACATCGGGCCCGCATTACTCATTTCGCAAAACCATCGGATCTGGTCTTCTACTGGATATTTATGAATGGTGCGCCATAAAATTTCGTCGAAGAATTCTGATTGTGAGGGGTAATGCCTGGCTATGAATTCGCGATCCTGTTCGAGGTTGGTCAATTCACCGGAGCAAATTTCTTCCCAAGCCTTCAGCATCTCATGATTACCCTTCAACAAGGGATCTACCAAGAGGTGTCGCTTCACCGAATTGTGTCGAGTGGAGATCTTGTCCCACATCTTTTGCTGGACGGTCAGGTAGTAAATACGGTCAAATTCAATCCCTGAAGGTGCCATTTCTGAGTCGAAGGCAGCATGCATCTTCGTTTGTTCAAGAAGGTCCGAATAGAGGCCATTCTTACCTTTTCTGACCATGTCCAAATGGAAAGCCCCCAAGATATTTTTCAGATACCCGATACCATGGGAGGTGAAGTGCCAGGTGACAAGAATCTTCTTCATGAGTATAAAATAATATACTTGATATATAAAAACTATACCCTTGGCGTTTTAGGGAAACAAGCGTAAGCACCTGGAATGTAGGTGTCTATATATTTTTCAGAAAAATTATTGCGGCTTGTTGAAGCAATTTTTGCACGCAGAGGTACAATTGAACCAAACAACTACACCACCATCATGAAAGAATCAGAATTCCAAGAATTAGAAATCGCCATCCTCACGATTGCAGATGAACTCGAGAAAGGCTTCCCCTCTCCAGCCTCCTTCGATGAAGTTCTTAGAGGGATCGGGATTCTTAGAAGGGGCAGTCAAAGACCTGGCGAAAATTAGCCGTAAAGAGCTTCAGGGTGACTTGGATAGAATCCTGAATCCCGTCTTCCACTCCAATGAGGAAGCCACGAAAGCAATGGCCAAGTTGGTGAAGGACAAGCGCTACTGCTTCTTTCTGGAAAAGGGCTACCAAGTATCGAATGCACATGGGATTTTCGATCACCATCTCCAAGATCAGGGTGCCATCACAGACTATTATTTGCTTCAGCTATTCGCAGATCATTTCGAGACTGTTACACAACGATTGAAATGTTTGCTTCGGGATTACCATGGAGTCCGGGCGACCATGGGTGATTCAACTGAAGTCTATAAGGTATTGGAAGACCAAATACCCGGGGCGATTCTAAACAGCTGGGTGATTCCAAAGAAAGTGATCCCCCTTCGGAATGCTGTCAATCATGGTAGCTCTATCGCGAAGAAAGTCGGAATCCAATACCTGCCCAAGGGCGCCCGAAACCCCAAAGTGTTCAAATGGAGTGAATGCCGCGAAACGATCGACTTGATCATTGCTTATTCAATTTTACTTGCCACCGAGATCGACTATCGATTCTTCAAGCTGGCCAAAAGCAATCCTGAAATGCGGAGTTCTTTCGTCAGTTTTGTCATCATGTACAAAACCGGCTTCTTCAAAGGACAAAACGGAAAGTGATATGCATATACTTAAAATCATTCATGGCTATCCCATGCTCTACAATGCTGGCTCCGAAGTATACAGCCAGAGTATTTGCAACGAATTGAGTAAGGACCACCGGGTGAGCATTTTTACCCGTGAAGAGAATCCATTTCGTCCGGACTTTGAGATCCGAAAGGAACAGGAAACTGAAAATCGAACCATTTACCGGGCGAATATGCCGCGGGAGAAAGACGGCTATCGCCATCAACAATTGGACTACGCTTTCGGAAGGCTGCTGGATGGCATGCGTCCTGATGTTGCCCACATTGGCCATCTCAATCACCTGTCTACAGGGCTTGTGGATGAATTGGTACGGCGTAGGATTCCGATTGTCTTCACCCTCCATGATTTTTGGCTGATGTGTCCACGGGGGCAATTCATGCAACGGAATTTTGGAGAGCCAGGCGAATTGTACAAAGTCTGCGACAAACAGGAGAATGGCAAATGTGCCCGAACCTGCTACAGCATGTTCTTTTCCGGCCGTACTGAAGACCGAAGCAGTGAACAGGCCTATTGGACAAAATGGATTGCAGGAAGGATGGAGGAAACAATGGAGCTGGCAGGAAAGGTTGACCACTTCATTGCGCCTTCGAGATACTTAATGAACCGCTTCATTGAGGACTTTGGCCTGTCCCAAAGCAATATTCAATACTTGGATTATGGATTTCCCCTTCATTATCTGAGTGCTCCTGCCGGCAAGGCCAATGATACCGCAAGAGCGCGGGGCATTATGACTTTTGGCTACATCGGGACACATATCCCGGCCAAAGGGATTCATCACCTGATCGAGGCATTTAGTCTTCTTCAGGGAAAGGCACGACTTCGGATTTGGGGGCGGCCCCGCTCACAGGAGACAGCGGGGCTCAGAGCACTTGTGCAAGAAAAGGTCACAAACGGCAATTCCGTTGAATGGATGGGGGAGTATGTGAACCACAACATCGCAGATCGCGTGTTCCGGAATTGTGACGGGATTGTGGTCGCCTCGATCTGGGGTGAGAATTCCCCTCTCGTGATACACGAGGCCCAGGCGTGTCAGGTTCCTGTAATCACCGCCAATTATGGCGGGATGAAAGAATACGTGAGCCACATGGAAAACGGTCTTCTTTTCAGGCACCGGGATTCACAGGATCTGGCCCAGCATATGCAATGGGCGATTGACCATCCAGAGGATTTCATTGCACTGGGCAAGCGGGGTTATCTCTACTCGGAGGATGGGGCAATTCCGGAGATTCAATACCACTGCCAGCAGCTACTTTCCATTTACAAGGTAACCATTGAAAAACATGAAAAATGAGTTCTGGAGACTAACCATTGATACCAACCCTGAAGATTGCAACCTGGCCTGCATTATGTGTGAGGAGCACTCTCCATTTAGTGATTTCAAAGAGAAGCTCTATGCGCGAACAGGTAAGAAAGTACGGCGAATGCCAAAGGAATGGCTTGAGTCCATCTTTCAGGAAGCAAAAGCCATGGGAATTCGGGAAATTATTCCTTCGACGATGGGTGAGCCTCTATTATACAAGGATTTCGATCTGATTCTTGGGCTCTACCGTAAGTACGACATCAAGTGTAATCTAACCACGAACGGTACATTCCCGAAACGTTCGGTTCAGGAATGGGCAGAGATGATTGTACCAGTGACCTCTGATGTCAAAATTTCATGGAATGGAGCCACGGCTGAAACCTCGGAAAAGGTCATGCTGAAGATAGATTTCGAGCAAGCCGTCAAAAATGTGGTCGAATTTATCAAGATCCGAGATTCGCATTATAAAGCGGGGGGGGATTTCTGCCGCGTAACTTTTCAGCTGACTTTCATGCGCAACAATATGCATGAGCTGGCTGAGATTGTGAAACTAGCTGCAAAGTTGGGCGTCGACAGGGTAAAAGGCCATCAGCTATGGGATCATTTCGAAGAGATTAAAGGATTGAGTTTTCGTCAAAATGTGGAAACAATCTCTGAATGGAACAGGTACGTCAAGGAGGCGCATGCGGCGGCGGAGCATTACAGAAAGCCCAACGGAGAGAAGGTGCTGTTGGAGCAGATAACCCCCCTTTATCCGCAAGCGACTGAAAAAGTTCCAGAGCATTACGCATGTCCTTTCCTCGGAAAAGAACTCTGGATCTCCGCCACGGGTAAGATCAGTCCTTGTTGCGCGCCAGATGAGCAAAGGCGAAACCTGGGTGATTTCGGCCTGTATCCTAAATCCAAGCTAAGTGACGCAGTTGCCTCTGAGAGCTATTTGAAACTGATGGCCGATTATAAAAACCAACCACTTTGCCAGGGATGTAATATGAGAAAGCCCCTTCAACAAGCACAGGAGAAAAGGTTATGATTCTCTACTTAATCCGCCATGCTCTTCCGGGCCTCAAAGATTATGATAACCGGTTCCCAGGTCCTGGATTAGGCAATTTGGGGAGGCTTCAAGGAAAATGGATTCAGCAGCAATTCTCAGCGAAGCGAGTCGATATTATTTGGGCCAGTGACTTTGTGCGTACGCTGGAAACCGCAACCTTTTTGAAGTCTCAGTTTCCGCAAGCAACATTCCGACCTGACAGGCGCTTGAGGGAACGTCAGGCGAATGAAGAATCTCACGAAAGCCTCGTGGCTCGCGTCTCCGAATGGTTTCATGAAGATTTCCAAACCGTTTCGCAGGAGGGAGCAGTAGTGGTCGCTCATGGGGGCTCCATCAATATGATATTGAATCTATTGGATTCGGGGTATTTGCATTTTGAATACCCTTTTCTCGATCAGTATGAGGTTAGAACTCCCATTGCAGGAATTTGGACCATCAATCTCCAAAACCAGCAAGCAGAACTATTGCAATGTCCAATAAAATGATAAAGCCAACCATAGCCATTTACGGCATTCAAGACCGGCATAACTACAAATACCCAGGTTTTACCCACGACCATAGCATCTGCAGAATGGAAAATGGGCGAATTACTCACTATCTCCAACTTGAGCGCTGGACCAGAAGGAAGTACGACAATAGGATGCACCTTTTCATAGAAGATATGATGGATCAGGGAGTAATTCCATTTACGCCAGAAGCCGATCTGGTCTTTGTGAATTCATTTGTTGGCAATAGTTTCCTATCTCAAAATTGCAGGATTCGATTTGAGCAAATGCCGCGAACGAAAATCACACCGGACCTCATTCCGGGTTTTGCATGGGTCGAATCTAGTAAATGGGAAGGTGGGGCACATCAAGCCTTTGCTATTGACCACGAACTCGCCCACATTGGAGCAAATCTGCCCTTTCACGGGCCTTTCCGAGAGAATTCTCTGTTGATTCATTTTGACGGCGGAGCAAGCCTTGGCAACTTTTCAGCTTTCCTCTTCCGGAATGGACGTATTTCTCTGCTAGAGTGCCACTGGGAACTTTCGCAGCTAAGTAAATTATTCAATGACAACGCACTTTCTTTCGCATTGCTTAACCATAGCCCGGGAGAGCATTGTGCCGTACCCGGAAAACTGATGGGCTTTGCAACGATGGGGACCTATCGCCAGGAGTATCGTGATTGGTTGGTAAAACATAATTGGTTCAAGGAAATATGGCAGGATCATTCAACATTCTACGAAACCGCCCGATCTGATTTGGGCTGGAATGGGAAACTAGGCAATACCAAGGATGGCTTCTTGCAGGATCTGGCTGCCTGTATTCAAATGGAATTTCAACGAACATGGATAGAATATCTTTCTCGTTTACAAGGACAGGTACAGGCAGATTACCTTTATATGTCGGGCGGATGTTCACTCAATATTGTAGCGAATACAGAGATCGTAAATTCCGAACTGTTTCAGGATGTATTTATTCCTCCTTGCCCTGGGGATTCGGGTTTGTCCATTGGGGCAGCAGCGCTATTGGAGCTTCAAAAACATGGAAGATTGGACCATCACTCTCCATACCTGAACAATGCCGATCTTACACGAGCCTCAATAGTCCACACCCCTGATTTGATCCGAAGGATTGGAGATGCCATTGCCAGCGGGCAAATTCTTGGGCTCTCTAATGGCCTGGGAGAAGCCGGTCCGCGCGCTTTGGGAAATCGAAGCATAATTGCACGCCCAGATTCGAAAGCCATTGCCAGGAAAGTCAGTATGGATTGCAAGGGACGCGAATGGTACAGGCCGGTTGCCCCGGTAATGTTGGAAAAACATGCCAAAAGATTGACGGAGCAGACCGATGTACACCACCTAAGTCGTTATATGTTATTAGATTTTTTTATCCCGGAGCAATGCAGAAGGGAAATCGAAGGAGTGGTTCACGCCAATGGGACAGCACGAATACAGACGCTTTTTAAACGGTGTGAGAATCCATTCCTATGGGATTTGCTGGACTACCTCGACAAAGTGCACGATATCCCTGCCCTTATCAATACGAGCTTTAACAAGAGGGGGGAGCCAATCGTACACACTTCGGATCAAGCATTTGCTAGCGCTACCGAAATGGGGCTAGATGGAATTGTAACGAATTTCAAGTATCAATCACTGAAATCAAGCAACAACTATGAACTGGAAGGAAATTGAGGTCTCAAGGGATTGGAGTTATTTCATCCTAAACGGGAAACCGCTATATGAAGGTAGGTACAGTTCAGTCCTCAAATTCAAAGGCTCAGGGCTTGCTCCCGTGGAGGATGAAACCGGATGGCATTTTATCAATCCATCAGGCAAGAAGGTCATTCCGGGGCCATACCGGAAAGCTTGGGGGTTCTATTGCGGACTTTCCGCTGTGGAAGATGAATCGGGCTGTTATCACATTGATGAATCCGGTGCTCCTGTTTATCTACAAAGATTTTCTTGGTGTGGCAACTTCCAAGAAGATCGTTGCACGGTCCGCGATTTTGAAGGGAATTACTTTCACATCAAAAAGAACGGCGCTCGGGTCTACTCGGAAAAATTTCGATATGCTGGAGATTTCAAAGACGGAATTGCGTGCGTGATACAGCAGAACGGGCTATTTAAACACATTGATGAGTCAGGTAAGTTCCTGTATGAATTTGAATTCTTCGATCTTGGGGTATTCCACAAGGGCTATGCAACTGCTCGTGATAAAAAAGGTTGGATGCACATAGACCTACAAGGGAATCCCCAATATGCAAATCGTTTTGTTTCGATCGAGCCATTTTATAACGATTGTGCATTTGCGGTTTCGCAGGAAGGAAATCGTGTTGTCCTTCAAAAGAAAGGCTTCTCGGTTGAAGTAATTGATTTATAGGCCAATGGAGTCGGTCGCAACTCCAGATCCATATCGGAAAATAATTGGACAGACCTCAAATATTCCTTTTTTACCAACTTTTCTCTTGGAAACCTTGATGTGCTTCGAGAAGTTCTTGCTTTGACTGCGGTTTGCCAATGTAGTTATCGAACGGAATGCCGAGGATTTATTGGGATTCAAGTGCTAGAGTTTCACCTATTCACCCTCCCCCAATTCCCCCACCTGACGGCGAAAATCTTCCGGCACCGCCAGCCCCGGATACTTCCACTCCCAATACCGGAGCGCGCGCAGCATGTTGACATAGCGTAAATTACGATCACCACCTCCCTCAGAACCGAGCGGCAAAAGGTTGAGCCCTTCCAGAGCATCCACAGCGGCTTTCCCCGGCCATTTCACCCGCTCCTCAAACGGGACCACCTCGGGTGGTTGCCAAAATTCAGCGCAGAAATAGGCGCTGACCAATAACCCCAGCAGTTCCTCTATTTCAGATGGGGCATTTTCCCGGTCTGAATGGGTATCCTCAGATTCCATCGTATCAAGGGTATTTGCGGTTGAATAAAATGCTCAGTCAAAAGCGCCATCATTCAAATGCCTTCTTGAGGTTCGAAATGGTAATGGGCTTTCGAAACAATTTGTGCAGGAGGTACTCCAGCAAGTGCACCTCTCTGTCGTCCATCCCTTCGAAAAGGGAGTCCATGACAAAGACCGACCGGTCCAGCACCGAGGCCAGTTCCATGATCAGCTTGAAATTCTCCACCGCGTGGAGCGTCAAACTGACTTCGTTCTT
The DNA here is from genome assembly GCA_963923035.1 of uncultured bacterium. GTDB lineage: Bacteria > Bacteroidota > Bacteroidia > J057 > JADKCL01 > CAWUKT01. Next base: position 9,090 of record CAWUKT010000117.1, read on the forward strand.
CGAATCGATATGGCCCTTCAGGACGCCGGTCCGAACCAAATAGCGGATGTCCCGCTCATTGAGTTCCACAGCTTTGAAAAGGCCCAGGTCAGCAAAATCTTCTGCTGGCAGACGCTCAAAGGGGTCCGTACCGTTCCAGGCATTGCCATTCTTTACGCTTGGATTCATAATGAATTTGTGGTGGTTTAAAGGAAGAATACAGCGGGGCGAGACACAAGCCATTTGTCTCCAAATACGTTACTCTATTCATGTTAAGACCTAGTTGTGACCAGTTTCCTGGTCCGTTTCTGTTGATATGATGCCAAAAAATCTTCTATACGTTTCCATTGTTACAACCCCAGCGCCCTCCAAATACGCATCAGGACCAGCAAAACCGCCTCCCACCCAAAGACCAAACTTGCGAAGAGGAAGGCGCTGCCAATCATCCCAATTACTGCGATCACATAGAGCAGCATCCGGACCTCACGTTGGAATCGGTTATTGTCCATCGTTCTCCTCCTCCCAATCCAGTCTATACCTCAGCAATCCATTCCCATCGGGGGTCGCAATCCAGACCCGGCCCTCATAACCGCTCAGATACGGACCGATAAGGTCGGTATCGAGCAGCAAGCCCATTTGAGCCAGTTTGTTGGCGTCCCAATTGGCCTTTTTCAGCCAAGTCCTGAACGTGGAGACAGGAACTCCGAGATGTTTCGAACATGCCTCCTGGGTAAAGCCCGTAGCCTCAATGGCCGCCCGGACCGCATTGCCGTCGTGTCGGTCCAGCCAAAGGCTCCTGGTCTGGATTTCACTGGCCCGAAAACGGGACAGAAACCTGATCCCTGTTTGTGGATTCAGAGGCGATAAAACAAGGCTATCGGAAAACCATTCCCCTTTCCCGAGGTAGTTTTCCCGAACCCTGAACAACAAGAGCTTTCCTCCCAGGATTGGAATAACGCCACCAGAAGTTTCCCATTCATCTTCGAAGCTCACCTGGGCCAATCCCCGTCGCATTTCATAATGGAAGCTCACAGGGTTGATTTCTTCTCCATTCCATTGGTAGTAGGTCCCCATCCCATTTGGATCAAATATGACCTGCTCAGTGTTCTCGGTTAGATCATTTGATATGACCGTCCATTTATTCATGTTCATTTCCTCCGAATCGTTAATCCTCCACTTCTGAGTTCCTGCCCCAGCAAATCCCGCAAAGTCCACCAGTAAACCCCATCGGGCAAATTGCCTCCGTCCCAATACCCTCCTAAGGGCGAAATCCTACCGACCTGCCCTCCACTTCGATTGAAGACCAACAACTCGTAGTTATTCGGATCAATTGTGCTGGCCCAACGGACCTGCCATGAATCATTTTGGCCGTCTCCGTTGGGCGTGAAGACCTGGGGAATGAAAATCGGGTCAAGTAGCGTTTCAAGTGGAACGGTAACTGTATCGCCAAGGCACCCTCCTGCCTCCGGGACAAGTTGGAGTGAATAAATGGCCGGGGAGAGGCCGCCCTCGTGGAGGGAGACTCCGAGCGGGAAGCTCATGTTAGGGTAAAAAGGTGAAGTAATCCCGCTATCAAGGACAGCTTCCCCAGCCAGCAGACGCCAAGAAACGATGGTGGCGTCCAAATCAATCAGCAGATAAATCGTTTGATCACCGCCTGTTGAGACCTCACCGTCTGGCAGTTGGGCGGAGACAGAAGGACGCGGTTGGACCCGAATCCAGACCGAGTCAGAAGCGGTACAGCCAAAGGCATTTTCGACTTCGGCCCGGAAGAGAGAGCTATTTTGCAGTGAGTCAATAGTGAAAAAAATGGCCCCCGAATCGGCGAGGCTTCCATTTTGGAAGAGCCGAAAGGCCACTCCGTCGGGCGCGTCGATCCTCATTTGCAGGTCTTCACCCTCACAGAGGACTGTATCGGAAGGAATGAGTTTTACGTTTTGGGGAATGGGTTGAATGGTGACCTCAGCCGTTTCAACCGCTTTGCAAATGCCCTCGCTGACAAATACGACTTCGTAAGTCCCCGGCTGGCTTTGGGATGGAAAAATGGTCCCCACCGAATCCAACACAATCCCCGAAGGCCCGGAGAACGCCCCACCGATAAACGAAAGTGGGTTCGATTGACAAGCAAGGGGCGTATCTCCGGTACATAAAACGGGTTCTGAGTATGAAAAAAGAACCTCCGGGGCAGTGGATACAATCAACGTATCAGTTGGGTTGGTCGCGCAAATATTTTCGAGATCAAAAGTGACGGTATAGCTGCCGGGAGGCGTTCGGGTGAGGTCAACCGAACCGTTGGCAGGATTGAAAAATACAAGGCCCGGACTTGCGAAATAGGCCCCTGAACTATCGCCAATCAAAGCCGGAATCGGAGCAACGCTGTCCACGCAGAAGGTATCCCGGTCAAAGGCAATGGTTGTGGTGCTGTCAAATGCCAGCACCGAAACGGTTTGGGTATAGGTGTCCTCGCAACTGCCCGAAAAGGTATAGGTAATTCGGTAGGTGCCGGGAACGGAATTTGCAAGATCGATTTCCCCCGATAACGAGTCCAGAACCAACCCAAAAGTGTCGGCGGAGAAGACCCCGCCGACATTTAGGATCGTCGCCGTTGGGTTGGGAGCCGTCTGGCAGAAAACATTGCTCTGGTAGTTGAACAGAGCAGAAATCGAAGTTTCAATCTGAACAGTATCAAGAAGGGAATCGGGGCAAAGGCCCAAAGTTGTGTACTGGATGATATGCTGGCCGGGACCGCTGTTTGCAAGGTCCAGTCTCCCGTTGGGGTTTACTGATGTCGAGGGAGAAACAGCAGTGAATATTCCGCCGCCGGTTCCAGTGATGAGGGGCAGGGGATCGGGAGAATTAAGGCAAAAGAGGGCGGGATCGTAGGCAAATCCCGCCGTGTCGGGATGTTTGACGGTCAGAAAGTCCACCGCCGTATCGGCGCAGTAGCCCGTCTGGACATGACGAATCAGGTAGGTATAGCCCGGAGCCAGTGAGTTCCTGACGAAGAGTTGCGGCAAGGGCGTAGCGGTAATGAACTGATTTCCCCGAAACACTTCCAGATAGCCGAAGTCGGCTACCGTATCCAGCGGAATGATGGAATCGTCGCCACATACTTGATCGGGGATGAAATCGAAGAAGGGATTCTTGGCCGTATCCAGCCGAAGGTTCAGCGCCGCGTGGAAGGTATCGGGACAAGGACCGGGAGTGATGTACTCGATGGAGTAGTGGTCGGGTTGGCTTGGACCGGGGTAGATGACGCCGCTGGAGTCAAGTTGAAGCGTATTGGGTAGCGACACAAACGTCCCGCCGCTGGCTCCAAAGGTAAAAACCGGACCAACCGGCGCATCATCCTGGCAAAGTCTTTGGATACCGCCTGTACTGAATATCGGATAATGGACTGAGGCGGTATCTCTGGGCAGGATTTGAATTGGGATTTTGGCGGTATCGAAACAGGGCGTGTCAACGAAATAAAGCAATTCGTAATTGCCTGGTTGACTTGCGTCTAGGTTAATGATCCCCAACGAATCATCTGTGAGGACCATTCCACCAGACGAAGTAAGGAAGCGTCCGCCCTTGGGCCAAAGCAGGGAAGTGTCGACGGCCACCGTCCCCCACGGACAGTAGACCGCCGACCAACCAACTAAACCAAGACTTGGTAGTTGCTTCCCCGCAATGCTCACGTGTAAGCTGGCAGTATCGGGGCAAACCGGATGCCCCGATACCAATTGAATCTCCTGATTGGTGCCAATGGCCCCCGGATGCAAGGGGACCGAGCCATTTGCTTGGATCAACAGGCCCGGATTCCCACTTGCATTGATAAAGCTCCCCGGAGGCCGAAAATCGAACTTGAGCATCGGCGAAGTATCGCCCACACAAAAGAACGTCTCCTGGGGAATGGTGAATTTTGCGAAGCCGCCCACGAGGCAGATCGTATCGGTGACTGCGACGGGGATCGTTCCAAAGAGCCCCGACGTATAGCGGATCAAGGTCAAATCCAGACAGGTATCCCCTTTATATTCATCCGGCAATTGTACCGTGATTGTGTCGCTTTGTCCTCCCTGGGTTGCGTTCAGGGAGAGCGCTGTGCATTTATTCCCCGTCAAAAAACCGCCCAGCCATACCACCGTGCTGTCCCACTGCTCACCCGGAGCGTGCCGCACAAAGTACCGCCCAGCGATTGCCAGCGACCCGCCCTTGCAGAAGGTCGAGTCGTCCAGACTCCACGTCGAGTCCAGATTGCCCCCGCCGAAATGCTGGATTTCGGGCAAAAATTGGGCACAACAGTATGTATGGGCATATATCATCAATACACCGATTAATAGCTTTTTGGGTTCCATACGTCTTGTCTTTGATTATGCTACCGACAAAAGAACGGCCAGTTGGGGCGGAGGTATTCGATTCAGCTACGCTCCGCCCCATGCTTCAAAAATCAACCAACTAATAGTGGTGACAGCATCAAGATCGAAGTAGTAAAAACAGTTTTGGAAAGGGCCACCACCCAAAAAATCAACAATTGTAGAACGCGATAATGGTGCTTCAAAAATCAATCAACTCATCACTCTTGCGATTTTTAGCCATAGTTCTCCTACCAACAGCGACCGAAGCCGCTCCCGTTTCTGAGATACTTCCGATAGGAGATTAAAAGTCTTTTTGCATACCTGTCCCGGTCGTCCCCAAGGACAACAAGGTGGGGGAGCAGACCATTGCTACATCATCCGCTCCTCCTGACGGTTTAGTGCTGATTCTAGGAATGACCAGACCGCAGCCCAATCATTCCTACAATCCTCCAAAGAACGCTTCCATAAAGAACGAGATATTATTTCCAGTACTCTTGTTTTTGCTACCCCTGACTTTCGGCGTGCCGGTCATATCAGGGAGGCGGCGGTCTCATTGGTTTAAACTTTAGTTAGGTCGAGATGAGAGGCCACTGGCCTCTGCCGCCATTTGATTGCGTGGACAATATGGAAAGACTGAATTTTGATGCAAAATCTGACTTTCGTAATTTGAAATAATAATCGATATGCACCTCGATTTAATGCGCTGAATAACATCGTGTTGTGTCATGGCTTTGGAAAAAACAAACTCTGAATATAGGCTATACCATCTGATTTCTAATTTGACTCCATCCGAGAAAAAGCAGGTTCACAGTTTTTTCAAAACGGACGAAAAAGGGAATAAAAAATCTAGTCATTTGTATTCCTTGGCCTTGAAGGCAAAGAGTTATGCTACGTTTAAGAAAGCCCTCCAATCCCAGAAATCCACAAAAGCCCTTTCTCGGTATTTATCCGAAAAAATCATTGAGATATTGGCCCTTGGCGAATCCAGTAAATCAATGGCTATTAGCTTCATTGATATGGCGATTCAAAAAGGGTTGCTTGGATTGGCCAAATCAAAGATTCGCTCCCTCGTGAAAGGCGAGGATTTTGAATACTCTCCTCACTTTCAAAAATCGTTATGGGACAAGGCGAGGGAATTGGACAAAATTTATGGTGTTCAAGTTGACGAGTTCACCGACCGGGAACAATATCTCTGCATCCTTGAAGAATGTAGACTTTGTTCCACCTTTGATTCGCTGGCGGAGAAGTATCGACAGGGACTTAAACTCTCTCCTGATACGAGGATGGAAATATTTCGGAGCCCTTCGAGCTTTCCACAACTGAAACCAGAAATACCTTATCTACCCGAAACCAATCTTAAACATGCCATTGCTCGGCGGAATTTTAATTTACTCGGCTCAGACCTCGGGGGAGCTTTCCGCAATCAAGTCTCGATAATTGAATTGATCAAAAATCGAAACGGGTCTGTTTCCGAGGGGGTAATGTTGAAGGAGAGATTCAGATTGGTTTCAATGATGGTTGCATTCAACCAATTCAATGAAGCCAGGACAGAGCTTTTTGATTTGGGTGCGAGTGAATTGGAGAATGAATATTTGGAGCGAATTCAAATCGAAAACTGGATCAAATACTCCATACTGCTAAGTGCCTGTTCTGGAAATATTGACGTTTCCGATAGAATAGTAAGGGACTTTGAGCGGAATGTGGATTTATTTTCAGCCAAATGGAAGGGGTTAATCTACATCGCCATCATTGTAATCCAGATTCATAAGTGGGACTTGGAGAATGCCGTAATTTGGTCGGTGAGGTTACAACGACTGAAAACCGAAACGATCATCCCTGTCAATTGGATACCGCCAGCGAGTAGATTCATTGCCTACTATGAACAAGGCGATTTTAAGTTGGCTGAGGCGCAGATTGTTGATTTGGTATCGGTTAATGAAGACTCTCCCAATGCCTACGTTGATTTTCTAATCCAGGCTTTCTCCACTGCTCTTGCCTTTGGTTCGTCTGAGTTACCTCCTCAAACCATTTCAAGACTAAAGTCTCAATTGTCGGATATTCAGCTTAATCCGGCTGCCAAAGCATTCTCAAACTACTTTAATATTGGCTTTTGGCTTCAGGCCAAGGAGGCAAAAATGGAAGTTCCTCAATGGTTGAAGGTTTCTGAAGTCGTCAATATTTTCTCCTTCAGCGCGGTGTCCTAAAGATTCTACAAGTCCTCCTCAATAAAAACAATCGCCAAACCTCCTCCATCAGCCTCAAGAACTCGAACTTGATAGCCATTTCCCATTTTCTCCACTTCCACTCTTCCTTCTGCATAGGCTTCTCGGACCTCGCAGCATGTGAGATCACATGAACCAGCGACAGCTTCTACCAGTTGATCGAGCAAGCGAGGATCAATGTCTTGTGATTCGGTGGCGTGGAGGATAGGTGACATGCTGTAAGCCTGTACGCTTCCCATGAAGGCTGCCAAAGCAACCAGCGCAACGAGTGTTCTGAAATTCATCTCTGTACGTTATTGGTGGCCCAAGGGGCCGTCTCTGTTACGTAGCTACCGCGATTGAATCCATTTGGACTCTATCAAAGTCCCATTTCTTTCCTATTGGAAAGGTTCTCTCGGCCTTTGTTTCCGTGGTACTAACTAAAATTTAAACCGTCGGTAATATACCACTTTGGAGAATGCTCCCTACACCTTCTCCTGATTTTCAGCCTTTCCCCCGATTACATCATTAAAAAAGTTGAACCGCGAGATTTTCGCGGTCCAAATATCCACTTTGTAATTTTGGGTCGGTCAACCGCGAGATTTCGTTTTTGGCATTTATCCGGGTGACGCACTTCAAACCTGCCATTTGGCTGTTAATACTGGATTTAATAGCTTTCTGCGATCCTCACGTAATACCGCTCGAAATTCAAGCCGCATTCCTTTTGATCTTCGGAGAAAGAAAAGTTTCATCGGAAATACTTGGCCAAAATGGAGCGCCTTGCTAATTTTATGTCGCAACCTTCATTACGCCTTTTTGAATCGACAGCTTTTGTGTAAAACCAATTGATTGATTCGCCGTTCCTTCGGCGCAACCCTGTTGACCATGACCGAAAACATCCACTCTACGGCCCCAGCCGAGTCTGAAGGATTGCAGTTGCAAGCCTCCGGGACAGCAGCGATGATGCCCCCAGCCCTGCAATTGACCGCTGATCCCCTCATCCCGGTCCAACGCAGTGAGCACATCCCCGACCTCGCGGGGAGTGGGACGCCCATCGATTTTCAGGAAGGCGAAGGAACAACCACCGGTGCCGACCTCGAAACCTATCGTGGAGCCAACATCGGCAAAGTGGGAGCCATTGCAGCCAGCGCCGACCAATACGCCGCCGCTCAGGCACAGGGCGGTATGAATATCCGCAAGACCCCGATTCCGTCGGGTGAAGTCCTGGGGCAAATTCCGGTCGGGCAAAAGGTATTTGTCAAAGCAGAGAATCAATCGGGCGGTTGGGCCTTCGTGGTGGCCTTTGATGGAACGGCGGGGTGGATCAGTCAGACGTTTGTGCGGACCGACATGCCCGACCCGGAGGCTGTTTTGCACCACGTCACCGAAGCCAACCTGACCACAATCCTCGAACAGCACTACCACAAAGGCGGACGCTATGAGATCGGCACGGGCAACGACTTTGCCACCCTCGCGGTAGCCGTAGCGGCCGCCAACCAAGGCACCCAGGGCGTGTACGTCGATGCAGAAAAAATCCAGCAATGGATGAACGACAATCCGATCCGCAGCTACGACTATATCGCCGGAAATCTCGCCAAATACAGCGCTGTGGGCATCCGTTCCGGCCTCAATATTTGGTTGCCGGGGGCCAGCTATGTGAAAG
>CAWUKT010000118.1:0-16996 GCA_963923035.1 uncultured bacterium
AGGGCGGCGCATTTTTTGTCGTCGCCTCGCTTGCTGGTTCCGCTGCCAGGAGCGGAGGAAGTGCCATCAAATTCAATTTTCACCCGCGTCGCTTCGGTGACACTCAACCTCCAAAATGTTATGAAACTTTCGCCTAACCCTCCTGAATCACTTGCGGAACGGCTTGCCACGGCCCTTCGACTCGTCGAATCGCTGGCCTATGCGCAAAGCCCGCTCGAATACCAACTGCTTTTGCGGGACTTCCGGCAGGTGCTTACCTCTGGCTGAATCTGGGGGCCAAAGCCCCCGCGCTCACCTACGGTGTGGGGCAGCACATTGCCTCATGTGCAAGGGAAGCAGCTCAGCTGCTCATTGAGGACTACTATGATTTTGCTAAGGGACCGGCTGGCCACGGCCCTTCGACTTGTCGAATTGCTGGCCTACTAGCACAGCCCGCTCGAATACCAACTACTGTTGCGGGACCTTTGGCAGGTGCTGGGTGCCTCCGGCTGAACCTGGGGGCCAAAGCCCCCGCGCTCACCTACGGTGTTTAGGTATGCACATTGCCTCATGAGCAAGGGGAGCAGCTCAGCTGCTCTACGCCGGACAAAGCCATCATCCACGAGGCCCAGCCACCCACAAAAAAGCCACTGGCAACGGAATCCCTCCGCCACCAGTGGCTACGATCTAAATATGAGAATACTTACTGCTTGATAAATTTCTGAGTGACGATCCCCGCTTCCGTTTCCACCTGAAGCAGGTACAGTCCCCGAGCAAGGTCAGCCACATCCACCATTCCCGCACGAACGGTGACGGCTTGGACAGCACCTTGGAGATCCAGAACCTGGGCATTCAAAATAGGAGAGGAGGAGTTCACTCGGAGGAATTCCGTAGTAGGGTTCGGATACACCTCAAAGGTGGCCAATTCCTGAGGGGAAATGGACGTAGCCAGGTTTTCCTCCACGCAAATGTCATCCACGCCGAGCTCCCAGCTGCCAAACTTGAGCGAGGTGATGACGCCACTCAGTTCGAGGGTGCCGCCACTGTTGGAACCGGCTGTCCACTGCATGGTCACGCCGGGGGCGATATTAGTGGGTTGGGTGCTGATGGGGCCCGTGATGGCGCCACCACCATTGATATCCAGGAACAGCAGGTCGTCCGAAACGACCATCGTGATGGTCTTGTTCTGGAAATTGAGGTTGGAGAAATCCAGGTCCAGCAGGGCGTCGCCAAACCACAAGTAATTGCCATTCTGGAGATTGGGATCGTTATAAATGGAAGGGTCCCAGACCACGACATCGGGCTGAAGGGGACGTGTACCATCGTTCACCGCCAGGTATTCGATCCGGAAATCGATCCCCGCTTCGGAGATAATCACCGATCCATTGGGATTTCCATTGCTAACAGAGAACACCGTGCCGGCGGAGGCGGAGTTAAACTCGGCGCAGTTTTGAGAGAAGGAATTTGAAAAGAAAAAGGCAAAGCAAATCAAGGTCAAGAATACTGTCTTGAGTCTGGACATTGTAAAATGTTTAGGGTTTATATGATGCAACAAACATAAGACCGATGGCGTGATTTCGCCCTGCATCACCGATCAACGGTTCATTTTACAAGCCGAACTGACTAAACCGATTCATTGATTGTTTTCCCACCCTATTTCTCAAAACTCCAGGGTAAAAATCGTTCCTTCTCCCAAAGCTGTCTTCATCGTGATGCTGCCTTTGTGCAGGCGCATGATCTGGCGGGAGAGGCTCAGTCCGATTCCGGTTCCTTCTTTCTTGGTCGTGAAAAATGGAACAAAAATCTTGTCGGCATACTCTTCCTCGATGCCCGTCCCATTGTCCTTGATCCGGATCAGCGTCCGGGTCGGCCGGGGTTGCAACGCCTCCATCTCAATGATCCCATTCGGTTGGTCCGACAAGGCCTCCATGGCATTCCGAACCAGGTTGATCAAGATCTGCTCGATCAGCTCCGGATCCGCCTGAATCTCCAAGGGCTGGTCCGGAAACCGCACCCGCAACTCAATATTGCGTTCGGCCAGTTCGCTGCGCAGCAAAACTGAAATCCGCGAGAGGATGTCCTGAACAATGACCTCCCGAAAATTAGGTTTCGGGATCTTGAGGATGGACCGGTAGGCCTTCACAAATTTGAGGAGTCCCCGGGTCCGGCTTTCAATCGTGTCCAGTCCCAGGGAAATGTCTTCAATGGCATCCTGGTCGATTTCACCAGGAGCCAGAGGTTTCCCCGCTTCATCCTGCACATATTCCTTCAGAACCCCACTCAAAGTAGAGAGCGGGGTGATCGAATTCATGATCTCATGGGTCAGGACCCGAATCAACTTCTGCCAGGCATCGATTTCCCGACTGTCCAGCTCGCTCCGGATATCCTGCAAACTCAGCAGCTTGTAATAGGTCCCCATCATCTTGAACTCCGTGGCCGCGATGGCGATCTGCAACAACTCATCGTTGACCACCACCTTGACCAACTCCTTTCCTCCCGACTCCAGGCGGCGGAAAACATCCGGCAATTGCTGGTCGACCCGTTCCAACGAACGGATCTTCTTCACATAAGGCTTCGCCAGCAAATCCTTGGCCGCCTGGTTCATGAGGATCACCTCTTCCTGGTCATTGAAGCAGATCAACGCCACCCCGATGTTCTCAATTACTGTTTGCAGGTATTCGTAGTGCGACTCCTTCTCCGCTTGCAACTGGCGGAACTCATGGACAATGTCGTTGAACGCCTCTTTGAGGGCATCGTCCGTGGGCCCCCGGTCGCCCGAAGAAAAATTCGCAGTGAAGTCCCGGTGGAGGATCGATTGGATGAAAATGGTCAGGTCCCGGTTGGTTTTCTCCACGTACCGGACCAGTTCGATGAGGCTGAAGGCCGCGAAGACCCCCAGCAGAATCTTGCTCATGAGCCAGTCCGTCTGGAAGATCACATACGCCTCCAAGGCCAAAATCAGCGTCAGGAGGAGAATCCGCAGCGCGATTTGAATCCGGAATCGACTAAAGACCATATTTGGAGAGCTTGCGGTAGAGGGTGGTGCGGCCCAGGCCGAGTTCCTTGGCGGCCCGGCTGAGATTGCCGTTGTGTTTCAGGATGGCGTCCCGAATGGCGCTTTTCTCACGCTCTTCGAGGTTATAATTGTCGGGCTCCTCGACCGAGACCGGGGTTTCGACGGGTTGCAGCATGAAGTCCCTTGGGTGGAGGACCCGGGCATCGCTCATGATGACCGCCCGCTCCATCGCGTGCTGCAGCTCCCGGATATTGCCCGGCCACTGGTAGCGCTGGAGCTTACGGACCGTATCCGCCGCCAGCTCCATCTCGCCCTTGTTGTACTTCGCCGCGTACAGGTCCAAATAATGCTCCGCCAGCGGCTGGATATCGCCATTGCGCTCGCGCAGGGGCGGGAGTTTCAACTCCACCGTATTGATCCGGTAGAGCAAATCCTGGCGGAACCGGTGGTCCCCGACCATCTTGTAAAGCGGCATATTGGTAGCGCAGACCAGCCGGATGTCCACCGGAATTGGCTGGTTCGTCCCCACGCGAACGATTTCGCGGGATTGGAGCGCGGTCAGGAGCTTCGCCTGAAGCGGCATGGAAAGGTTGCCGATTTCGTCCAGGAACAAAGTCCCGTTTTGGGCGTGTTCAAAGCGGCCCGCCCGATCCTCCCGGGCGTCGGTAAAGGCACCTTTCTTGTGGCCGAAAAGTTCCGACTCGAAGAGGCTTTCGGGGATCGCGCCGAGGTCCACGTTCACGAAGACCTCTTCCTGCCGGGGAGACGCCTGGTGCAGGGCCCGGGCGATCAGTTCCTTTCCCGTTCCATTTTCCCCCAAAATCAGCACATTCACATCGGTCCGGCCGACCTTTTCGATCGTTTCGAAGACCTGTTGCATCGCCGCCGAGCGACCAATGATTTTCCCGAAGTCCGCCTTTTTTTCTCCCGCACCGCCTTCACCTTCCGCCTCGACATCGTCTTTCGGATCCTCCAACGCCGCCTTCACACTTTCCAGCAGCCGATCATTTTTCCACGGCTTCACCACAAAATCGCTCGCGCCTTCCTTCATCGCCCGCACCGCCAGCTCGATGTCCCCGTAGGCCGTCATCAAGATCACATGCGACCGCGGCGATTGGCGCAGAATTTTCCGCATCCAACGCAGCCCTTCCGCCCCATTCGAGGCCCCGGCCCGGAAATTCATGTCCAGCAAGACGACGTGGTAGTGGTCCTGCTTCAGAATCCGGTTCAGGCGATAAGGATCGTTCTCGGTCTTGATTTGGGGATAATGGCGCTTCAACAATAGCTTCGCCGCCAACAGTACGTCGGGGTCGTCGTCTATGATGAGCAAATTCGGAGTCACCGGGATCATGGCATTCGGTTAGTGCGGCGAGACTGCCCAATAATGCAAGGTACGAGAAAATTCGTACAAGGTTCGGGGGAGGGAAGAATTTGAAGGGAGGGAAGGTAAATCGTTTGAGATGGAGGGCGTCTCCCGGCCACCTCACGGGGCCGGGACCGGGTGCTCCGCCGTCAGTCTCGTCCGGTCTCGGGGGCACCGGACGAGGACTTCCAACAATGGCTCCGCCCCCTGACGCCACGGGGCGGCCCGCCTTCACTTCGACTGCGCAGCCTTCTGTCGCTCCCGCAGGTAGAGGTACAGCGGAAATCCCGTCGACAGGCCCAGCAGCATCGTCACCGGCCAGGTCCAGCCCCAGCCCTTGGTGCGGTGCTCCCGCTGGTCCAGGTAGCTCCACACGAAAAAGATGAAGACCATTGCGAACAAGTCGATGGCAAAAATTGTGGAGATCCGGTTGGCGAACATGTCGCTGAAGGTCGCCACGGGATCGGCATAGAGGAGAAGATTGCCCGTTTCAAACGATTCGATGGCCACCAGCACATTTGGAGCGAGGAAGCCGATGACAGTGAGCATGAGGTAGATGGATTGCTTGTTCATTGCTTTTTTTCCAAAGCTATCCGCTCCCACACCGTCCCGCATTGACGATCGTCAAGATTTTCGCTCAGTTGCGCGGCGCTTGATCCGGCTCAGGGTTTCAGGCTGCACCCCGATGAAGGAGGCGATCTGGTGCTGGGGAACCCGCCGAAAAATGCTCGGTTTTTCGGCCAGCAATTGCTCGTAGCGTTCGACGGGAGATTGGGTGACGAAAGACGCAATGATCTTCTGGCAAATGATCAGTTCCTCTTCCATCAGGATGCGGGCCAGGGCTTCAAACTTGGGAAACTGATCCAGCATGGCCCCGGCATTTTCCCAGCCAATTTCCACTGTCACTGTTTCCTCCACCGCCTGCAAGCTCATCCGGGCGGGCTCCCGACGGGTAAAGCTCTCGTAAGCGCTCACAAATTCCCCTTCCTCGTAGAAATAGGCCGTTTTTTCCTCTCCCTCCCGCAAGTAGAACATCCTCACCAAGCCCGATTGGTTGAAGAAAAAGGCCGATGACACCTCCCCGGCCCGCAACAAATAATCGCCTTTGGCGAAGGTGCGGACGGGCAGATGGCGACGCACGAAGTCCACTTCGACTTCCGTCAGGGGCAATCGTCGTTCCAGGGCCGTTATGAATGGTTCCATGGGACCGAAAAATACTCAAGTCCCCCAACCGGGACAAATCAATCCCGGCGTGGATCGCCCACGAGCCCCAGGCGGAGGATTTCTTGTACTTCCAGGGTCACCACCCCGAAATCGTCCACCAGGCGCCCGACCAGGCGGTAGATGCCGGCCCCACTCGGGCGGTACTTCTTGTAGGTATCCGGAAACATGACCGCATCGAAGAATTCGCCCTGCCCATCGATGAAATCGCTGAAGCCCATCATGTCGCCCTTGACCGTCCGCACGCGCTTCGTGCAGATCAGGTAGCCCGTGATGGCCACCCGCTGGCCCGCCAGGCGCTCAAAGTCGGCGGCGAAAATTTCGTCCCGTCTCAGTTCCTGCGCGAGCAGGTCAAATACCGGCGGACGCAGGTTCCCTGGCTCCCGCGGCAGCACAAAGCCGAGCAGTTCCAGCTCATCGTAGGCATCCTCCACCGGATCGTCCGGCAATTGCGGCAGCTCCCAACTGCGGACCGTCGTCGCGAACAATTCGGTCTTCTGGACCCGCTCGACCTCTTTCGAGAACTTGAGGTTGGCTTCCCAGAGCAGGGTTTTCTTGGTCTTGCCCGTGAAGCGGAGGGCGCCGATGCGGACCAGCAGGCTCAGGGATTCGAGCCCCATGGGAACCCGGCGAAGCAGGTCGTCCATGTCCCGGAAGGGGCCGCCGGAGCGCCGCTCCAACTCGCATTGGACGGCGATCTTCTTTTCGAGGCCCTGGACGTGGATGAATCCCAGCCAGATGGTCTCGCCGCGGATCGTGGTGAGGTAGGCGCCATCGTTGACGCAGGGCGCTTCCACGCGCGCGCCGCCCCGGCGCGCCTCGTGCAGGTAGACTTCCGTACGGTAAAAGCCACCGAAATTGTTGATGACGCCGACCATGAATTCGCGGGGATAATGGGCCTTGAAGTAGAGGCTTTGGTAGCTCTCCACCGCGAAGCTGGCGGAGTGGGCCTTGCAAAAGGAATAGCCGGAGAAACTTTCCATTTGGCGCCAAACCTCCGAGGTCGTCGCCTCGGGGTAGCCCATGTCCCTGCAGTTCGCAAAGAATTCTTCCCGCAACAAGTCGAAGTGGTTGCGGGAACGGTACTTGCCGGACATGGCCCGGCGGAGGACATCGGCATGGCCCAGGTCAATCCCCCCAAAATGGTGCGCGACCTTGATCACATCCTCCTGGTACACCATTACTCCGTAGGTTTCGCCCAAAATTTCCCCCATCCGCGGATGCAAAAACCAGCCCCGCTCCAATCCCAATTCTGTCAACCAATCTGTCCCTCCATTTGAATCATCACAGTTACCCACTTCCACACTCTCCCGGTGCCGTTCAATGAATTGGCGCATCATCCCGCTCTTCGCCACGCCCGGCCGAATGACAGAACTCGCGGCCACCAGCGTCAGGTAACTGTCGCACTGGAGCTTCCGCAGGAGCTGGCGCATCGCCGGGGACTCGACATAGAAACACCCGATGGTTTCGCCCTTGCGCACCAATTCGGCGATTTTGGGATCCCGTTTGAAGGCCTTGACATCGTGGACATCCACAGTGCGGCCGCGGTTCTCGCGGACGACCAGCGAGCTGTCCTTGATGTGGCCCAGCCCCCGTTGGCTGAGGACATCGTATTTATAGAGGCCCGCGTCCTCGGCCACGAACATATCGAATTGGACGGTGGGGAAGCCCTTGGGCGGGATTTCGGTCGCAGCGAAGCTGCGGATGGGCGCTTCCGAGATGAGGATGCCGCCGGGGTGGATCCCCAGGTGATTGGGAAGACCGGCGATCTCACTGCCATAGCGGTAAATCAGGCGCACAATATGGTCGTCGATGGTGGGCGCGTGGCGACGGGCCACCAGCGAATCGATTTCGGCTTTGGGCAAGCCGAAGACTTTGCCCAGTTCCCGCACGATAGAGCGGTCCTTAAAGGTATTGTAGGTCGCCATGAGGGAAGTCTGGCGGTGGCCGTAGCGCTTGAAAACGTAATCGATGACCTCGTCGCGGTCTTTCCAGGAAAAGTCGATGTCGAAATCCGGGGGAGAAGTCCGGTGGGGATTGAGGAAACGTTCGAAGTAGAGGTTCAGCTCAATCGGGTCGACATCCGTGATGCCCATACAGTAGGCCACAATGCTGTTGGCGCCGGAGCCGCGACCGACGTGGAAAAAGCCTCGGCCTTGCCCGTAGCGCACAAAATCCCAGGTAATCAGAAAGTAGGCTGAGAAGCCCAGCTTGTCGATGATCTGCAATTCCTTTTCGACCCGTTCCCGGATCGTTCGGTCGCCGCCGCCGTAGCGGTATTTCACGCCGTCCCAGGTCAATTTCTCGAGGAGCAGGCGGTCATCGTAACGTCCTCCGGTAAAATGGAGCTTGTTCTTGTGGCGCTTGAAATCCATGCCAAAGCTGCACCGGTCCAGTAGGCGGAGGGTATTGGTGACCAGATGGGCATGTTGCTGGTACAGTTCGAGGATTTTCGCCGGGGGCAACATCCGCTCGTCCATCGCCGCGGTGTCCTCGGCGGTGACTTTGCTGAGCAAGGTATTGCGGTCGACGGCCCGCAGCAGGCGGTGGGTATTGAAGCCGACCTTGTCCTTGAAGGTGACCGGGGTGAAGGTCAGGAGCTTGTCGGGAAAATGCCGCAGGGGCGAGGAAAACAGCCGGTTCAGTTCCACGGGCCGAATGCCGATGAATTCCCGGGCCCGGAGTTGGTCGGGGGCGGGGGCGCGATTGAAGGGATAGATGAAAAAGGTCTCGGGCAGGTCGGGGGCAAAGCGGGGCAATTCAAACTGGCGGGCGCCAGCGGGTAGGGCGGTGCCGTACTGCCCCTCGGTTTCGGGGGCGGGTCGCCCCCGGGCGGCCACCGCAAGGGCATCTGACAGGAACTGACACAGTTCGCGCCAGCCCGCACTGGTCTCTGCCAGTCCAATGTACCAGAGGCGGTTGTCCACCCGGAATTCAATGCCGAGGACGGGCTTGATGCCCCGTTTGCGGGCTTTCATGACGAATTCGAGCCCCGCCGAGGTATTGTTGATGTCGGTGAGGGCGAGGGTGGTATGGCCAGCCTCTTCGGCCAGGTCCAATAGGGCATCTACGCCCAGGGTTCCATACCGCAGGCTGAAACTGGTGTGGCAGTTGTACAACATGAAAGGTCGGTCAAAAAGGAATGCTTATAGCCAGTCGTCTTCGTCGAAGCTGTCGGGATCGGACAGCTCTCCGCCCAGCATTTTCTGGACAATGAATTCCCGGAGGCTCTGGAGCTCGTCGCGGTCGCGGACCCGCCGTACCTCGATGGTTTCCTCCCAGAGTTGGGCGGGTTGCTTGACCTTCGAATCCGTCCGGTAACCGGACCAAGCGGCTTCGGTGGCTTCCTGGTAAGCCGCCAGGGCCGTCCGCAGATCGGTCTCTGCGCTGGCTTCGGGGGCCTGCACCTGTACGAGGGCATGGAGGCGGGTCCCGTTCACGGTGTACTGGGCGGCGTCGAGGTGGGGATAACGCCGCATGACCCGCGTCCAACTCTCCTCCACCATTTCTTTGGTGGAGGGATGGCGGTCAAACAATCCCTTGGGGCCCTGACTGGTCAGGGTCACAAAGTAGTTCAGGTTTCCGGAACGGGTGGTTCCTTGCAAATCCATAGCGTTCGCTCTCGTCTTTTTATCGCGTATGACATATCAGCTCCAGGGGAGCGGACTGAAAAAATGAATTTGGAAGGAGTAAAAGGGTTCTCTGTTGAATGACAAAACTAATGGGATTTTTGCATTTCACAACTGAAAGCGTCCCCGGAGGTGCCGGATTGTGGCATCCGCAGCAGGGGGAGGAGGCATTGTTGGAGCTCTTCCCGCCCGAGGGGGAAAGCGACGCCGGATCACCCGGCCCGGCGGCGTCAGCGCCGGGGCTGCCCTTCTTTTCCTTCCAAAAATCTGATAAAGAACGGTTTATCTACGCCCGGAAGTCGGACTCCGGGAATCTTTGTTCTGGGGTGTCCGGCGCTGGTCGAGGCCTCCGAAGGCGCTGGCCCGCATGACGGCGCCGGCTCCGAAGCGGTGTTTCATGCGGTCGATGGCCTGGTAGAGCCGGATTTGTTTTTGGGTATCCTGAAAGAGGTTGATTTGGTAGCCGCCGTGGATGAGGTGGGAAAAGCGGACGCCGATGAGCCGGACGCGCTGGCGGCGGTCGTAGAGCTGGTCAAACAGAGCGAGGGCCTTGTCACTGAGGACGGAATCGACGGCGGTGTAGGGGATGCGGGCCTGCCGGGTCATGGTGTTGAAGTCGGCGTACCGGACTTTGACGGTGATGCAGGCGGTGAGTTTTTCGCTGTCGCGGAGCTGGAAGGCGAGGCGCTCGGTCATGCCGATGAGGGTGGCGCGGAGGCCCCGGACGTCGATGGTGTCTTCGCCGAAGGTGCGCTCGGTGGAGATGGATTTCCGCTCGTTGTAAGGGACAATGGGGCGCGGATCGATGCCCTGGGCGCGCTGGTGGAGGGTGGCGCCGGGTTTCCCGAGGATGCGGACGAGGACGTCGCGGGGGATTTCACGGAGGCCGCGGATCTTGCGGACGCCGAGGTTGCTGAGGAAGGCGCCGGTTTTCTCGCCGACGGCGGGGAGTTTGCGGACGTGAAGCGGATCGAGGAAGGGCTGTTCCTGGCCTTGGACGATGTGGGCGCGGCCCTGGGGCTTGACTTCGGTGGTGGCGACTTTGGCGACGGTCTTGTTGCGGGCGAGGCCAAAGGAGATGGGCAGGCCGGTTTCGTGGGTGATGCGGTGGCTGAGTTGGCGGGCCCATTGAAAGGAGCCGAAGAAGCGGTCCATCCCGGTCATGTCGACGTAGAATTCGTCGATGGAGGCCTTTTCAAAGAGGGGAGCGTCTTCGCGGATGATGTCGGTGACGGTGTGGGAATAGTTGGAATAGAGCTCATGGTCGCCCGAGATGATGGTGGCGTCGGGACAGAGCCGACGGGCCATCTTCATCGGCATGCCGCTCCGCACCCCGAATTTCCGGGTCTCGTAGCTGCAACTCGCGACCACTCCCCGGCCCCCGGTCCCCCCGATGATCAGGGGCTTCCCGGCGAGCCGGCGGTCCCGGGTCCGCTCGACGCTCACGAAGAAGGTGTCCATGTCCAGGTGGACGACGGCGCGGCTCTCTTTCAGGTGATTGCTCATACATGAACCATTGAATGTTGAATGGTGCGGGCAATGGGAGATCGCGCCGCCCGGCAGGGGGCGGATATTCGGATACGCGCGGGGGCGCGGGGTACGGATTCGGGCACGGGGAATGCGGCCGGTCGGCGTGAGCCGGCCGGAAGGCGCGCTGCCGGACCGGGACCTGCATCAATTATCTCCTTCCAAAATGCAGGCACTCCGGTTCCGGACAGCGCATAATTTTCCCGCCCGATCTCCCTTGGTCAAAAATGGTGGCAAAGGACCACCACTGCCGACGGGGGGATCGGTAACTGAATCTCTGTACACACGCGCGGGGATGCGTGAAAGAATGTCGCGTTTCTCTGTACTACTCCGCAAATGCTTACCCTGCTGCTGTTCGGCTGATTTGGCTTAAAATATAATCTCTCTCCTTCTATCGTTGTTTTTTTAGCCAATGTCATCGAACAGGCTCATTGATGCCAGTTACGGTACAATGCGTGAATATTTAGACTTGCATCAAACCGTTAATATCCTTAGCTTTATGCCAAGTTGACAAGGACAAATATCCTACATTTTTTAGAAACAGTCAACAGTGTCCGCGAAAAAAAATAGCATCTACTTATGGGCCTTATCAAATCCAATATCCGCTTTCTGCGTAAGCAGAAGGGCCTGACCCAGGAGGGACTCGCCAATTCCATCAATGTAACCCGCTCAGTCATAGGCGCGTACGAAGAGGGGCGGGCCGAACCCAAGATCCGCACGATGCAGGCAATGGCCAAGTTTTTTGGCATCACCCTGGACCAGCTCATTTCGGTAGACCTCGCCGAAGTGGCGGGTGCCCATATCCGTGAGCGGGAGCGCAGCATCCACAATACCGACTATACTGGTCGCAAACTTCGGGTCCTGTCCATCACGGTCGACCCCAACGAGCGCGAAAACATTGAATTGGTTCCGGAAAAGGCCGCCGCAGGTTACCAGGCCGGTTATGCCGACCCCGAATACCTGGAAGATTTGCCCCGCTTCCAACTTCCCATGATCCCCCAGGGCACCTACCGGGCCTTTGAAATTACCGGTGACTCCATGCTGCCCCTGACTTCCGGCACCGTGATCATCGGAGAATACGTCGAAAATTGGGAAGGGATCAAGGACAACCAATGCTATATCGTCGTCTCGGAGCAGGATGGCATTGTCTACAAGCGGGTGTACAACCGCATCGCAGAGGACGGCATGCTCCATCTTCATTCCGACAACCCCACCTACCCGGCCTACGCGATCAAGATCGAGGATGTCAACGAGGTTTGGCGGGCAGTGGCGTATATCAGCACGGATTTTCCGGACGGCGAACTCAGCCTCCAAAAGGTGGCGGGTATCGTGATGGACCTTCAGCAGGAGGTCATCAAACTCAAAGGGGCCAATTAAGTTAGCACGACATGTCAGCACTGGAAGAGTACCATGCGTATCGCCAACGCATGAATGAGCGGATTTTGAGCAGTGACTCAAAAATCATCAAGCGGATTTACAACCTCGATACGAATACCTATACCGAGGGGGCGCTGGACAAGAAGACCAAGGAATTGCTGGGTTTGAGTACGTCCATGGTGCTTCGATGCGGGGACTGTATCAAGTACCACATCGAATCGGCCATCGAAGCAGGGGCGACGGAGAAAGAGTTGATCGAGACCTTCGAGGTAGCCTTGCTGGTCGGCGGGACCATCGTCATTCCCGAATTGCGCCACGCCTTCGAATTCATGGATGAAATCTTTGCCGCCCGCGCCTGAGTGGGCCTGGTTTTAAGGGAGAAAAACGATTCTGTCACGGGCGGAATCGTTTTTCTATTTCCAACCTGATTCCTCCATTTTGCGTATCTTTAAGCATGCAAATAACCGGAACCATTGTGTACCAGGACATGGAAGGAGGATTCTGGGGAATAGAAGGAGATGACCGGGTGCCTTATCGCCCTGTCAATGGAGTGCCTGGTGCGTTTCAGAAAAAAGGACTTCGGGTCCGGGCCACGGTGCGCCGGAGTGACGTGATGTCCGCCTTTATGTGGGGCCGCAGTGTGGAGCTGGATCATATCGAACAACTAAGCAAGGATTGATTTCATGGAATTGAAACTGATACATATCCTCGGGCCCGTCCTGGCCACAGTCGCAATGCTGTTTTATGGCCGGGCGATGGTCAACAAGGGCGGCCGATCCATCAATGTCGCTTCCACGTTCGCCCTCATCGGCGGCGCAATCCTCTTCCGGGTGATGTTCGGAGAGGGGACCTTTCTCGATCGCATCTGTCTGATCCTGATGGACTTCGGGATCGCCATGATCATCGATTCGCGCTACTTGAAAGCGAACAATTCTCACCCCAAAGTCTTTTGGGTGCCGGGTCTGTTGGCCCTGATCGTGAGCTTCCTGATCTATTTCGCGGCTTCCCTCTTCGGGTGGACCGTGAACAGCATGTTCGAACTGATGGACCCGGATGAGCCGGCCGCAGTCGAACTGGCGGCCTTGCCCCCGGCCGATCTCCGCGGAGAAGTCCTGCTCGAACTTGGTCCAGACGACCAAATCGAAGAGCTGGCGCCTCTTATGGAAAAATTCCAGGCCACCTACGAAGATGCCTTTCCGATGATTGACATGGAGGAGAGCGAGGATTTGGCGCAGGTATGGCTGGTCCGGATGCCCGAGGCGAATGAGGCGGCCTTTTTGGAGGAAGTGAAAAAGGACAAAGAAAACGTCGACTATGCCGCGGAAAACCTGGTGGTCACCCTGGATCCGAATGAAGGGCCCGGCGATGCGTCGGCTGTATCTCGCGGATTCATCACCAATGATCCGGGCGTCTCCCAGCAGTGGTGGTTCACGGCGGAGGAAACGAATCAGCTGCACACGTTGCTGAAAGAGAATGAGCCGAAGAAAAAGGCCATTGTGGCCATTGTGGATACTGGAGTCGATACGGACCACGAGGACCTCACTGGCGTCTCCAACAGTGACAAAGGCAAGCCCGGCGACAAGCAGGGCCACGGGACGCATTGCGCCGGCCTCGCCGGCGCGGCCACCAACAATGGTACCGGTGTCGCTTCCATGAACTGGGAAGGCAAGTTCATCGAGCTGCGCAGCTACAAGGCGCTCAATGACAATGGCTCCGGCAGCATCTTCAAGGTGGCCCGGGCCATCATCTCGGCCGCCGAAGACGGCGCGGATGTCGTCAGCCTGTCGCTGGGGATGCGCGAGCGCTTCCCCAACAAGATCCAGGTGGATGCGGTGAAGTATGCCCTGGAGCAGGGCTGCATTGTCGTCGCGGCCGCTGGAAACGATTACGGCGAAGACGCCAAGAGCCATTCGCCGAGCAATATCGACGGCGTGATCGCGGTGGCAGCCGTGGACCGGACCTTGCACCGTTCCTTTTTCTCGAACATCAATACCAGCTTGAAAATGCCCCTCGCCGCCCCCGGCAGCGACATTTTCTCCACCTTCCCCAAAGGTGAATACCGCTCCTTCAATGGCACGAGCATGGCCACCCCGGTGGTTTCGGGCCTGATGGGCATCATGCGGGCCTACGACCCGGACATCACCGCCGAAGAGGCCTGGAAATTGGCCCGGGACACGGGCCAGGAAATCGATGATTCCCATGAAGTCGGTATCTACGTCAATTTGCTGAAGGCGGTGGATACGGTCATCGGGGAAAAGTCTGGTTCCTGACGAAAAATCCTCCTGAATTCCTGCACTTTTCCTCCATGGGAAACCTTCTTCGCTTCTCGGTCCTGCTTTGCCTGGGGATTTTGACTCCCTTTTCCCCGGTCATTTCCCAGTACATTCCCCTCCTCGACAATACCCAATGGTACAGCAATGAGGATACGCCGCTGAGTTCGGCCTTTGATTGGTATGAACTAGGGCGGGATACCGTCATCAAGGGGGAAACCTATCGCCTGGGCCTCCGCAATGGGCAGCCGGAGGACATTTGGATTCGGGAAGATGTGCCCAGCCGCCAGGTTTGGATTTCGGCGGCATGGGATGGATATACCGAGCGAATCCTCTACGACTTTGGGATGACGGTGGGCGATACCACCGTCCTGAACTACCGCGCGGCAGGTCCCCAGCGGTATGTGGTGGACCAGATTGACGCGGTGAATACGACCCAGGGGTTTCAGGACCGCTGGAACCTGGTGCCCTTGGATGGCGGCGGACTCCCGCTGGTCCAGTGGGTGGTCGGAGTGGGCGGATTGACCCATCCCTTTTATCTGGATGCTTCGCTGGCCTCGGACACGACCTACCGCCTTTCCTGCAATTATATGAATGGCGTCAAGCTCTATGACGATGGATTTGGGACCTGTCCGAATTCGCCGCCGCCCTTGGGGTTGGCGGAGGGAGATGGGCTTGGAAGAAGGATAGGGCAAACGGGAAACTATCTTTGGGTCGATCTTCCGCCGGGCCCCAAAGGAACAGTACGCTTTTACGATCTCCACGGCCGGCTGCTGCTGGCCGATGAGGTGGGACCGGGCCAGCACCGGTGGGAAGCACAAGAACTTCCACAAAAGACCATGATCGTGGTGTTGGATTCCCCCAAAACACGTATTCGGAAACTCGTCTCTTTCTAACGCGAAAAGCCCTGTCCATTTGCTTTCTCAATTGCGACCTTCTTTTCGCCAGGCAACCCCATTTTTCCACCTTTCACCTTCACATTGGTTTCCTCCCACAAAATCCATTGCTCCCAGCGGAGAAACATGAGTTTTGTCAGTCCTCTATTTCCTTGATGCAGAAGCGCTTAAACAGTGATCCATCAGGATAAATTATGGCTCATAAATATTTCATAAATCACCGCTTGTTTAGTAAATTTGCCCCAATTATTATTCAAGAAATATTCACCTCAAAAACCTATATAAGAAATGTCGCAGATTGCTGAGTTAAATGAAACGGTAGAGATCAAAATTGGTGGAGAGACGTACAATTTTCCGGTCATCGTAGGCTCGGAAAACGAGAAGGGAATCGATATATCCAAGCTGCGGGGCCAAACCAAGTATGTAACCTTGGATCGGGGCTTCAAAAACACGGGTTCCTGCAAGAGCGGAATCACTTTCCTGAACGGGGAAGAAGGTGTGCTGCGTTATCGCGGCTATGCCATTGAAGACCTCACTGACAAGGCTTCCTTCCTGGAGGTTGCTTACCTCTGCATCTACGGAGAGCTCCCCAACCAGGAGCAGTTGGATAACTTTACCAAAGAAATTCAGGCAGAAAGCGATGTTCCTGAAGGTGTTGCCGCCATCATTGATGCGCTTCCGGAGGGCTCCCACCCCATGGGTATGCTGGCTTCCACCATCAACGCCCTCCACGGTTATTACCCCGAGTCCCTCGATCCTTACCGTTCCGATGAGGCCAAGGACAAGACCATCGTTCGCCTGATCGCCAAGCTGCCCGCAATTTCTGCGATGATTTACCGGAAGCTCAATGGGCTGTCTTACAACAAGGCTGACAAGTCGCTGGATTACTCCGCGAACTTCCTGAAAATGACCTTCGGCGACGGCGACAGCTACGAGCCGAATGCCCGCGTCGTTCAGGCCATCAATAAGCTCCTGATCCTCCACGCCGACCACGAGCAGAACTGTTCTGCTTCCACGGTCCGGATCGTTGGTTCCGCTCACGCGAACCTCTATACCGCCATCAGCGCTGGTATCTCTGCCCTCTGGGGTCCGCTCCACGGTGGTGCCAATCAGAAGGTGATCGAGATGCTCGAAAACATCAAATCCGACGGCGGCGATACCGAAAAATGGTTGAACAAAGCCAAGGACAAGGCTGACCCCTTCCGTCTGATGGGCTTTGGCCACCGGGTCTACAAGAACTTTGACCCGCGCGCCCGTATCATCAAGAAATCTGCTGACGATGTCCTCAACGACCTCGGCATTGAAGATCCGGTCCTCGACATCGCCAAAGGCCTCGAGTCGGCTGCCCTCAGCGATTCCTACTTCGCTGACCGTAAGCTCTACCCGAACGTAGACTTCTACTCCGGCATCATCTACCGCGCCCTCGGCATCCCCACCGAGATGTTCACGGTGATGTTTGCCCTCGGTCGCCTGCCCGGCTGGATTGCCCAGTGGAAAGAAATGCGCGACAACGGAGATCCCATCGGTCGTCCCCGCCAGATTTACACCGGCGAGACCCACCGTCCGTTCGTCGAACTCCAGAACCGCTAAGAAAAGGACACGATCCTTATCTGGAAAGCCGCTCCGATTCGGGGCGGCTTTTTTAATTCCCTCCACATATCCGATTAGGCAGTGTCTGAAAAATGCCTGCCGAGAATAAATCTGATAAAAGCGACCTT
>CAWUKT010000119.1:0-16795 GCA_963923035.1 uncultured bacterium
GTCGGGACCGGCTCTGTTTCAACATTTCATCGGTTTCGCTTGCCTTCGCTCGGCGGATCAAAAATGGAATTTGGATGGCGAGGATCGCCCCTGGCCTCGGAACTAGCAAGGTCGGCTCGAAAAAAATGCTTGCCTCGAGGGCGGCGCATTTTTTGTCGTCGCCTCGCTTGCCTGTTCCGCTGCCAGGAGCAGATGGTGTGCCATCAAATTCAATTTTCACCCGCGTCGCTTCGGTGACGCTCAACCTCAAAAATGTTATGAAACAATCGCCTTTCCCTCCTGACTCACTTGCGGAACGGCTGACCACGGTCCTTCGACTCGTCGAATCGCTGGCCTATGCGCAAAGCCCGCTCGAATACCAACTTCTGTTGCGGGACCTCCGGCTGGTGCTCGGCGCCGCCGGCTGAACTTGGGGGCCAAGGCCCCCGCGTACACCTACGGTGTTTGGGGGGGCGCATTGCCTCATGCGCATATGGCAGCATCCTGCCAAGATCGAATACTTCTTTCCTTTTTGTGCATTGCCTCATGCACAGAGGGAGCAGCTAAGCTGCTCAAAGAAGCGCTCTTCCAGAAGCGGGCCTAAGCGGATTGCCTCATCCGCTCACAAATACATCCCCAGACCTTTCATTGCCCAACTCACTCCGCTCTAAACTCCGGTGAAAACCGATGCTTGGTCCCCTGCTCAAACGCATAAGCCAATTCAATCAAGACCGCCTCCGACCAGGCCCGGCCAAAAATGGACAGCCCTACGGGCAGCCCTTCCAATTGTCCCATGGGAACGGTGATGCTGGGATAGCCCGCAATGGCGGCGGGGGAACTGCTGAAGACCCCAAAGGTATCTCCGTTTTCGAGGGACGTTACCCAAGCCGGACTGCCGGAGGGGGCGATGATCGCATCCAACGTATTCTCGTCCATGACCCGGTCAATCCCGTCCTGACGCGCTGCCCGCATGATTTGGGCCAAGGCATCCTGGTATTCCGGTTCGTCCAGGCCCCCTTTCTCCTGGGCCATTTGCAACAGGGCGTGATCGTGGTATTCCATCTCCACCGAATCCGCCAGGGTCAATGCGATGATCTCGGCCAAATCCTTCGCCGGAGCTTGGCCTCCAAGGCCTGCCAGATACCGATTCAACCCATCTTTGAATTCGTAGAGGAGGACCATAAATGACGCATCTCCGGTGCCTTCGGGCAGGATTTCAGGAATGGTCACCACCTCGGCGCCCTGGTTTTTGAACCATTGGATGGCTTCGTCCATGACATCTCCCAAAGCCGTGGAATCCTCCTCCAGGGGCTTGGAATAGTATCCAATCCGTTTGCCTTCGAGGCTTCCTGCTTTCAGGTAAGGGGTATAATCGTCGAAGGCCTGGCGACCGGGTTCGAGCGTACGGGGATCGCGGTCGTCCGTGGCAGTGAGAAAACCGAGCACCGTGGCGGCATCGCGGACGCTGCGGGCCATGGGGCCTCCCGTATCCTGATAGGCAGAAATGGGAACGATGCCCGTCCGACTGATGAGGCCCACAGTCGGTTTGATCCCGACGATGCCATTGTTGTTGGAGGGGCAGATGATCGAGCCATTGGTTTCGGTGCCGATGGCCACGACGCACAGGTTGGCAGCGACAGCGGCCCCGGAGCCGGCACTGGAGCCACAGGGATTGTGGGTGAGCAGGTAGGGATTTTTCGTTTGTCCGCCCAGCCCGCTCCAACCGCTGGAAGATTGGGAAGAGTGAAAATTGGCCCATTCACTGAGATTGGCTTTTCCAAGGATGACTGCCCCGGCCTCGCGCAATTGAGCGGCGAGGGGGCTGTCTTCGGCGGCAATAGAATTGGCCATGAGCCGCGCCCCGGCTGTCGTCGGCATTTTGTCGCCGGTATCGATATTGTCTTTGAGCAAAACAGGAATCCCGTGAAGCGGTCCGCGCCATTTCCCGTTTTCCATTTCCCCATCCAATTCCTTCGCGATCTCCAAGGCATCGGGATTGACGGTCAGAACTGAATTCAAGGCCGGGCCCGACTTGTCGAGGCTGTCGATCCGATCCAGGTAAAACTGGGTCAACTCGACAATCGTGTATTTTCCAGCCTTGAGATCACCATGGATATCGGCAATGCTGACCTCCATAGGCAGGTCAAGGGAGGCCTTGGTGAGCGGTTCAGCATCCGGCTCGCTACAAGCCATGAACCATGAAAACAGCCCCAGTAAAGGGAGCAACCAAAGGGAATGCGGCTTCTTTTCCATCCTGAAATCTACGAGGAATCCATTTTTTTACCAATGGCCGAGCCGGGACTTTCTCCTTCACCCCCGATTCATTTTATTTGTGCCCGTGGCGCAATTCGACTCCAACTCCCCTCCTCCCAACCGACTACTGCTGCGACTCGCAGTGGAATTGATCCTGTGGGGCAAGGGCATTGGGTACCTGTGGGAAGGTTGGGAGGATGCGGTGGAATGGAAAATGGTCCTGGGGGGATTGTTGGTGGGGATGGGCTTGGCCATTCGGTGGGTGGAAAAACAAAAATGGGGACTGGGCGTATTGGGAGGCGTTTCCGGGGTTTTGTTTGTGTTGGCGGTGGATGCCTTTGTGGGGAAAGGATGGCAGGTGCAGAATCTGGTGGAGCACGGCTTGCAATACGGGAGTCCGGTGCTGTTGGGGTTGGTGGGTTCGGGAAAATGGAGTTGGGGCCAAGTGGAGCGACTGACGCGCCTGTTGGCCGGCATGACCTTTCTGGGGCACGGCATTTATGCCGTGGGTTTTCAGCAGGACAGCACCAATTTTTTGGAGATGACCATGGCCCTCCTTCCGCTGGATGCCACCGCAGCCCACCAGTTCCTACTGGTGGTCGGAATCCTCGACCTCCTCGCGGCGGCCGGGATGCTGTTTCCCCGTTTCCTCAAACTCCCCCTCCTCTACATGATCGCCTGGGGCCTCATCACCGCCCTTGTCCGCATCTTAATCTATTGGGAAGTCGAAGCATGGACCACGACCCTCGCACCGGCCTTTTCCCAAACCGCTATTCGACTCTGCCACGAGTTGGTTCCCCTCTGGCTTTTCCTCCACTTGTACCCCCAAAAAGAACGGCCCTCCACCGCAGCGAAGAGCCGTTCCCAAGATGCTCCCTAACGCTTAGAACCTCACGATTTTGTGTCGCTCGGTTCCTTTGGAAGTCTTGAGGTAGATGAAGTTGACCCCGGTGCAGAGGTTGGAAACATCCAATTGATAATTGCTTTTGCCCTTGAATTCTTCGGTTCGGCAGAACTTGCCCATGCCATCGTAAATCTCGATGGTTCCTTTGGGGACGACTTTCCCGAATTCAATGGTCACATAGTTGTCGGCGGGAACCGGAAAAATGCGTTTGACCTGCATTTCGGTTGGTTCGGCGGTGCTGAGCGGGTCTTCTGGTCCCTGGATCGTGACCATGTCCCCATTCGGCGGGGTCCACAAGGTAACGCCGGCAGGAAGCGCAGAACCCAATTGGTCATCGCCGGGATCCACGACATTGCCCACATTTTCAAACAAAACGCACTGAATTGAAATCTCCTCCTTGTTGACAGTCAGGTAGAAAAAGCTGTCGCCAACATTTTGGTCGCGCATATAGGGTTTGGCATTCGATCCGGTATAATCGAGCGTCCGGTGGGGCGCTCCCCACTGGCCCTCGCCGATGTACACAATGCCCAGGCTGTCATTCCGCTCGAAATCGTTGCCCGGACTGTTGCGGACGACCGGCCAGGTCCACTTGGTGGTGTGGGAATGGGACTCCAGGGCCAGTTTGACGCCGTATTGCTGGAACAGCGGCACCCAGCAGTCCATTTGCTCGTTGTTGAGGCCGTATCCATTGGCCACCGCAAAGGTCGGCACGTGGTGCTGGACCACTTTCCAATAGGGATCGTTGGTAGAGCCCGTATTGTTTTGGAGGTCGTTCGTGAGCCAGTTCAATTGGGCGGCGTTGGTGCAAGGATTCAATTCGGAATTGAGGGAATAGAGCCGAATCAGGCCGCCGTGGATGTCCAGTACGTAGTATTCTTCGTCTGGCACATCGAACAAGCGCTCCATGTCGGTATTGTCTTCGTGGTTGCCCTGGGTCAGGATCAGCGGGGTCATCCGGCCATCGGCCGCAATGGTCATTTGCCAGTCGTCCAACCAATCCTGCCATTCCTGCTCCACACCCAATCCCAAGGTATTCCGCACAAAGTCGCCATTGAAGGCGACAAAATCCGGACGCAGCTTGGCCACCAGCTGGTTGCCTTCCTGCCGCTCCCCGCGGCATCCCACCGCACTGGGACAGTTCTCAATCGGATTCCCAAAAATCTCCACCGATTGCCGGGAATCGCCCCCGGAGACAAAGCTCACGGGATCATTCGGATCGTCACTCAAGGTCTGGAACTTGAAGCGGGCACTCGCCTGGCTGCTGTTGTCGTAGATGACGAAGTAGTAGACGGTATTGGGCGTCAGGCCATTCAGGCGGGCATAGTGGCGGTCCTGACCCTTGTGGGAAAGCGACCGGTCCGAGGCATGGCTGAAAGCATAAGCCGTATGGTTCGTGCCGTGGTCCACCACATCATAGTAGAGCGTGCCGTCGTTACCACTCCACCCCACCACCATGGTGGTCGCGGGGTCGTCCCGAAAGGACAACGTATACCCATCGGTGGCAGCATTCAATTGTGCTCCCGTCAGCAACAATCCTTGGACCAGCAAGAAAAGCCAAATCTTTTTCATCGGTTGAATCATTTACAGTGTTTTTCAGCGGGAAAACAACTCCCTTTCTCCCCCACCCTATTCCTTCGAATCAAATTGCTTGCCAGGAGAGAAGATCAGTCAGACAAAATAAACAGAAATCCTTTCTTCCCCTCCAAATACCAAGGTCGCCAAATGAAAATGGTCCCCGGAGGGACCATTTATAACGTTAAAATCGGCTTTCTGAATGTTTAGAGGGCGGCAACGGCTTCCCGTCCCGTCTTGCGGATATAGTCTTCGAAGCCCATGAGCTTGTCGACCATCCCGCCGCCAGGGAGCAATTCGATGACGCGGTTGGAGACCGAGTTCATGATCTCGAAGTCAGCCGAGCTGAAGATCATATTGCCGGTGAATTCCTTCATGCCTTTGTTGAGGACCGTCACGGACTCGAGGTCGAGGTGGTTGGTGGGCTCGTCAAGCAAGAGGAAGTTCGGCTGGCTGAGCATGATCTTCGACAACATGCACCGCATTTTTTCGCCTCCGGAAAGTACCGCGGCCTGCTTGTAGACTTCTTCGCCCGAGAACAGCATCCGGCCCAAAAAGCCGCGGATGAATTGCTCGTCTTTCTCGTTGGAAAACTCGCGCAGCCAGTTGATCAGGTCCAATTCGCCGGCTTCCTCGAAGAAATCGGTATTGTCTACCGGGAGGTAGCCACTGCGAATGGTCTGGCCCCATTCGATGGTGCCCGTATCGGCTTCCTGCCGACCGCCCAACACTTCGAAAAAGGCCGTCAGGACTGTACTGTCCTTGCCAATCAGCGCGACTTTGTCATCGCGGCCCAGAATGAAATTGATGTCCTTGAACAACCATTCGCCGTGGTCATTCTTCTTGCCCAGGCCATCCACCCGCAAAATCTGGTCTCCGGGGGCCCGCTCGGGCGTGAAATTGATGAAGGGATATTTCCGGCTGGACGGACGGATGTCCTCCAGGTTGAGCTTTTCGAGGGCCTTCTTCCGGCTGGTGGCCTGGCGCGCCTTCGACGCGTTGGCAGAGAAGCGCGAGATAAAGTCCTGGAGTTCTTTCCGTTGGGCTTCGACCTTCTTGTTCTTCTGGTCGCGCTGCCGCTTCATCAACTGGCTGGTCTCGTACCAGAAGGTATAGTTACCGGAGAAGATGCGGATTTCCCCGTAGTCGATGTCGACGACGTGGGTACAGATCATGTCGAGGAAGTAACGGTCGTGGGAAACAACCACTACGGTATTCTTAAAATCGGCCAGGAAGTCCGCCAGCCACGCAATGGTACGGGCGTCCAGATCGTTTGTCGGTTCGTCCAGCAGGAGCAGGTCGGGTTCGCCGTAGAGGGCCTGGGCCAACAGGACCTTCACCTTCTCGGGACCGCTCAGTTCGCCGACCTTGCGGTAATGCAGGTCCTCGGCAATGCCGAGGTTGCTCAGGAGGCCAGCGGCATCGCTTTCCGCCGTCCAGCCGCCCATTTCACCGTAGCGCGTTTCCAAATCGGCCGCCCGCAATCCATCTTCTTCCGTCGCATCCGGATCCATGTAGATCGCGTTTTTCTCCTCCCCAATCTCATACAGCTCCTTGTAGCCCATGATCACCGCCGTCAAAACCTCGACGTCTTCGTATTCGAAGTGGTCCTGCTTGAGGACCGCCATCCGGTTGCCCTTGTCCAGGGAAACGCCGCCCCGGGTCGCATCTTTTTCACCCGAAATGATCTTGAGCAGGGTCGATTTTCCCGCTCCATTCGCCCCAATGACCCCATAGCAGTTGCCGCGGGTAAACTTCAGGTTGACCTCGTCGAAGAGTACACGCTTGCCGTACTGCAAGCCCAATCCGCTGATTGTAAGCATAGAATTTCCTTTCTTTGTCGCTGGGGCCAATCCCCAAATCGGGCGCAAAGATCGGACAATTCCTTGGATTGACCTAGGTTCAAACAAAGATTTGAAATGATTTAACAATTGCCGGTTGGGCGGGGCGGAAATTTAGCGGTCAAACTCCACCCGCATCCCCCGCACCGAATCGTCGTGTTGGCCGTCGTGGAAGGCCAGCTGCCCGTTTACGTAGGTCCGGCGAATCGCCGACTGGAAGGTATGGCCCTCGAAGGGGGACCAGCCGCATTTGTAGAACAAGCCCTCACGGGTCACGGGCGTCTTCCCGTTCAGGTCGACCAGGACGAGGTCCGCCCAGTAGCCTTCCCGCAGGTAGCCCCGCTCCTTGACCTCAAAGCACTGCGCGGGCGCGTGGCAGAGCTTCTCAATCGCCCGTTCCAAGCTGATTTTCTCCGCTTTCACAAAATCCAGGATCGCCAACAAGGAATGCTGGACCAAGGGACCGCCGCTGGGCGCCTTCATGTACACGTTCGATTTCTCGTCCAGGGTATGGGGAGCGTGGTCGGTCGCGATGATGTCCAGGCGATCGTCCAGCAAGGCTTTCCAGAGCGCATCCCGGTCCGCGGCTGACTTCACCGCCGGATTCCACTTGATGTGGGTGCCTTTGGTGTCGTAGAGGCTGTCATCGAACCACAGGTGGTGGATGCAAACCTCGGAGGTGATGCGTTTTTCGGTCAGGGGAATGTCGTTGCGGAACAATTCGGTTTCCTGCGCGGTGGAAATGTGCAGGATATGGAGCCGGGTATTGTGCTTTTGGGCGAGGCGGACGGCGAGGGAGGAAGAGGCCAAGCAGGCTTCGTGGGAGCGGATGACGGGGTGGAAATGGATCGGAATGTCATCGCCGTATTTCGCGACGTATTCCGCTGTATTCGCGCGGATGATTTCTTCTTTTTCGCAGTGGGTCGCGACCAGGATCGGTGCATTGCGGAAGATGGCGTCCAGAACCTGCTCATCGTCCACCAGCATATTGCCGGTGCTGGAGCCCATGAAGACCTTGATGCCACATACGGTCTTGGGATCGGTTTTCAGAACCTCTTCCAGGTTGTCGTTCGAGGCCCCCATGAAGAAGGAATAGTTCGCGATGGACTTGCTGGCCGCCGCGTCGTACTTGGCCTGGAGCAGTTCCTGGGTCAGGGTCTGCGGCTTGGTATTGGGCATTTCCATGAAGGTGGTCACCCCTCCGGCCACGGCCGCCCGCGGCTCTGTGTACAAATCGGCCTTGTGGGTCAGGCCGGGCTCGCGGAAATGGACCTGGTCGTCGATGACGCCGGGAAACAGGTGAAGTCCCCGGGCATCCACCGTCTCATCCGCCAGGGCCTGGATATGGGTCGCAATTTGAAAGATACGGCCATCCTTGACGTAGACGTCCGATTCGAATTGTTGACCTTCATTGACGAGGGTGGCATTTTTGATGAGCAACGTTCCCATGGGCTATTCCTTTTTGTTACAAAAAAAGCCCCCATTCTCCGCAATCGCAAAGTGATTTTTCCCCTCATTTGTTTCCCTCCGTTTCCCCAAATAATTCGTCTATTCCTTGACCTTTTCCGAACCTATCATTTCTTTTATTTGTCCCCAACCAAATTCGATTCCATGAAATCAGAAAAAGTGACCTTCAAAAACGCCGACGGATTGGAGTTGTCCGCCCGGCTGGAACTGCCCATTGACCAGCATCCTTTTTCCTTCGCGGTCTTTGCCCACTGTTTTACCTGCAACAAAAACCTCAATGCGGTCCGTAACATCTCCCGGGCCCTTACCCTGCGGGGATTCGGCGTATTGCGGTTTGATTTTACGGGACTGGGAGAAAGTGAAGGCGATTTTGCGGACACCAATTTCTCGTCCAATGTCAGCGATTTGATCGCTGCGACCGATTTCATGGCAGAAAACTACGGCAAGGTCGAGCTTATGGTGGGCCATTCGTTGGGTGGGGCCGCCACCTTGATTGCTGCCGGCCTAATCGACTCGGTCAAGGCCGTCGCCACCATCGGGGCGCCTGCTGAGCCGGAGCATGTGCAACACCTCTTCGGCGAATCCCTCGACCAGATCGAGGCCCAAGGCAGTGCCACCGTCTCCATCGGCGGCCGGCCCTTCAAAATCAAGCAACAGTTTGTCGAGGACCTGTTGCAGCACGATCCCTACGAGCGCATCCGCAACCTGCGGAAGCCCCTGCTCGTGATGCATGGCCCCTTCGACCAGATCGTAGGCGTGGAAAATGCCCGGAAGATCTACAATGCGGCCATCCACCCCAAGAGCTTCATTTCCCTGGACGACGCCGACCACCTGCTCTCCAAAAAGGCCCATTCTTTGTACGTCGCCGATATGATCGCCTGCTGGGTCCAGAAGTATATTCCGACGCCGGAGGATGAAAATCCCCTGGAGACCGATATGCAGGTCGTCGTTCGGACGGGCGCGGAGGGCTATACCACGGAAATCAAGGCGGGTTCCCATTCCATGCTGGCGGATGAGCCCAAGAGTGTGGGCGGAGCCGACCTGGGCCCGACGCCCTACGGATTGCTGGCCTCGGCGCTGGGGGCGTGTACCTCGATGACCCTCCGGATGTACGCGGACCGGAAAAAGTGGCCCCTGGAAAATATCACTGTGCACATCAGCCACGGCAAGATTTACGCGGAGGATTGCAAGGCGTGTACGGAAGGGAAAACGGGGAAAATCGACCAGTTCCAGAAGGAAATTGAATTGGATGGGCCGCTGGATGCGAAGCAGAAAGAACGGCTCTTGCAAATTGCCGACCGCTGTCCCGTCCACCGGACCCTGCATTCCGAGGTGGAAATCTTAACTCAATTGCGGGAGTCCTGATGAAAAACCTCCTTTTGTGCTGTCTGCTGGTGATCGCCATGATGGGCTGTCGCTCCATTCCGAAGGAAACCAACCAGGCGACCCGGCGAATTGAAATGGGCCCCGGCCCCGAGGACATCGTATTGGATGACTTTGGGAGCCAACCCCGCCTGCTCGTGTCTTCCATGGACCGCCGCACCGCGGAACCCGAAACCCAGGGGGGCATCTGGTCCTACGACCTTGCGACCGGGGAAACGAAACTCCTCCCCCGCATGGAAGAACCGCCCGGGATTATTTTCCGTCCCCACGGCATTTCCCTCCAGCAGGTCGACAACAAGCTCTGGCTCTGGATCATTTCCCACGGGCCCGAGCCGGGGCAGCATTTCGTCCATACCTACGCCGTTTTTCCCGACCAACTCGTTTACCTCCAGACTTATACCTCTCCTCTTTTTCGTTCTCCAAATGAGGTCTACGCGATGCCCGACGGCTCCTTTTACCTCAGCAACGACAGCTATACGGGTAAAAACAAGGAGCTGCTGTTGGGACAAAAGAAGTGTGAGATCATCCGGGTGAGCCGGGAGGGAGAAGCGGAAGTGGTGGTGGAAAAGGTGGGGATGGGCAATGGGGTCTACGAAGAAAATGGCTTCCTGTACGTGGCCGCCACCCGGGAGAACAAGGTATTTCGGTACCGGATCGAAGCAGAAACGCCCTGGAAAGCCGAGACCACGGTCAAGTGCCCGGGCCCTGACAACCTGACCCCCAGCGAGCTGGGACTCCTGACGGTGGGGCATGCCAAGCCCCTCGCGTTCGTGCGGCACGCCAAAAAGCCGTCCAATATTTCCCCGACCATCGTGTACCGCCTCGACCTGGAGACCGGCACCTCCGAACCCTTGTTTGTGGACAAGGGCGACCAGATCAGCGCCGGTTCGACGGTGGTGGTATGGAAAGATAAAATGTACATCTCCCAGGTATTCGAGGGGTGGTTGCTGGAAGTCAAAATGGACCAATAAAGGCGGAAGCGGCATTTCATGTAACCGGGGGATTCTTTTGGGCCATTGATTCCTCGAATAAATTGCCATATTGGTAGGGCGTTCTTATCAGAGAGGCAATTTCGAATGCTGTTCAGGAGATGTTATTTCATTCTTGTGGTAGTTCTGGGGCTGGCAAATCTAGCGATGGGCCAGGAGCCGCTGTTGCGGCACTATACGCAGATCGATCAACTGCCCTCCAATACTGTCTATGACATCGCCCAAACCCGGGAGGGATTCCTCTGGATCGCCACCGAAAATGGCCTGTGCCGCTACGACGGCCACCGCTTCCAACGCTTTCATTTTGACGAACTCAAGGACGATGTCATCATCCGGGTCAAGGCCCACGGAGACACCATTGGGGTCCAGAACCTGAGCCAGGAGCTGATCTTCATTGACAACAATGGGAACCTCATCCGGAAACTGGCGGGCGGTAAGGAAGGCATTCTGAATTGGGAGATTGATCAAAAAGCGAATGTCTGGGTGGGGCAACAGCGCATTGGCTACCGGGGAGGCCGGATCGGGGTGGTCCCGCCCGGAGAATCCACCGTCAACATTGTCGATGAAAATTCGCTCTACCTGCTCTCCATGGAATGGAGCCAGGGCCCCCAACCCGGCAACTTGTTGGTGGGCGGCTCCAAAGGTCTGAGGGCCATTTCGACAGAGGTCCCGGGCTACCAAATCGAGCAAGTCTTTGAGATCCGGGACGAACTCATTGCCCTGCGCTTCTTTTTTCCCGACAACCATATCTTCTTCGCCTGCCGGGAAGAAAAACTAGAGCGGATGGGCGCCAACCTCTTGATGGGCTTCAATGGCTCCAATATCCAACCGGTCCGGTTGGAGGGCGTTTCGGCGACTCAATTTTATGACCTGCGCCGGACTTCTCAGGGCATCCTCTACCTGGCCACCGACAATGGGGTCTGGGAACTGACCGGACTCGCCCCCTTCCACTACCAGGCCAAGGAACAAATCCTGGCCCAGGAGCAAATCTCCTGCATTTTTGAAGACCGGGAAGGCAATATCTGGTTTGCCTCCTTGTCCCAGGGGATGTACAAATTGCCCTTTCCCATTCCCCGCCGTTTTCCCCTTCCTCTTTCCATTCGCAGCACCGTCAACAACCACTTCGTCGACCTGATCAATGTCAACGATTCTGCAATTCTGGCCGTCACCAACAATGGCAACTTGATCCATTACGACGAAAACGAACTCCAAAACCTCACCAGTGTCCCCATCCCCTTCCCGGATCTCCGGGGCATTTTTTCGACCCCGAACCACCACTTCCTCTTCGGCCCTTCGGAACTGATCCGGGTCGACCGCACTACCGATGCGGCACGCCTGAACCTCACCAATTATACCCGCACCAACCAGACCTTCAAGTACCTCTACAACGTCAAGACCATGGCCAGCGATGGCAACCGGCTTTGGATGGGCTCCCACGGCGATGTCATTGAGTTTCCGATCGCCTCGACCGAGGGAGAGGCCATCCACGAGTCCCGCACCCACGCCATGAGCTTTGATTTTCACCGGGACCTGCTCTGGTTGGGATGTGGGAGCGGGCTCTACGCCTACCAGGGGGGGGAAACGGAATTGTACCGGGATGGTCGGGGGCGGAGCCTGGACAAGTTTGTGAACCATATCCTGCTGGGCGAGGACAGCCTGGTACTGGTCGGCACCCAGGGCAACGGCCTCTGGAAAGTGGAGGGGGATCGGCTGGAACAGATCCCCGCCCCGCCCAATTCCGACTTCAAGTCGGTCATCGACATGGTGCGTGATGGCCCCCTCGTCTGGATCATCACCGACCGTGGGGTGTTTCGGCTGGACATCCGCGAAAACTTCTGGATGCGCGTCGCCCAGCAAATCCCCAATCCCCAGGCCTTGGCCCTCACCCGGTCCCATATCTGGGTCTCGGCCTTTGACCATGTCATCCAAATTCCCCGGGAGCAATCCAATGACCTCCCCTTCAAATTGCGGGTGGAAGAAATCAATTTGTTCGATGAAAACGGGGCGCCCCTTCCCTTTGCGGCCGAAATGCCGGCCCGGACCGACCGGCTGGAATTGACCTTTTCGGCCCTTTCTTTCCGCCGTCCCGCCACCTACCAGTACCGCATCAACGACCGGCCCTGGCAAAACATCGGGGCCGCCAGCCTTACGCTGGCTTCTCTTTCGCCGGGGGGCTACAATATCGAACTGCGGGGGATTCTGGACAATGGCCTCACCACTGCGAAGACCCGGGTGGAGTTCAAGATCGCCTATCCCTTCCACCAGACGAGCGGATTCTTCGTCTTGCTCGGATTGGGGACGGTCCTCCTGACCTTTGGGCTAGTGACGCTCCGCAACCGGCAACGGGTCCGCAATATCCGGCGGGAACAGCAAACCACGGAGCTCCAGGAACAAATCACCGACCTGCAATTACAGGCCCTGCGCGCGCAAATCAACCCCCACTTTGTCTTCAATTCCATGAACGCCATCCAGCACCTGCTGCTGGACGAGCAGGAGGAGAAGGCCCTGGTCTACCTCGCCGATTTCGCCCGGCTGATTCGGATGGCCTTTGAAAGTGCGCCTGAACACCTCATTTCCCTGACCCGCGAAATTGAGTTTATCCG
Source organism: uncultured bacterium (assembly GCA_963923035.1). Taxonomy (GTDB): domain Bacteria; phylum Bacteroidota; class Bacteroidia; order J057; family JADKCL01; genus CAWUKT01. Next base: position 12,992 of record CAWUKT010000119.1, read on the forward strand.
CCTGTACCTGCGGCTGGAGGAATTGCGGTTTCGGGACAGGGTGACCGTGGAGTTGACGGTGGATGAGGCGCTGGACACCGACGCGCTGAAGGTACCGGGCATGACCGTGCAGCCCTTCGTGGAGAATGCCTTTGTCCACGGCCTGATGCACAAGGAAGATCCCGGCCATTTGCAGGTCCATTTTGGGCCTTCCACCCGGCCCGGCTTCCTGCACTGCCGGATTGAAGACGATGGGGTGGGTCGGGAAATGGCGGAAGAATTGGGCGCGTGGCGCAAAGAACACCAATCCCTGGGGATCAGCATTACCCAGGAGCGGCTGGAACTGACCAGTCAGTTGTTAGAACGAGATCGATTTGAATTTGAAATAGAAGACCTGAAGGATTCCCAAGGGCGGCCACAAGGGACCCGGGTCCATTTGTTCATTCCAACCAGTACCTAAACGACTATTCATGAAGGCCCTGATCATTGACGACGAGCTCTCCGGACGGGAAGTCCTTGCCAAGCTGATTGAGAAATTCACCCCGGACATCGAGGTGGTGGCCACCTGCGACAGCATCGCGAGCGCGCGGCCGATCCTATCGGAGCGTCCGGTGGAACTCGTTTTCCTGGACGTGGAAATGCCGCGGGAAAATGGCTTCAAGCTCTTTGATTATTTTCCCCAGCCCCATTTCAAGGTGATTTTTACAACAGCCCACCAGCAGTACGCCCGGAAAGCCTTCGCGTATGCGGCCGTGGATTACCTGGTCAAGCCCATCCATTACCAGGAATTGCAGCGGGCGGTGGACAAGGTGAAACAGCAAAATGCGCTGGCCCAAATGCAGGAGCGCCTGAAAATGGTGCAGGAAAACCTGGTCAATCCCTTTCGGCGGATCGCCATTCCGACAGTAGGCGGCTACCTGTTCGCGAATATCCACGAGATTTTGCGGGTCGAGTCGGATACGAATTACAGCAAGATCATCCTCAGCGACCAACAGCCCTACACCTCTTCCCGCACGCTGCGGGATTACGAGGAGTTGCTGACGCCCTTCAATTTTGTCCGGGTCCACCGCTCCCATTTGATCAACCTCAACTTCATTCGGGAGTACCAAAAGGGACGGACGCCCCAATTGCTGATGGAGGATGGCGCCACAGTTCCGGTCGCCGCCAACCGCAAGGACGATTTCCTCAACCAACTCAAGCGCCTATAAGCTCCAAGCCCAATCAATGGGCCGACGTATTCACCCGCAAAAAGGACACGTTCAATCATTCTCCCCATATTTAATGCCCCTCAGGGGTACTTTGGGATCATTATCACAACGATCACCACTGTACCCATGCTTTCGACAAACATCACCCTCTCTCATCCGGGCCAGTCCCCGATCCAAGGATTGGGGGCCGGTCAAGGCATTTTCCTGACGCCCTTGTCGCTGCCGGAAGGCTGTCCTGATCGATGTCCATTGGGGCACCGGTCCTCTGTTCGACCCCAACTTTCTGGTGCATGCTTCCATTCGGATCCTTACTGACCACACGATACGGCGTCATCCTCACTTTTTGACTCAAGACATTTTTTTAGCGCTGTTATTCTATCTCAATCAAGAGCCTCACCTCGAAAAGGTGGGGCTTTTTTGGGGTCGTGGAGGGGGAAGGAAACCATTTCAAACAAGATTCGTTCAAACCTTCAATGAGTCTGTTAAACCGACTAGGGTTTGGTCGAAGAAATGCCAACCCCAATGAACCCCAATTGTCCTTTCGCGAAAACCTCCAGGCCCTCAGTACACTGCCGCGTTTTTTCCGGATGATCTGGCTGACCAGCCCCCGCATGGCGCTCAGCAATGTACTCCTCCGGGTCCTCAAGGCCGGTATTCCGTTGGCCCTGCTGTACGTGGGCAAATTGATCATCGATGAGGTCATCGACCTCCGGACGGGCGACAGCACCGATGGCGAGTATATCTGGTACCTGGTGGGCATTGAGCTGGGCCTCGCCCTGCTCTCGGATGGCCTCAATCGCCTGATTGGGTTGACGGATGGCTTGCTGGGCGACCTGTTTGCCAATGCGACCTCGGTCAAGCTCATGGAGCACGCGGCGAAGATGGACCTGGGACAATTCGAGGACGCCCAGTTCTACGACAAATTGGAACGGGCGCGCCGCCAGACGACGGGCCGGGTGGTCCTGATGTCTCAGATGCTCTTGCAGGTGCAGGACGCCCTGTCGATCATCTTCCTCATCGGGGGCCTCGCCCTGATTTCTCCCTGGCTGATCCTCCTGCTGGTGGTCGCGGTCATTCCGTCCTTCCTCACCGAGACCCGCTTCAACCGCAAGAGCTATTCACTTTCGCGCAGTTGGACGCCGGAACGCCGGGAACTGGACTATCTCCGCTACGTCGGGGCCAGCGATACGACCGCCAAGGAGGTCAAGATTTTCGGCCTCAGCGATTTCCTGATCCATCGCTTCGCGCGACTGGCCGACAACTACTACGAAGCGAACCGCAAGCTGTCCATCCGGCGGACCACCTGGGGCACCCTCTTCAACGGATTTGGCATCCTCGCCTACTACGCCGCCTACTTCTTCATCATCCGCGATGCCGTCAACCAAACCATCTCCATTGGTGACCTGACCTTCCTGAGCGGATCCTTTATGCGCCTTCGCCAACTGCTCCAGGGCATGCTGGGGCGGTTTTCCAGCATCGCCCAGAGTGCGTTGTACCTGCAAGACCTGTTCGACTTCTTCGAGATCACCGCGGCCATCCAAAGCCCGGATCAACCCCAGACCTTTCCCCGTCCCCTCTCCCGCGGCATCACCTTCGAGAACGTGGGTTTTCAGTATCCGGGCACGGAACGCTGGGCGGTGCGGGGGCTGAGTTTTCATTTGGAAGCAGGGGAGAAATTGGCTTTGGTGGGGGAAAATGGAGCGGGAAAAACGACCCTGGTCAAGCTCATGGCGCGTCTCTACGATCCCTCGGAGGGACGCATCCTGATCGATGGCCAGGACATCCGCAACTACGACCTGGCCGATTTGCGCAAGGCCATCGGGGTCATTTTCCAGGACTTTGTGAAGTGGCAAATGGCGGCCCGCGAGAACATCGGGGTGGGCCGGGTCGAAGCGATGCTGGATGAGCCCAAGATTTTACAGGCGGCTGAGAAAAGCCTGGCCGACACCGTCATCGGCAAGTTGGACGGTGGTTACGATCAAATGCTGGGGCGGCGCTTCCAAAAAGGGGTGGACCTGAGCGGCGGCGAATGGCAAAAGATCGCCCTCGGGCGGGCGTATATGCGCGACGCCGAGCTGCTGATCCTGGATGAGCCAACGGCCGCGCTCGACGCGCGGGCGGAATACGAGGTGTTCGAGCGCTTCAGCGAGTTGACGCACGGCAAGACGGCCGTGCTGATTTCACACCGCTTTTCGACGGTGCGGATGGCCGACCGGATCCTGGTCCTGCGGGGCGGCGAGATGGTCGAGCTGGGCAGCCACGAAGACCTGGTCGCGGCCAAAGGGCTCTACGCCGAACTGTTCGAGTTGCAGGCGCAGGGCTACCAGTGAGCTGGGCCACTGACGGGTTGAACGGCTTGCCCAAACCTACACAGGCAACTAATTATTTAATTTAAAAGTCACTATTAATTGCCTTCCAGCCCAATTTTTCCTTCCAAAAGCCCTAAATTCAATGTTCAATCCTAAAACTTGGATAGTTTTGGTAGAACATTGGATATATTTACTTGAAGGTTGGTTAGGATTGGTAGAAACTTGGACAGTTTTTGTAGAAACTTCCATGAATTAGAGACTGTGTAAAAACGCGTGCACAAATCAATTTATTTAACCCTCTGTTTTTG
>CAWUKT010000120.1:0-16489 GCA_963923035.1 uncultured bacterium
GACCTCCGACGGGCGCTTCAAGCGCAATGTCCGCGAAAACGTCGGCGGCATGGACTTTATCCGCCGGCTCCGTCCAGTGACCTATAACATGGACGTGGCGGCGATGGAAGCCTTTCACGGCCGCGAACTGCCGCCCCATCTGGTGGCCGACGCCCAAAAGAAGGGCCAGGTCCAATACACCGGCTTCATTGCGCAGGAAGTCGAGGAGGCCGCGCGGGCAGCGGGCTATGATTTCAGTGGGGTGGATGTGCCGGAGAATGAAAATGAGGCCTACGGGATCCGCTACGCGGAGTTCACGGCGCCTTTGGTGAAGGCGACGCAGGAGCTGGATGCGCGGGTAATGGAGTTGGAGGAAATGGTGGAACGATTGGCGACGGCCTTGGAAATCCGGGAGGCGGAGTACCAGCAATTGCTGTCGGAAGTGAAGGGGAATAAAAGGGAAGCGAACACTCCTGGAGGCAGCGGAGCGACTGCTCCGCGTCCTTGATCAGCCCATGATCACCGGGCCGGATGTTGGATATTCCCGGCGGGTTGCAAGTCCCCGAGGTCGTCCAACCATTTTCCCAACAACCGCTCCAACTCGGCCACCTCCTTGATATTGTGGTACTTTTCCGTCCGCACCATGAACTCGTCCCAGTCGAGGCCGTGCAATTCCTCGACGTAATCGGCCCGCAGTTCCAGGTACTCAATCTCGTGGCTGATGAAGAATTCCTTGGGAAATGAACCCGTAAAGTCCGCGCCCTTGTGCATGAGCACCGTGATCCAGGCCAAATTGTCGGGGTGGTCGCCAGTCGCCTTTACCCGCGCGCCGATCTTGCCGTGGATCGTCTTGGCGTAGCGGAGGTGGTTGAGGAGCTTCGGAGAAATGGCGGATTCGGGCATGAAAAGGGCTATTGGGCTTCGGCCTCCCGTTTCAGGTCGGCCGCAAATTGTTCGAATGAAGCATCAAAGGACGGGATTTTATTCGCAAAAAGTGGAAACATGAAGCCACCGATTTTCTCCGTCATCGTGAACCGGACGCCATCGCCTTCCTTCGCCAGGGTATAAGTCCGTTCGCCCATCGCATCCCCCCAGGTCAGACGTTGCTGCGGCACCATTTCCTTCACCTTTAGCTTAAAGGTCCGTTTTTCATCCAACGTACTCTTCAATTTGATTTTTTTCCCCTCCGCAATCTCCCCCTCAATCGAAACCACCGTCGAATTCCAGCGCGGGAAGTCACTGGCATTGGTCAGGAGCCCCCAAATCACCGCAGGATCGGCCTGAATGACCTCGGTAATGGTGGTGGAGCGGCTGAAGGTCTTCTTGGTGGTGGAAGCCTTGCCATGCTGAGCGGTTGCGGAAACACTTGCCATAAGGAACAGGATTGTGATGAATGTTTTCATGAAACGTCGATTTGGACAGTCCCCAAATCAACGAAAACGGGTGGGAAACCGCGTTTTACATATGTTAAATAATCAATGCTTGAGTTGGGTGCCCGCCCGGATCCGGGAGAGGCTCACCTGGGAGATTTGCAGCATGGACGCGATGTCCTTGAGGGGCGCGACCTGGAGAAAGCGGGGGAACATGTACTCGATGTACTGGTAATTCCGCGTGGCGTCGTTGGCGAGGAGGTTCACGAAGACGTCGATAAGCGTGATGTGAACCCGCTCCGTGAGGAAGACGCCGAACAAGGCCCAATTGGGGGATTCCTGGAAAAGCGCCAGCAAATTGTCCCGCGAGATCATCATGGCCCGGGTATCCTCATAGAATTGCAAGCTGAATTGAGAGGGATTGCGGTGGACAAAGCTCTTGTATTCCGTGATGAAGATCTGCTCGGGTTTCATCCACAGGGTCTGTTCCTGGCCTTCCAGATCGAGATAGAAACACCGGGTAATGGAGCTTTCGGCGAAGAACAGGTAATCTGTCACCTGGCCCATTTCCGAAACGAGGGACCGCGCGGGAAAGGATTTTTCTTCGAATCGTCGCAATCCCAGGTCCATTTCTGCCTCTGTAAACGCCGGATTGTATTGGAGCAGTTCTTGTTTGAGGAGTGCTTTCATGGGGAAAAGAGTGGTTGAGAAACAGATGGAGAGAGAAAATACGGATAAAATGGGAAATGCGCTCCGGGTCGCTCAGTCCCGGAAGCGATCCTGGTGCTTCAGGATCCAATCCACCTGGGCCTGCGTATCGGGAACCGAACGGCCCCGGGCCGCCGAAATGGTCGGAAAGATTTCCTCGGCCGAAACGCCCAGCCCAATCAGGATGGCGGCGGCCAGCATGGAGGACCGCCCAATGCCCATCCGGCTGTGGGTCACCACTGCGCGCCCGGCTTGAACCTGCACCGCCAATTGCTTCGCCAAGGCCCCAAAGGCATCCGGATTGGCCGGGACCTGGACATCCGGAATCGGATGGTTCACAAACTCAAGGCCCATTTCCCGACACCATTTCCCTTCCTCCCGCAATCCCAACTCGTCCGCCTCTTGGTATTCCAGCAATGAGACCAAGCAGCCGACGCCCTGCCGCTTCAAGGCCACAATCTCGTCTTCCAGCCAGTCATTTCCCCTCGGCCGGGCCATCGTACCGAGGCGCTGGGCGGGAACCAATTCGTGGGAAATCCAATGGATACGGGTGTGCATAAGGGCTCAGGAAAGGGTGGTTTGGTGCCGACGGGACAGGTTCCGCAATGCGTCGACCGCCCGCTCCGCGTGGCGGTGGTCCACAAAGAGATGGTCATGGTGGTAGCCCGCCACCACATTGCAGCTGATGCCTTGCTCCGCCAATTTGGTGGCCACGGCGGCCGTCAATCCCAGCGCGTCCAGCGCCGAATGGACTTGGAGTGTGATCCAGGCGACTTCGTAGGCATAGGGAATTCCCAAGGCATCGGCTTCGGTCTGGGTCAGGACGAGCGTGGTTCCCTCGGTTTCCCGGAACTGCATCACGGCCTGGTCCGTGGGCATGGGCGTGCCCGGCGGCAGGGTGGCGAAGACGTAGACGCCGGGGTTCAGGACCGGCTCCAATTGCTGGAGCAGGGTCGAAAGGTCGCGTTCAGGAGTCATGGGAGATGTTTGGGGCAGACAAAGTGGCGCGGAGCAAGGTGCTGATGAGGGGCGCTTGCTGGTAGACCATGAGGTGGCCACCAGAGGTCACGACGTGGTCGGGTGCGGCCAGGAGTTGAATCGGAAAGGTCCGGTCGGCGGCTCCGTGGATTTGGGTGCAACGGGTGGACTCCGGCAGGGGAGAGGGCTGCCAATTGGACAGGGACCGCAGGGCCCACTGGAGGTATTTGTTGCTGTGGCCATTGACCATGCTCTTGAACAGCGCTTTCAGGTCCGGCGTATCGTAGCCGAACCGCGCGCCCCAAAAACGGAAGGTCTTCATGGTCATGCCCTTCGTGAACAACCGCTGGAGCCCCAGGGGAGCCACCACCCGCAACTTGCCCGGCAATTCTTCCCGGGATCGGATGCTGGACATCAAGATGACATGTTCGACCCGCTTGAAAGCGGCGATTTCCTGGGCCAATACTCCTCCGAAGGAATGCCCGATGATCACCGTTCGGTCGCCGCTTGCGGGGATGTCCCGCGAGAGCCGTCCGGCATAGTCCCGCAGGCTTTCATCTCCTGCCGGATCAATCCACGGAATATGGGTGACCTGTCCGCCTTCCCATTCCAGTCGCTCAAAATTGCGGGCGTCAAATCCCAGCCCTGGAATGAGGAAGATATTGGCGGGTTGAATCTGAGTGGGTGGTGTCATTGGATGGGGAAAACAAATGAGACGGGGGCTTCCGCAATCTCCGGAGATGAATGTACACAAATCCCGGCGGATGTGGGAAATGCAAACGAATTGCCCCCCTTCAACAATGGGGCTGAAGGGGGGCAAATTGGTGGTTTAACATGTGATTACCAGGGGCTTATTCGGCAAGTCCACTTGTTGGGAGGAAAATGAGAATCAGAATTAAATAGTGAATATGAATGAGTTTAAATACTTGTTTGTCAATTGATTGAATATGTTTCATCCAGTGTATTCACTTAATTCTGATCCTCCTTTGTTGTCCTTGATCCGCCGACTCTGATACCGCTGGGGTTGACCGTGGATATATTCCAAAAAGGGCCGCGCGCTCTTGAACGAAGCATTGTCGGTATAGATCAAAGTACCCGGTTTGAACTTGGGTTCGAGCAATTCCAGCAAGGGCAGGTAGAGGTCGTTCCAGCCGTCGAGGAGCAGGAAGTCGATGGCGTCGGGGACATCTTCCCGCAGGGTTTCGAGGGCATCGCCTTCGCGCAGATCGATGTACTCCGAGAGACCGGCCTGTTCAAAATTCTCGCGGGCCACCGCGCATTTGTTCGCGAGCAATTCCGTGGTGATGACCCGGCCGCCGTTGGCCTTGGCCGCGGCGGCCAGGTAGATCGTTGAAATCCCAAACGAAGTCCCGAATTCGATGATGTTGCGGGCCTCGCGTTCTCGGAGCAGGTCGTAAATGAATTCGCCCCGCTCCCGGGAGATGGCGATGAAGGTGTCCTTCATGTCCTCGGGCTTGAGTTTGCGAAAGACGCCTTTCGCCAGCCCCCGGAGAATCTTAGGGAATTCCTGATTGGATTGGGTGTGCAATTCGGCCAGGGTCGACCGAACGGCACGTTCAGGGATGGTTTGCATAGACTTATTTTCTCGCCAACGGAATTTGAAGCTGGTGGGGGCGGTTTTCGGCCTTGTCAAAAGGCGTCCCGTCGACGTGCTTGGCGCCCATGAACAACATGCCGTTGCGGAAGTAGATCAGGTCGTAATCCGAGACGATCTGGCCTTCCCCGATATTGAACATGGGGAACGATTTGCCCAGGATGTCTTTTGGGACCCCACTTTCAAAGGGTGTCATGCCTTCCGGCAGCGCCATATTGAGCATTTCGGCTGCATGGGGATGGAGCGGCGTCACGCCGAAGCCTTCGTTGAGGACGTAATCGATCTTCCACGCGCCTTCCGCGATGGGATGGGCCTCGCCCCAGACCAGATCGCCCTTGAACTCGAATTCCATCAGCGGAAATTGGCCGTAGTTGTCACCAAAGAGGGTGATGGTGCCCAGGAATTTCTCGGCGCTCAGATAATTAAAATGGCGGCGGAGAAAAGTCGGCTCGATTTTGCCACTTCCCGTGCGGTCTTCGGTCGGGCGGAGTTCGACGGAAATGCTTTCCCATTCTCCAATGGCGAAAGATTGTACTGCTTCCAAGGCTTGGGGATCCTGGTGGTTCATAATTGCTGTCATTAAGGGAGTGAATAATCAATGAGAGCATCGAAGAAGGCAGTGGCCGCTGCCCGAAAAGCGCTTTGTCATCTTGAATGATTCTTCAATTGACTCGGTGATACAAATCTTGTAAGTTTGTATGAATAAATAAAGTTGTCATGAAAAAATGTTATAGTCACTTTTTTAAGACTATTATTGAATATCACGGAGTTAAATTTTAAGGAAAAGCATGAAAGAGCAGTCCGTCGCCATCCACGAGTGTCCGGTCACCTTTACGATGAGCAAGATTGGGGGGAAATGGAAGCCGATCATCCTCTTTTTGATCACGAAGGGCGCGAATCGATTTGGGGTGATGCAGCGGGGCATTGAGGGGATCAGCAAGCAAATGTTGACGAAGCAATTGCGGGAATTGGAGAGCGACGGAATCCTGGAGCGGAAAATCTACGCGGAGATCCCTCCGCGGGTGGAATATTTCATGACCGACCTGGGGCGTTCCTTGCTGCCGATCATCGGCAGCATGCGGGAATGGGGAGAGGCCCGGATGCCCTCCCCAAATGCCTAGGGCCCGCGGAACAGGCCCCATTTCCCGAAACCATCCTCCTTGAACGCGTAAGAATCGCCTCGGATACCTGGCCACCCCGGTCAGAACATAGACATTAATTCCTACCTTATTTCCGACAACGAATACTACCTATTGTAATCCATTTTCTATGTTCTGGTCAATTACCCGAGCCACAATGCTCTTGTGCTTGCTTTGCTATGTCCACATGTTTGGAAATGCTCAAAATTTCGTAACCAACGGCGATTTCGAGCTGTTCAATGCGCCACCCACCGCCCAGGGGCAGGCCGATTTCTGTACCGATTGGGACCTTGTCGGCGTATCAGCCGATTACCTGAATACCACCTTTCCCGGCTGGACGCCGCAGGTGGGGGGAGCCTATTCGGGAACCGGTTATATGGGCTTTGCCCTGTACGGAACGGCGGTGCCCGGTGTGGAAGCCATCGGGCAGGACATTTCCGCCAATCCCCTCCAGCCCTTCAACTCGTATATCATTTCCGTGCGGGCCAAGAAGACGACCACGGGGTTTTACAGCCAAAATTGTGGCGGCGTGGCCGTGTACGGTTACAATGTCAATCCGCCCCTCGGCCAATTGAACCTCCATCCCCAAACCAGTCCCACGGCTGAATTGCTTTTTTCTTCTCCCACCATCACGAGCACCACCTGGGTCAACTATTCCGGATTCTTTTTCCCCACCCAACCAACCAATTACCTGGTCTTCACGATCGATCCGGTCCCGAATTGCCCCCAGTATATCTTTATTGACAGTGTGGTGGTCAAAAATGCCATAACCCTGGACATGGGACTGCACCGGTGGACGAGTCAGCAGGTGGAGGGACAAGTGGAATTGAATTGGGAGGCGGATCCGGGGCAAAAATTCGCGGAGTTTACCGTTGAGCACAGCACCGATGGTCAATGTTATCGGAGCTTGGAACATATTCGGGCCCAGAGGAATACCGCTTACCACTACACCCATTCTTCTCCGTCGCCGGGCCCTAATTTTTACCGCATCAAGATGGTCGACGTGAACGGGAAGATTTTCCTCAGTGAAGTGCTCCGCGAAGATTTGATTGGGCCCACTGAACCCCTGCTTTTCCCGAATCCATTGCCTCAAGGAGCCGCTTTGTCCATTGCAGGGATCTACAAAGGCCGTCCGGTTTCCGTGACATTCTTTGACTTGACGGGAAGGGAGGTCCTGAGAGAGCAGTTTTCGCCGGGTGCCCTGAGCAAGCAGGCGACCTTGAGTACCCAGCATCTGCCAGCGGGGACCTATCTCTACCGAATCAGCTCGGAAGATGTACAGGCCCAGGGCAAAATCCAGGTCCTGAAATAGCCAGCGGACTCAAATCCGGTTCCAGATGTCGAGGTACATTTTCCAGCCCTCGTCCGTCTTCTTCCACATGATCACATACTTGCCCATCCAGTAGCCCAGCTTCTGGTCGGGGCCCATCGACGCGCCCTCATAGTAGCCATAATCATAGGCCACATCGCCCGTAATGGTGATTTCCCGGGGGTAAATCTGGTGGTGGAGGATCTCATTGCCTTCGGGTAAATTCCAGAATTTGGTCAGGGTTTCGCGGCCTTCGAGGATGGGCCGGTTATTGGGAAACAGCTTACCGTCGCGGGTATAGCTGTTGGCGATGGCGATGTGGTCCCGGTTTTCATAGTTGCGGGAGAATTGGTAAATGCCGGCCCGGATGATGTCCATGTCCTCCTTCGGACCATTGAGGATCGGCGGGAGATCGGTATCGGGCAATGGGCGGGTCACCCACTTGTGGAGGGCGAGAATGGCGGTTTCCACGACCTCAGGCTGGTCCTGAAAGACAAAGTGACCCGAGTTGCGGGCCGTAAACCCAATCCAGTTGTGGTCCCGCGCGATCAGCTCGCGGTGCGTTTGCCGCCACAACTCGACGTGGGCATCATCGTTGAAATCATTGGGTGGGGTCGCGGCGACGATGTCCAGAATCGGAATGAACGTCGGGAAATCGCTGGCTTTGAGCGCGGTGATGCTCTGGTCGAAGGCGAGGGTCTCGAAGTACATGCCCGGGATGCTGGCCTTGACCAGTCGCAGGTTGCCTTCGTTGCTCCGCTCCTGGAACTTGGCGCGGATTTCATCGGTGAAATATCCGGCCAGGTGCGCGTCCAGCAACACAATTCCCTTGAGCAGGTCGGGGTTGCGGTCTGCGAAGCGGGCCGCCGTAAAACCGCCGTAGGCGTGGGCGACCAGCAGAATCTCCTGGTCCATGCCCAGCAACTTCAAGGTCTGTTCCAGATCGGCGACCGTCCGGTCAATGTGGCCGCGTTCGCTTTTGGGAACCGATTTGTTGACCTCGCTGCGGCCGTAGCCGGCCCGGTCATAGGTCACAACCGTCGCGTTGGTCGCGGAATGGATGGAATCGGCGAGGGATTTCCAGACGTCGCCGGAGCTGCCGCTGCCGGATTCGAAGACGATGGGCAGGCCTTCGCCCCTCCAAATGTTCACATGGAGCTCATGGGTCCCGAGGTCGACGAGGGTATCGGTGGTTTGGGCGGAGAGGAGGGAGGATGAACAGCAAAAAGCGATGAAGAGGGTGAGGATGCGAAAATTCATGTTGGGCACGGAGTTAGGGTAGAGATTGAGGGAAACAAGGATAGAACAAAGAAAGGACCGGGGATTGTTTGAAATATTGCCTCTGGAAAATGAATTATTTCCGTTTTCTCTTTTTCCGCTTCCGTTCTTCCATCATCTGGCGTCGAAGGGGAAGGTCGCCGGTGGCCTTGTCCGCGTAGAGAACTTGACCGTCCAATTCCCGGATGGTCAGTCCCCGTTCGTAGCCTTCTTTCTCCAGGTCTTCAAAAATCTGTTCCGGCTTGAATTCCTGTTTTTCCATTCCCATTTCCACCTTGTAACGCACCAACTCGTCGCTCAGTTTAGGTTGGGTGGGGACAAAATCAATGCTGTGAATGGTAAACGGAATCTGGTGGTCGTAGCAATATTTCCCGATGAGGTAAGAGATATTGTCGTCCAATGCGACATCCAGATTGCCCGGACCGTGGTAGCTTGCCACCACATACATGGGAAATTCAATCAATAGGTGCATGGTTGGGTTGTTTTGGAGCAATTTATCGGATTCCTCTTTTTGAGCCAATTCTTTTCACTGCTTTGCCGCTTCCGGGGCCACATTTTATCTCCCTTCATTTGCTCCAATCAGCGGCATTTTCAAAAATTTCCTTAATTTGGGGTTCTTATTGGCCTAAATACTTAAAAACGGCACATTTTGAAGCTGAACAACGAAACCAAAGTAGGCATTCTGGCAGTCGTAGCCCTTGGGATTTTGTACCTCGGGTTCAACTGGTTGAATATGGACGCGACCTTTGTGAGTGGTTTCGAACTCAAAACCTACTATGAGAATGTGGAGGGGCTGGCGACCGGAAATCCGGTCCAGTACAATGGGGTGACCATTGGTACCGTGAAGCGCATCAACCTCGACAAGAAAGAAATGGTCGAGGTCATTTTTTCGTTGGACAAAACCGACATTGACATTCCCATCGACTCCAAGGCTGTCATCGCCAGTGCCGACCTCCTGGGTTCCAAGGCCATTCGAATTGACCGGGGCGACAATCCCAAGAACGTCGAAAACGGCGGCGTCCTGGACGGCGAGATCGACAAGAGCCTGGAAGAGCAGGTCAAAGAAATTCTGCTGCCGGTGACGGATGACGTTTCTGAGTTGATCAAGCAAATGGAACGCTTCGTTGGCTGGGTCAACAATACCCTGGACGCCTCCAGCAGCAACAAAATCGACATCATCCTCGATGAATTCGTCAATACTTCCCGCAACTTCTCCCGGGCCTCTTATGGCATCGATACCTTGATCGGTTCCTCCCGCGTGACGGTTCGGAGTACGAATAAGATTCTCCGCGACCTGGGCGGACAGACCGAAAAAATTGGCGAAATCCTGGACAATACCAGCCGTTTCACCGATTCACTTTCCGCTGCCTCCTCCGCCGTCGTTCAGATCACCGAGTCCAGCGCCCGCATGATCCAGAGCGTCGAAGGCATCACTCGCGACATCAACGATGGCAAAGGCACCTTGGGCAAAATTGTCAAGGAAGATTCCCTTTACAACGACGTTGAGCACACCATTGCCCGTCTGGATTCCTTCCTGGGCCAGATCGGCGACGATGGCAATATTCCCGTCCGCCTCCGCTTTGGTACGCCGAAAGACCAAAAGTACCGGGAGCGACTGGAGAAGAAGAAGTTGAAAGAAGAGATGCGGGAACTGAGAAAAGCGAAGAAAACCACAGAAGAAGAGGAAGGCGAATAACTTTTCTCCCACCAACCATTTCCATGATCCTCGAACACATTCACCAACTCCATTGCGTGGCCGAAGGCGAAAACCGCAAGGGCGGTTCCTCCATGGCCAATTCTGTCGTCATCGAAAATGCCTGGGTCCGGACCCAGGGCGACCGCATCATTGGCTTCGGGCCGATGGGCGGCCAGCCGGAATTTCCGGCCGATGAGCCCCGCATCGATTGCAGCGGATGCTTGGTGCTGCCCGGATTCGTGGACAGCCATACCCACCTGGTGTTCGCGCGTTCGCGGGAGGAGGAATATGTGGACCGCATCCGCGGCCTGTCCTACGAAGAAATCGCTCGTCGTGGCGGCGGTATCCTGAATTCGGCGCGTCGGCTCCAGGCCATGTCCGAAGAGGAACTGCTCGCAGGAGCCCGCCTACGCGCGCATGAGATCATGCAGAAGGGCACCACGACGGTAGAGATCAAATCCGGCTACGGCCTCACCGTCGAAGACGAGCTGAAAATGCTGCGGGTCGCCCGGCAACTGCAATACGAATTGCCGATGACGGTGCGGACGACCTTCTTGGGTGCCCACGCCATCCCGCTGAAATACAAGGACCAACGTGAGGAATATATCCGCCTGATCGTAGAAGACATGTTGCCCAAGGTCGCGGCAGATGGCTTGGCCGATTTTGTCGATGTCTTCTGCGACGAAGGCTTCTTTACCGTTGAAGAGACGGCGCATATCCTGTCCCAGGCCGCGCCCTACGGCCTCCGACCGAAGATCCACGCGAATGAACTCGCGAATTCTGGCGGGGTGCAGGTGGGCATTGCCCACGGCGCGCTGAGCGTGGACCACCTCGAACGGACGGGGCCGGTCGAAATTGCCGCTTTGCGGGACAGTGATACCATCCCCACGGTCTTGCCGGGGGTGAGCTTCTTTTTGGGCATTGATTATGCCCCGGCGCGGGACATGATCGATGCCGGCTTGCCGGTGGCTATCGCCTCCGACTACAATCCGGGCTCGAGCCCGGCCGGCGACCTGCAATTCATCTGGTCATTGGCTTGTACCAAGATGAAATTGCTGCCGGAAGAGGCCTTGGTGGCGTTGACCCTGAATGCGGCGGCAGCCCTGGACCTGAGCCACGAAGTGGGCTCCATTGAAGTGGGCAAGCGGGCCGATTTGCTGGTCACCGAGCCGATGGAGTCCCTCGCCCAACTGCCTTATTATCCGGCCCGCAACCAAATCGAACAGGTCATGATCGGAGGGGAGTGGATCAAGTGAAATCGGCTGCAGCCATTTCCAACCAGAAGCGTCGCCGATGGGCCCGGATCGCAGTTTTGGCCTTGCTGGCGGTGATATTTGTGTTCACGATGCTGCTGGGGCTCTATATTTTCCCCGAATTTGATTTGCGGACGGAAGCGGAAAGCCAGGGATTGTCGTACAGCGATTTGGACCGACGCCGCTCCACCTTTCTCTTCTCCGTAGGTATCCTCCTGTTGGCGGCTATGGCGCTGTTTTTCGTCATCACCCAAATCCTATGGCAATACCGCATCCTCCAAAATTTCAATGTATTGGTGGGAGGGAAGTCGCGCATTTCTCCCTTTTGGGTTGTGATTGCGTGGCTGCTGCCGGTCATCAATTTTCTGGGGCCTCCCTCGATTATGCGGGTATTGACGAGGGACATGGGGAAGGTATTGGAAATGAAGGCGGAGGAAAAAGACTGGCGGGAACAAATTCGGCGGGCCGTTTCCGCCGGGCAGGCCTGGCTGGTTCTTTCGGGCGGGGCCGTCGTCACCTTGTTTGGGTTGCAGGAAGTCATGGGAAAATACGTCCTGGTCGCCTTTCTGATGGTGTTTGGTTGGGCCTTGGTGGCCTTGTTGGTCTACACCCGCCGGTTCGCAATGATGGAAGATCGCCTGGTCGAGTTGGGAGCCGAAGGGGCTTTGGATTGGGCCTAAAAGACTTATTTGAATAATTCCCGCCTCATTCACAACTTTTTACAAGGCCGTTCGTACTAAGCATGTTGGAGTTGCTGACTCCTACGGCTTTAGACTCATAAATCGGTAGTATGACTAAACTTTACCTGGCCGGAATTGGCATCTGTTTATTTGTGTTTGCTTGTTCGAATCGTGGAGAAAATCAGGATGATGCCGTCCAGGAATCTACCATCAATCAATTTAATTTTACCCCTCCAAACCCAACTCCTCCGCCGGCTGAAGAAGTCGAGGAAACCCCGGTTCATGACCATGAAAATGCGCACGCATCCAATGAGTTGATGAACGAAAACAGCTTCGAAGACCTGGTTTCCTTTATGGAATCTCCCGAGCGCGCTGCCTGGCAACGTCCGGATGAGGTGGTGGAAGCAATGGGGGACCTGACCGGGAAAAAGGTCATGGACCTTGGCGCGGGCACTGGTTATTTTGCATTCCGTTTACAAGAGGCGGGTGCCCATGTGATCGCCGCGGAAGTGGATGATCGCTTTCTCCATTTCCTGAGTGAAAAAAGGGATTCCGTTGGAATCTCCCGCAAAGATTTTGAAGTCCGTCAGGTCTTTTACGATGATCCGTTGTTGGCTTCCGGCGAATTGGACGTCTTTTTCTCCGTTGATACCTACCACCACATTGGAGACCGTTCGCGCTACTTGAAGAAAGTGTATGACGGGATTGCAATCGGTGGAGAGGTCATTATTGTTGATTTTAAAGCCGAGCATACCCCGCACGGACCGCCCACCCATCTCCGGGTGAAGGCAGATGTCATCCAGGCCGAGCTGGAAGCCGCTGGATTCGATTCCGTAAAGATTGACCACGATATGCTTCCCGAACAATGTATTGTTCGGGGCCTTCGGATGAATTGAGTAAATTAGGCCTTATGGCTGAATTCATCCCCTTCAATCCAGTTTCTTTTCCCGAAACCGAAATGCAGGAACGGGCCACTGAGTGGTACCAGTTCATGGATCGTCGCCGTACCATCCGGGAGTTTTCCGATCGGCCGGTTCCCCAGGCCTTGATCGAAGAACTGATCCGCGGTGCGTCCACCGCGCCATCCGGGGCCCACAAGCAGCCCTGGACATTCTGTATGGTACAGAATCCGGAAATCAAGCGTCAGATTCGGCAGGCGGCCGAGAAAGAGGAGTACGAAAGCTACAATGGCCGCATGTCAGACGAATGGCTCGAGGATTTGCGGCCCTTTGCCACCGATTGGAACAAACCCTTTCTGGAAGTCGCCCCCTGGTTGGTCATCGTTTTCAAGCGCTTGTACGAAGTGGTGGATGGAAAAAAGCGGAAGAACTACTACGTCAATGATTCCGTCGGCCTGGCCACCGGATTCTTTCTCGCCGCGGCCCACCACGCTGGATTGGCGACCTTGACGCATACGCCCAGCCCGATGAACTTCCTCCAAAAAATATTGGACCGCCCCGAGAACGAGCGGCCCTTTCTGTTGATTCCCATCGGTTATCCCGCCGATGGCGTTCAGGTTCCCAAAATTGAGCGGAAATCGCTCGAAGAAGTTCGGGTATTGTACTGAGTCTATTCGAAGATTTCGAATTTACGCACGCGGCGGTGGTTGATCAGGAGGGGGATGGACCTGTTCAGGAGCAAACCGACAGCCCAATAAACCAAGGGTCTAGTTGACAATTTAGATGCTTTCCCCAGCCGCGGAGAGAGGGGATACTAGTTCCGCTTCCAGATCAGCTCGGGGATGGCATCATCCTCCCCAACAATTCCCGCCACCTTCAGGTGGTAAATCACGCTTTTGATCATTTTGTCGCTGACCCAGCCGTGGATCGCCCATTCGGTGCTGTGAAACCAGCGGGCGACATCTTTGGGGTCCTGGCCGTAGCGTTCCGCCACCAATGGAATGGCCGTTTGGTCGTTCATCATAAAGCGATCGCAGGCGTCGTGGATGGTCCGGAGCGTCCGGATCACTGCGTCGGGCTCCCTTTTCAAAATGTCGTCGGTGGCGGCAATCAAAAAGCAGGGCCAGGGGGTGAGGTATTCACCGATGCGCTTCAGTTGGCCGCTTTTCACGAAGGGCTTCGTGGTGTACTTTTCCCAGTAGAACACATCTGTTTCGTGTTTCCCCAGAGACTCGAGCGCTCCATCAAGGTTCTTGATGACGGAAAATTGCTCCTGCTCCAGCTGATGGCCCTTGGAATTGGCATCGACAATGGCCATGAGGTGCGACCCGGAACCAAAGCGGCTGATGGCGTACTGGCGGGAAAAGATGTCCTGGTAATTGTCCAGGGGATTGTCCGCAGCGGTGTGGATGCCCCAAATGAGGGGAGTAATGACGTATTCGGAAATGATTTTGCTGGAATTCCCGCGGATGATGTCGGTGATGATGCCCTCGGTCAGGAGGATGCACAAATCAACTTCTTGGTCGCGCAGCGCGCGGGTCATCTGACCGGTTCCACCTTTGAAAGTGGTCCATTCGAGTTCGACTCCTCGTTCTGCAAATTCGCCTTGTTCGCGGGCGAGGTGAATGGGGAGATTGAAGTGTTCGGGTACCCCTCCGATGCGGATCCGTGTTTGTGCCATGCGCGAATTTAAGGAGAAAAACGGAATGGGAGCGGCCCCTTAGAGCTCCAAACTCGCCCACAAATACCGGGAGGCTGCGGTGCGGTGGGGAGCCCATTGCTCCGCGAATTTCACCAGCTCTTTTTTTCCGGGCTTTTTCTCGAACCCATACAATCGCACCACCGCATTCTGCAAGCCCACATCATCCGGAGCAAAGACATCTTTCCGGCCCAGCGGGGACATCAGGAACATTTGAGCCGTCCACACCCCAATGCCCTTTACCTGGGTCAATTTTTTCACCACCTCTGCATCCTCATACTGGTCCAATTGGGTATAGAACTCCGGTTCCTCGACAAAATGCCGGCAGAGATCAGAGATATACCCGAATTTCTGTCGGGAAAGCCCGGCCGCCCGGTAGGCTTCCGCTTCAAACTGGAGCATGTGCCGGGGTTCGTACCGACCGCCAATGAGTTCCTCGACCCGTCGTAAAATGGTGCCTGCGGCTTTCGTCGAGAGCTGTTGGTAGGTGATTTTTTTGACGAGGGCCTGAAAATAACTTTCGACGGCCTTGGTATTGGGCGTCAGAATGCCCACCTGCTCGATGACCTTGCCCAGGCGTTGATCGGCTTGAGAAAGTTCCGTCGCCGCAGTTTGGAAATAGTTGAGGTCAGGCATTCTATAAATATGTTTATCAGTAGATTATAATCGTCCTCCACAGTGCTTGCAGAAGACTGCATCGGGGTCGTGGCCCTGCCGGGCGCAGTGGGGACAAGATTGGGTGGTGAGGACTTTCTTTTGGTCGCCCTGGCTCAATTCGACAGTCACAATTCCGGTAGGAACCGCCAGGATTGAATAGCCCAAGATCATGATGAAGGAGGCGATGGTCTGCCCCAGTGGCGTGACCGGCGAAATGTCACCGTAGCCCACGGTGGTCATCGTCACGATCGCCCAATAGATGCTCCGGGGAATGCTCGTGAATCCTTCGCCTTTGCCGGGTTGGGAACCGCCTTCGATCACATACATCAGGCTGCCCAGGACCATGCACAAGGCCAATACCGTCCCCAGGAACACCGTAATCTTCCATTGGCTGGCCTTGAGGGCCTGGGCCAGCAATTGGGCTTCCCGGACGTAACGTCCGAGTTTGAAGATGCGGAAAATGCGCAGGAGCCGGATGATGCGGATGATCTGGAGGGCGCGGGCCGAGGTGAAAAAGAAGCCTACGTAGGTCGGGAGAATGGACAAAAGGTCAATGATCCCGTAGAAACTGGTGATATAACGCCAGGGATTGGTGACCGAAATGATCCGGGCAATGTATTCCACGGTGAAAAAGACCGTCATGACATACTCGACGACCCGGAGGATTTCGCCATAATCCCGCTCGACTTCTTTCACGGTTTCGAGCATCACGGCGAGCGTAGAGATCGCAATCGCGATCAACAACAATACGTCGAAGGCCTTCCCGGCGGGGGTATCGGCTTCGAAGATAATGTCGTGGATGCGCAGCCTCCAGCCCGACAAGGGACGGTCCGAACGTGCTTTGGTCCTTTCCTGCAACATGCTGCAATTTAAGTGAGGGAAGGGATTGGGTCCAAATGGTAGGGGAATGGGAAAAAATTAAGGGCGGGTTGTGGAATTATGTCATTTCATTCATCTCAATAATGAAACAAACTTCTGAACCTTTATGACGAACCTGATCGTTTTTCTGAAGATTTTCCTTGCCACGACCATTCCGTTCATCACCCTCAACCTCCTCCAACTGGTCATCGATGGACATCCCATGGTCTTCACCTGGTTTGGAGCGGCCCTGGGATTTTGCTCGGGGATGGCAGTGGCGGAACACCAAATCTTCAAGGTTCGCCGTCGGCGCAAGTAAATAGTCGGTCCTGAAAAACGCCCAATTTTCCTCTCCGTCCGACTCGCCAGGA
>CAWUKT010000121.1:0-16433 GCA_963923035.1 uncultured bacterium
GAGACATTTCCATTGACATCGGTGACGGTCAAGGTGACCGCATTGGCCCCGACATCCGCACATCCGAAGCTGCCATTGTCAATGGCCAAGGAAGCAATCCCACAATTGTCATTGGAACCATTGTTCACGTCGCCCGCAGTGATTGAAGCCGAACCGGCTGCATCCAACTGGACCGTGAGGTCCTGGCAAATGGCGTTGGGCGCAATATTGTCTTCGACCGTGACCGTGGCATTGCAGGTGGCGCTGTTGCCGGTTTGGTCGGAAACCGTCAGGGTGACGGGGTTGCTGCCGATGTCGCTGCATCCAAATGAAGTTTGGGAGAGCGAGAACATCAGATCGGTGCCATCGCAACCGTCGACGGAGCCATTGTCAATTTGGCCGGCGGAGACGGAAGCGCTGCCGCTGGCATTCAATTGGACGGTGACGTCCTGGCAAGAAGCGGTCGGCGGAGTTTCATCCTCGCGGATGACCTGGAACGCACAGTCGGATTGGTTACCGGAGGGATCCGTGGCGACAATCGTGACCGTGGTGACGCCCACATTGCTGACCGACGTGCCCGCAGACGGGGACTGGGTCAGGGTAATCGAGCCGCTCGCCGCGCAGCCATCCGAAACGGCGACAATCGAAGTATAGTCAGGCAAGGTCGCGGAGCAATTCGCGCGGAGGCTGACGGTTTGAGGTCCGGGGCAATTGACGGTGGGGGGCGTGACGTCGAGTTTGGTCACGGTGAAGGTACACGAAGCGCTGTTTCCGGAAGCGTCCGTAGCCGTCAGGGTGATGGTTTGGTTGCCGGTTCCGCTGATGGTGGTTCCGGCGGCCGGGCTTTGGGAAATGCTGGAAACGCCACAATTGTCGGAGGCAGAAGCGAGTCCGGTATAATTGGGGAGGCTGGCCTGGCAATTGGCGTTTAGGTTGATGGTGCGATTGGAGGGACAGGAAATGGACGGGGCAATATTGTCCCGAACCGTCACCGTAGCATTGCAACTGGAAGAGTTGCCAGCTTGGTCCGTGACCGTCAGTGTCACGGTATTGTTCCCCAAATCACTGCAATCAAACGACGAGGGGGAAGTGGCAAAGGTCAGGTTGGCATTGGAAGTACAATTGTCCGAAGAACCATTGTTGACCGCTGCGGCCCCAATGCTGACACTTCCGGAGGCATTCAGTTGGACGGTGATGTTCCGGCAGACGGCATTGGGCGGGGTATTGTCGGAAAGGTTCAGCGGGAAGGTACAACTGGCCGAATTTCCGGATTGGTCGATGGCCGTCATGGTGACCGTCGTGCTGCCGTTCAGGACCGTACCAGGAGCGGGGCTCTGGGTCAGGGTGATATTGGCGGTGCTGGAGCAATTGTCGGACCGGGTAACCGACCCGCGGTAATCGGGAATGACGAACTGGCAATTGGCATTGAAGCTGCCGCTGCGGCTGGACGGACAGGAGACCGTCGGAGGCGTCACATCGGTCAGGTTCACCACAAAGTTGCAGGACCGGGAGTTGCCGAAGTTGTCGGTGGCTGTCAGGGTAATGCTCTGAGAAGTATTGCCACCGCTGCCGCTGATGACTGTTCCCGGAGCCGGGCTTTGGGTAACGGTGGGGTTTGGATCGGTATTGTCGCTTACAGTCGCCAGGGGACGGTAGTCTGGAACGGTAAATTGACAATTGCCATTGAAGGTGCCGCTTTGGGTAGAAGGACAAGTCAGGTTGGGCGGCGTGACATCGGGTTCGAAGACGATGAGCACATCATCCGAGGAAGCCGTACACGGGCCATTGGTGATGGTCCAACGGAAGACGTTGTTCCCCACACTCAGGCCACTTACCGTCGTCGTCGGATCGTTGGCGTTGGCAAAAGTACCCGTGCCGCTGACCACTGTCCAGGTACCGGTTCCAATGGTAGCAGTATTGGCCGCAGTATTGGCCGAATTGACCAGGACGGTTTGGTTCGGGCCGGCATTGGCGACGGTGGGATTGCGCCAAACCCGAATGTTCTGGGTCGTGGTACAGAAGCCGAAGGTATAGCGGACGGTATAAATCTGGTTGGCGCCAGTCGGGGTGGGGGCAAAGAAAGTGGTTCCCTGGACGCCAGGGCCGGCAAAGGTTCCGGCGTCTCCGGAACCCGTCAGTGGCGTGGTGGTGACCCGCGTCGGGACCGCCGACAAGGCCCGCGTTTGTCCCTGGCACATGTCCGCGCTGCTGGACGTGAACGACAGGTTGTTGTTCTGGCGAATGCGGACGGTAATGGACGCGGTTCCGCCGGGAAGCCCGGAAGAGTTGCCGCCGCCGGCCAGGCAATTGAAGCGCCGCACATCCACCCGGGCGAAGTCCGTAAAGTTCGGAATCATGGTGATGGAAGCAGTCACGCCACCACAAAGCGGGCCATTGTCATCGTTGAATGAGAATGGCGTGGTGGTGTTGAAGGCCTGGAATGCTGCGATCTGGGTATCGTAGGGCGCACCGCAGGTGGAGACCGAGTAGCAGCCTCCGGAGAGAACGGGCATTCGGAAATAGGTGCCGGGTGAGTATTGCGTGATGAGTCGGTCGACTCCGCAGCCCAGGTCTGCATTGTGCTGAGCATCAAAAACGTTTGACCTCGGGGTACAATTCGAGCCAAAAGCCGTTGTGCTTCCGCATTGGGCGAGGGCGACGGGGGCCGAAATGAAGAAAAAGACCGCCAACGCAAACCATTTGCGGTAGGTCTTCGAAAAGAAATATGTGCCGTCCATAAAAATTTAGTTGGTAGAGACGCGAAAAAACTACCTGAAAATGGCCTTGACGGGAGCCAGTTTTCGAAATTCTAAAGGACCAAAACACAAAAGAAAATAGCTGATTGATCGGTAGCCTTTAAAAAAATAGTTGATTCGTAACTCTATTGATTCCTAGCATTGAATATAGCTATTCTTTCCCCGAATCCCAATCCTCTCTGACTCGATTTAGGGCCGGTGGCGGATTGGAGACAATGGGAAGGGATTGGGTGGAAAAAATGATTCCATGACAATAAAAACAGGATCGATCCTATTCTTCGGAACGGCCTTAGAACCATCTAAATCAGGGGTCTTCCTGTCAAATGGTGCCTGCGCGCTGGCTTTCTTGTCATAAATGAAGACTGGGTGGGGCGGGGAAAAAGCGGAAAAAAATGGAGGGCAGGGTGTAACGAAAAGGGGGAGGTACATTATGGGTTTGAAAGCAGGGAAAAAACGGAGGTTTTGAACTGCGAGGCGCACCATTTTTCATCCGAAACCTTAAATAAAAATGAAGAGATTCTTCTTTTTCGCCCTGGCCATCGTGGCCACCGGGACCCTTTTTGCCCAGATTCCCGGACACGACATTCCGCCCCGCCGGGACGATCATTTTCAACGCAAGCTGGTCGTCAACCGGATCGACCTCAACGAGAAGGTCAACCTCCCCATCGTGGCCACGCAGAGCCCGGCCTTATACGGCAGCCCCGAATATGCCGAAACCAACGGCCTGATCGTCGCCCTCTTCAATGGATTGCAGAGCGGAAAATACCTCGCCTACGATCCCGACAGCCTCAACAAGTCCCTTACCTACGAAGATGTAATGGCCCAGTGCCAGCGCATCAATGGCGAAGTGGATTCCGGTTGGGATGAGTTTCCCGAAGATGAAGGCCCCTGGGACCCCGAAAGTGATCTGATGATCGATGAGGAAACGGGCGAGGGAGATGTGGACATCTTCTTTACCGATGGTGAGGAAGCGGTCGGTGAGAGTTTCGACTACTCCCCCTATGAATCCGTGGTGGAATTCATCGAAGGCCGAATCTTCGACAAGAACCGTTCCTCCGAGGTCCACGACCTGCAATATGTGCGCCTGGTCTGGGTCGATCCCGGCGAGACCCTGCCCGACCAGAATGTGGTTTGCTTCCGCTACGCGGACCTACTCGATGTCCTCGAAGAGACCCAGTGGACCAACCGCCACAACGACGCCGAGCACCGCAACATGCGCGAAGTCTTCGAGAACCGCCTCTTCCACGGATTCATCACCGACATCTCCGGCGATGGCATCCGCACCCTGGCCGAATCCGACTTCCGCCGCAACCAGCTCCTCGAGTTTGAACACCACCTCTGGAGCTTCTAAAACAGAGCTTTTTCATTACTATTCATACGATTACTTATTTCGATAGCACTTTTTTCATCTCTCAAAACCAATCATAGGGTACACAGAGTTTTTCTAACACGTTCGATTGCAATAGCCGCCCGCCCGGGTGGCTATTTTTTTTACTCCAAAACCCGTTTGGCCTGATTGCGGAGCCATTCTTCTTCCACCAGCGGCTGGCGGTCGCGGATCGTCCCCAGCAAGGTATCCAGGTTCATTTCTTTGCCCGACTCCACCCGCCACAGCAATTGGACCAGGTCGATGAAGTTCTTGTAGGCGCTGCGGTTGCGGTCCGAAATGAGTTTGTTGCGGCGGAGAAACAGGCGAAAGGAAGAGACGAGGGAAAGAAGTGGTTCGGTGGCCTGCTGCTGAAAATAGATCATCAGCATGATCTTGCGGGTGTCGAGGGAATAGTAGACGTCGGAAAATTCCACCTGGTTGAGGAGGCGGAGGGCTTCGGAAAATTCGCCCTGGTGGTACAGGAGGTTGGCCCGGTTGTACAATACGGCGGTGGAGCGGTAATCGTCGGGGAGGTACTGGCCATAGTCCGCCATGATGCCTTCGACCCAATCAAAATGCCCCAGGCGCAGGCCCGCACTCACGATATTTTTGAATTTCCAGGGGGAAAGGACACCATCTTCGATGAGAATTCGTTGTTCGAGGCCCGTTTGGTAGAGTTCGAACAGCTCCTGGAGGTAGTCGGGATCGCCCGTTTTGATCATCCGAATACAATAGTTCTGGGCGTTGGCATAGATCGCCAGCTTTTCTTCGCCCGGAAAAATCCCGATGTGCTCGCGGATCAGGTCCTTCAGGCGTTGAAAATGGGGGCGGGTATCTTCCTGGGTCAGCAGACTCAGGATCCGGTAGTAAATCTCCATGGCCGGAACCTCCTGGTAATTGTAGTGCTGGAGGTATTCCATGAGCTCGTCAACGAGGCGGATATCGTAAGAGGCCGAGATGATATTCTGGCGGTTGATCAGCTCGCAGGTCAGGTGGAGCTTGGTGATGAGGTAATATTCATCCAGGTAATCCACCGCATCCTGGAGGCTCTGATCGAAAATTCGGGTTTGCTTTCGGTGGAAATATCCGGCGGAATTCAGGGCGGTATTGAAGCGGAGGTTGTAAAAGTCTTCGTTCCGGAAGGGAGAGCGCTCCAATTTGCGGTCCAATCGCTTGAGGTAGGACCGGTAATGCTTGCTCAAATCCCGGTTTCGGCAGGCCGTGAGGATGTCCAGCGCCGGTTGGGCGGGACTGGATTCGTATTCCTTCAGGCCAATGAATTGTTCGGCCAGTTTGAGGAGGGTGCTGTTCAGGTAGCGGAATTCGTTGTCGTCGAAGGCCCGTTTGGGGAAGGCTTTGTGCCAAATGAGGTACCGGTCCACGGCATCGTCGTCGAATTCCGGCCATTCATCTTTGAGCAGGCGAAAAATCTTGAGCACGCCCTCGTTCTTGTTGAAATAGGGAGAGGCATAAAAATCTTCCAGCTGGCGGATTTCCTGTCCGTCGAGGGCGGAATAGAGTTCGAGTAATTTGCTTCCTTTCAATTTCGTCGCAGAATTTATTCCATAGAAAATTAAGAATTTAATTTTTCATGAGAGCAAATAAATGAGGTCTGAGGGGAGCAGGATGGTGCAGGGTTAAATTTTTACGAAGTTTAGGTGGGAAAAGAGTTTGTGTATTTTTGGGAAAATTGAAATTTAGACTGGCTGAAAAAAGGATTAATATTGAGCTTGTGCAGAACTGTTCGAATACTACCTTCATGAAAAGACTATTTCTGGTCCCCCTTCTGTTGCTTTTGTGGATGGCAGACCTTTCCGGGCAGCAACTTGTCTGGCCCGGGGACGCCAACTCCAACGGGGTCGTCAACAACGTGGATTTGTTGTACATCGGGGCAGGATTTGGTACCCAAGGCCCGGCCCGGAATACCCAGGGCGTGGCCTGGCAGCCCGCCCAGGCGTCGAATTGGAACCAAAGCATCGACAGCATCAATTATGCCCACCTGGATTGCAACGGGGACGGCTTCATCAACAACGATGATTCCCTCGGTATTCTGGTCAATTACGATTCCACCAACCTCCCCATCACCGCCGACTCCTTTATGACTGCCAACGGGAGTGGCCCGCCGCTGTTCCTCGACCTCGCCAACGACACCATTTCATTTTCCAACGATACCATCATTCCCGTCGACATCCATTTGGGCGATAGCTCCTTCATCGCCGACAGTGTCTACAGCCTGGCTTTCTCGATACTCTTTGACTCGACCATCGTCGATACCATCATCGATGACTTCGACGGCGGTTTCCTGAACCACACGGGGGCGATGCGGGTGGTCCATTATGAAAAGGGCCGGATCGAATTTGGGATTACCCGTACGAACCAGACCTTGACGACGGGCTTCGGGCGGATTGGAGGGATCAATATTGTAATGGACGACAACCTCCGGATCTCGTCGACCTTTGTGCTGGAGTTGGAGATTGTAGATATCGTGGTATTTGGGGTGGAAGCGGCTCAAAAGCAAGTGCAGCCCGCAGGCACCCAATTGGTGGGCGAGGTCCTGACGAGCCGGTTACGGCCCCAGGTCAACTCGGGGCGTCTGTACCCGGTCCCGGCCCGGGACCAACTCCGGTGGGAGACCCCCGCCCCCTTGGTGGAGATCACCCTGGTCGCGGCCACCGGGCAGGTGGCCCTTCAAAGAGCAATCGACCACCAGTCGGTGGTCGACATTGACGTCGCCGACCTGCCGGTCGGCGAGTACATCTTGTCCGGACGGACCGAAGTCGGCATCCTGCGCAAGCGTTTGCTCATCCAACGCTAGGCCGTTTACGTGTCCAGTTTTCGCTGGACCCGAAAATCTCCTCTGTCACTGGGAAAAGTGGCAGGGGGGATTTGCTTTTGGGGAGGAATTGGTCGCAAGACATGTAAATGTTGATTTGAAAAATATGGGAATTCTGTAAGTATTTAAAAATGTATTTTTATTGAAAAATATTTAATGGGGGATTTGGGGCGATATTTTCGGATTTTATATTCAGTATTTGAAAAAGTTGAGTTGAGTCATCGTTTTATATTTTTGGCTCAAAATGAACTTCAAATCGACAAGTCCATCTTCTACATTTGATATTGAATAGACCGACCAAGAGTCCTATCCATGAAAAAAACGACGCTCATATCCATCCTTGTCCTGCTGGCCACTTCGTTCGCCGGAGCCCAGGTCGTGGTGGTTTGGCCGGGAGATGCCAACGCCAACGGGATCGCCAACCACATAGATTTGTTGTCGGTGGGGCTCGGCTTTGGAAATCTGGGACCTGCGCGGGGAGCAGTCAATAACGCCTGGCAGGCGGATTCGGCTTCGACCTGGCAGCAACAAACGCCGGGCGGCACCGACCTCGCCCACACCGACTGCGACGGTGATGGCATCGTCAACACGGGTGACACCGTGGCCATCGGGCAGAACTTCGGCCTTTCCCACGGCACCGTGGTCCCCGATTCCTTTTCTCCCATCTCGTTTTTTGCTCCGCCAGTGGGCATCAGCTTTCCCCAGGACAGCATTACCATCAGTGGAAATACCGTCCTGGCGGTGGACATTGTGGTAGGAGACAGCCTGAATCCGCTGGACAGCATTTATGGCCTCGCATTTTCCATCCTTTTCGATACCAACCTGGTCGATTCGATGGACATTCAGCTCGGAGGCGGCTTCATGAACAGTGGAAGCGGTCTGTTGACCCTCTCCCGGGTCAGGGGCACCCGGGCCGATTTATCCTTGGTGCGGACAAACCAGATCAATACGGCGGGCTTCGGTAAAATTGGCGGGATCAACATCGTCATGGACGACAACCTCCGACTCACGTCGGAATACGAACTCAACCTCCAGGTCGTGGACATGTATGTCATCGACCGCAATGAAAATGCAATCCCGGTGCGCCCGAAGGGCGATACCTTGAAGATAACCACCCTCACCACGGGGCGTACCCTTCCTGAGCTTCCCCTGAAAATCTATCCGGTCCCCGCTTCAGACTGGCTGGCGGTAGAAGCTCCCTTCAACATAGACTCAGTTGTAATCTTTGATACTCAGGGCCGAAAGGTCCGGGCCAACCAATTACAGGGTGTTCAGCGAGGTCGTTTGGACCTGGCTGGATTGCCCTCCGGAATGTACCTCCTTCATGTCCATTCTCCCGATGCCGAGTTCCGACAACGCATCCTGATTCAGCGAGAATAGACCTCCATTTGAACACTCTTTTCTCTCCCTCAGAATAAACCACAGCTCAACAGGAAGTAACTATGAAAAAAACAAGATTCATTATCTTGACGGCACTTGCTATGCTCTGTTGGTGGGGCATCAGCCCCGCCAATGCTCAACAGACGCTCACGGTCACGGGCTTTGTCCTTGAACAAGGCACCTTCAATCCCGTCGCCAACCATCCGGTCAACATCGCGCTGGATTCGATCAACGGATTCAACTATTTCAACACGGTCAGCACCAACGCTTCGGGGCAATACACCGATGTGATCTCGGTACCCGCGAACGCCAATGTTGGGCAGGGAAATGTCTGGACCTTTGATTGCCAGCAGTTTTTCCAGGGCAGCAGCTTTACCTATACCCCGAACATCACGATGATCACGGATACCTTCGTGATTTGTCAGACCGTGGGCAGCTGCAATGCCTTGTTTTCCTATTCCTCCAACGGCAACAACTTCAACTTTTCCGACGCTTCCTCGGCGTCCGGTTCCCAGATTTCGTCCTGGAACTGGTCATTTGGGGATGGAAACAGCTCTTCCTCCCAAAACCCCAGCCATGTCTACGGAGCACCGGGGATATTCCCGGTCTGCCTGACGATTGTAACCAACAACGGTTGCACCAGCACTTATTGTGACAGCGTAAACGTCACCGGTGGCTCCGGCAATTGCCAGGCGTTCTACGTGGTCCAGGGCAGTGGTTCCGGCCAATTCTTCTTCCAGGACGCCTCCACGGGCACGACTCCGGGCACGGGCTACTTCTGGGACTTCGGTGATGGCAACTTCTCCGGTCAGCAAAATCCGAGCCATGTGTACAATGCCTCTGGTGTGTATACGCCTTGTTTGACCATTTTTGACTCTCTGAACAACTGCCAGGACACCTACTGCGACACGCTCGTCGTTGCCCTCACGGGTCCGAATTGCCAGGCCAGCTTTGTTTACCAAGCCGGCGCCAATGGACAGGTCTTCTTCTCCAGCAATTCCACCGGCACCAACCCCACCACGCAGTACTCCTGGTCCTTCGGCGACGGCAGCGGTGGCTCCGGTTCCAACCCGAACCATACCTACAATGCCCCCGGCACCTATATCGCCTGCCTCACCATCTTTGATTCTTTGGGCTGCCAGAGCACCTACTGCGATTCGATTGTGGTCAATTCCACCGGTCAGAACTGCCAGGCCAATTTCATCTTCCAGCAAGGCCCGGGCGGACAGGTCTTCTTCCAGAGTACGTCTACCGGTACCAATTTCCTTACAAACTACCACTGGAGCTTCGGTGACGGCACGAGTGGAAGCGGTCCCAATCCCAACCATGTCTACGCCAACTCGGGTGTGTACACGGTTTGCCTGACCATTTTCGACTCGACGAACTGCCAGAGCACCTATTGCGATACTGTGAACATCAGTGTTTCGGGTTGCCAGGCGAACTATAATTTCCAGCAAGCGGCCAATGGCCTGGTCTTCTTCCAGGACAATTCCGTCGGCGTCAGCAACAGCACCTATTTCTTCTGGGACTTCGGTGACGGCACCGTAGCAACGGGCCCCAATCCCCAGCATACCTATACGAATGGCGGCGTGTACTTAGCTTGCCTGACGATTTCCGATTCGCTCAACAATTGCCAGGACACCTACTGCGATACCATCCTCGTCAATACGGGCGGCGGCGTTTCCTGCCAGGCAGCCTTCGGCGTCAGCTACAATGGCAACTCGGTGGTCTTCTCCGATCAATCTTCGGCATCACCGGGTCAGGTCATCGCTTGGTTCTGGGACTTCGGCGATGGCACCACGTCCAACATGCAAAACCCGGTCAAGAACTACGTCCAGGGTGGACTCTACACGGTTTGCCTCAGCATTGAGACCTCTGACAGCTGCTTCTCGACGACTTGTCAGCAAGTCCAGGCGGCCGGTGGTGGCGGTGGTTGCCAGGCCTACTTCAACTACAATGTGGGCGGCAATGGCCAGGTCTTCTTCCAGGATGCCAGTTCCGGCACTTCGGCCTTCGGCACCAGCTATTTCTGGGACTTCGGCGACGGCAACATCGGCTTTGGTCCGACCCCCAACCATACCTACGCCAACAATGGCCTCTACCTCGTTTGCCTGACCATTTCCGACTCCTCGACGAATTGCCAGGATACGTGGTGTGACTCCATCTTCGTGAATACCAACGGTGGTGTGAACTGCCAGGCGGACTTCCAGTGGAGCTACAGTGGAAACACCGTGGTCTTCAACGACCAGTCCACTGCGAACCCTGGATTTGTCAACGCATGGTTCTGGGATTTCGGGGACGGAACCACTTCCACCCTCCAAAACCCCAGCCACAACTACGCCCAGGGCGGCCTCTACAACGTTTGCCTCACCATCCAAACCTCTGACAGTTGTGTCTCCACGACTTGCAACCAGCTCCAGGCGAACGGTGGCGGCGGCAATTGCCAGGCCAGCTTCAGCATCCAGCCCGATACCTCGGGTCAGTTCAGTTGGATCATCACGAACACCTCTTCCAGCAATACCCCGCTGTTCTACTTCTGGGACTTCGGTGATGGAAATACTTCCACGGCTCAGTTCCCGACCCATACCTACAGCACTGCGGGCACCTACCTGGTTTGCCTGACGGTCAACGATTCGCTCCAAAACTGTGTCGACACCCACTGCGATACGGTTTCGATCTCGAATCCCGGCTTGCCGATCACCGTTCAGTCTCCGGTCCTCAGCAATTCCCAGCCTGAGTTCACCAGCGAAGTCAGCCTGTATCCGGTGCCGGTCAACAACCAGCTGAACATCCGGATCGATGCCGTGGACGGCAGCGAAGTCAGCGTGGACATTGTCAACCTGTCCGGTCAGGTGGTCCTCCGCCAGGTGCCCGGCTACTTGCCGCAAGGACAGAGCCGCGTAGAGGTCGATGTCAACCAGTTGGCGGATGGCATGTACTTCACCCGCATCCAGTTGGGCGAAGAGACCATCACCCGCAAATTCATCGTGAAACACTAGAATTTTAATGATAGATAAGTAGATCGATTTTTTTAGGATAGTATTCGTTTAGCACACATTTCCAAACAGTGTCGGAGCCGCCCCAGGGGCGGCTCCATTTTTTTACAATAGGGCATAAAAAAAGGGCCCGAAGGCCCGTATAAGGGGGAGTTGGATTCAGGAAGGGAGGACCAGTTCGTAGCGCTGGTTGAGGTTTTCCCACTTGCCAGTGAACAGCATCAGCGAGCGTTCGAGGTAGGCGATCATCTCGGGTTCGGGGACAAAATAGGTTTCGTCCACCACCTTTTGCTCCGTATTCTTCAATCCGATCTTGAAATAGAGGAGCATGGCCACCTCCGACAGCGGATTCTTGATCCGCAGGATGCCGTTGTTGTAGGCCTCGGTGAACTTGATGATCATGCCGATCACGGCCTGGGTGCTGTCGCTTTGGCCGAGTTGGTGGGTCAGGAGGGTTTGGAGGTGGGAAAACAAACGCTCGGCCTGGTCGCGGGTATAGAGGTCAAAGGCGGCCCGAAAGTTGATGGCCAGGACGGCCAGGGAATAATTGAACTTGACGAACTCGTGGTTCGGAACCGTCATCTGCGCATTCTCCAGTCCCCTTTGTACCGGGTCCCAGATTTCAAACCAGTGGTTGTCCACCTGCTGGAAGATGGTATCCATGATGGCCGCGACCGCGTTGAGTTCAGTGATGGGTTTCTTTTCCATGATTGAGGGAGGGAAAATGAAAATGCACCGTTCCGGGAATTAAGCCAAAACGGTGCATTTAGGTGTTGGGGTCACAATCAGACGGCGAAGCTCTCTCCACAGGCGCAGGTCCGGGAGGCATTGGGGTTGTTGAAAACAAATCCATTGCCGTTGAGACCATCGGTGAAGTCCAGCTGGGTGCCGATGAGATACAAGAGGCTCTTTGCGCCCACATAGACACGAACCCCATTGTCATCAACCACATGATCACCAGGCTTTTCCTGGTTGTCGAATGTCAGGTCGTAAGAAAGGCCGCTACAACCGCCGCCCTTCACTTCAACCCGAATCCCAAAGGTTTCATCGTGGCCTTCTTCCTTCCTCAGATTGCTGAGGTGCTCGCGGGCTTTGTCCGAAACTGTGACGATCGGTTGCGTGGTGGTGCTCATAGGATCTTTACTTGATGTGGTTTTCTTTAATTCAAGTCAAATGGTTAAACGAAAATACACAATATTTTGTTCTCTCCCCAAGCCGTAAAGGTCTGGATCATTACATCGCGTTTTGGCGGGCCCGCCAGGCGGGATTGCGCGGGCGCAGCTTGCCAATGGCCCTGTGGACCGTCGCAATGGCCGTTTCGACCTCTTCCGAGGTCGTAAACCGCCCCAAAGAGAAGCGAATCGAAGCGTACGCATCGTCGTGGCTCAGGCCCATGGCCGCCAACACGTGCGACGGCTCGATGGCGGCGCTCGTGCAGGCGCTACCCGTGGCCACGGCAATCGGGGCCATCGCCATCAGCAGGGCTTCCGCATTCACATAGCCGAAGCGGACATTCGTCACGTTGGGCAGGCGGGGAGCGCCCGCCCCATTGACAGCCGTCTCCTCCAGTTCGAGGATGCCCGCTTCCAGGCGGTCCCGGAGGGCGGCAATCCGCTCCCGATCCGTGGCCAGCTCTTGCTGGGCCAGTTCCATGGCCTTCCCAAAGCCCACAATGCCGGGGACATTCAGGGTGCCACTGCGGCTGCCGCGTTCGTGGCCGCCTCCGTGCATCACGGGAGCCAGGACCACCCGCGGATTGCGGCGGCGGATGTACAGGGCCCCAACGCCTTTGGGGCCGTAGACCTTGTGGGCCGTGAAGGCCATCAGGTCGATGCCCATTGCCTGAACGTCCACGGGCATTTTTCCCAATGCCTGCGTCCCATCCGTCATCAGCAGGGAACCCTTGCGGTGCACCAGTTCGCTGATCTCGCGGATCGGTTGCAGGACGCCCGTTTCGTTGTTGCCCAGCATCACGGACACCAGCACCGTCTCGTCGCTGATGGCATTTTCCAGGACCTCCAAATCGATCAGGCCCTGTCCATCCACCGGCAGGTACGTCACCCGCTTCCCAATGGTTTCGAGGTATTCGCAGACATCGAGAACGGCCTTGTGTTCGGTGGCGACGGTGATGAGGTGATCCCCCTTGCGGACATATTTCTCGGCGACGCCCTTCAGGGCGAGGTTGTCGCTTTCCGTGGCACCGGAAGTGAAGACGATTTCTTCGGGGACGGCACCGATGGCGGCTGCGACCCGTTCCCGGGCGATCTTGACGGCTTCCCCCGCTTGCCAGCCGTAAGGGTGGCTGCGGGATGCGGCATTGCCGAATTGGCCCTGAAAAAAGGGCATCATTTCCTCCAGCACCCGGGGATCGAGGGGTGTGGTGGCGTTGTAATCAAGGTAAATGGGGGGCATGTCCTAGTTCAGCTCGACCAGCTCGAACTCGTAGCTCTCCATGATGAGGTTGGCGAGGAGTTTCTTGCAGGCTTCGTCCACCGTGGCTTCGGCGGTGGCCCGGTCCTCGGCTTCGAGGTCGAGTTGGATGCGCTTGCCGATGCGGAGGTCGTCCACTCCGGCCAATCCGAGGTTGGTAAGGCCAAGGGTCGTGGCTTTTCCTTGGGGGTCAAGCAGTTCCGGACGGGGCATGATATTGATGTGCGCGCGAAATTTCATAGCTGAAGTATCAATTTGAATCCAAAATTAGACAAATTTCCCCGACTTCACCACCTCGAACTTTTCATTCTTTTCCCCCGATTTCCTTCATCCCCACTTCAAATGGGACCGGATAGGAGCCCAGCTCGAGGGCAAAGCGCATTTCGGTATAGGTCTCAAAAGAATTTCCGGTCAGAGAAAGTCGGCCATCGGGAATGGATCCGGTGACCTGCGCCACCACATACATGCCCCAGTTGCCCTGGATGCCGATGTGTTTGCCGGCCCGCATGCGGGTCAGGTCCTCGAATTGGACCGCGCCGGTTTCATCCAGGATGATGGTCATCTCCGGACTGCCGCTCATGCCCATGGGCGTGACCTCCACATAGTCGATCCGGTCTCCGGCGACGACAAAATTGGGGTAGAGGGGACGGCCGTACACCGCAAAGAGGGTATCTCCTCCGGGTTGGATAAACTCGGGGAGGAAGGAAGGGAAAAAGTTGACGGGCAATTCGAAGACGTGCTGGTAATAGTTGAGGACATTGCAAATCTCCATTGCATTGGTGCCCGTGGCGTATCCCAATGCGGCCCCTTGGGGACTCATCGGCATTGTAAGGTTGAATTTGCCCAGGAAGGGATGCTCAGCGATGAATTCTTCCTCCGTCGGCGTATCGTCTTTTTCCACCAGCCCCAGACTCTCAAACGAACTCTCCTCTTCTTCCACCGGGGCATTATTGGGCGCCTCCATCGCACCTCCGAACTCAATCTTGTAGAGACTGTCCACGGTACTGATGCCGGTCACCAACTCCGCGTAGCTGTAAACGGGCACAAACCAGGTCCGGTCGTAATAGGCCAGGGTTCGAAACAGGTTTTGCTCCTCCACGGGATCGTCCATGATGACATCCACATGGTATACCTGATTCGAGGCATCAAATTCCAGGTTGAAAGTGAAGCTGGGACTGGGCGCGCCATCCAGGATCCGTCTCCGAATCCAACCTTCCGAGTCCTCGAGGTCCTTCTCCCATTGCTTCAGGACCAGCGCCTTGAGATTGGCGAGATTGGGATCGACATCGTCAAAATCAAAGCCATCGATGGCGGCGGCAATCAGGACAGAATCGGGAATCTGGGCTCCTGCTTGCGCAAACAGGCGGTCAAATTGCTCCTCGGGAGACGCACTGTTGGGCAGGGCAATCTCTGTTTCCACCAACCCTCCAAAAATCGAGTCCGCGGGATAGCCCAGGAACATTCGTTCACTCAGGTAATAAGGAAAGGTAGGCGTGAGGGTATAGCGCCGGTTGAAGTCGCGCTCCATCGCTTCGCAGCTGGTCGTCAAAAAAAGGAGCAGCAGCAGATAGCCAGTGAGCTTTTGATAGGTTGGAATGTGCATACGGGTTATGGTCTTTCCGCCAATATAGGGAAGGGGAGGAACGGAACCAAAGCAGGGTCACTGTTTTGGGGCGAGGAAAGTGTCGAGGAGGGAAAGGAGGAGGTAGGAAAACAGGATCAGGGGGCCGGCTTTGTAGGTCCAGATGGTGAGAAAAACGATGGAAAGGGCGAGGAGGAGGAAGCGGCTGAAGTTGGGGCGGAATGTAAGGGTGGTGAATTTGAACGACAGGAGGGGGAGGTTGGAGAGGAGGAGAAATGAGCCGAGCAGGGTCAGGGCGATGAGGACTTCGGGCTGGACGAGGAGGGAGAAAAAGGGAAATCCGTCGGGTTGGGGCTGGGTATGGGCAATGAGGTAGAGGGAAACAAAAAACAGGGCATTGGCCGGGGAAGGCAGGCCGTAGAATTTGTCCCGGGGGCGGTCATCGACGTTGAACTTGGCGAGTCGGTAGGCGGAGGCCAGGGGAATGAGGGCCGCCAGCAAGGCCTGGGGGCGATCTAGCACCGCGACGAGCGGATCAGACGCATTGGGCAAGCCCAAAAGTTCGAAGACCATCATGCCGGGTACGGCGCCAAAGGTCACAAGGTCAGCCAGCGAATCCAGCTGGCCCCCGATTTCGGAGGTCGCCTTCAGCGCCCGTGCCACCAGCCCATCCATGAAATCGAAGACGAGCCCCGCACCCACCAACCCCGCCGCAATCCAATGGCGGTCAGGCAGGTCGCCCCCCCGCAGCAGGACGACGAGGGCCGCAAGGCCACAGAACAAATTGCCCAGGGTGACCAGGTTGGGAATGTGGTTTTTCAATTTCATCAAGCCATGCAATACAAGAACGGCCAATATAGCCCGACTTGTGGGATCTTGCAGGGTTCGGGAGGATTTTTTGTGGGTGGTCGCGGTTCCAGACTGCGATGCCGCGGTTCTGGACTGCGATGCCGCGGTTCTGGACCGCGATGCCGCGGTTCCGGACTGCGACGCCGCGGTTCCGGACCGCGATGCCGCGGTTCCAGACTGCAATGCCGCGGTTCCAGACTGCGATGCCGCGGTTCCAGACCGCGATGCCGCGGTTCCGGACCGCGATGCTGCGGTTCCA
>CAWUKT010000122.1:0-15802 GCA_963923035.1 uncultured bacterium
AACTGACCGGGGGTAAATCGAAAGAGGCCGCCTCGTGGTTATGAGACGGCCTCATTCTTTTTCCGCCTCAATATTGTCGAAGCGATTTTCCTCTCACTTTTGCTTAAATAAATAGAATTGTCGTAATTCACGCTCTCACTCCTCCTTCCAATTTGGCGTATTTATTTTTTACTAAATGCTCCTTGATTCATGGCATTTATCTATAATGTAAACAGTTGTATCCCATGTGGGGTAATGGTGTTTCCATAATGGCTGATGCTTGGTGCATATCAAATGGAGATAATTGTAGATTTTTGCGATATGATAAAGCGATTAGGTGAAGTTATTCGACAGAAAATCCGGGAAGATGGACGAACCGCCAAGGTGATCTGTGAGGAGCTCGGAATGAGTCGGGGTAACCTTGACAAGATTTATCACAAGGATTCGTTGAATACCGATCTGTTGGCGAAGTTGAGCGTGGTTCTCAACTACGACTTTTTTACCCACGTGAATCCCTATCGGAAGGGGGAAGTGGAGGGCATTCGTCGATTGGCACGGTTCAAAACCTCTGTTTCGGATGAAGCATTCGAAGCGGCCAACAACCGTTTGCAAGAAGGATTGATCCAACTGGAGCGGGCCGAGCAGGAGCTGGAATACCTGCGCGCCAGCCTCAAGGATGCCAAGAGTGCGCATCAGGACAAAGACGAAATCATTTCTTTGATGCGGGACAAGATTGCCCAGCAAGACGGAAAGATAAGCGGCCTGGAGGCCGAATTGAAGTCCCGGCGCTGAGCGCCGGACCGAGTATTAGATAGTTAAAACAGTATGGTTCTAGGAGAGTTGATCCGGCAGGTATTCCTGGACCGGGGAATGAAAGTTACAGCCTTTGCCGACAAAACCGGCCTGGCCAGACAGAGCGTTTACCGCCTCTTTCGCCGCGATTCCGTGGACACGGAATTGTTGGCGCGCATCAGCACCGTCTTGGAGTACGACTTTTTCCAGCACTTCAGCTGGAATCCCGTGCTGCGTCAGAGCCACTTCCAGGTCGATGCCTCGGCCGTGCGGCGGGTGGAAGACCGCAAAGAAGGCATGTTGCAGCGGCAGCTGGAAGCCGGCCGGGAGCGGATTCAATTGCTCGAGGACCGCATCGCGGACAAAGAGCGCATCATTGAATTGCTCAAAGAAGGCGCCTGATCGCTTCGCTTTTTCCCTTCCCTCCCATCGGGTCTCCTTTGGAAATGAGGCCGTGAATGGCGACCTTTGGCCCTGGAAAATTTCTTAACTGAACAGAAATGACATTGAATACCAAGATTACAGTTTTCGCGGCGCTGCTGATGGCCTTTGGCCTGGTTGCCTGTGACGGCGGATCTTCTGACGCAGAAGAAACCGCAGCACCCGTGACCCTGATGAACCAGCAGGACAGCCTCAGTTACAGCATTGGCGTAGACGTCGCCAACGGCCTTGCTGCTCAGGGTTTTGACATCAACGGCGATCTGTTTGCCGCCGGTTTCAAGGAGGCCCAGGCTGGCGCTCCGATGCTGACCGCCGAGCAATGCCGTCAAGTCATCATGGACTTCCAGATGGCCAAGCAGAGAGAGATGATGGCCCAGATGCAAGCCCAGGCCGATCCCGCTGCTGCGGCTGCCAACGCCGAAGAAGGTGCCAAGTTCCTCGAAGAGAACAAATCCAAGCCGGGCGTGATCGTTCACGAGAGCGGCCTCCAATACCGAATCGACAAAGAAGGTACGGGTGCTTCCCCGAATCTGAATGACAAGGTAGTCGTTCACTACAAAGGTACTTTGCTGGATGGAACCCAGTTTGACAGCTCCTACGAGCGTGGTCAGCCGGCCGAATTCCAGCCGATGGGCCTCATCCAGGCCTGGCAAATCGTCCTTCCGCTGATGAAGGAAGGCGCCAAGTACACGATCTATTCCCCCAGCGAATTGGCTTACGGTCCCGCGGGCAGCCCGCCCAATATCGGCCCGAATGCCACGCTGATTTTCGAAATGGAATTGCTGGAAGTGAAGCCTGCCCAGTAAGGCCGATTTCCACAGAGATACATCAAGCCATCCTTCGGGATGGCTTTCTTTTTGTATTGGATTGGGGAAAGGGCAAAAAAAAATGGCCCCGGTGAGGTGGCCACTTTTTAGTTCTTGGTTCTGTTGGGATCGTTCGAAATGGGGATCTCAGATAGAATTTTTTACTGTTGGTAGTAAAGTAGTGAAGCTCAATTTTAGCGGCGAACAGGAGGAGGATCAGATAAAAGTCGGTAAGTGCGTAATAAAACAAATAGATGGGTTGGTTGTAGTTTCCTGCCACCACTTGAAAAGTCAAATAACGGTTCACCATTGTGATCTGGTGAGTCAACCGCAAGGATGAAGTCGCGATTAATTAGTTTGTGTTTGCTGATATAAAGGTCGTTTTTATTCCCTCCTTTTCAAGACCATTTTTTTCAATTTCCGACACATCAAAACGTCCCCTCTGTGGGTGGGAGATTGTCTGAAATGGTTTGTTGAGGTGCACTGTGATGTAAAAAGAAGAGGTTGGTGGATGGGAATTGTTGCAGATTCAAATCCGGAATTCGTCCGAATTGACTTCATATTTTTTTGGATCGGTTCAAGGGCCAGATCAGCCAGTAAGTGGGTGGATTGGGGCCAAGCCCCAAAGTTGGAATTTCAATCGCCCTTGCCCTCAGTTGGGTAGGCGAATCGATCGAACCCGGAATCTCCGCAGTGGCTACTCCTGAAGCAGACGGCTTCGGAAGAATTCCTTGGTCATTTGATTCGCTTCCTTGGCCGCGCCTTCATTGAAAATGTCCCGGCTGGGATTGGCGAAGGCGTGCTGGGTATCCTTGAAAATATGATAGGTGAGCGATTTCTGGGTCATCTTCATCGCGTCGTCGAACTGCTGGACGACTTCCGGCGTGATCCACCCATCCTGGTCGGCAAAGATGCCGAGCACGTCGCATTGGAGCGGCTCCAGGTTGGCAGGCTCCAACTCGGGCATGCCGTAGTAGATCACCGAGCCCAAGGCCCGGCCCTCCAGGGCGATGGCCGCTTGCAGGGACCAACCACCCCCAAAACACCAGCCAATGGTGCCAAATTGCGTGCCTTCCGGCAGGTAATCCGCCGCGCCCGCGACGACCTTCAGGCCGTAGGCCGGCTCTACGCTTTGCATCAACGAAGAAGCCGTTTCGCGGGTCGTCGCCACCTCGCCCCGGTACATGTCCAGGGCAATCACGTGGACCTGCCCGTCCAATTCCTCGAAAATCCGGTCCGCTTCCGACTTGATATGGTCATTCAGGCCCCACCATTCGTGGATCACCATCACCGCCATTTTGCTCTCACTCGGTCCTTCCACATAATAGGCACTGACCTCGCCCTCATCAATTTCGTACATCACCATCTCTCCCTTGAAATCGACCCCTTCCAAAGTGCTGGGAATGGGGTGAATGCTCCGAAACGTAGCGTCCGCCCCAAAAGAAGCGAAGGTAGACGTCGCCTTTTCCGCCGGCTTTTCACAGCAAACGGGATTTTGGGAAAAAGCAGGCCAGGAAAGGAGGAGGGCAATGAGAAGCGAAAACGTAGATTTCATAAAGGTAAAATTGGATCGTCAATAGAGAAATAACCCGGAAGTGCGAAGCGTGTTCGGATCCGGGGCCTCCTTAGCAGGTTCGAAAATAGCATATTTGACGGATTGGGACAATGGGGCTCCGGGAATTCCGCCGACCTGTTTTACTGGCCGACACGGGATCAGTTCTTCAATTCTTCTTCCACCACCTCCCACAGGGCCTCCAATTTGTCGTTTGTGGCCCGTCCCCGCTCGATAAACCGAATTTTTCCTTCCCGATCCAGCACGTACACATGAATTTCCGTCGGGCGATCCGTGCCAAACTGGTCGTAATAGTTTCGCATCCGACCATAATAAGTGAACACATTCTCGTGGAGTGGTTGGGGAATGCCGCCGCGCATGGCATTGTCGACAAAGCCCGAGGCCCATTTCCAATTGCGGATCATGGGCATTTCGATCACCCGCAAATCAGGATGTTCCCCCATTTTGGGGAACAGGTCGGCCGTCCAGGTATCGACGAGCGATTGGCTCCCTTGCTTGAACACCGGAATCAAAACCGCCACCTGACCGCGGAGGTCCCGGGGAACGGTAAAGTCCTGGCGGGTCAGCAGCTCACCTCGGACAGTCGGAAAGGAATCCCCGATTTGGAGGGTGCGGTCGCCAGAAGAAGGATGAAAGGGTTCAAATTGAATCATAAGCATGATGGCAATGCAGGCCGTTGAGAGTCCCAAGAAGTAGTATCGTTTTTTCATAGCGATTCAGGAGCTGATTTCTATAGAGATAAGCCCGATGCGGTCGGATTGTTGGCAGGAAGGGAGTGAAAAATGATGGAACCGGGATAATGCAGGACGAGTCGGGAAAAACGGGAGTTGACGATGGGGGGAAACGGCAATCAAAGGACAAGAGGGGAAATTTAGTATGTATGCATAAGAAAAAAACTGGTGGGGGGTTTGAGGGACGTTGGTTTCTATTAATTTTGTGGGGCTGTTGTGGCAGAAGACAGCAAGAATCAGATAATCAAATAAGAACGATATGAATTTTCAACTCTCCGAAGAACATCAAATGATCCAGCAATCCGCCCGTGAATTTGCGGAGAAGGAATTGTTGCCGGATGTGATTGAGCGGGATGAAAAGCAAATTTTCCCTGCGGAGCAGGTCAAGAAAATGGGCGAGCTCGGCTTTTTGGGCATGATGGTCGATCCCAAATACGGCGGGGCCGGCATGGACACCATGTCCTACGTCCTCGTGATGGAGGAGCTCTCCAAAGTCGATGCTGCTGCCGCAGTCATCGTCTCGGTCCAGAACTCGCTCGTCACCTGGGGCCTCGAAGCCTTCGGTACCGAAGAGCAAAAGCAAAAATTCCTCGTTCCCCTCGCCACCGGCGAGGTCATCGGCGCGTTCTGCCTCTCCGAGCCCGAGGCGGGTTCCGATGCCACCCAGCAGCGCACCACGGCCATTGACATGGGCGACCATTACCTCGTCAATGGCACCAAAAACTGGATCACCAACGGGGGCTCCGCCAGCACCTACCTCGTCATGGCCCAGACCGACAAGGACAAAGGCCACCGGGGCATCAACTGCCTCATCATGACCCAGGACATGGAAGGCTTCACCGTCGGCCCGAAAGAAAACAAGCTCGGCATCCGCAGCTCCGACACCCATACCCTCCAGTTCAACGACGTCAAAGTCCCCAAGGAAAACCGCATCGGCGAAGACGGCTTCGGCTTCAAGTTCGCGATGAAAACCCTTTCCGGGGGCCGCATTGGCATTGCCGCGCAAGCCCTGGGCATCGCGGCCGGCGCCTACGAGCGGGCCGTTGAATACGCCAAGGTCCGCAAGGCCTTCGGTAAGGAAATCATGCACCACCAGGCCATCCAGTTCAAGATCGCCAACATGGCCACCGAGATTGAGGCCGCCCGCCTCCTCGTGTACAAGTCCGCGATGAAGAAGGACGCCGGTGAAAGCTACGACCTCGCCAGCTCCATGGCGAAATACTACGCCTCCAAAGTGGCCATGAAGGTCGCCAGCGAATCCATCCAGGTCCACGGCGGCAACGGCTACGTCAAGGAATACCACGTCGAACGCATGCTCCGCGACGCCAAGATCACCGAGATCT
Source organism: uncultured bacterium (assembly GCA_963923035.1). Classification (GTDB taxonomy): domain Bacteria; phylum Bacteroidota; class Bacteroidia; order J057; family JADKCL01; genus CAWUKT01. Next base: position 5,666 of record CAWUKT010000122.1, read on the forward strand.
ACGAAGGCACCAGCGAAGTCCAGCAGATCGTCATCTCCCGCGCCATCCTGCGCGACTGATTTCGACTTGCATAGAATAAAAAACAGGCAAGCCGCTCCATCCGGGGCGGCTTTTGCTATTCAGGCCCCCAAAAGGCGGGCCTGCCAGTTGCCCGGCGGCCCGTTCACAGAATGAGGGAGATTGTTGAAAATAATGAATTGATCAAGGGGTATGTTTGAGGGCAGTGTCCCTGTGCAGGGGACGGGTTTCCGTACGGGACAGCTTGTCCCGGAACACTTCAAACATAGTTCGAGGGAGGAGGCGTCCAAAACTCAAAGCAGGAGGTGGGTGACATGGGAAAAATGAGTGGGGATGAAGTGCGTTTCAGGAAGCGAGGACCGGTTTCGTGTCCTGAATGAAGGAATTGGTCGACGGATAAAAGGATTTAGCTGGAGTGGATTACACGGGAACCGAAGCTGGAAGGAGGGAGGCAAATGGGAAAATACCGAACAGGGACAGTGGGAAAGACAGGATTTCAGCCCACCTTTTCCACCACCTCCAGCAGCCATTCTTTTTCCACCAACTGATCCCGTTCCCCCACCTCTTTCTCCAACTCCTGCCGGCCTGCCCTGTCCCGTGGCGCCAGTGCCAGGATTCGTTTGAAAAATCCCAGGAACTCTTCGTACCGCTCGCGGTGGTAGGTCAGTTGCTTGCGCCGCCGTAGGAGTTGGCGCAGCGCCTCCGATTGAGACTCGATCAATTCCATTTCCCCCAACGCATACGCCGCCTTCAACTGAAGCACCCGCGCCCGCAAATCGATCAGGGGATCCTGGATGCGGATGAACCGCAGCGTCTGGAAGACCTTGGCAGGTTGCCCCTCCGCCAATTGCAATTCGGCCTTGCAGTAGCCCGGCAAATCCGATTGGAACTCGGCCGGTAGCCGGAGTCGATAGTCCTGGATGAACTGGTCGACCTCCTCAAAGCGGTCCAGTTTCAACCCAATGGATACCATGTTCTTGTAGGTCCACGGCGACAATTGCCCCTGTTCCAGCAGCCAGCCTTGCTCCAAGCCCCTTTGGTACAGGGAAAACAGCTCGGCGCGGTAGGATTGGTCCCCCGAATTGAGGCTGCGGATGGCAAAATTGATGACCATGATGTAAAGGGAGCGGAGGTCAGAGGGTGGGAAAATGTCGGGGAAATCGTGGAGCAATTGGTTCAGTTGCTGGTAATGGGGATGGCCGTCCGGCGCGGAGAGCATCTGGTGGGCGTGGAAATAGAGCTGAATGGCGGTTTCGGAAGAAAAGGGGGGCTCCTGAGCACGTTGGAGGACAAGGTCGAGCCAGGGAAGGGCGGTTTCGGTATGGAAAACACTTTGCTGGGTGGCGATACTGCACGCCTGTTGGAGCCTGGTGAGGATGTAAAAATGGTCGAGTGATTCCGCCCAATCCCCGATCTCCGCTCGGGCCGAACGCTTCCGTTGGAAGGCGGCATTGTACTCCTGCGTACGAAAATTCACCTGCGTCTGGTAATGCGCCGCGTCCCGGCGAGGCCGCCGGGCCAACCGCTGCTGGCCCTTTTGCAGCGTGGCCACCTCCATCTGGCGGAGGCCCCGGGCACCATAGGCCCGCGCCACCGCCAGGCTGCGGTGGGCATCGTCCTGGCGGAGGGCCTCCACCGCGAGGAAATCCTCGATGGACCGCAACAAATAATTGCGGAGATGCCGCCATTTGGCCACGTCGAAGCCTTGGTCCGGATGAACGACGGTCCAATGACCTTCCGGAGATTCTGCTGTCCCGCCGACCAGCGAGCCGTACAAGCGCCGGACATCTTCCCGCGAATTGAAATAGTCCGCGGCCAGGAAGCGTCCCAACCGCTCCCGTTCCAGGGGCGTCAGCGTTGCGATGACCCGCTCAAGTTTTCCAGTTGACATTGGCATGGGCGCTCGATTTTTGCGATCTAAATATAAACATAAGGCTTAAAATAGATGGTTTGGGAAAATAGACTGCTCGATTTATCCTATGAAATATACTTGTTGACCCGTGCCGGAACCGCCATCTTGGGAACATTGACCACGAATTCACCACGCTAAATGGAATCTTTCCTCCCATTCATCCGGACTTTGCTCCTGTTCGCCTTGCTCTCTCTTCCTAGCCTGTCCTTCGGGCAGAACTGGCCCCATGAACTTCCCTGGCAGACAGCTCTGGACACCAGCTTCGCCTATGACGTAGAAGAATTGAACGATGGCGACTTCATCGTGGCCGGGCGGGTGCCCGGTCCCACCGGCGATACCGCCTACCTGGCGCGCCTGAGTCCCGATGGCATCGTCAAATGGGTTCAGCACCCGCCGGCAAAAGGCTTGCAAAGAGCTACGGAAATGCCGGGTGGCACCCTGATGACCTCCACCTTTTCCCGTCACCGTCGGCCAGTCTTAGCGGCCCTCGACACAGTCGCCTCGGTATTTCAATACGACCCCACCGGCCAATTGCTCTGGGAATTCCCCTTCAACCACCCCCAGGATACATTTCCCATGGAAATGATCTGGCACAGCAGCCAGCGGGCGATCATTGGCACTTTCAATTACCACGCTCCCATTCCCCCGGATTCCATTCCGCACTACCGCCTCCACCTGTTGTCCCTGGACAGTGCCGGTCAGGTCCTCTCCGATTGGGATTTTCCTTCCGTAGGCATCGGAGTCGGGGGCACCAATTGGGGGGCGAATCTGTCCATGACCGAAGTGGGCAATGGTGACATCGTTTTGGTGACCAGGAATCCCAGCGCCAGCTTTATTTACCGGGTGATACGGGTCTCAGCGACGGGGAACCTCATCTGGCAGAAGGAATTCACCCTGCCGACGCCGGACGTTGGGACCATGCCCAAGCCGGTCATCCGGGAGGCGGCCAAAGGGGAATTGCACCTGTTCCGCGGCGAGTCCCGGGATTTCCACGGGCAGGAAACGGGCCTGTACCTCCTGCGGATGAATGCCCAGGGTGATTCGCTGTCGTACGAAGACCTGGCGCCCGCTTCGGGGCTGTTCTGGGCGGGCAGTTTTGCGCCGATGGCCGATGGCGGCTGGATGGTGGGCGGCCAGTTCCGCGCCAATTCCAGCGATCCCTGGAAAGGGATCATCGCCCGGCTGGACGCCAACCGCAACTGGTTGTGGACCCGCTATTACCCCGGCGCCCAAACTTGCCGGAATATCCTCGATCTCGAAGTGTGTACCGACCAGGGAATTGTGGCGGCTGCGACCCCGGAGCTAGGGGCCAACCATTTCCAGCATGGGGCCCGGGGATTTGTCTATCGCCTTGATACGAATGGTGCCAGTGCCCTGAACCTCGTAGAAGGACACCTTTGGGGCGATCTCGACTCGAATTGTGTGTTGGACACCCACGATACGAACCTGATGGGAGTCACCGTGACCGCCCTGACCACGGGGGCGGTGGGTGTCACTGATCCTGCTGGATACTACCAGCTTTGGTTGCCCGCTGGTACCCACGACATCACCTTTGTGCCTCCCTACCAAAGCTCATTGACCGCGACCCACTGCCTGCCCTCCGATACCCAGACCGTGGCCTTGACCGGTTTGCAGGATACGCTTTCAGGAATTGATTTCCCTTTGACCGGAAGCCAGTTGAACGCCCTGTTGGCGGTGCAGGTCACTCCCAAATGGGACCAGCGGATCTGTTCGATGGTTGCCTTTGACGTCACCTGTTCCAATTGGGGCCTGTTGTCTGCTGATTCGGCCTACGTGGACATCACCTGGGACAGCGCTCTGGCCTTCAATTCCGCTTCCGTTCCCTGGGATTCCCTCGCCAGCAACCTCTTTCGCTTCTACCCCGATACGCTGGACCCGATGCAGAGCATTTCCTTTGACCTCTACCTGGATGTCGACTGCAATGCGCCGCTGGGCCTGACCCAATGCGTCCAAGCCCATATCTATCCCGATTCGGGATGGTGGGGCAACCTGTCCGCTTGGAATGGGGCGAGCTTACGGGTGGAGGGAAATTGCAATGGAAATGGAGAAGTGGAGTTTACGTTGGAGAATGTGGGGACGGCCAATATGCTGGATGAGTCGGGTTTGTGGGTCCTGGAAGACGATTTGTTGCGGTTGGTGGATTCGGTGCAATTGGACATGGGCGAGGATACGATCTATACCTTTGCGGCAAATGGAAATGGGTGGGCGCTGATGGTCGATCAGGTCAATCCACACCCCGGCATGAGTCGGCCGAGGGATTTTGTGGAGGCTTGCGGAAACAATTTCGGGAATTCCCTCGGCTATGGCCTGGAACTGCTCACCGATGACCTCGACCCCTATGTCGACATTGCCTGCGGAGAACTGCTGAACAGCTACGATCCCAACGACAAGGTTGGCTATCCCATTGGCCTGGGGGAAGACCACCTCATCCCCCTCGGAGAAGCCCTCGATTACCGCATCCGTTTCCAAAACACCGGCAATGATACCGCCTACAAGGTCGTGGTTCGGGACCTCCTGCCCCCGGAACTGGACCCGGCGACCCTCCAAATGGGTTGGGTCAGCCACCCCTACCAATTGATTACCGCCGCCGACGGTGCCCTGGAATGGCAGTTTGACAACATCAACCTGCCCGACTCCGCCACCGATCCAATGGGCAGCCAGGGCGTCATTTATTTCTCCATCCACCAGCGCCCCTCCAACCAGGTCGGCGACGTGATCAAGAATGCCGCCGATATTTTCTTTGACTTCAATCCCCCCATCATCACTGACACCGCCTGGCATACCCTCGGCGAGCCCGGCATGGGCTACCTCTACCCCGATCCTGCGCCATATGCCGGAGAAGGCCTCGCTCGCCTCCATGTTTATCCGAATCCATTTTCGGAGTGGGTCCGGTTCGAGATCGAAGGGGCCGAGGCCCGGCGGATGGTCCTGACGCTGTACGATGTGCAAGGGCGGCGGGTCCTGGAAAAGGAGGGACGGGAAACCAACTACATCCAGATGGAGCGGGGACAAGTCGGCACTGGCATCTACCTCTACCAATTGGAGGTCGACGGGCAGGTTTGGTCGGGGAAGGTCCTGAACCTTCCGAAATAGAATCGTTTCAACATCACCTCTAACAATGCGAACAGGCCGCCCCTTGTCCGGGCGGCCTGTATCGATAAGGAACTTAATCGGATCAAAACATCGCGGCCAAAGTCGCGTCGTAAATCTCTTCCCGCAGGTCCCGTTCGCTCAACGAGCCGCAATTCGTGAGGAGGACATAGCAGTAGCCGGTTTCGGGGAAATAATAGGCACTGCTCAGGAAGCCGTCGATGCCTCCCGTATGCCCGATGGCGTACCCATAGGCCGTATCGAAGTATTCCAGACCGTAGCCACCTTGCGAATAGCCATCGTAGCCGCCCAGGTCCGATTCGGGGAGGGGAACCCATTCTTGCATCTGCGCCGTGGACGCTGGACTGAGCAGTTCACCTTCGCCCAAGGCAATCATGAAGGTCGCCAGGTCCCAGGCATTGATGGCGATGCCGCCATCCCCGGTGCCCATTTCATCTCCATAGAGAAAGCCCGATTCAAACCACTCGTCGTTGCCGTGGATGTCGACATAGCCCTTGACCAAGCCATCCGTCAGCGGTTGGGTGGTACCGTAGCGGGCGCTGTTCAGGCCCAGCGGCTGGAAAATATATTGTTGGTAGGCCTCGGCCAGGGTCAGGCCGCTGGCCGCCTCGATGATCATGCCCAGCAGCAGATAATTCGTATTGGAGTAGGAATAGACCTCGCCAATTTCATTGGTGGCGGAGAGGGAATAGGTATAGCGGAGAATATCCTCGTCCAACCAGCCGTTCTCCCGGCGGTTGTAGCGGTCCAGGTCATAGGCAGTCGTATAATAGTCGGGAATCCCGCTGGTATGGTTGAGCAAATGCCCAATGGTGGAGCCCTCGACATTGTCCACCTCCCGTACAATTTCATCCGACAACCACTTCGAAGCCGGGTCATCGATGCTGAGGAGTCCGGCATCCACGAGCGCAAAGGTCGCGACACCGGTGAAAATCTTGGAGATGCTGGCGATCAGGAACGGGTTACAGGTATTGACCGGGACCCCGGAAGCGAGGTCGGCGTAGCCACTCGCACCCTGCCAGGTGCCCGAGGCGTCCCGCACGAGCAGGACCGACCCGACCAGACCCTGAGAGACCTTGTCATCGAGGATTTGTTGGTACGTGGCGGATTGAGGATGGGCGGCGCTGTTGTCATTGGTCGAAACCTGGCAGCTATAATGGTCCTCGGCGAAGATTTCGTCCTGTTGGCAGGAGAAGAGAGCGAGGGCCAGCACCGCGAGCAGGATGAGGGAGCGGGCGGAAGGAGTCGAGTGGGGAATAGGAAAATGGTTCATGGGAGGAAGGATTGAAGAAGAATGGGAAAAAGGAAAAGAGGTCAGATGCGCGCCCGGACACCCACGGCCAGGAAGGTATGGGGCAATACGGGGAGAACGCTGATGAAAGGCGTTTGCAGAGACACCCGGTAATTGATATAGGGGGAGAAATTGCGGGAATGGAAGAATTCCATGCCCAGCCCGGCATCCACCGTGAGGTGGGGCCGTCCCAATTGGGTCTTGGGGGCAAAGGTACCATCCGCTTCCCGGGCGTAGATGGGCGCGGGAAAATAAGAGTGGAGGTAGCCCAGCCCGGGCTCCAGGTCCACGACAATGTCGTCCGTGATCGGCACCCCAATGCCGTAAACGCCCCGCAAGGTGAAGCCGCTGAGGAGCGTATTGCTGTAGAAGCCGCCGGCGCTGACCCGGACGGTCTTCGGCAGTCGAGCCGATTCTGAAGTCCACAGCTCCAGGCCGATCTCACCGCCGGGATGGACGGGGCCGAGCGTGGTAAAGGGAATGGCGAGGGCCTGCGTTTGGACCGAGACAAAAATCCGGCCGGGGAGTTGTGCGTTTGCGACCAGTCCGAGACTGGTCAGGAGGAGGAAGGTCAGGAGGATTCGAGGTTTCATGGTGCTGTTTTTCTCCTAGACAAGCCACCCGCATTTCACCCTTACGCCCCAGCCCTTTTTATTTCACTTTCCCCTTTTCTCCCTCCCCCTACCCACAAAAAATGGCCACCTCCCGGAGGAGGTGACCCGCTGATCATTTCAGTCGCGAAACGTTGAAGCCTACTTCAATTGCGCTTCAAACCATTCGCTGGCCTGCTGGATGCCCTGGGCGATGTACTCGTCCTGGTCGTAGAAATCAAACTGGCCCACATTCTCCAGCCACACGATGTTCTTTTCCCCGGCCAGCCCGGCGTAGAAGGACTCGGTTCCAGCCGGAACCGCCGCCGCTTGACTGTGCAGGATCTGCACCGGCGTCTTGACCTGCGGAGCCAGCGCCACCGCGTCAAAGGTCAGCCACTCTTTCCAGGCCATGACCGCGAATTGGTTGCCCCAGGCCGGAATCGCACCCCGTTCGGGGTTCAGGTAGTAGTCCCACTCGCCGTACATGGCCGCGTTGGGATTGGTCGTGCTGATTGCGGGGACATACTCGACCTCGCCGGTCGTGGCAAACTTGTCCTTGGCCGCTTCGGCAGCCCCCAATTTCGCCGAGACCCCTTCTTCGCCGCCGTAGATCAGGTCGACCAATTCGGCATTGTGGAGCCAGGGAGCTACGAACTGGATGGCGTTCAAAGGCGCGCCCTTGGTCTCGGCCAGGGCCATATAGCCGGCGCTGGCGCAGATCGCGAGGCCACCGACCCGGTCCTGGTCGACGTAGGGCAGAGATTGGAGGTATTCAGCGGCGTGGACGATGTCCTCGGCCTTCATGTCGGGATGCTCGTAGTTGCGGGGCTGGCCTTCACTCTCCCCGTAGTTGCGGAAATCAAAGGTGAGCGCGACAAAGCCTTCCCGGGCCAGTTGCTCGGCGTAGGCATTCGGCATCTGCTCTTTGACCGTTGTCCAGCTTCCGGTCACGACGACTGCGGCGTAGCTTTCCTCAGGATTGAATCCGGCCGGGAGGAAGAGGTCGCCGCGCAGGGTCAGCCCTTCGCTCAGGAAACTGACCTTCTCCGGCGCGCCCTCCACATTGAAATTGGCTTGGAGATCGAGGCCAAAGGCTTCGGTCAGGACCGTCGGGTCAAAGTATTCGGTGAATCGCCGGACCTTGCCGTCCTGCGTCTCGACGATGGCCGCGTACACATTGTCATAGCGACCGCCCGCCGCGAGTTCGATGTCTCCGCTGTATTCCACGATCACCTTGTTGGGATCCTCGGTGGGGTGGAGGCCCCGGTGAAACTGCATCGAGCTGAAGTTCTGGGGCAGGTCCTTGTATTGGTTGTGGATGGCGGCCTTTCCGATCAGCGAGCTCGGGAACTGCGCGGGCGACAGCGGCATCCATTGTTCTCCCCCTTCCTGCCAATTCTCCATAAAGGCGGTGATGTCTCCTTGTTCGAGGGAGTTAAAGAAAGTAGAAACGGCGTTGAGGGCTTCGGGGGCAATGAAAGGCAGTGGTAAATGTCTTGCCGGCGGAGGCATTTTCCTGGGCCAATGCGGGAAGTTGTTCATTTCCTCCCTGCCCTTCGAAATTGAAAACCATCCGGTCAATCACCCATGCTTCTTCCCCGCGGGCACTCAGTTGGACGTCGTACTGGCCGTATACCGTCCAGGAGTCGCCCCCTTCATGGCCAGGCAGGTAGTGCATGGCCAATCCCCGAAAACTGGCATGGGCCTGATCGCCTTCGATGTTCACGTCGATGTGACCCAGTTGGTGGTAGGTATTTTGGAAGCCGGGCAGGAAGGCCTCCCAATTGGCGACCAGCTGATCCGCGGCAATGTTTGCGCCGGGCTGCTGGGTCATCGATGAATAGTCGGCCCACAATTCGTCGGCCATTTGGGCGCGGACCTGGGGCCAATCGCGCAGGTCCACCCCGTCGAACAGATAGTGGATGGTTTCTTCGACCGGGGACATGAGGGCGTTGCCTCCCTGGGCGGGAACTTCCGATGCGTTGGAAGAGATGAGCACGGCGAGCAGACCTTTGATGAGATTATTTTTCATGGGAAACTGTTTTTGTTGTTGATGGTCCAAAGGTCGGGGGAGGGAGGCAGGTGGAGATAACGGATATCAAAGGGGAGATGACAAATTTCAAAGGTGGTCGGGAAAAGGGACATTTTTTCACTTCACACCAACTCCTGCGCCCGGAACTGGTTCGGGGTGAGGCCCGTCTTGCGTTTGAAGAAGGCGTTGAAGTGCGTGGGCTCGGGATAATGCAAACGGAAGGCGATTTTCTTGACGCTGAGGTCCGATTGGCGGAGCAAGGCCTTGGCGGAAGCGAGCAGGCTGGTCTGTATCAATTGCGAGGCCGTCTGGTGGGTGATCCGTTTGACGACGGCATTCAGGTGGTTCGGGTGAATGGCCAATTGATCGGCATAAAAGGAGGTATGGCGCACTTCCGGGTCGAATTCTTCCTTGACGAGGATGGTTTCGACGAGGGTGCGGAAGCGGGAGACCAATAAAACATCCTGGGTCCGGTTGCTTTCCTCGAAGCCCGTGCCCGCATCGATCTGCTCGAATTGGCGCCGGGTCAGGTTAAGGAGCAATTGGGTATAGGCGTGGATGAAGGCAAATTTATCCGGGTGGTCGCTGTGGTACTCCTTGTGGATGCGGTCGAAACAGTGCTGGGCTTCGGCTTCGGCCTCGGGACTGAGGTCAAAGGCGATGTAGCGGTCGAGGCGGAAAAAGGAGTAGTCGACAATGAATTTCTTCCAGTGGGGGTTCTGGGAAATGAATTCGGAGGTGAACATGATGTACCAGCCCTCCCAGTCGGGGAGGATGTCCCAGGAGATGATTTGGTAGGGGGAATTGAAAAAGAAGCTGGTGGTCAGGGGTTGGCCCATGACCTCGGTATTGGAGCCCTGCCGCCGCAGGGAAATGGCATAGAACTCGTGCCGGAACGGCTCCTGGTGGGCGTGGACCGTCTTCATATTGTCCTCGAAGCGCCGGATGTCGAAGAATCGGTACCGGGGCGCCGGGATATTGATGGTTGCGCAGTATTCGGTGAGGGTTGAGATGTGCTCCACCTCCTCAATATCGGGAAAAATGGGATGCGGGCCCAGTGCCCCCACCTCCAAGGTCGGCGGACCGGCCCCGGAGGTGGGGCATTCCCATACGTGTCCCGTTTAACTTCAGAAACAGCTTTTGGAACCATTGTCTATCA
>CAWUKT010000123.1:0-14820 GCA_963923035.1 uncultured bacterium
TAAGGGCCCCAAGTTTATCAGGAGTTCCCGCGCGGGGCCCGGCGCCCGGGGCGGCGGGGCCGTTCGGGCAAACGGGAAATTCAATCGGCTGGGCGGTGAATGGAAAGAGGGGGAAGAGAAATGACATTAGGGTAAAGGGCGAATGAAAAAGGGGTGGGGAGGAATGAATTTACCGGGAAGGTGGGTGAATTCGGGAAAAAGGTCAATTGGGTGGGGCAGGGGGGAAATGCAAATGGGTCAAGGGCCAAAAAGTTCGCCTAAAGTATATGTTCGTGAAGGAGGGAGAAATGGTTACATGATTTTTTTCAGGTTTCGTATTATCCATGATTCCAAACATAATAGTTTAACTTTCGTTAGTAGAAGTGATGACATAAACCTTCAAATTACCTAGCCATGAATAGATTTCTTTCACTATCAGCCATCCTCGTATCCTTGGCCGTGCTTTCTTCATGTACCACCATCCAGCAGGGTGAAGTCGGCGTCAAGCGGAAGCGCGGCATTATCAATCCCGTGCCCATCCTCGAAGGCCGTACCGGTGTCAACCCCTTCAACACTGTCGTTTTCAAAATCCCCACCCGTACCAAAAATCTCCAAATCAACCTTCCCTTGCCCTCGAAGGAAGGCCTGACCGTGGAGGCGGAAATCTCCATCATTTACCACCTCGACCCGATGGCGGCCCCTCAGCTGCTCAAGGATGTGGGCCTCGATTACGAAACCCAAATGATCCTGCCCGTATTCCGCTCGGCGGCGTCCGATGTGGCGGCCCGCTTTTTCGCCAAGGACCTCCACTCCGGCGAGCGTTCGGTGATCGAGTTGGAGATCAAAGAGAAAATGAACAAGAGTGTGGCCCAGCACGGAATTGTGATGGACAATGTGCTGATGAAGAGCATCAAGCTGCCCAGCGGCTTGCAACGCACCATCGAACAAAAGCTGGAAGCGGAACAGAATGCCCAGCGGATGCAATTTGTGAAGCAGCAGGAAGAAGCCGACGCCGAACGGAAGGTCATTGAGGCGAAAGGCGAACAGCAGGTGGCCATTTTGCGGGCCGAAGGCGAAAAGCGCGTCGCCGAACTCAAAGCAGAAGGGGAAGCCAATGCCACCATCACCCAAGCCAAGGCGGACGCCGAAGCCAACAAGCTCCTGTCGGAATCCATCACCGAGAAGGTGCTCCGGCTCCGTACCATCGACGCGGTCAAAGACATTTCATCATCTCCCAACAGCAAACTCATCGTCAATCCCGGCGGCACACCGATCTGGGGATTGGACCCCAACATGCTGAACATTGGAGAGACCAAGTAGCCGGCGCTTCGCCCACCCCAAGTAAATATCGGATATGAATACAAGGTCCCGGGTGAAAGCCCGGGGCCTATTTGCATGCTTGCTTTTGGGCTGCGATGCCTCTTTTCTCAATCCCCTTTCCGAGCAGTTTCCACAGATTTGAATTAAATTCGGCATCAAAAGCGATAAACCATATCCGGATATCCATCGGGTTACTGTGCCTGTTCTTGTTCGCGGCCGCCCAGCCGGCGCTGGGCCAACGGAAGAAAGATCCGCTTTCCTTGTGGGAGGACACCCCGCAGAAAGCGGCCATCCTGGAATTTGTGACGGCGGTGACCGATCGCAGCAGCGATGACTTTGTCCCGGTCGCCGACCGGGTCGCCGTATTTGATTTTGACGGAACCGTGGGCTGCGAGAAGCCCACCTATATGGAAGTCGCGCTGGCCATGCAGCAGCTCTGCCAAACTGCTCAAGCGCAGCCGGCCCTGCAACGCAATCCGCTCTACGACGCGGCCTGCCGCGAGGACCTCGACTACATCGACGACACCGTGTATTCGGCCTTGCTGCTCGCCTTTGAGCACTATCCCGAAACCGCTTACCAGGATTCGGTTGAGCAATTCCTCAGCACGGAGCTCCATCCCCGGTTCCAACGGCCTTACCGCGAGCTCACCTACGCCCCGATGGTCCAGCTCATCAACTTTTTGCGGCGGAAGCGCTTTTCAGTTTGGCTCTGCTCTGGTTCGCAGCAGGGCTTTGTGGGGACCTTTGGCACCCAACACCTGGAATTCCAATCCTGGGAAGTGATCGGCAGCACCGTGGAGCTGCGCTACGATACCCTGGCGTCGGGCGAGGTGGCCCTGACCCGGGAAGACGCGTTTCGGTCCCCATCGCCGGATGGGGAAGTCAAGGTCTTGCTGATCCAAAACCGGATGGGGAAGGCGCCGATCCTGGCCTTCGGCAATTCGATGGGCGACTTTGAGATGCTGGTATACACCCAATCCAATGCCTACCGGAACCTGGAACTGATCCTGGTCCACGACGATGCCGAGGAATACGAATATTCGAATACCAGCTTGGAGTCCGAGGCCCAGGCCCGGGATTGGCTGCAAGTGGGGATGAAGGCGAACTTCCGGACGGTATTTGGGGAGGAGTAAAGTAAAACGCCTCCGCACCGGCTAGTTCTGGCTGCCGATCAGGTCGAAGAGTTCGTCGAGTTTGGGGGAAATGATGATTTCCGTGCGGCGGTTGGCGGCACGGGCCTCCGTAGTCTTTTCTTCCACCTTGGGAATGTACTCGCTGCGGCCGGAGGGAATGACGCGGGTGGGGGACAAACCGCTTTCCACCAGGATCCGGACCACTTCCGTCGAGCGCATCACGCTGAGGTCCCAGTTGTCCTTGATATCGCCTAGGTTCGCGACGGGGACGTCATCGGTATGGCCCTCCACCATGATGGAGATGTCCTCTTGTTCCTTGAGCGCCCCGGCCAATTCGCGGAGGGCGGCCTGGCCATTCTGGTCGATCTTGGTACTGCCGGATGCGAAGAGAAGTTTGTTGGACAGGGAAACGTAGACCTTGCCATTCCGCACGTCCACCGTCAAGCCTTTGTCCCGAAAGCCCAACAGCGCGTCGGAGATGTTTTTCCGCAGCGCATTGACCACCGAATCCCGCTCGTTCAGCTTTCGTTCGACTTCCGACAAGCGCATTTCCCGCTCCCGCAAATCACCCTGCAAACCTTCCAATTGGTCCAGCATTTCCTGCAACTTCTCCGAGCTGCGGTCCTTCAGTTTCGTATAGTTGTCTTTCAATTGATCGCAACTGGCCTGCAAGCTGCCCAACTCATCCCGCAATTCATCCTGGCGGGAAATCAGCTGGGTCGTATCCGTCGCCAGCGCCTTCCGGGCCTCCTCACAATCCGCCAACTCCTTTTCCAGTTCGGCCTTTTCCCCTTCCAGTTGCTTCATGTCCCGCTTGGCCGCCTTCAACAGGTCCTGGGTCGAATTCTTCAGGGTGGACAGTTCGTCGTATTTTTTCTTGGAGACACAGCCACTCAGCCCGAGGGCCAGGGCCATCACCAATATGATTCCTTTCTTCATAGCGTTGTCAGGTCTTTGTTCATTCCAAAGGTAGGGGATCAAAAGCCTGAAAAAGCCCGAAACTATGCACAGGAGGCCGGTTCGTTGGGAAAATGTGCAGCAGAATGGACAATGGAGAAGGAAAAAGGCCGACTCAGGTGCCTTCGCTCCGGTTCAATACCCGGAAACTCCGTTGCAAGCGCCGACCCTGGGAATCGACCAGCGTCAGGGTATGCTTGCCCGGCCGCGGTCGCAATGCCATCTGGTGAAAATTCAGCGTTTTGCCCATGTACTCTGCATCGAGGTGCCAATGAACCTCCGTTTCCGGCTCCCGGTGGGCGATTTCAAACACCACCTGGCTCCGTTCCCCGTCCAGGTCCACGGGGACATAGACTTCCCGCTCCCCCTTCGGATAAATGAATTCCATCGGTCGGTCGCCCGCGTTGCCTTCCGCCCAGCCCGCACAATTCTCGTCCAAGGGTGGCAAGGGCCGGTAATCGAGGTGCTTGCGTTGGTACCATTCCGCTTGCGCGGGCGGCAAGATGAACCAGGCCTTGTGGACCATGTCTGAGGGCGAGGCGCATTCCGAGTGGACCCGGTGCTGCTCCGCCGCATCCAAATGCACCAATTGGTGGTAAGGGCAAGGCTTCGTCGACCGCCCCCGGCGGGGCACCTGCATCAGGTCCTGATCCGGGCAATCCAGACTGGCCCGGTGGCCACTCTGCCGGCAAACATGCACCTCCAGGAGGTCATCCCAGGGCGTTTCAAACCAGGTATTCGGCGTCTGGATCGCATTGAAAATGTCCAGCATGACCGGAGCGGCGGCTTTCACCCCCACCAGGCCGGGACGCCCCTCTCCATCGACATTGCCTACCCACACTGCTACCACATGCGTTGGCGTACATCCCACTGCCCAGGCGTCCCGGTATCCGTAGCTGGTGCCCGTTTTCCAGGCAATCTTTTTCGTAGAGGAGAACGCTTCCCAATGTTGGTCTGCGCCCGGCCGCGTCACTTCCAGCATCGCTTCCATCGTCAACCACGCAGCTCCTGCCCTGACCGGGCAGTCTGGTGTCAATTGCGGCTCCATATCGTAGGCCCGACTGCTGTCCCGAAGGAAATTCGGCGGGCGAAACGTCGCGGTTTCGTACTGGCCGTGGTGCTCGTCGTAGTGGTTGACCGAGCGGGCCAGGGAAGCGTACATGCCACTCAAATCCCACAGCGTAGCTTCTGCGCCTCCGAGAATCAGGGACAATCCGTAGTGATCCGGATTCCGGGTCAGGGTGGTCATGCCGGTTTCCTGGAGGCGGTGGTAAAAGCGTTGGTGGCCGTATTGGTGGAGCATCCGAACGGCGGGGATATTGAGGGAGCGGGCCAATGCGCGATGGGCGGGAACAGCGCCGTCGTAGGTGCGGTGGTAGTTTTGGGGCGAATAGGAACCGAAATAGGTGGGCACATCCGGGACAAGGGTATTCGGGAGAATTTCGCCATCGTCCAACATCGCCGCGTAGAGAAACGGCTTCAGGATGCTGCCCGTACTGCGCTGCCCAATGGCCGCATCGACCCGGTGGCCATGCTCCGCTCCTGCCGCGAGCACATTGCCGTGGTAGGCCATCACGTCACCACTCGCAACATCGACGACAATCGCCGCCGCATTGTGGATGCCATTTTCCTGCAATTGGCGCTGGTGCCGCTCTAAAATGGCTGCCGTACGCTGTTGGAGGTGGATGTCCAGGGTCGTGACCTGCTTTTTGCCGCTGCCGTATTCCGATTGGATGCGGTTGAGGAGGTGCGGCGCCAATTCAGGGAGGGGATGGGGAGCTTGGGGCAATGGTTCCTGCATCGCGAGGGCGCAGGTCAGCGAGTCGATGACTTCGGCTTCCTGCATCCGGACCAGCAAGCGGTCCCGCTTGGCCTTCAGGGCATCGCGGTTGCGGCCCGGGTGGATGATCGAGGGATTGTTGGGGAGGACGGCGAGGGTCGCGGACTCGGCCCAGCTCAGTTGGTCCGGGCGGCGCGCGAAATAGCGCCAGGCGGCGGCGTCCAGCCCCACCACATTGCCCCCGAAGGGGGCGTGGGAGGCGTACAGGGCCAGGATTTCCTCCTTGGAATAGCTCGCCTCTATCCGCGTGGCCACCCAGGCTTCGACCACTTTTTCCCAGACATTCCGTCCTTTTCCCTGCCGACTCAACCGCACCAACTGCATCGTCAAAGTACTTCCTCCGCTCACAATCCGCCGGTTCCGCACATTCTGTTCGACCGCCCGCCCAATGGCCAGGGGATTCACCCCCAGGTGTTGGTGGAAATGCTGGTCCTCAAAGGTCACGATGGCCTGCGCGAATTTTTCCGGCACCGTATCAATCGGAGGGAAGCGCCATTGCCCATCGGCGGCAATCCGGGCGCCCAATAGGTTGCCCGTCCGGTCTTCAATGACCGTTGAATAGGGCGTTTCGAAAAGGGGACGGGGCAAAGAGAACCACCATCCGAGAACCAGGGCGCCGAGCCAAAGGAGCTTTTTCCAGTGGGGGCGGAACAATATGCGGAGTGTTTTTTTCATGGCTGGTCAATAAAAGGGCCGCCAGCCGTAGCCGGCGACCCCATTCACAATGAATCTCAACTTTCGCCGGGCTTGACAATGGTGACCCATTTGCCCGGGATGCGGCTGCTAATGGCTTCGTCGTACATCGCTTCGCAGTAGACGGTGGGCAGGTAGAACCGTCCCAGGTAGGTGGCATTGAGCAAGAACCGGAAGGTTTTCGTCGTCGGTTCTTCGCGGCGGCCGTAGTAGTACCACCACCCGCGGGAATAGCCGTCACCGAGGTCGAAGTAGGTATAGACCCGGTCGTCCCGGATGTCCTGGTACTCCGGCGTATCGGTGTCGGAGCCCCAATCGATCCCGTCCAGACGGGAATTGTGGATTTCCCAGCCCGAAGGGAAGATCTGCGTCAGGGCCAACTCGTCGAGGTCGCCCTGCTTGCCGGGGTTCTCGATGGTGACCTCACAGACAAAGTCCGTGCCCTGTTCCATCTCTGTGATGTCAATGTAATTGCCCTCCAGGTCGGTATAGCTCACCTCCATGTGCAGGTCCTTGTGGGCCTCGGTGCGGTTGTCGGTGAGCGGAGTGCCCTGACCCACCAGGCGGATGTTCAGATAGTTTTTGGAGAAGCCCTGTACTTCCACCTGGGCAGACGAAGCGTTCTTGGGGTCCCATTCGGTCTTGAAGACCGGTTTTTCGGTGTCGACTTTCTTCCATTCACCGCCGTTGATGCGGTACTGGAAGGACATCTTCTTGCCCTGGCTGTAGCCGCTGTACCGGGACATGGCGAGGAGGGCGTAGCCAGTTTCGTGGGTGCTGAGGAAACGACCGGAGGAAAGCGTAGTGGAAATCTTCTTCGCAATGCCCTGGCCGCGGCTCCGTTGGTCGAGGATGCCCATGCACTCGAGGATGATGGCCTCGTCCCGGGTGGGGCCGCCGAAGGTATGGCCGAGTTCGCGGTAGTTGCCGACGGTGCTGTCGAGCTGTTGGCCGAGCTTGCGCGCCATTTCAGGCTGCCCGACGAGCTTGTAGGCCGCGGCGAGGCGCCATTGGGCGACCAAAGAGAGCTTGTCGGATTCCACTAGGCGGTTCATGGCCCCCAATTCCGGCTCTCCGGCCAGGGCGAGGAGGTACAGGCGGTCCGCTTGGATCAGGTCGTCCCCCGTGGTGCGGAAATACCAGCGCTTCGCGTTTTTCTGCTGGTACTTCAACCAGTCCTTGTAGAACTGCCGCGGGATATAGTAGCCGCGCTGCTTGGCTTCGACAATGAACTTGCCGCCGTAGTTCGATCCCCAGGGATGCGAATCGGTGCCACCGGGCCAGTAGGCCAGTCCGCCGTCGGAGGTCTGGAACTTGGTGGCAATCCGCTGGATGCCGGCCTTGACGTTTTTCTCGATTTTCTTCTTCTGGACACTGGTCAGGGGGACCAGCTCGTCCAGGAACAATTGGGCGAGGACGCCGGAGGTGGTCTGCTCGATGCAGCCGTGGGGGTATTGGATCAGGTACTGGGCGCGTTCGCCGAGGTTGATCGGCGGAATCCGGGAGACTTCGAGGATCCCATGATTGGTTCCGGCCATGCCGGGGTAGGTGAGCTTCTTGGCAAACTTTTGCCCTTGTTCGACCCCACCTTCCGTCACTTCCGACACCTGCGGATTGGAATTGCGCACTTCCAGATCAATTTCGTAGACCGAGACTTCCGCTCCTGCCTGGGCCGTCACCTTGACCGTGCCCGTCCCGACTTTTTCCTTCACCTTCAACTCGAAATACGCCATCTGGTCTCCGGGCCGCTCAAAGCGCAAGCGCTGTTTCCGCTCCCCTTCGATCTCAAACAATCCATTTGTCTGGACCGTGACCGAGACATCCTTGATGTTTTTCTCCATCGCGAAGATCGTTACCGGCAACTTCACCTCTTCTCCCGGGCCCAGGACCCGAGGAAGAGTCGCGAGGGTCATCACCGGCTTCCGAACCGGGGTGCTCGCTTCCGTCGAGCCGTAGGCCGAGCCTTTCCGGGCCACGACCATGGTCCGTACGGCCCCCACATAGTTCGGCATATCAAATTGATGCATGCGTTTCTGGCCGGGCTTCAGTTCGAAGGGCCCGAAAAACTTCACCACGGGACGGAAACGGTTGACTTTGCTCCCTTCCTTCGGGGCCAAGCTACCATCCCCACCAATGCCCAACAGCTTGGTCAAATCGGCCCCGTAGGCACCGGCGACCTGATCGTACAGGTCCCAGGTCCGCACGTCGAGGGCTTCTTTCGGGTAGAATTCGGCCCAAGGATCGGGCGTTGCGAAGCGGGTCAGGTCTAACAGGCCTTCGTCCACCACGGCGACGGTATAGGTCATCCCGGCACCTTCGGCTTCGGCCACGGTCAGGCGCGCCTTTTCCATGGGCTTGAACGTTTTCGGGGTATAGACCACGGGCCGAATCTTGGTCTCAGGATCGGTGACCTTGACCGGAGCCACTCCGTAGAGCCGCATGGGGCGATCGTTGCTGGTTTGGGCGTGCGGCTGGATCAACGTCACGTGGGCGTAGACATTCGGGGCCATGGCCCGGGTCGCGGGGAAGGTAAAGGCGGTGCTTTTTCCTCCGTTGGCATCCACCCAGGCCGTTTCCAGCACCTTGGAACCGGATTCAATGCTGACCAGGGCGCGGCTGCCCGGAGACATGGGAATGTTCAGCTGGACGGATTCGCCGACGGTATAGTCTTTCTTGTCGGTTTGCAGCGCCAACATCGTTGCGCCTCCGGGAGCCTCATCGCGGCTGGGACGCCACCAGGAATGGTAAGCATAGAAAATGGTGCCGGTGACATGGCCGTCGGGGTGCGTGACGCGGAGCAGGAAGCGCCCGCCGTCCTCAATTTTGAATTGGTAGTTGCCGGTGCCATTGGTCAGCTGGACCTTCTTGGAGGAGATTTTCTCCTGGTAAAAGCGTCCATTGTAATTGGTGAGCTCGTCGCGGCTGCGGTCCCACCACCAGCGCCAGTTCACGCGGTACAGGTCCACGGTCACGGATTGCTTGGGGGCCTTTTTGCCCTCGGCGGTGAGGCAAACGAGCTTGGCAGTTTGCGTTTTAGCGGCATCGAGGTAGTAGCGGGAGGGCTCGGGATTGACCATTTCCACGCCTACGAAGTGTGAGTAGGGGAAATAGGGAATGTTGAAGCGGTCCACGCTGAAATTGCCGCCGGGTTCGAAGACCTTCGTGACGATGTGGGCGCGGAGGACGCCGGGTGCTTCGCTATTGGTGGAGATATCGAATGGAACTTCGGCGATACCATCCTCGTTGAGTTGGCCGCTGAAGACCTGCTGGCGCTCGGAGGAGAATTTCCGGACCGGATCGTCGAATTTGTAATCGGAAAAACCGGGGAACTTGGTCTTGGCGGCTTTCAGGTTGACGCTGACGTCGGCCTGGAGCTTCTTGGCGATGGCGCCGTGGAGCCACCGCACGGACATGTCCCCAATGACCATTTCATCTTCGACAAGGTAGTCCTTGTCCATGTCCAGGTTGATCTTGAGCCGGTTGGGCAGGACGGTTTCGACCTTGAGGTATTTGCTGAAACTGGCGCCACCGACTTCGGCGGTCAGTTGGTAGTCGCCGGTGACGGCGCTGGGGTCCGTCGCCGCGACGAAGGTATAGACCCCATTGGTGTGGCGGCGGGTGGTTTCCTCCTTGACCCGCTGGCCGCGGGGGTTGGTCAGCGTGAAGGTCACCGGGTGATCCTTCGGCAACGTTTGGAGCTGGTCTTCCAGCATAAAGGTCGTGAATATCGTATCGCCGGGCCGCCAGACGCCCCGTTCGCCGTACATAAAGCCTTTGATGCCTTGGTGGTAGCGACGCCCCCCGATCTCAAACTTGCTCAGGGACAAGGCGAGGCCGTCCTGCAATTTCAGGTAACCCCGTTCTTTGCCCCGCTTGGCCACCAATACAAACGGCGTTTCTTCCATTGTTCCTTCTGCCACCCCATCTCCATTCGTCACCAATTTCTGGATCAGCTGCTGTTGGTAATCGTAGACTTCCAATTGGACGCCGGACAATGGTTGGGTCGTCAGGAGGTCATTGGCGACAAAGGTGAAGGAGCCATCGGTTCCGCCCTTGGCGATCAGGCCGAGCTCGGAAGCGAGGACATTCCGGGAAATGCTGCGGTCGATATAGCTGTAATAGGCTTCGTGGCAGGGATCATCGCGGTGCTGCCAGCGGGAGTAATAGTAATCGTCCTCGTCCTCGGACCCTTCGGCTTCCTCTTCGCAGGTATAGGTCGATTGATCCTGGTCGAAATCAATCTTGACCCGGTAAATCGCGCCCGGCTCCGGGGTAATCAGCTTGACAAGGTCGATGTTGTGGCGGTTCCAGGACCGCAATTGGGTTTTGGGATTCTTGTCCAGGCGGATTTCCGATTGGTGGATTTCCTTGCCGACGCGGTGCAATTCGCTGCCTTCATGCAGGTCGTTGATTTGCAGGAACTGGAGGACATTGTCTTCGTAGATGCGGTAGACGGTGATGGTAACGGCCTTCAGGCTGACCGCTTCGAAGGACAGGGGCAGGTGATTGCCCTGGCGTGGAAGGATATTGCCGGAACCGACGAAGCGGACTTCGGGCATCGGCTCTTCGAATTGGACCGTGAATTCCTGGCGGTCCTGCATCTTGTGGCCGAGCTTGTTGCGGATGCCCGGGGCGACCGTGAGGACGAGTTCACCCGACATGTGCTGGCGGGGATAGACCTTGACGTTGCTTCCTTCGATCACGTAGCGGAGATCGGTTCCTTCCATTTGGATGAGGCCATCCAGGTTCTGACGGGCCTGCAAGGGATCGCTGAATTTGAGCGTGATCACCTGCTCGGGATCATTGGTGGTTTCCGCACTCAGCACTTTGAAATCGCCCAACGCAGGAATCTCGACGGTCATTTTTCCATCTCTGTTCACCTCAATCGGGTCGCCATCGTAGGCAAGGGTAATCTCGCCCGGATCTGTTTCCCGTTTGATCCCCTCCACCACAAACCAATGCGCTTTCCCATCGGTTGAATGTTCCCAGGTGATGTCGAGCTCTTTTCCATCCTGTTCCGCTTCCAACAACTCCGCCACTTTTTCCTTGAATTCGAAATCGGCCGTCCGCACGAGCCCCTTGACATTGACCGTTTTCAGGTCGTCCTCGAGGGATTGGGGGCCAAAGGAAGTGACTTCGAAGGTTTGTTGTTGGGTTTCGAAGGCAAATGAAAAGGTTTTGAGGGCTTCCTCGATCTGGGGGAGAAAGCGCTTCAGGTCAAATGTAGCGGCATAGTACTGGTCCGAAGGCAAGGGCGCTTCGGGCTCAAATTCAATGGCGCGGGTGCTGATCCAACGGGCCTTTCCCTCAATCTTCGGGGAGAAGGTAAAGGGCGATTCGGCGAGTTGGGTGCCAATTTCATCCATCTCCACGACGTCGTCATTCAGGTGCAGTTGAATGGGGGTGACGCGGGAAATGGTGTCGGAGGTGAAGGCCGCTACAAAAGGGGTAAAGCTCTCGTCGAATTTGAATTCGCGGGGCTCCTTTTTGTTGCCGCAGGAAGTGATGAGGAGGGCCAGTAATAAGGCAATAACGCCCCGGCCCGGCAGTGGAAGTCGATCTCGTGCCATGGTCAAATTAATTTATAGGGTAGTAGTGGGTAGTGTGTGGTGTAAAAATACGGGGGACGGGCGCCGAACTTTTGCGGATTTGGGACAAGGGTTTGTAAAAATGGGACAACAAAAAAAGGGTGACCCTGAAGATCACCCTGGTGGTATTGTGTTCCCGCTGAGCGGGTCTATTTCGATGTTTTACACCGTCTCCGCGTAGGCTTCCAGCGGCGGACAGGTACAGACCAGGTTCCGGTCGCCGAAAGAATCGTCGATACGGGCGACCGAAGGCCAGAACTTCCGACGCTTCAGGTAATCGACCGGGAACGACGCCTTCATGCGGGAGTAGGGCAGTTCCCACTCATCCTGCATGATCGTCTGCTGGGTATGCGGCGCATTTTTCAGCACATTCTCCTTCATATCCGCCAACCCAATTTCCACTTCCTGAATCTCCCGACGAATTGAAATCATCGCCTCGACAAATTGGTCCAGTTCAGCTTTGGATTCGCTTTCCGTCGGCTCAATCATCATGGTCCCGGGAACGGGGAAGCTGACGGTCGGAGCGTGGTAGCCGTAGTCCATCAGGCGCTTGGCGACGTCAGTCACTTCGATGCCGATGTTGTGCTTCCACTTGCGGAAGTCCACGATGAATTCGTGGGCTACGCGGCCGTTGCTACCGACGTACAGGATCGGAAAGTGGTCTTCCAACCGAGTTTTGAGGTAGTTGGCAGTGAGAATGGCGTTTTCGGTGGAAGCCGTCATGCCATCGGGGCCCAGCATCCGGATATAGGCGTAGCTGATCAGCAGGATCAGCGCGCTGCCCCACGGAGCGGCCGAAACCGCTTTGATGGCCTTGTCGCCGCCGGTCTCGGCGTAAATATGGCCCGGCAGGTACGGCGCGAGCTTATCGTTCACACAGATGGGACCCATGCCCGGGCCACCGCCGCCGTGCGGAATCGCAAAAGTCTTGTGCAGATTCAGGTGACACACATCCGCGCCGATATTGGCGGGAGAAGTCAGGCCGACCTGGGCATTCATGTTGGCGCCGTCCATGTAGACGAGGCCGCCATTTTCATGGACAATCTCACAAACTTCCTTGATGGCTTCTTCGAAGACCCCGTGCGTCGACGGGTAGGTCACCATCAAGGCCGCAAGCTGGTCCTTGTGCTCCTCAGCGAGGCGCCGAAGGTCGTCCACTTCAATATTCCCTTGCTCATCACATTTTACCACGACGACTTTCATGCCGGCCATAACGGCGGAGGCAGGGTTGGTCCCGTGGGCGGAAGAGGGAATCAGGGCAATGTTCCGACCGGTATCGCCCCGGTCGAGGTGGTAGGCTCGAATGGTCATCAAGCCAGAGTATTCGCCCTGCGCGCCCGAATTGGGCTGGAGGGAAGTGGCCGTAAGACCCGTGATGTCAGCGAGGTAAGCTTCCAGTTCGTCCAGGATCTGGTAATAACCGGCCGCCTGCTCAATCGGAGCGAAGGGGTGGAGACCGGCGAATTCAGGCCAGGTGATCGGCAGCAATTCCGCGGCAGCATTGAGCTTCATGGTACAGGAACCCAGGGCGATCATGGCCGAGGTCAGGGACAGGTCCCGGTTTTCCAGCAGCTTGATGTAGCGCATCAACTCCGTTTCGGAGTGGTAGCGGTTGAAAATCTCGTGGGTGAGATAAGGAGAGCTGCGCTGGAAGGCTTTGGGGAAACTCAAATCGAGCCCGTCGACCTTGCTTTGCAATTGGCCGGGGGCATAGGACTTGCCGGCCACGTCAGCGAAGACCTGGATCAGGGCGTCGAGGTCCTGCGGTTGGATGGTCTCATCCACCGCAATATTGACCTTGCCACCGTCGAGGTAGCGGACGTTGATTTCCGCAGCCTCAAGCGCAGCCTTCAGGGCGTCGCCGTCCACGCTGGAGACATCCACCAGCAAGGTATCGAAGTACGTTTCGTTCAATTGGGCGTAGCCGAGGGCCGTCAATTCGCGTTCCAGTGACTTGGCCAGGGCGTGGACCCGCAGCGCGATGTTGCGGATGCCTTCGGGGCCGTGGTACACGGCGTACATGCCCGCCATGATGGCGAGCAGCGCCTGCGCCGTACAGATATTGGACGTGGCCTTTTCCCGCTTGATGTGCTGCTCCCGCGTTTGGAGTGCCATTCGGAAGGCGACATTGCCCTTGGAGTCTTTGGAAACCCCGATGATGCGGCCCGGGATCTGACGCTTGAATGCTTCGCGGCACGCGAAGTACCCGGCGTGGGGACCCCCGAAGCCCATCGGCACGCCGAAGCGCTGGGTATTGCCGACGACGACGTCGGCGCCCATTTCGCCGGGAGGCGTGAGCAACGCCAACGACAGGAGGTCGGCGGCAAAAATGACGCCGGCCGTATGTTGGGCGGCGGCGGCCACGACCGTGTCGTAGTTGGCGACCTGGCCGTGCTGGCCCGGATACTGGAGCATGGTCGCGAAAGTATCCGCATCCGGCGTGGGGTCGTCGGTGACGACAACCTCAATACCCAGGGGCTCGGCCCGGGTCATCAGGATTTGGACGGTTTGGGGAAAGACCTGATCGGAGACGAGGAATTTCTTCCGCGGGTTTTTCTTGAATTTCTTGTTTTTGACGGCGTAGAGGAGGCTCATGCCTTCCGCGGCCGCAGTGCCTTCGTCCAGCAGCGAGGCGTTGGCGAGCTCCATGCCCGTCAGGTCGCTGACCATGGTCTGGAAATTCAGCAGGGCTTCCAGCCGTCCCTGGGCGATTTCCGCCTGGTAGGGGGTGTACTGGGTATACCAGCCTGGATTTTCCAGGATATTGCGTTGGATGACCGGGGGCACCACGGTTCCGTAGTAGCCCTGGCCGATGTAGTTCGAGAAGATTCGGTTCTTTCCGGCGATGGCCCGGAGTTCCCGCAGGTACCCGAATTCGCTGAGGGCTTCGGGGGTCTGGATGGGAGTTTGGCGGCGGATCGCGGCCGGAACCGTTTCGGAGATGAGTTGCTCCATGGAATCTGCGCCGATGGTGCGCAGCATGTCTTCCCGTGTGGCATCCGTCGGGCCAATGTGGCGGCGCTCAAAACGGTCTGTGGACGAAAGATTGATGTTCATGATCAACAGATTTACACTCCTGTAACCTTACAATTGTTAGGGAGTAAATATAAAGCAAATTCCACGAAAATGTTTGCCCTCTGTTCCCCCATTCTACCCCTTTGGTCGAACAAGGCCCAAGCCCCTATATTTTTCCCCTTTCTCCTCCCTCTTATGACCCTCTCTCATCGACTCCCAACCCATTTCTCCAATTTCCCCCCAGGGCGTCCTCATTCTCCACACCCATAAAAAAGGACACCTCTGTTTTTGCTGG
>CAWUKT010000124.1:0-14223 GCA_963923035.1 uncultured bacterium
CGCCGCTGGCTACGCCATCAACCCGGTCAGCCAGTCCGATTCAGGGGATTATTCCATGGTCGTCCTGGTCAATGGCTGCCCTTCGCTCGGATCGATGGTGGAGACCGTCGAGGTCAATCCGACCCCGGCCGCGCCGGGTATCCTTTCCAATGGACCGACTTTCTGCGAAGGCGACACCCTCACCTTGGGTACTTCCGCCTCCGCGGATGCGTATATATGGACGGGGCCAAATGGATTTTCCAACTCCCAACAATTCCCTGGATCCATCCCGCTTAGTCCCGCCGATGCCGGGGTCTATTCCTTGGCGGTGGTGGTTGATGGTTGTACTTCTGCGGTTTCAACCGACACTATTACTGTGTCTCCACTCCCCGCTACGCCCACGATCTCCGTGCCGCAAAATCCCCTCTGCGAGGGCGACACCCTGGTGCTTATCACCAGCAGTGGCTGCGACAGCTACCAATGGATCGGGCCCGGTGGCAACAGTGCCAGCACCCTCAGCAATCCCTTGCTGACCACCACGACCGGCATGACCATGATTCCTGCCGGTGACTCGGCCTATCTCGCTGGCAATTGGGCGGTCGTCTGTATCAATGCCGCCGGATGCGCATCCGATCCGAGCCAGCCGGTCAATGTCGTGATCAATCCCACGTCCGGCACTCCGATCGCCAGCAATGATGGGCCCGCCTGTGCGGGCGATGATATTCAATTGCAGGCAGCATCGGTTCCCGGTGCCAGCTACCAATGGAGCGGGCCCAATGGGTTTAGCTCCGGATTGCAAAATCCGGTCCTGAACAATGTCGGACCGGCCGATACCGGAGCCTATTTGGTCTCCATCACGGTGAACGGCTGCCCCTCCGATACTTCCCTGCCGACGGTGGTGACGGTCTTCGCACCGCCCGTCGTAACGGTTGCCGATGATACCTTGCTCTGCTCCAACGGCAATACCGATCTGTTCGTGGTGCCGAATGTGGTGGGCAATTCGGGACCTTACCAATTTGCCTGGAGCGGGCCCAACGGCTTTGCCTCGACCGATTCCATCGCCGTGGTCCCCAATGCGGATACCACCGATGCCGGACCGTACACGGTTCAGGTCACCGACGCCAACGGCTGTGTCGCTGCCCCGGCAACCGGAACCTTGTTCATTGGTAATGGCATTCCGACGCCCGTCGTGACGGGACCGGCCAGCCTCTGCGAGGGCGATCAGCTTCAGTTGAACACCTCGGCATTTCAAGGGGACAGCGTCGCTTATCTCTGGAACCTCCCTGCGGGAGGATCCGATACAACCGCGGGCGCATCCCTGATCATCAATCCGGTCGCCCTGGGCGATAGCGGCGATTATTCGGTCCTGGTATATGTCGACGGCTGTTTGTCCCAGGTCTCCAACGCTTTGAATGTCGATGTCATCTCCCGTCCGATTCCGCCCAATCCGATCGCGGTCTACGGCAATCCTGATAATTGCGAGGGCGATACCCTGTCCTTGTCGGCGGCTGGCTCCCCGACCCATACCTACAGCTGGACCGGACCCAATGGATTCGCTTCCAATCTCCAAAGTCCCATTCTCCCGAACGCCAGTCCGCTTAACAATGGCAGCTATTCCGTGACGGTCAACAATGGCAATTGCAGTGTGGTCGGTGCAGTCACCTTCAATGCCATTGCACCGCGGCCAGCTACGCCGGTCATCTCCGGCGGCGGGATGTTCTGTGAAGGCGATGCGGTCCAATTGACTTCGTCAACCTACAGTGGTTCATCGGTGGCCTATCTCTGGACCACTCCGGCGGGACCGGATACGCTTACCGCCGCTGGCTACGCCATCAACCCGGTCAGCCAGTCCGATTCAGGGGATTATTCCCTGGTCGTCCTGGTCAATGGCTGTCCGTCACTGGGATCTAATGTGGAGACCGTGCAGGTCAATCCGACGCCAGCCGTACCGGGTATCATTTCCAATGGGCCGACTTTCTGCGAAGGTGATACCCTTACCCTGAGTACCTCCGCCTCCGCGGATGCGTTTATCTGGACGGGGCCAAATGGATTTTCTAGTTCCCAACAATTCCCTGGATCCATCCCGCTTAGTCCCGCCGATGCCGGGGTCTATTCCTTGGCGGTGGTTGTTGACGGCTGTACTTCTACGGTGACAACAGATTCTATTTTTGTTCAACCTACCCCTGCCGCTCCCAGCCTGGTAGCCAATCCGGCGGCGATTTGCGAGGGCGACACGCTGGAACTTAGCACTTCGGTTTCCGCCGCATCTTATTTCTGGGTTGGACCGGGGAGCAATTTAAATGCCGCAGGACTCAATCCGCTGACGAATACCTCAGTGGGCACGACCAGCATTCCCAGTACCGATTCAGCTTACCAAGCCGGGGATTGGACGTTGGTCGTTGGAAATGCGGGGGGATGTTTCTCCGCTTCATCAGCCCCAGTTAGCGTTACTATTTTCCCCCAGCCCGCTCTTCCCTCAGCCACGAACAGCGGTCCCTATTGTGAAGGAGATGCTATCAGTTTATTGGGCAATGGACTCAATCCTTCTTCTTACCTCTGGTCGGGGCCCAATGGCTTTACCTCTAATGCCCAAAACCCAACGCTGTTTACCTCCACACTCGCAGACTCGGGGACTTATTATCTCCAGATCTTTGAAAATGGTTGTATTTCGGACAGTGTAGGCACTTTCGTGGCCATTAATCCGATTCCCGCCACGCCCAATCCGACCTCAAACGGGCCGGTTTGCGAAGGCTTCCAACTGGAGTTGTTTGCCAATATCAGCGCCGACCAGTACCTGTGGAGTGGTCCCAATGGCTTTTCTTCCAACCTCGAAAATCCTGTGATTCCGGGGGTGATTCTGGCCGCTTCGGGAACATATTCGCTGACTGTTATCGTGGACGGGTGCGTTTCCCCGGTGGGCTTGGTAAATGTGAGCATCTTGAATGGGGTCACTACGCCCACGATCGCGAACAATGGACCGTTGTGTGAAGGAGACATCCTGGTACTGAGCTCTTCGAGTTATAGCGGAACGGGAGTCGACTATATTTGGTACGGACCGGGCGGAATCATCCTCGACACGACGGCCATTCCGCAGTACATCGACTCGACCGCCACTCCGGCAGAGTCAGGTTTCTACCAAGTAGTTGTGGAGATTGCCGGTTGTGGATCGCTGCCGTCGATTTTGTCGCAAGTGGAAATCTATCCGATTCCCGCAGCACCAGCCATTGTAGCGACGGAAGAGGTTTGCGAGGGAGAAAATATTGTTCTGACAACGGGTGTGCTGGCGGATGCATACCTCTGGACTGGACCGGATGGATTTGTCTCGGTTCTGCAACAGCCCGACGTAATACAGAATGCTCAGCTCATCAATACCGGAACCTATTACCTGACCGTGGTGCAGAATGGTTGCTCCTCGCCCACCGATAGTGTAGAGGTGGTGGTCAATCCTTCGCCGGCGCAGCCGGCCCTGACCGCAGATTCAGCGGCTGTTTGCCAGGGAGATTCTTTGCAATTGTTCACGAACGATTCTGGTGCCGATCAGTATATCTGGACGTCCCCATCTAACAACCAGTTCGTGACGACCGATACGTTCTTGGTGATTGCACCGGTGACAGCCGCAGACAGCGGGGTGTGGCAGGTGGTCCACCAGTTGGACGGCTGCAATTCGCCGGCCTCGGTGGGCCTCGTGATCAATGTCAACCAGGAGATTCCGGACAATGCCTACGCCGGAGAGGACCAGTTGATCTGTGAGACTCGGGTGCCCATTACCCTGCGGTCGGAAAATCAGGTCGCGGGTTTCTGGACGACGAATTCGGATGCAGTGATCATTTCTCCAAGCCTGCCCGAAACGCCCGTCGTGGGCTTGGTCCCGGGTGAATCCTACCTGTTTTACTGGACCATTTCCAATGCCGCGTGCAGCCAGGTCAAAGAAGATTCGGTACTGATTGAGGTGGCGCCACCGCCGGTGGCCGTGCCGGATAGCTTGGGTGTGGTCTCCGGTCAACTCTTGGACGGCTTGGATGTCGAAGCCAATGATACGGTATTTGGATTACCGGTCGCCTTTACGGTGGTGGATGGAGTAAAAAACGGAGAACTGAGCTTCTCGGAAAACCCTGCCGGCCAATATGTTTCTTCGGGAACATTTACAGGACTGGATGAATTTGTCTACCAACTGTGTTACGAAGGCTGTCCAGATGTCTGCGATACGGCGCGGGTGGTCATTTTGGTCGAGGCGGACCTGATCATTCCCGATTTGATCACACCCAATGGAGATGGAACGAACGACGCTTTGGTGATTCTGGGACTGGAAAACTATCCCGAACACGACCTGACCATTTTCAACCGGTGGGGCAACGAAGTCTTCCAGGCGAGTCCCTATCAAAATGATTGGCGGGGAACTTGGCAGGACCAGCCCCTCCCAGATGGCACCTACTTTTTCACTTTCATCAACCGTCCCGATGGCAGCATTCTTGCCAAAGGCCATATCACTGTTCACCGCTAATTCCCCCAACCATGATTTCAAGAATTACACTTCCGACGCTGGCCTTGGTATTGATGCTGACCATTGCCGCCTGTGGGGTTCGGGCCCAGCAAGACCCCATGTTCACGCAGCATTTTACGAATCAGCTGATCGTCAATCCTGCGTACAGCGGGAGCCGCGATGGTCTCAGCATGGTTGCCTTGGTGCGCCATCAGTGGACGGGCTTTTCGGGTGCGCCCCGCACCCAGACCTTCTCCCTCCACAGCCCCCTTCGCAACTCAAATTCCAACTTAGGGTTGAGCTTTGTCCACGACAAGTTGGGAATCACAGAGCGGTACGCCCTGAATGGCGCCTACGCTTACCGGATCGACCTCGGTGCGGTAAGGATCGCGATGGGCCTGCACGGGCAGGTTCGCCTGCGCCAAATGCGGTGGGACCAATCGAATCCCCTAGACCAATTTGATGGCGCCCTCACATTTTCCCAGCGCCAACTAATTCTGCCCAATGTCGGGGCCGGCATCTACCTGGACGGAGACTACTTTTTCCTCAGTGCCGCGCTTCCCCACCTGTTGGAAAACGAATTGCCTTACGCCCAATCAGCGAATAACCGCAGCTTGGCCCAACTGAGACGCCATGTCTTCTTGTCGGGAGGACTGGTCATTCCCCTGGGCGACGAACTGAAGCTCCGGCCGATGGCCCTTTGGAAATACGTTAATGACGCACCTATGGAGTTCGACCTGAGTATGGGGCTGCTGATCCGTGACCAATTGCTGGTTGGAGGGACTTACCGGACCAATGCTTCTGCGGATCTCTTCGCTCAGTACCAGATTTCGGAACTGTTCCGCCTGGGGTACGCGTACGACTTTTCGGTCACGGGCCTGCGTCAGGTCAATTCAGGCTCCCATGAAATCATGTTGGGAATCGATTTGGGACGAAAAGACAAAGGATTTGATAACCCCCGCTACTTCTAATTCGACGACGATGAAAAAGCCGATTTCTTTTATTTATCTCTGTCTGGCCGTACTGGCCGGACCGCTGTCGGGCTTCGGGCAGATGGACATGGCCCGGAATTCCTATACACAATTGTCTTTCCAAAAAGCCATTGACCGGTACGAAAAGATCCTCTCGCGCGATGAGGACAACGGGGAAGCCATTTTCAACCTCGCCAATTCCTATCGCCTCAATGGAGAATATACCCTGGCGGAGAGTTGGTTTCAGCGGGCCGTCGAGCTCGATGGGCGTCCCCTGAGCCATTTGTACTACGGTCAAACCTTGCTGATCAACGGAAAATATGCCGAAGCGGAGAAGGCTTTTGGGTATTTTGCGGGGATTGCGGAGAACTCCAATGATCAAAAGCGGGCTCGGAAACTGGCGGAAAAGTGCCGGGAGTGGGAGGAAAACGGGTTGCCGGAGGGAAGCTATGCGGTGGCGCCCGTGCCTTTCAACTCCGGGGAACTGGATTTCAGTCCCGCCTATTTTGGGCAGCAGACCCTTGTATTTGTATCGAATCGGAAAGAAAGTAAGAACAAACCGGGGAAAAGCGATCCGTGGACCGATCAGGAATTCATGGACCTCTACCATGTGAGTGTGCTGGACGATGCGGGCCATTTTAGCCAACCCAAGTCCTTGAAAGGCGACTTGAATGGCAATTACCATGAAGGTCCGGTGGTCTTCGCCAACAAGGGACGCCAGATCTATTTTACCCGCAACGACTACAACCAAAAACGGGGCTTTGACCAGGCAAAAAATACCCGGCTGAAGATTTTCCAGGGCCATTCGGAGGATGGAAAATGGGTGATCGACGAACCTTTACCCTTTAACAGCAGCGAATTTTCCACGGCCCACCCGGCCATCTCCCCGGACGAAAAGGTCATGGTCTTCGCCTCGGATCGCCCCGGAGGCTACGGAGGAATGGATTTGTACCGGGTTGAGCGGCAGGGAAGCTCCTGGGGGCCGCCGGAAAACCTGGGGCCAGAAATCAATTCTGGTGGCAATGAGGTCTTCCCCTTCATTTCGGAGGAGGGTCACCTGTACTTCTCCAGCGATTTTCAGGTGGGACTGGGCGGATTGGACATTTACCGTTCGGCCTGGCAAAACGAAGAATGGGGTTTGCCCGCCAATATGGGGGTGCCCATCAACAGCCCGCGGGATGATTTTGGTTTGATTGTAAATGAAAAAAGTGGTGCCGGTTATTTTTCCAGCAACCGGACGGGCCGGGACGATGATATTTATCATTTCTCGCCATCCGAAAAACAGATGCTGAAAGGCCGGGTGGTTTTGTGCGGCACGGAAGAAGGAATCGAAAATGCAATGGTCAAAATCACCGGACAGGGAATAGGGTACAAAGAGGTGAGCTCGGATGCCAATGGCTACTTTTCTCTGGAAGCTCCCCGCAATGGGACGCTCAAGGCCAAGGCTTCGATCGAAGGGTATAGTGGCTCGGAAGAGTGCCCGTCAGAACGGGAAGTGGCGAACGGCGAGGAATTGATTTTGTACCTGAAAGCACCGGAGCGGCCGGGCGTGCGCCATATTTCCGGTCGGGTCATCAACAGCCAGTACGGCACACCACTTGCCAATACACCAGTGAAATTGGTCAACCGATGTACCGGTGAAGTTGTGGACGTCCTGACGGACTCGGAAGGCCGGTACCGGGTGGCCGCACCCGAAGAATGCGACTATATCCTGCATGTGGACCGGCCCAATTTCAAACCGTCCACCCTCCCCCTCTCGACCATGGGGCTCGATCCCGCGGAACCCATTTCCCAGGACATTCCCCTCGTCTTTGATGCCAATGACATTCCGGGATTG
This sequence comes from uncultured bacterium, assembly GCA_963923035.1. Lineage (GTDB taxonomy): Bacteria > Bacteroidota > Bacteroidia > J057 > JADKCL01 > CAWUKT01. Next base: position 7,268 of record CAWUKT010000124.1, read on the forward strand.
TTGCCGGAGGGGACCCTGGTCGCGCCGGGCATGGTCATCGAACTGGAACATATCTACTTCGATTACGACAAGTATGCTATCCGGGCGGATGCGGTGCCGGAACTGACGGAGTTGCTGGAGTTTTTGGAGGCAAACCCAGGCGTGAGCGGCGAATTGAGGGCGCATACCGACGCGCGGGCTTCCTTCGAGTACAATATTACCTTGTCCAATAACCGGGCCCGCTCGGCCCGGGAATGGCTGGTGCAACGGGGTATTGACCCCGCCCGCCTGACCTCCCGTGGCTACGGGGAAATTGCGCCGCGCAACCGGTGTGTGGATGGTGTGGAGTGCAGCGAGGTCGAGCACCAACGGAATCGCAGGGTGGAGTTTGTGGTCGAGTCGGTGGACGGGGATCTGATCCGGAGCAAGGAAAAGACTCAATATCTGGGCCGGTGACGGGAGGCCATATTCACGCTATGCGCAGTTTCCCAACCCGAAATCCTTTTTCCAAGCCTCAACCACTTTTGCCGGGATTAACCAACTCCGGCCCTGCTTAGACGCTGGAATGCGACCATCTGCACACATGTTCTGAATGGTCCGAACGCAGTAAGCGCCCCCTATAATCTGGTGCAACTGTTCGCAAGTGTAGAAGTCGGGGGTGAGTCCGCCAATGCGCTGGACGTCCCGGTGGAGCTGATCAAGGCGCGTGCCGAAAGTTTCGAAGACTTGTTGGAGCATGGCCTCCAGGGTGGCTTTCATTTCGAGGAGGTCATGTTGACGGGCCAATGGTGCGAGATCCAGTTTGGTGGCTGGAATGGTCCTTTCCAGAGGACCGGGAAGAGAGCGGTTTTTGGAGAACGAAGAAGGGGTTTTGGGTTTCATAATTGTTGGGTTAAAAATGATAGATGGAAAAGGCATGAGGAGTCCAGGGAGCTATCGGCAGATGCTCATAGGGCGTAGATTCAAGATTTGGGGGAATCGGTCCTGGCCCGATCACGGACTTAGCAGGAAGATATTGACATCACTCCGATGGACAAGAGTCCTGACAGAGAATTCTTGATTTCAGGACTCTTGCTGATCAGAGATCGGAGCGGCCTGCTTAGCTTTCTTGCGCTCCTCCCGCTCCCGTCGACGACGTTCGGTCCGGGTCTCCTTGCGGGACTCAGCAGGGGCCTCAGCTCCGCTTTTCGGATCTGATTTAGAGTCTTCGGAAGAAGGCGTCACCAGCGGCTCATTGGCCTCAGCCCTACGCGCCAGCTCGGCGGCTCGGGCTTCTAGCAGTCGCTCCATTTCACGTTCGAAATCTGCTTTATCATCTTCGATCTCGTTTTCCAGAATCTGGCCCTCGATTTGCTTCTTCTCCGAACTCTTTTCTTCTTGATCTTGACTCAGATCCGCGGACTGAACGGCTTCAGCCTGAACAAGATTTTCCTCCGTTTCGACCTCATCCTTTTCTTCCTGAATCCGATTAGAGGGCAACGGTTTGTCGATGTGGCTCTCAGCCAGCACCTCGTCGAGCTCGGCGTCGACCTGGGCACTGACGCTGGCTTCCTCCTGGATGATCTGGCGAATGCGCTCGGCCAGAATCCGATTCTCGGAACGAATCTGCATGATCATCCGGGCCTTCTTGATCAAGATTGAGAAGACCGCGATGAGCAACTGGTGTTCGGGGCTCAGGACCGCGCCGCGTTTAGCCAGGACGGTGGCCAACAGGGGGCGGATCATAGCCCGGTCCGACTCGTCGAGTTTGAGGCGACGGAGATTTTGGGCGTTCTGGTCGTCGATGACCTGCAAGAGTTCGTCGTAGTCGAGCATCTCGGAGTTCGTCTTGATTTTGACGAAGAAGCCGCCGCCGACTTCGAGGAGGTTGTTGGTCGCTCCGAGGACAACATCGGCCATCAGTTGAGCGTGTTCGACCGGCGCTGCGGTCGGAGTATCAGAATTATTCGTATTCATTTGAAATTCAATTTTGCGTTCCCAAACGGGAACAAAGGTGTTAGAACTGATTGTCCGACGTGGACAACCAGAAAAATTGTGATGGGCAGAATGTGGAGGAACGGGGCAAAGATATGGGCGTTCCGGGCACATTCGGAAATCGGCCTGCTTCCAGGGGGGTACAATCTTTTCCGAGGGGGGACAATTATTGGGAGTCGAAATGCCCTCCACACCGAAAAAGTCCATGCCAAAAATCAAGGGGGGACAAAAAAAGGGGTACAATCTTTTTCGAAAAAAATTCAATGGCTCCTTTCCTCCGGGTCTCCATCTGTCCGCCCTAATTGTACAGTTTCTACCGACTTTATACCCCCTGTATTTCCTCTGAATCCTGCCTGGGGCGCTGGAAACGAAGAATTACGATTGTCACATTTGTTCGGGGGTACAAACACGGTAGAATCATTGGGCGTGCCCTCAGGGTAAATTTGGGCATGGAACAACTGAATTCACGCCGTGCATTTCCCCGAGTCCCCCAGCTCGTCGACTTGATTCTTCCTGACTTTGATCTTGAATCTGATGGGCAGAATCAGGCGGCTCTGACCGGGGCCAATTTCGATGTGAATTTTCATTTTGCTCTCTGACTCTGATCTGATCTTGACTTGTAGGGGAAGGCTCTGAATCCTCTTGCCTCTGATCTTGATTCAGACAGGGAGTCCGAACTGGAAACCTCGTTCTTTGATCTTGATTCTGATGGGCAGAATCAAGGGGCTCTGACCGGGGCCAATTTCGATGTGAAGTTCCGGTTTGCTCTCTGACTCCGATCTGATCTTGACTTGTCAAAGGGGACTCAAAAGCCCGATTAGATTCCACTCTGATTCGGTTGAGGCGAGACCGTGCAATGTCAGGGGCGACTCTTTGATCAGAGTGCCCTCGGGTTGAGGTAGTACGCATAATGTTTGGATTTGCTCCAAAACTGGGGGATTTGCGGCAAAAGAAAAATCGGGGGGTGAGAATCTTTTCGGACCGAAAGGAACAAAAGTGGAACAAAGATTCTCTCACTGCGAGAAAATCCATGCCAAAGAATTTTCGGGGGTGAGAAAATTCGTTGGATTTTCTTCTTGGTGGGTTTGATTCGTTTTGTGGGGAAACTGGACAGGAAGGCGAATTTTGTTCCGTTTGTTCCTGTTTTCTCACCCCTTGGAATACCGGAATCAGCCATTGGAGATCGTATTGGATGTTTCAATGGATTCAGATTTGTTCCAGGAACAAAACAGGAACAATCCTGAGCCTTGGTTTAGGCGTAAACTTGGGTATGGAAAAACTGAAAACCAGAAGCCATGCTTGCTCGATCTTCAAGGGATGGAAACTTGATTACTCCTGAACAGTGATAAGGCAAGAAGTAATGAATCTAGCATCTCGTTGAATGAGGACAAAACTCTAAAGAGACTCGCAACTGCGATTCGAATGAATATTCAGGCCCACTTCATCTGCATAAGTTAAAAGCCTCTCTCAATGCCTTTCCAATTGCAGCGGGATCGTCAGACTTGAGAAGAATAGCCTGATCTTCCAGCAGTTCCCCTCCTTTATCACGAGAAATCCAACGGCTGGATGGGAGAAACTCTATCCCATTTTCATCCTTTAAAATCCCAACGCTCCTTGCTTCGCGACCGTAGGGGAGAAAAGTTTGGAACCCTGCTGCCTCGGCGGCACGTCCCGGCCCTTCCATTGACGACGGTTGAGGAACATCATACTTCGATTCTTCCAAGACTGACAGGACTTTCTTTCCTAGCTCAAAATCTGAAACTGATTCGGGGACCATCGACAATTCTCCGATGAATACCCATAACCAATCTTCGGTTCTTCCCTCTGGCTCAAGGTAGATCTTTCCCTTATGTAGATCCGCGGACATTCGTTTCATAACGATTACTAATCTAAGGTAGAAACAACTACTTCCACAGGATTGGGAAGTGATTTTCCGTAAGCGACAACACGGTCGATGACTGCAAGTTGCTCGGGACTTGCTCCAGGAGGAATAACCACATCGAGTCTTCTTCCCAGTACATCTCTGGATGTTATTCGAGGTGCAGAGCCCCATTTTTTGCACCCCTTGAATTGAGATACTTTCCTCGCGTAGGCCCTCAAAACTGAATTCAATTTTGTTGGAGATTGATAAGTCTCAGAGAGCAAATCCACCGACTTCACCGATGCAGCCACCCCACGTCTGAAATAATCAATCGTCGGATAATTCGAAGGAAGATTGATCGGAAACCTCCTCTCCAAAACCCGTCCCCGCTCAAAGGGCGGCAAATCCCAGACGCCCCGGCTCTTCCCACCATTGGCGATTCGGAGCAACTTGCGCAGTAGCTCCGCGAATTTCTCTCCAAATGCTTTGGCTTTCTTCGATCCTGAGCGGATAAGCGCATAGGCCATTTCCATGACCTTAAGAATCATCCCCCTTGCGGCCCGGAAAGCGGTAGCGCCCACTTTGGCAAAGGCTGTCATAGCCATTTTGAGCCCCTTTAAGCCGGTTAGGGCTCCTTTTATAGCCGTCCCAATTCCTTGGGTCCCCACAGTGAGTGCGATTTCAGGAATCAGATACCCCATGATCTTACCTGAGCTAAAGCCCTGACCAAAGGGTGAACTGCCAAGGTGTCCGAGCAACTGACTGAATGCTCCGGCGCCCATTTGCTCTCCCAGACTGGCGGCAGTACCCTGCATAGCTGCGAAGACTTCCGAGAGCTTGATCCCCTTGATGAATTCGACGAGTTCGGGGATAACTTGAGCGATGGCGCTGGCCAACTCAGGAATGTCCTCGGTGTAGGTATCCTTGGAAAAGGCCATTTTGCCTACGGCTCCGACAAACTTCCCTATCATCTGGACAGCCTCGCCGATGTCGCCGAACCAGTTGCCTACTCCGGTGATGACACCTTCGATCAACCCAATATTGAATTCAGGGTCGATGACGGCGGTCAGGTAGCTTTTCAGGACCTGTTGCAGCACCTCCGGGGGAGAGTTTTGCGCCTGATCAAGGGCACCGACCACGAAGCTGACCGCGAAGTTCGCCAGTACCGGACCTGCCGGGCCAATAACAGCGGTCAGCACCGGATTGCTTTCCATCCCTGTTACCATTGTATCGCGTCCGCTTTGCAGGTGGCCTTTGATGACCTCCATCACTGCCTGAGCATTGGCGGGGTCCCATTCTTCTGCCAACGCCTGGAGATGTTCCCGTACCGAACCAACCACGGCGTTGTCGTAGGTGATGAATTCATACACCCATCTTGCCCAGCTGTCGCCGTGACGTTCATCTCGGGGCAGGTATTTTACATACCGGTAGGCCCAATCAGTTGCCGGGATCCAAATGGTGACGCCTTCAGAAAGGGAATAAATTTGCTCCCCTGAACTGGCAATCCCGACTTCCTTCCCGTAGTGTTCGGTATTATAGGCCCAGATGGCCTTTGCATAATCGAGGGTATTGACTTGGAATTCTGCCCGACCATCATCTCCGTTAAAGTATTTCCCGGCAATTCCCTGGGCGGTCTCTCCTGATTGAATCAGGTGAACGGTAAAGCCCATCGTACCCGCTCCATTAACGAAACAAGGTGTTTCGCAACGTAGCCCTCCTCACCTTCAAGGGTTCAGACCTTGTACCAGGTTGCATTTTGGGCCTGAATGAAAAATTGGGTCTGGTAAGGAATGCGGGTGATGATGGAGGTTTCATCCGTTGCATCGGGGGTGTCGCGCAGGTAAACGCCCCCGGAATCCTCCTTTTCTTGCCCCTTGGTGGGTGCATCCCTTGCCACTCCAAGGGCTTCGAGAGGGGCAAATCCCTCCGGCTGGGAGTCCTGCTCTCCCTCCTGCAGTTGCAGGGGAATAGGATCATTGAGGCTACCACCTCCACCGGGTGGATCAACGGGAGAGGCCAACAGTTGCAAAGGCGGTGGGGGCTTACTCCGTAGCCCATCGGACTCTAAAGTCTGGTTCTCACCATCCGCATGGGAATGGTGATGCTCATGGGTTGACATGAATGCTATGCTTTAACGGGTCAAAAATGCTGGCTGTTCCCCTCAATCGGAATTGCCAATTATCTGAAATATAGCTTTAATAAATAGGCTATCCAAAACAATACGGGCTGGATTCTTGATTCATCGGACAAGCTCAAAACCATTTTTTCCAACCCGGTAAATCAGCGTATCCACCCACTCGTTTTCGGTCCGTCCGGGGGGCAACGGGCCTTCTTCTATCATTCCACCGGATTCGAAAAGGAGCAAGTCTTCCCCCATTTCCACCCAAAGTTCATTGGGAGGAGAAATCTCTGCTACTTTGAGGGTGTCGATCACCTCTCCACTTGATCCCACCACATAGGCTACACCATCTATCCAGTCGATTTCGCGGAAGATGAACCCAAACAGGATCGACCGCTCCCCATGCTCGACTTTGCCGTATGGGGTCAGGTACTTTCGAAATTCAGTCGTTTTGCCCTTGACCTGTTCGTAGTCCCCGGTCTCCATCTTAAGTGTGGTTTGGGAGGGAAATTCGGAGAAGGGGGCTCCGTTGTCGCAGCCCGTAAAGAAGGAAAAAGCGATTGCGAGAATATAAAGCTGGTATTTCATTTTGTGGTCCTGATTTCGCCGAGAGAATAATTGTGGGATTTGTAGGGGTTCCCGGTGAACTGACCGCTGTCCCCCTGAATCAAGAGATTTGCCGTGGAGGTGCCGCTTGCCACACTGTACCTCGCCGGGTCAAAGAACCTGTACGCCGCCCGTCCGTCGCTGGTGGTGGTTTTTCCGACCATTACAACAAAGTGATCGGTCGGAGAAACAGAGCCATCCGGTTTGGTATTGGTCCAATCGAAATTTTTGGTGTCTTTGTTCACTCCAACAATTACAGGAATACCCTTCATCAGGCTTTTGTCGAGCTTGGATAAAGAATATGCAAAATTCTCCGTTCGCCCACCAATTGATTTATTCCACGCCGCCGTTCCTTTCTCTCCACTAGTGTGTCGCCCCCTAAAATAGGCAACTATTCAACGAGTGGCTTTCCAGAAT
>CAWUKT010000125.1:0-14148 GCA_963923035.1 uncultured bacterium
ATCTGGACGCGCTCGGGACTTACACCCTAGAGTCATTGCCCATGCCGGGCACACAAGAAAAAGAAGCTGCCCCTTTTGAGACAGCTTCTTTTTGATTTAATCAGAAGGGCATAACCCAACCGCAGGTGATCCGTAGATTCTCGTCATAAATCCACCCCAATACCACGCCCTTGATTTCGCTCTTTTTTATGTTAAAAGCACGCCTGGCCGAGACCTGGTCGTTCTGATCATTAATGGACGTATGTAATCTCTCAAAAGTATAATTATATGCCTTATACAATTGAAATGGTGAAAAGAGTTGGCGGAATCCCCTATTGGGCTAATTGCGAAAGAGCAAATGGAGCTTCGGTAATGATTTTAAACGGAAATCTATTAGACACCGAAGAATTTGAAGTTGTTATATGGAAAGATGAAGAAAGAAACAGGGTAATTGGCGAAATTGTTCAAACCTTTGAGAATGCTAAAAGCATTCAGGAGTATTCCTCCGAGGAAGGGTTGGTACATTGTGAAAGGCTAACTGTCTTGAAAGATGGTATCCTTCAATTAGGACCCAAGTGGGTGTTTATTCCAACTTCAATCACCCAGGTGGTTGACTATTTAATTAGGAATGAAAGACTTTGGCAAAATGCACAAATATCGGTGACTAGTGAGCTAAGTAGTTTCGCATCTGCCCGCTGGTTTGGAGTCTCTTTTCCTTATGCAATAAAAAAAGTACTAGAATCGGGGTTTTCAAGGGCAAGGTTTTTTTGCGAGAATAAACAAGATTTTTCCGGTGAAGGAGTAGTCGCAGAGATGTTAGTGAATTTATATCAGGAGGAAGATCAGCTTATTGGCGTTGAGGTGTGGCAAGGTACAGATTTACAAGATTGGGTGTTCTATTGTCATGGCTATATGAATGAAAAAGGAACTATATGGAGTCATTTTGACGGTGCCTACATAACATTCACGGATGAAGAGAAAACCCGTCTATTTTCCGAGAATAAGAAAATTAAATCTGGAGAAAATCACAAGCAATTTAGGCTAGATGGACAAATTCCCATAAAAGATATTTATGAGATCGCTTCCCGTTTTTTCCCATTAGATGGATTGGTTGACGAGTATTTTTCTATGAGCGAATTATAAAACCATGACGCACATTCTGTTTGGTTATTCGTTTGATACCGCATCTTCCTTACTTCTTTTCATCAAAGCCAAAAACCGCTTTAGGCGGGCTTTCTTGCTCTTTTTCCCTCCTGGAGCTTCAAGATCAATTTCCTCTCCTCTTATCAAAGCCCACATCTCATCTGTAGAGTATCCATAAGGTTTGGCAACAAGTTCCTGAAACCATTTTTCCGCTTCAATATAATGGTTCTCCGGCCCCCACTCAGAAAGATCCATTGACCATAACTCCCCATGGCGAGCATAGTAGATGCCTATTCTATGAATGGGGGAAAGACTCTTATTTCCATTTATCCCCCCAATTCTGGCCAAAAGGCAATACCCAATTAATTGGTTCAAATAAGATCGCTGCAGGCTGTATTTCTTGGTCACCTTTATTTCTATGAGCATATCATCAACAATGATATCAGCATCTGCCCCACCTACCATGATTGACCCCGCCCCAAAGGTGGGATTCAGGATCAACCGGTCCTGGAAAGCAAATTTGGAATGATCAAAAATGCTCATCAACGATTTTAAGTCATCAACATCCATTGGACTGAATATTCCAAATTTGGGGTCGTGGTAACCCGCTCTGAAAATGACATCCAGTTGGGCCATTAAAATGGCCTTTTTAACCAGCTCATCAGACAAGAACCCATCATCCAAGAACTTTCGGTAACTTTCTTTAGCAGTCAATATTTCTTGGAGAACGATCTCTGAAAATTCCTTGCTGTCGATCAACTTTCCAGCATATAGCCTTGGTGGGCCGCTATTATTTTTGCCCTTTCCCCTAGTCAATCTGTTTACCACCGATTCTGCGACCCATTCTCCAGTAAATGCAGACGGAAAATGTCGCTCTAATTCAAACCTTGCTAGATAATCAAATGCTGTTCCCACAACCCCACAATTTTTGGTCAAAGGTTGAGCAATAAGAGGTGGTTTTTCCTCTGGTGTTCCCGGATTAGGAAATTGTAATTTCAATTGGTTTTTAAGTTCCCTGTATCTAGGATCATTCAAAATTCGGGTGAGGCTCATGATTTTTTCATTGCAAAGTTCATTCCAAAGTCACCTAGAACCATCACATCAGAGTACAAAGTGTTCGATAAAAACAAACGAGAGGAGCCTTCCGATACTCGTCTCGCATTTACGTGGCGTTTGTCATTTCAAGCCGTTGATTTTGGGCAGTATAGGCCGAAAATTGGGATAAAAAAGGGTGGATCGGGGTAGTACGACAACTTAGATTTTGATGCAAGACCCTTCGAGAAAGATCAAACCACCCAAGCCAACCACCAAAGTCCCCCCATCCCCCCAACCGTCTCAATTCCGACGTTAAGGCTACCCATTTCCCGCAACAAATCACTACATTGAAGCTGCAGTCAATCTTCAATCGCGCAATAAAGAACATTATGAAAGGGCTATTTTCGACCATCCTACTGGGGATCTGTCTGGTGACATGTACCACACTCCCCGCCCAGCAGTCCTACGACCTGCTGCTGAAGAACGAGCGCATTTCCCTGCCGGAAAATGCGGCGACCTTTGCCCAGGAATTCGCCCCACGGGCCTGGGAGGGGCGTTTTTACCTCATTGTCCAGTTCGACCGGGTGCCGGATCAGCAGGAGCAGGAACAGCTCAAGGCGCAGGACATCCGCCTCCTCGGATACCTCCCCAAGAACGCCTACATCGCTTCGTTTCCCGTCGGGTTTGACCTCGCCCAGCTACTGCCCCTGGGCGCCCGGGCCTTCCTGTCGCCCGATCCCCGGGTCAAACTCGCCCAAGACCTGTACCAACTCCGCATCCCCGACCACGCCCGGGAAGGCGACCGGGTCAAACTCATGGTCAAGCCCTACAACGATGTGGACCCGCAAAGCGCCCGCCGCTGGTTGGCCCAGCGTTTCGAACTCGAAGGCGACCTCGCCGAGCCCCGCCTCATCCGCCTGGTGGGCACCACCGCCGAACTGAGCGTCCTCAAGGACATCCCTTTCATTGAATTCATCCAGGCGACCCCGCCTCCGCCCACCAAAGACGACTTTGAAGGCCGCAGCCTCCACCGCAGCAATGCGATCAACACGGATTATGGGGCAGGTCGGCAGTACGATGGCAGCGGCATTGTCCTTGGCTTGGCGGACGATGGCCCTGTCGGTCCCCACATCGATTTTACGGGCCGTATGACCCAGCTCACGACCAGCGGTAGCGGCTCCCACGGGGACATGACCGCCGGGATATTGTGTGGCGCCGGCAACCGCGATCCCTGGATCCAGGGCCACGCCTCCGGGGCGGACATGTACTATTGGCAGATCAATGGCTACCCCCACGTCCTCGATGCGGTCAACCACTACAACAATTTCGGCATGACCATCACCTCGACCTCCTTTTCGCAGGGCTCGGGCGGGGTCTACAACAGCACCACCCAGCTCATCGACGAGCAGGTCTACGACAACCCGGAACTGATGCACGTATTCTCCGCTGGGAATGCCGGGACTTCGAACCATGGCTATGGAGCCGGATCGGGGTGGGGCAATATCACCGGTGGGCGGAAGGCTGGTAAGAGTGTCATCGCCTGTGGCAACCTCAATGATTCAGATGCGTTGGAAAACAGCAGTTCCCGAGGGCCTGCGGCCGATGGGCGGATCAAGCCGGACATTTGTGCGAATGGCGCGGGGCAGCTTTCGACCGCGGCGAACAATACAACGCAGACAGGAGGGGGAACTTCCGCCGCTGCGCCGAGTGTGGCGGGATGTATCGGGCAATTGTACCATGCCTACAAGGACCTGAACGGGGGAAATGACCCGGAATCGCCCCTGATCAAGGCTTGTATCCTCAATACGGCTGAGGACCTCGGCCGCCCCGGCCCCGATTTTGAGCATGGATGGGGCCGAATCAATGCTTTGAGGGCGGTACGGGTGCTGGAAAACAATACCTATACTTCGGGCGTCATTTCTCAAGGCCAAACCAATACCCACACCTTTTCTGTGCCCGCGGGTACGCATGAGGTCCGCGCGATGGTGTATTGGCTGGATGTGGAGGGCAATCCGTCGGCCCAATTCTCCCTGGTCAACGACCTCAACATGACCCTGACCAATCATTCCAACCAGACATTTGATCCCTGGGTGCTTGACCATACCCCCGATGCCAACCTGCTGTCCGACAATGCTGTGCGGGGGCGGGATTCGGTGAACAATATGGAACAAGTCACCCTGACCAATCCTGCCGCCGGAACCTATACCGTCACCGTGGACGGATTCGCCGTTCCCCAGGGGCCTCAACGCTATTATGTGGTCTGGGAAAGCCGGGCCACAGGCGTCGAATTGACCTATCCGATTGGGGGCGAAGGCTTTGATCCGTCTGATACACAAAAGATTCGTTGGGACGCGCACGGACCGGTCGGGACCTTTACCCTGGAATACAGTACCAACAATGGCGCCAGCTGGACCATGATCTCATCGAACGTGAACAATAGCCGCCGCTACTTCAACTGGAATGTGCCGAATATAGTGACGGGTCAGGCCTTGATCCGAGTTTCGAACAATGGATCCAGTAGTCAGAGCCACGTCCCCTTTACCATTGTTGACCGGACAACCAATATTTCAGTTGACTTTGCCTGCCCGGATTCGATTGGGTTGTCATGGGCAACAGTTTCCGGGGCAATTGGCTATGAGGTGACGGGATTGGGATCCAAGTACATGGACTCGGTCACCACTGTCACGGGCACCTCGGCTGTCATTTACGGTTTCAATCCCTCCAACACCAATTGGTTCTCCGTCGCTGCCCTTACTCCCAACAACGGAAAAGGCCGCCGCGCCAATGCCATCAGCCACCAGGGGATCACCAACTGCACCATCGCTTTTGACATGTCCGCGGGCAATGTCACCAGTCCCCTTCCCGGAGGCGCCTCATTGTGTTCTGCGGGCGGATTGGTCCCGGTCACCATCAACTTCAACAATGACATTGGCCCCTCCGCGACGAATATCCCGGTCAGTTACAGCATCAACAATGGTCCTCCCGTGAACGAAATCATTCCCGGTCCCATTGGTTCGGGCCAATCATTGACCTATACCTTCACCCAGCAGGCCAACTTGAGCGCCAGCGGCACCTACAATTTTGCCATTTGGGTGGATTTGGGGGTAGACGGAAACTCTTGGAACGATACGGTTTATGTGACCAAAGAAGTCGGTTCGGTCTTCAACCTGCCCTTGGCCGACGACTTCGAATCCTACAACAACTGTGGAACGAGCAGCAATTGTGGGACGACGATTTGTCCGTTGGGCAATGGTTGGACCAATGCAGTCAACGGGACAGAAGACGATATCGATTGGCGGGTGGATGAAGGGGGAACGCCTTCCAATGGAACGGGCCCCAGTGTCGACCACAACCCGGGCACCTCCACTGGCCATTATGTTTATACCGAAGCCTCCAACGGGTGTACCCAGGAAGAGGCCCATTTGATCAGTCCTTGCCTGGATTTGACCGGGAACATTGCGCCGGAATTCACTTTCTGGTACCACATGGAGGGAGATGATGTGGGGGATTTGCATGTGGATGTGAATGTAAACGGGACCTGGACCTTGAATGTCGTGCCGGCGATTTCGGGAAGTCAGGGGATCAATTGGTTGATGCAGACCGTGGACCTCACGCCTTATATCGGCAATGTGATCAATATCCGGTTGAGGGGCGTCACGGGCACGGGATGGAGTTCGGATATCGCTCTGGACAATTTCAACCTTCGTGAAACGTCCACGCTTCCCAACAATGCTGCCGTTTGTGCGAACCAGAATACGACTTTCTTCGCTGGAAATGCCGCGGCTGGAGCCACTTACCAGTGGTTCTTCAGCTCGAATATGGGCACGACCTTTAACCCCGTCCCAAATTCTGCTCCCTATTCTGGCACCACCACTGCCACCCTGAGCGTCAACAATCCCGGGGCTGGATTGGACGGCAACCTCTACTACTGCCTGATCAACAATTCCCACGCCACCGATACCGCAGCACTGACTGTCAATGCGATCCCCAATGCCAATGCCGGACCCAGCGTGACCATTTGCCAGGGAAGTTCGACGACCCTGAGCGCATCTGGGGGAACGAGCTACTCATGGAATCAGGGTTTGGGCAGCGGGGCAAATAAAACCGTCTCGCCGTCCACGACGACGACCTATACCGTCACAGTGACGGATGGCTCCAATTGTTCCGCCACCGATCAGGTCACGGTGACCGTGGTCCCACTGCCAACCGCCAGCTTCAGCGGGCTTGCCAGTACCTATTGCTCGAATGCCTCCACCGCGACCCTCACCGGTTCACCTGCGGGCGGAACCTTTACGGGCCCAGGTATTTCGGGCTCGGCGTTCAACCCAGCGACGGCCGGAGTGGGCACCCACACGGTGACCTATACCTATACGGACCCGGCCGGCTGTGTCGGCACCTCGCAATTGACCACCACGGTGAGCAATGTTCCTGTGGCCAACGCGGGCAGCAACGTGACCATTTGCCAGGGAAGCTCGACCACCTTGAGCGCCTCGGGCGGCAATGCCTATTCCTGGGACCATGGCTTGGGCAACGGCGCGAACCACACCGTCTCGCCGACCACGACCACGACCTATACCGTCACAGTGACGAATGGCACCAACTGTTCCAGCACCGACCAGGTAACGGTGACCGTGGTTCCCCCGCCCACCGTGAGCTTCAGCGGCCTCGCCAATACGTACTGTACCAATGCCTCCACGGTTACCCTCACGGGATCGCCCGCCGGGGGGACGTTCACCGGGCCCGGCGTTTCCGGCTCCGTGTTCAATCCGGCGACCGCCGGAGCTGGCACCCACACGGTGACCTATACCTATATGGACCCGACCGGCTGCATGGGCACTTCCCAATTGACGACCACGGTGAGCAATACCCCCGTCGCCAATGCCGGGAACAATGTGACCATTTGCGAAGGGAGTTCGGCAACCTTGAGTGCTTCGGGGGGCAATACCTACTCCTGGGACCAGGGTTTGGGCAACGGCGCGACCCATACCGTTTCGCCGACCACGACCACGACCTATACCGTCACCGTGACCAATGGCGCCAACTGCTCCAGCACCGATCAGGTTACTGTAACCGTTGCTCCGCTCCCAACAGTGAGCTTCAGCGGCCTAGCCCAATCGTTGTGTGAGAATGAAGCTGCGGTTGGATTGACCGGATCTCCCCTGGGCGGGACTTTCTCTGGGCCGGGCGTTTCTGGATCTTCCTTTGATCCCGCCGCCGCTGGCACGGGTACCCACACCATCACCTATTCCTTTACGGATGGCAATGGCTGTTCCAATACGTCGGACGTCACCACGACTGTCAATGCCATTCCGGCCGTTTCGTTCGTGGGCCTGGATACATTCTACTGCAATACCGCTGGCACCTCGACCCTGAACGGTTCACCCAGCGGCGGCACCTTTTCCGGCCCTGGGATTACCGGCAATGCATTTGACCCTGTCGCAGCCGGCACAGGAACTCATTCCATTACCTATACCTACACCGACAACAACGGATGTACCAACCAATCGATCATCACCACCAACGTCGACGTTTGCGCTGGTGTCGGTACGCAATTGCTCTCCGATTTGGTGCTCTATCCGAGCCCCAGTGATGGCGTTTGCTACCTCCAATTGCCGGAGGACCTGTCCTTCAATGCCGTGGAGGTGAAGGTTTGGGATACTTATGGAAAGCAGGTCTTCCAGCTGGACGCCGAGGCACCAGCCGGTGAGAAGCTGCGTTTCGACCTTTCTGGACTCGCTCGCGGGGCCTACCATTTTGAAATCAAGGTTCCCGGTTATCCGGTCCAGTTCAGGAACCTGATCTTGCAGTAGGGGATGCCTCTGCTGGTTGTTTTGGAAAAGAGCCTCGGTTTGTGCCGGGGCTTTTTTCTTGGCTTCTCAGTGCGATAGTTGGGTTGGAGGAGGAAATAGAAGAGGTGGGAAAAAGGAAAGAGGATTGTTCCAAACGTTCCCCATTTCCCTTCCACCCCACAAAAACCCAGGATCGTCGCCCAAAGAATGTAAATCCTGACCCGATTTGTCCCCATTCATTTGAGACTCTATGTATCTTTAGACATGAATCTCTGGAAAATCCTCACCCTCATCCTCCTTGTTGGGGCTGCCCACAGCGGTTTTGCCCAAAATCAAAGTACTTCCGGTCAAGAATGGCAGTCGCCGCCCGAAGAAATCCTGAAGGTCCTGAACGCGCCCAATTTGCCGCAGGTCTATACCTCGCCGACTGGCGAATACCTCTTGCTGCTGGACCCCATCATTTATCCCTCTCTGGAAGAAATGGCCGGTCCCATGCACAAGCTGGCCGGGATGCGGGTCGACCCCAGGACGAATTACTACCATGGTCGGCATGGCTCCGTGGGTCCCCGGCTGGTTCGGATCGAAGATGGCAAGACCACCGAGCTGGACTTCCCCAATGACAAAGAGGTCGTGGGCGTGCGTTGGACGGTTGATGGACAACAATTCGCGATGATGGTCAAGTATTCCGACCACATCGGTCTCTGGACGGGAAATGTGCAGGGGGAAATGAAGCGGATGAAAGACATTGCCATCAACCCGCTCATCGCGAGCGGGGTCAATTGGATGCCGGATCAGAAACGGCTCTTGATCCGCCGCATCCCTGACCGTGGCCCGACCCCGGCAGCCCCGGCAATCCCCGCCGGTCCCAAGGTTGTTGAAGGAATCGGAGCCTCGGCCCGTTCCACCTACGAGGCCCGGAACCTGTTGGAGACCGTGCACGACGACCAACTCTTCGAATACTACGGCACCTGTGAGATGGTGGTGCTGGATCCCCAAACGGGAGCAACGCAAGTCCTGGGCCCGCCCGCCGTTTATGGTTCGACTTCTTTTTCTCCCGACGGCAAATACATCCTGACCCAATATATGAAAGGCCCCTGGTCACACGAGGTCGCGTATTGGCGGTTTGGAAAAGAGATTGAGGTTTGGGACACCGACGGAAAAAAAGTGGCCACAATCGCTTCCTTGCCCTTGGCGGATGCAGTGCCGGTTCAAGGCGTGCCGGAAGGGCCCCGTTCGGTATCGTGGCAACCGACCGCT
Source organism: uncultured bacterium (assembly GCA_963923035.1). Lineage (GTDB taxonomy): Bacteria > Bacteroidota > Bacteroidia > J057 > JADKCL01 > CAWUKT01. The sequence continues at coordinate 9,204 of CAWUKT010000125.1, forward strand.
CCCCATACCCTCTTCTGGATCGAGGCCCTCGACGGAGGAAATCCCACCGCCAAGGTGGAGCATCGGGACCGCCTGATGTCGCTGGAGGCTCCCTTTAGTGGCGAAGCCAAAGAGGTGTTCAAGGCCGAACACCGCATCCTCAGTTTCGGATCGTGGTTCCAGGAAGGCAGCCAATTGTTGCTGTACCAGCGGGAACGGATCAAGCGCCGCCGCTACGCCTGGATTCTGGACATTGAAAAAGGAACTTCCCGGAAGTGGTTTGATCTGGATGAAGCCGATCGCTACAATGCCCCCGGTTATCCGCTTTTTGAGGCGATGGACAATGGCTATTACGTGTTGCGGGAACGGGATGGTGCCCTTTATTTCCGGGGAGCCGGAGGGACCAACGATGGCGACCGTCCTTTTCTGGACCTGCGCCCGCTGGATTCCGACCAGGCCACCCGCTTGTTCCGTTGCGACCCGGAACGGTATGAAAGTTTCATTGCCTTCGCCGGGGACGAAGATCAATTTGTCCTCCGTTCCGAATCTCCCACCGATGTGCCCAACTACTACCTGGCGACCATTGGCAAGAAAATCAAGAAGCCGACCGAGGGAGAAGGAACCCGCGTGATTTCTACGACGCCGATTACCCAGTTCGAAGATCCGACCCCGCAATTGCGGCAGATTGAAAAGCGCCTCGTTCGCTACGAGCGCAAGGACGGAGTGCCGCTGAGCTTCCAGCTGCACCTGCCTCCCGGCTATAAAGAAGGCACCCGCCTCCCTACGGTCGTGTATGCTTATCCGTTGGAATATTCAGGGGCGGCCATGGCCGGCCAGGTCCGCGGCTCGACCCGCCGCTTCATGCGCATTTATGGTGCCTCTCACCTTTATTTCTTGCTCCAGGGTTATGCCGTGCTCGACCAGACCGCCATGCCCATGGTTGGCGACCCCGAAACCACTTACAATACCTTTGTCGAACAATTGGTGGACGACGCCGAGGCGGCGGTCAACAAGGCCGTGGAAATGGGCGTGGCCGATCCGGACCGGATCGGGATCATCGGGCACAGCCACGGCGGCTTGATGGTGGCCAATTTGTTGGCCCATACCGATCTTTTCCGGGCGGGAATCGCCCGCAGTGGCTCCTACAACAAGACCACCCAGCCCTTTGGCTTCCAATCCGAGCGCCGCTCCTTGTTTGACGCCCGCGATGTCTATATCCAGGTTTCCCCCACCTTTTTCGCCGACAAAGTCAACGAACCTGTACTCATCATCCACGGCGACGACGACGGCAACCCCGGCACCCTGACCTTCCAGTCCGAAGTCTTCTACGAAGCGGTCCGGGGCTCTGGTGGCACCGCGCGTTTGGTCCTGCTTCCCTACGAAGACCACGGCTATCGGGCCCACGAGACGATTGAACATGTTCTCTGGGAGCAGATGCGGTGGTTTGACCAGTACGTGAAGAATCCGCCGCAGGAATAGGTTGAATGGCTGTTCCGGGGATGGAGCAGGCGTTTTTGGCATGAAATTTCGATTAACCTGTCGATTCGCTCGGGAGCAATCACCGTATGGGTTAATTTACTTCAGTGGAGGGCTGGATCGGGAGGGAAATGCTATCGGATTCAAGAAAATGAATCCGTAAATCGGCGGAGGGGAAGCCCCCACGCCCAATACCCTAAATTTCCCTACCTTAGAATCCCAAACCGGCAAATCCCAAGCAGGTCCCATGAAATTCAAAGAAATACAGGTAAAAAAAGGGGAACTCATTCAGCGCAGTGGAGAGCTGAACACCAAGGTCTACCACGTGAAGGAAGGCTTGTTGAGAAGCTATGCGATTGACCAGAATGGCAGGGAGAACATCTTCATGTTTGCGCCGGAAGGGTGGATCATTGCCGATACCTGTGGGCCGACGTCGGAAGCCGCGTTGTTCATTGATGCGCTGGAAGATTCGCGAGTGATCGTCATGGACAAGGACCTCGAACGGGAAAAGGACAATGTGGGACCACTGACCAAACGCTTGAATGCGCTCCAAAGTCGGGTCTTGATGCTGATCAGTACCAATGCCATCGAACGGTACGAACATTTCATTGCGACCTATCCCGAAATTGCCCACCGGGTTCCCCAGCGGATGATCGCCTCCTACATCGGCGTCAATCCGGAAACATTAAGTGCCGCCAAGGCCAAGCACCGAAAGAAGAAATAGGGATTTCATTTCTTATGAAATCATAATGCAATGCTGTTTGCAGCTCCCGAAATTGACAGGACATCAAGTACCATTCAATTACGTCGCATTATGAAACATCCTCTGTTACTGAAAATTGCCGCCGTCCTTTGGTTCCTTTGGGGAGCGGTGCACGTTTTCGCGGGCGTTATGACCGACAGTTTCATCCTCAACGGCGACATCGCCGGAGCCGTGAGCGGCATCGCAGATGCCGTCGACCCGAGTACCCTCCAGGGCAATTACCCGGCGGCTGCCGGAGCGGTCATCGGCCAACACGGATTCAACTTGCTTTGGATCGGACTCACGACCTTGATCTGTTCCTATTTTGTTTGGAAGGGAAACAAAAATGCCATTTTCCTCGCGGCCATCACCGGCGGCCTCGCTGATTTGGGATATTTTCTGTTCATGGACTTGGGGGGCTATGTCCACTTCATGCCCGGAACCCTCATGACCCTGGTTTCCTCGGCCGCCATCATCCTGAGTTTTACGGCCTATTTCCAGAGCAAGAAACAGGCTGAAAGTGCGGCGTAGAAATGCCCGGCGATTCGCCTTGGGTGTATTCTATTGCTGGATGGCGAATGCTTTGTTTGCCCAGGAATCCTCCATCCCCAACATCAATATGCTGCGCGCGCAGGAGTCCTATCAATTCCTCGACAGCGTAGAATCAAAGGTCATTTTTCTCCAACCCCTGAAATTTATACCCCTTTCCCGCGACCACAATACCTATTTGTCGTTGGGAGGTGAGTACCGGGCCCGGGTCGAACACTTCACGAATGAGAATTATACCCATGAGGACCGGACCTTTTATTCGCAAAGGGTTGATTTCCACGCGTCACTGCAGTTCGGTGAAAAGCTGCGCCTGTTTGGGGAGCTGTACAGTGGGTTCGTGAGTGGCCCAGATCAAATTCCGTTGGAGTCCGATGAAGTGGATTTACACCAGGGATTTCTGGAGTGGAACCCGGTCAACGCATCCAATTTGGAGGTCAAGGTGCGGTTGGGAAGACAGGAAATTGGCTATGGCGCCTCGCGATTGGTGGGAATCCGGGAAGGACCCAATATGCGGAGGTCTTTTGACATGGCGCTGGCCATGTTTCGAAGGAAAAACTCTTCCGTCGATCTTTTCTACGGAAACGAAGTGGCCATTTCCCCCTTCAGTTTCGATAACCGATCCAATATTTTCCAGGAAGGCGCTCCCAATCCAAGTTTCTGGGGCGTCTATTACCGTCGACCCCTATTGAAAGATTTCGGGAAGCTGGACGTCTATTATTTCGGTTTTTGGTCTCCTTTCTCCCGCTTCAACGATGTCACCGGAGAAGAAACGAGGCATTCGGTGGGAGCGAGGTCTTTTGGCAAGAAAAAGCGGCTGTCCTACAATACCGAATTGATCGTGCAACTGGGGACGCTGGGCGGGAGCTCCATCTTGGCCTACAATTTTGAAACCGACTGGAAGTATGCGGTGGTGCAGGAGGGCTGGAAAACCCAAGTGGGGATCAAAGCGGATTGGTCCAGTGGTGATCGGAATGCAGGGGATGGGAAGGTCGGGACGTTCAATCCTTTGTTTGTCAACCCGGCCCTTTACAGTTTGGCGGCGGTAAATACCCCGGCCAATATCCTGAGTTTCCACCCCAATCTCACCTTCAGTCCCCGGGAGAATTTGAAAATTTATCTCGACTACGCCTTCTTTTACCGGACCCAGCTCAACGATGGCCTCTACGGTCCGCCCCGATTCCTGACCCGGGAGGCGAATGGCATTGACTCCCGAAGGATCGGCGATGTTTTGGGGCTGCAATTGTCCTACGAAATCCACCGCAACATCTCCTTTGAACTGCGGAGCTCCTACTTCCTGGCGGGGCGCTTCCTGGAGGAGTCGGGTGATTCGGAAAATACCTTTTACATCTCCCCCACGATGAGCTTTAAGTTTTAGGGGTTAGGCAAATGACGGATGGGAATCAAAGAAATGCCCGTTTGTTTCCCTTCGCCTCATTCCAATGTATACGCCCCGGGACCATCTCCGGAATCTTCAAATCGGAACAAGTCGATCCACGGCCCCTTTTCCCCGGGTCAATGGCCCCGAAAAACCCGGACCGTCCCCCAAGGAACGGTCCGGTTCAAATCAAAAAACCAACGTTAAAGTCTTACGGTAATACACAGCGTATTCTCGCAAATCTCATTGGATTCGGTGACACCGTTCCCATTCCGGTCGAGCCATTGGGAATAGGTCAGGCAGACCTGGTAAATGTTGCTGCCCAAGATGCCGCCGGGTCCAGGCGAGGGGCCAATCATAGGGAAATCAATGCGGGCCCATTCGTCGACTGGGGTAATCACCGCACCAGGATAATTGGTGCTCCATTCATAACCGAGGACCTGGCAAAAAGAAGAGCCAGATACGGTGGCCTGGAAACCAATGCTGCTGAATCCGCTTCCGGAGTCAAAGTCAAATTGTTGGATGGTGTTGACCTGCGTTTGACAAATGTCGCAGTTGGACAGCTGCGCTTGGGACAGCTGGAAAGCCCCTCCTATGAAGCATAGGAAGAACAGGAAGAAGGTGAATTTCTTCATAATGGGTAGTTGTTATATAAAGTTTACAAAATCCAACCTGGCCGCAGGCGCCTGGCAGGTCCCCCGGTAGCTGAGGGGCGGTTGCACAGGGAATACGTCCACGCTGGGGTTTAAAGTCCGGAAGGAAGGCAAAAAAATGGCCCCTGGAGTCCCAGATCATGATTTGGGAAAGTAAACCCGCCTCGATCT
>CAWUKT010000126.1:0-13896 GCA_963923035.1 uncultured bacterium
CGCATTTGCCAATGGTGCCTTCTAGGCCGGGTTGGCTCTCCTGTGCGGTTCGGGGGGCTGTTTGGGCGGGTTTTAATCACGGTTGGGGGGCCACGGTGGGGGAATTGGGGAGTGGAGCGCTGGACACGGCGGTGATTTCGAATGTGCGGCATTTGACGGCGTTGGAGCGGGCGGGGGGGGCGCTGGCGGAGGCGGCGGAGGGGATCGAGCTGGAGGCGACGCAGGAGTTGGTGGCGCTGGATATCCGGCATGCGATTCACTACCTGGGGGAGATTACGGGGGAGATCACGACGGATGAGGTGCTGGGGAATATTTTTTCTAAGTTTTGTATTGGGAAGTAGGGTGGGGAAATAGAGGGCGAAGAAAGGAAAACAAACTCCTCATTTATAGCCATTTACATCCAAAATGGGCTTGTAACATTTCACCTTTGATTTCCTTTTTTAGCATTGGTTTTGTTACTTATTTGTTACCCGAGTAACAACGGGTAACAAAACGCACTATGAACATCCAAATCCGAAAGAAGAAGCTGAGTTCTGGGAAGGAGAGTATCTACCTCGACATTTATGAAAATGGGGAGCGGAGGTATGAGTTCTTAAAGCTCTATATCGAACCGGGGAAGTCGGCGCAAATCAAAAGCAAGAACAAGGAGACCATGCGACTCGTCGAGTCGATTCGCGCGAAACGCTTGCTGCAAATCCAACAAAGTACGTATGGCTTCGACTCCAAATACAATGGACGGACCCTGCTCGTTGACTACTTCAACGACATGGTGGAGCATCGTCGGGAAACGGGGGTGAATTACCAGACGTGGCGGAGTACCCTGAAACACCTGCGGGAATTCAAGTTCAACGAGGTCCGATTGATTGAAGTGGACGACCGGTGGATGGAACGCTTTAAGGCTTTTCTCCTGCAACGCCTCAGCCAAAATTCCGCTCATACCTACTTCAACAAGGTCAAACGGATGATTCACACCGCCCATCGGGATGGCCTTATCCCTACCGATCCCGCCCATCTCGTCTCCTCCCCTGCCCAAATCGACACCCAACGCGAATACCTTACGGAATCCGAGTTGGTGAAGCTCGCCCAAACGGAATGCCGAAAGCCAGTTCTCAAACGGGCCTTTCTGTTTTCGGCTTTGACCGGCTTGCGCTGGTCGGACATTGAGAAATTGAAGTGGCGGGAGTTGCGCTATTCAGAGGAAACGGGCTACCAAGTCGACTTCTCACAACGCAAAACGAAGCATTTTGAATACCACCCCATCACAGAGCAAGCGGTGGCCCTCTTGGGCGAACCCACAGCGGCCAATCACAAGATTTTTCGGGGCTTGAAGTACAGCGCCCACAACAATATCGCCTTGGCGCAATGGGTGATGAAGGCGGGGATCACCAAGCATATCACCTTCCATTGTGCGCGGCATACTTACGCGACGCTGCTCCTGACCAAAGGCGCGGAATTGTACACGGTCAGCAAGCTGTTGGGACACAAGGAAGTGCGGACAACGCAGGTCTACGGGAAAATTGTGGACGAATTGAAGGTCAAGGCAGTGAATTCGCTGCCCAAATTGGATTTGGGCGATGAGTGAGTGCATGGAGACGGCGCGGCTGATTGGGGTCCAAGACCACGTTGCCGCCATTTGGGAACATCTTCCCGATTCGAAGTTGCTGGACTTGTTCGCGGCTTTCCACGAGACTTCGCGGGAATATGTCTTGGGGCATTTCTTTGACCACGAATTTGAAGGCGAGGCCAAGGCGATTCGGAAGCAGATTCAGGAATTGGTTTTGGGGCTGGATGAATCGGAACAATCGAAGGTGTTGGGACCAGTGTTGGAGATCGTGGCGCGGTACGCTTATTGGTGGTTGACCGTGGAGATTCCTCCCCACCCAACGGTCTCGAAGGGCATTGCGGAACAGGTCTTTCGCTGCACGGAACAATTGTACCGGGGGACGGAGCAACTAGATTTCAAACGGCTGTTGGTGCGGATGTCACGGAATTATGGGTTCCAGTTGCAAAAGGTGCAGGTGGTGCCAGTTGGGGAAACGCGGACGTTTGAGACGCAAGCGCGGTTCTTCAAGTTGCAGCATCGCTTCAATGATGTGGAGCGGGAGCTGAAGCAGCGCGGATTGATCGACGCAGACACGCCGAAGGCGGTCTTTCGTTCCGTGTTTCGGAATTCGGGGCTGGATGCCAAGGTGGTTTGGACGGGGACGATTACGGAATTGAGTTATCTGGTAAAAGGCTTGGTGCAAACGGGAGTCTTGCGCGATCCCGGGCAGGAGATTTGGCGGATTACGTTGGGCTGTTTCGAGGTCCAACGGGCAAATGGTCGGTCCTTGGCCGCGTTGCGGCGGAGCTTGCGCGAGGCGAAGGTGCCGGGCGCGGAGCGGAAGGCGGGATTGGACTTTGTGATTGGGTGTTTGGGGTGATGGGGTTACGTTTCAATGGGTATGTCTACCTGATTGATGACTGGAGTGTACAAATCAACTTCCACTCCGGGAGCTTCAATAGTTACGATCAGGCTGTATCGAACTTCTGAATCAATTTTATTTAGCTTTTTTCGCTTGCGATACCACCCATTCACAGGGTAAACAGCAAGGAGGTTTTTTTCGGCAAGGTCGGCGGCAGTTCCAATCCACCAATCCGAGTGAATCGAGCCTTTGTCCCGCCGAGAAGAACCAAGGACCCAATTTTCAGATCCTGAACTTGAAAGATTCTCCTCCTCTTCTCTAGCCTCTTTGTTAATCCTTTTTCTAAACTCTTCCCTGGCTTCATCCGGTCGACAAAGACGGAAGCGTAGGCCATGTGATTGGTAGAAAAACTTATTTGAGTACCGCCGATTTCCCGGATTGGGCTCAATGAAGTAGGATAGCGTTACCCTCAACCGGACCTCCTTTTCAAATAAATTTGCCAATGCCTCCTTTGGCCAAGGCAACTCAAAAAAGTGCATTTCGTTCGTCTTATCCCGGTTTTCCTCCCATTTAAAAGGCACAAGAGTTTCCTCCACAAACATCGTTACTGAACTCTGAAGACTATGGATCGCTCTTTGATAATTTGGCACTCCATATCCATAGGACCTTAATAGCCCCCTTTTTTCACTTGCTGAGAAGTCCTGAATATGCCTTCCCTCTGTCATATTCTTATTCCATACAGCCGAGTGAATTACCAGTCCTCTCACCGTTTCAGGCCATAAATCCGGATACTCCGTCATGATTTGTGCTGCTAGCCTTGAAGCAAGGGCTGTAGAAGCGCTTGTCCCGTTAAAGGTTGTAAAAATCTGATTTCGGGGGTCTTTGTCTGTTGTCAAAAGCATCAAGGAGTCGGGGTCAATAGCCATTCCGTTTTCGTCCGCCATATTCCCCCCTTCAAAAACTACCTCTGGCTTTATAGGCCATTGTGAGTCATAGGAAATGGATGTCCTTGAATACGGAGATAAACAGTGCCTCTTGGCCAAAACATTTAAAGAGGAATACTGAGACTCGGAAATATTATCCTTGCGGCTTATCGATCCAACCGTAACTGCATTAAAAGATTGAGCAGGGTCCTGAACCGGAGAGATAACATTTTCATTCGGATAGTCCGCAGAATTCACTATTTGAACATTTCCCGCTGAGACAAAAAGTAGTGCTTTATCTTCATTCCCTTCCCCAAAAGTAATTTTGTCAAGTGCCGAAGAATAAGAAGAAGGCCCCCCGCTCTGTAAATTATCATTCAGAGTAATGGCCATACAGAAAACTCTTTTTCGCCATGGGGCCATGATGATTGCGCGGTTCACTGCTTCAATCGTTATATGGCCATATAAATCAGGATCGTTGGGACTATATTCATTTATCACCTTAACGGATTCCAATTGGTGCAGTACAGGAATAGAGGCCGAAGAATCCAATGCATCAACTAAATCCCCATACAACGCCAAACCTGCCATGCCCGTTCCGTGTCCCCATTGTGATCCATCAGAATTCCCCCATGCTGGGTTGATAGAATCCATTTGTGAGTCGGGAAGAAAATCTTGTAGTAAAAGATGGCGATTGTTAACCCCAGTATCGAGTAAACATACCGCTACAGATTCGTCATTGGCTCCGATTTCTAAGCGATTATACAAATCCTGGGACCATTCTGCTCGTTCCACTGAGTTTAAGTCCATGAAAAACTCAGCCGTTTCTCTTGGTTTTCGCAACTCAGCCAAACAATCCAAGAAAAACACAGACTCCTTTAGCTGTTTAACCGTTCCCTTCGCCAAATAAACTATGTGTTCCGCAAACTCAAGTACCCGGTCCGAGACGGCTAATTGAGCCCGCTTCATTTGAGTTTCCACTCGGTGAATCTGGTCAAGCGTATTCTTACTTTGGTTCTTGAGAGTCCAAATTTCCCACCAGTGTACTTCGTCTGCATCCGGAAATGGAACTCGGTCACCTTCAGTCCAAAATGCTTCCAGAGAAGCAGGCTGCATTTCCTCAATATTGGCTAAGAGTGAATTATTCTTAGGAGATGTTATGATTTCATCTGTCTTTTTATCCTTCCTCTTATTGTCCTTTTCTGAATCAAGAAAGTCCTCAGTCTTCTTTTGGAAAGCATTGATCCCGCTCTCCTTCATGACAACAATGGCCTTATCTACGATTAAGTTTCCGTCGGATGCGTCGGCTTTAATCCTTTGGGTAATCAACAATGAATGAAACCCACGTTCATTTTGTAGAGAATCAAAGGCCAACTTGAATCCGGGCTTGGATTCAAATTCTACGTAGACCACAGGATCTATTTCAACTCCTTCAGGCACCTCTATTAATTGCCGAGAGTCGAACTCAGACTTTAAATCTCGGACAAAACCCAACATCCTATTCCCATGCTCTTCCCGATCTCTTTCGACCAATTTTTTGCTTCCTCCCCCCGAAAGAGGAGAAGTGTATCCTTCTACTTCATAGAAGCCCTCCACACGAATGTGTGGGAGCCTTTCTTGATCACTTGCCATATCACCAATTAGTCAAAAAGGCATCAGTCTCTACGAGATGCCAAATATTCTTTTATTGAATCTTCTGAAATCTTTTCAGATCCCGTAATAATCATTTCTTTAATCGATTCTTCACATGCCTTCACGACGTCCGCAAAATTCCTTCCTCTTGCATACTCTGCAACCCCATCAATTTCAAAATCAAGTTTGAAGCCGTGAAGTTGCCTCTTCAATAATTCCTTAATTTCCAATTGAGAAGGCAGGGGGTACTTGATAATATCATCGAACCTCCGAAAAAGAGCGGAATCCAGCGCATCTGGCATATTCGTTGCCGCGATGATAATGCTATTTGATTCGTCCTTTTCGATGTTGATGAGAAAGCTGTTTAGCACCCTTCGAATCTCTCCTACATCATTGAATTGATTCCTCACTGTTCCAATAGAATCAAATTCATCAAACAGGTAAACTGCCCGATAGCTTTGCATGGCATCAAAAATCAGCCGAAGCTTGGCTATGGTTTCGCCCATAAATTTCGAAATCAATCCATCTAAACGGACGACAAATACAGATAAATTGAGTTCTCCTGCCAAAGCATAGGCAGTCATCGTCTTTCCACAACCTGGAGGGCCTTCCAATAAAAGCTTTCTGCGAGGGGAAAGGTTGAATTTTCGCAATTCATCAAACTTCCTTTGCTCAGAAACAACTCTATTGAGCGATTTCCTTACATTTTCGGCTAAAACCATATCGGAAAGACGAATCTTGGAATCGCTAACCTCAATGAGCTCTCTCAGTTCTCGCTTAATTGGAGAGAGGGGAACAACTTTTTGCTCCTTGAATTCTATTTTAGCGCGGCTTTCTTTGGCCTTATCAATGATCGCCTTTAGTTCCCGGGCAAACGTAGAATGCCCTTTTCGAGCTTCTTTTGCTGCAATTTGCATTGCAATGGAAAAAAAGCGAGCCTCATCCCCTTCTCCGAAGGATTTGATCAAGGATTTTATTTGGTCTGCTGCCGCCATTGTATTATTCCAAATATAGAACGAAATCCACCTCAGCACCAATAGAAATCCGAACGCATAACCTCCCAAACGTCGAAAATTTTAAACGGTTTAATAGAATGGAACATTTCTCTACCTCCTTGCTCCCCGCCTCCCCCCGCACCCAAAAATCGTATATTGAAGCTCGTCCAAACATGAATTGAACATGCGAAAACTTTTATGGATTGCGTTGGTGGCGCTGGTCGCGTCGTCTGCGCCGATTGGATATGTACAGGCTGAAATCGTGGTGGTCGCCAAAGGCGGCGACATTGACCAAGCGACGTTGAAGCGGATTTACATGGCCGTTTCGTGCGAGACGGGGATGTGCGTGCAGGAGGCGCGGGACGCCTATGCGGAGGGGCGGATGGAGATTGAAAAGGAACCCAATTCCTATCGAGTGACGATTGCTGAAGGAGGCGGTGGGAGCATCCTTGAAGTCATCATTGAAGACGATTTTTGATCAAATGGCGATGGGGGTGATTTCGCTGCCAAGTGCGTCCGCGTAGATTTTGCGGAGGGAAAGGCTTTTCAGTTTGGCTTCCAGGTAGAAGGCGAAGTTGAAATAGCGGATTTCCCGGCGTTGGGAGTCGATGGTCTCCATCTCGTTCTGGATTTCGATGATTTCTTCCACCATTTTCACGGAAACACGGCCTTGCTCCTTGACAAGCCGGTCGATTCCTTTGAGGACCATGCTCACGTACGGCAAGGAGCGGAATTTCTTGCGCTTGGAATCCAACGTGGATTCCAAATAATCGAAGTTACCCTTTTCCAAATGAAAGATGCAGTCCAGAACATCGATTTGCCAGTGCAGATGCTGTCGAACTTCGCGGGGCGAATTGATGAGTCGGCGCAGGACTTGGTGCCCCTTCTCGAAATCACCCGCGAAAACAAAACAGAGGGAAGCGATGAAATGGTAGCGGGCAATATGAGCCGAGTTGAACAGACTTTGCCATGCGTCCATTTTCTCGATTCCATTCTCAGCCAATTCAGGAATCCCAAACGTGAAAGCGGTTTCAATGGAGCGACGAATCCACCGTTCCTCCTTTTGCTTTTCCTCCAATTCATTCTTCACTTCCACTCCCGATAAAATCATCGTCAGTTCGGTCGCTTTTTCCCGATTTCCCTGAAGCAAAAAGAGGGTAATGGCATTGGAGATTTCGCGGATCATGCGAATCGCAAAAACCCTGTGAGACTTGTTAAGCAGAGAAATGGTCAAATCAAACTGGTAATCTGCTGCCTTCTCAAAGTCAAACTTCAGAATCTCCGAGGCGACCTTTAGTTTCAGTCGGTGGTAATCATCCAATTCGACATTTCCCAACCCTTCTAAAAAATCATTGATTTCGGAACTGAATTGCTTCCTAACGTCACGGCTCTCCTTGAATGTCTGGCGGGCCTGCTCAACCATTTTCCTCGCACTTGATTGAGCATTGAGAACCTCCAGCAATTCCCACGTCGAAGGAACCTCGATCCCCTCGGCCAAATCAATGTCAAAATCCATGATCTGGTTGTCTTTGTAGTCCATTAGGCAATACAGATCAATGGCGATTCCCTTTGCCTTCAACCATTCATACTGCTTCCTGAAATATTCCCTGGCCAAGTCGATTGCGGCAAAATCAAAAGCGGTCCGCATCAGGGCCTCGTAATTGGGAAAGGGGTTGTTTTCAATCGTAAAGCACCGAATCAACTTCTCAATCAGCATTTCCCGACTTTTATAGAAAGTGGAGGAGTTGTCAAATGGAGGCTTGCGGATTGCTTTTGAATCAAAGGACTGCATCTTCTCCATTCGGTCAAAGAGTTGGAGGTAGCGCGGATTCTTCTTGGGAGAACGGGAATGCTGTTTTGCCCAAGACCGAAAAAGCTCGATTTGGTCCTCTGTCAAAAAATGGATCAGCGAATACAGGGAAGAGGGATTCATACTGTTCGGATAAATAATAGCGATCTAAAAAACTGACATTCAGTAGTTCAATGACATCTACCGCCTTAAAAATTGCACTTTGTATTTCCATAATCAAGTGTTTTGTCCGAGGCAGATTCACACTCCCCGCCTACTTTGCAACCATACCAAAGCGAGGTGGCCGAGTTTCCCAAGACTCATTCAATTCATGTTTGGGCCACTTCCTTTCCGAAGGTCCACGTCCCGGTCGGACCGATCCCTTGGTGGCCGGGGCGTTCATTTGAAACCACATTGAACCGTTCTTTATATCCTCCTCTGGCAATTCGGGCATTTTTGAAGGTGACGGGTTGACAGGGAAAATGAAAACCGTTTCGGCGCGGGGCGGGAAAGGAAAAAGGGCTCGAAAAGCTCAGGGGAGTGTATTGCCTCCACTTTCCCGCCCACCTCGGAGCGAAAAAAATTGAAAAAATATTCGACGAGAAACCAAGCATTGATGAAATCATCCCCCATCCACGATGGAAAACGGGTCAAGGCGCGGTGCAAGGAACTGAAGGTGTTGGGCAAGGTCTTCGCCGACGACATGGCGTGGTCGAAGCGCAAGTTGAGCCGGATGTTCCACCAAGCGGATTGGCCGACGGGCGACTTACAACGAGCGGGACGGATATTGGGCTGTGACTTCTTCGTGGCCTATTCCGGCGTGGTCCCGCAACGGCAGGATGGATTGTTGATTGGGTTGATCGTCGTACCAGACGTTCTCCAATCCGAAGTGGCCCGACAACGGGCCTTGGAAGAGTTGCGGGAATGGACGGAGGAAGAGTAACTGTTTTATTTATCTCCTTTTCAACCAATGCCCCATGACCTTGGGGCAGCGTTTCTCTGTAATGGGGCTTGCCCCCGATTGATGCGACAGGCCGCTTCCGCTCGGAGGTGGCCTGTTATTTTTGGGGCATAAAAAAACACCGCCAGTCGCCCAGCGGTGTCCAAACATGCCAAAACCAATCAAATATCGTATTCATACATGAGTTCTTCGATCTCGTCGAGATCATCCAGCCAGTCCTCGGAGAAGGCAAGCCGAAGCGTTTCGAAGTCCTCGTCAAGTTCCTCGTAGATGGCCTCCATGTGCTGAACCCGTTCTTCGAGCCAATCTCCCATCGGGCAATCCTCCGGCAAACGGTCATAGCTCTTGGATTCCAGGTAGGTATTGAGCGAGTCAATCAGGTTCGCAAACCGCTCGATATCAACACCTTCCTCACCACTACCCACCCAATCCTGAATTTCATACATGCACTCTGACATCTCCTCAATGTACTTCCGGACCGCCTTCGCCTCCCGCTTAGACCAATCCGCGTACGGGTCCACCTTCTCCATTTCCGGCTCTGGCTCCCGCTTCCCAAACATTTCCTGCTTGATCCCCTCGTAAATGTCGATTTGCCGCCCATTCAGCCAAATATCCTCCTCCAGCCACTCGTAATCGCTGAATTCATCGCACCGCTTCCGCAACAACGATTCGCGGTCCATCGGATCAATCCCGCGCCAACCCGCCGGGGTCAACTTGCCGAAATAGGTGTAGTAATGGCGGGGATAACGCTGCGGATTCACGCTGTGTTCGTCGTACAGATCAAGGTCGCGGGTGGAAGAATCGCAATAGGAGGAATGCTGGTTGCGGGAGCGTCGCTGGTTTTCATTGGCCATCTGTTCGCGGCGGTACAAATCGTAGGCCGAAACGTGGCCGGACGGATGCACAGTTTCGAATGGCTCCACCTCTTCCGCCTCGACTTCTTCGACCCAAGGATCGTTGTAAAGGGTCAATCCGCGCGGCGCTTCCTGTCGTTGGCGGAAGGCTTCGTGGCGGCAACGCGGCGAACAGTATTTGGCATCGCGGCGCTTTGGATGAAACGGGGTGTGGCAATGGGCGCAAATTTTAGTGGTAGGCATGGGCTGTGGTTTTGGGGGTGAAAGGGGAATGGGAATGGGGTGGAAAGGACGCGGAAAATTTCTCGGAAATTCTGCGTGGAGTGGAGTGTGGAGTGCCGTTGATCAACGGATCGCTGATCCGTTTTTCGGGCAGCCGCAACGCTTCGGCCAAGCGTTGCGAAGCGTTTTTGGGAGCCGCCCCAACGCTTGGATAAGCGTTGGAAGCGTCCCGATTAGCCGTTGCGAGGCGTTGGACAGCCGTTGCAAAAGCGTTGCCCGAACCGTTGGGGAAACGTTTCCAACGCTTCTCCAACGGATTGGAAGTGGTTTTTGGTAGAATTTTCATGGTTCAAATGGTTTTTAGGTTTGAAATGCGTTTCCTCACCAACGCTTCATGTACTCATTCGCGCGGCGGTCCAGTTCCTCCTCCGTGGCCACGGGATTCCGCAAGAGCCAGGCGTCGATCTCCTCGCGTTTGAAGAATATGCGTTTGCCGGTGGGCTTGTAGTGCGGAATCTTACAGAGCGCGGTCAGCTTGTAGAGGTAGGACTTGGCGAGGCCGGTGTAGGCTGCGCACTCGTCGAGGTTCAGGACGGTCTTGGCCGTCCGCTCCAACGCGCGGAGCTTGTTGAGGATGGTGGTGAGGGTCTGGTTGAGGTTTTGTTCCATACAAATTGAATTTGGTATTGTATGGTGGAGGTTACGCCTTGGTGGGCGGGGGCGTTGATGAGGTTGGACGGGGTGTGGGGCGGGGTGTTGGGTAAGAGGGGGGGGTAAACCACTGGAACCATAAAGAAACTATTGCACCGCAATCCCAATAAATCCACACTTTCCCGTTCAAAAACCCTATTGCTGACCCGCATTCAAAGCCTGAACTTCTCTCCAAGAAAAAGAACACAGGCCGCCCCAGCTTTGCCGATGCCGGGGTTTCCCACCGCAAGACCACCAATTTATTCCTCGAACGGGTCAACCAATTGATGGACTGGGAACGGATCGAAGGGGGGATCGACAGCTACGACACCCGAGGGCGCGGCATTGCGGGCAATACGGCCTATCCGGGGCTGGTGCTGTTCAAAATGTCGCTGTTGGGCATCTGGTACAGGCTGAGCGAAAGGGCTTTGGAGGAGCGTGTGAACGATTCGATTTCTTTCAATCGTTCTTGCGGGTTGAGCCTTGCCGACCGGGTACCGGACCACAGCGTGATCAGCCGTTTTCGGACCATGATGACCCTTGCAGGCGGCTGGGATGCGCTTTTGAGGGAAGTCAACCAGCAGTTGGAGGCGAACGAATTGGTGGTCAAAAGCGGGGTGATCGTCGACGCGAGCATCACCGAAAGTCCCCGCAAACCCGGCGGGAAACCAAATTTTGAGATTGCGCAGGACGAACCGTGGGACAGAGCCGGAACAGGGCAGTCAGATAAGGGGAAAGGGCAAGTGAAAATGATCTCCAAGCAGGGTGTAGATGGGGAAGCGAAATGGACGAAAAAGGCCGGTAAGAGCTATTACGGCTTCAAAAAACACCATGCCACCGATGTCAACGGGTTGATCCTGGCGGTGGAAACAACACCCGCCAACACCCATGACAGTCAGGTATTCGAGGCGTTGATCAACCAGGTCAATCCCGAAAAAGGAACCCGTTGTTATGCCGATAAAGGGTATGCAGGGCAGGACCGGGTGAATTATTTGGCCGGGAAGAGGCTGAAGAACGGAATCCAATCCAAGGCCTATCGCAACCGCCCCCTGAGCCGTCGTGCGATCCGACGGAACAAGCTCATCAGCAAGCTCCGCTACATCGTCGAACGGACCTTTGGTGGCCAGAAACGCTGGTTCGACGCCGGAACGGCCCGTTACGTAGGATGGGCTGCCACCCATACCCAGCACATTCTGGAAGCCATTGGCTACAACCTCAAGCGCGCCCCCCAACTATACATCATCAAGCTCACAGAACAATGAAATAGGACACCTATGTCCAATCGTCATCCAACGGCCCCTAAGTGGGCCTCGATGCCTTTGGGAAACCCGTCTTGGATGGATTGAGAGGGCCTTTTGAAGGGAAAATTCATTGAAAATTAAACTCCGGCCAAAATGATAGGCGAGGGTGTGGGGTTGTGCAACGGTCTCTTATCGCAATTGAAATTGAATCCGCGGGAGTGTTGACCGCTGCGCATATACGCCCAACAAAAACATTGGTCATTCGAGGGATCTCGGACTATTCCAATCATCGTAAAAAGCAATTAGACCGGATTGGGAAGGAGGATTAAGGTAGTATGCAATGAGAAACGCACTTTCTTTTCTTGGGGAATTGATGGTTCTCCATATGTTTGAACGGCATTAATTCTATTTGTGGCGTCTACGTTTCGGGAAATTAAAACATGCTTGAAATTAAAATCTTGCCACTTTCATGAAACGCATTGCAATTAGTGGTTCGCCCTTCCGGAAAGGGAGACAAATTGGCCCGAACCTTCTTTAAGTTAGATTGATCATTCGTTATTCTTTTTGAGTTGGCAAAGATTTGTTAGCTTGAACTGAATTTTCAATCCCTTGTTATGCCAGTACACCATTATGAGTCTTATCTAAAGGAATCAGGTCTGCTTGACAATCCATTTGCTCCAACACCAGAATTGGTAAAAAGATTTGGTGAGAATGCCCTTTCATTGGAAGAGTTTTATGAAGTCTTTGATTTTGCATTCCGAAGGATGTCAGTCGTGCTCAATGAAAGTTTCGAAGGATCTCCGTTTTACTCCAGATTTCGGGAACGTGACACCATTCTAAAACTCGATGACGAAGAGATCAGGCGATTCTTTCATGACAACGACCTCAAAAAGAAAGGACGATATAATCTTTTCTCTGTCCGTTTCTCACCTGCTCCGACCGGGCCTACTAGGGAGACTTTAGCCGAGGAAGAATTCTATTCTACACTTCGAATCGAATCCCCGGTCAAAAAAGCAGATTGGGGACCCGCCCCACATATGGTAAAACGCCGAATCGAATATGAAATGAGGCTTGGGTTTTGGCTATTTCTCTACGAATCGTATACCGGCCCAAGGAATTCAAATCTGCTTGAATTATCCAAATCTGACTTCCTGGCGGCAAACACGAATTATCTACTGCGAAATCTCTGGCACAACTTTATACACGTCGTTTACCACAAATGGACAAGTCATTCTTATCACAATTTCCGTGGTGAAAGCAGGATGTATGCCGACTTTGAAGCCGACTCTTATTCTTATATCCTATTGGTACATTCTTATGGTATCAACCCCAAAACTGATGGTGTAATAAGTAAGGAAGAAAGGGAAGAGATAAAGCAAATTTTTGACGCAAATGCCTCGAATAAAGTCTTTGAAACTAGGAATAACAATCGCAGACCTGAAAATCGGGAACTAATGTTTCCCGATCCAGAAACACCAGCCGAATATCTTGAATCGGAGTGGAGGTTTAGAAGATCCTTGTCGAATCAACTGATGAGAATGCTCATTCTGGAAGGTCTTACTCCAAGTTCAATTGGAGTATATCCTTTTGGGCCGCTCAGCAATGACCGAAAAATGTGGCGTTCTTCTAATCAGATAATTGCCTCAATAAATGGCGTAAAAGTGTTTGGGGAGGTGCCTAGAAATTCATTTTTCTATCATGCAGAGAAAAATACAGAGCATTTTGAGCATATCTGTAGGTCCCTTGTGAACCAATATCACAACGAATTAAAAAAGGATGAGGTACTCAGAGACAATGCTATCAATTCATTAGAATTGCTCATGCGGCGGCTACTCTGAATATAAAAATGTAAAAACTTAGAATTGGATCGAGAGAGGGCAGGGACAATTATGTCCGAAATTCTTCATCCTTGGAAACTGTTGCACCGCAATCCCAACAAATCCACACTTTCCCGTTCAAAAACCCCATTGCTGACCCGCATTAAAGGCCTGAACTTCTTTCCATGAAAAAGAACACAGGCCGTCCCAGCTTTGCCGATGCCGGGGTTTCGCACCGCAAGACCACCAATTTATTCCTCGAACGGGTCAACCAATTGATGGACTGGGAACGGATCGAAGGGGTGATCGACAGCTAGTGTGGCGGCTCATTAGTTAATAAACTATTTTATTCGTACCTTTACGGTAT
>CAWUKT010000127.1:0-13599 GCA_963923035.1 uncultured bacterium
GCCAACGCTTTTTTATGGATAACAAAAGAGGCCGCCTCTTTTGAGACAGCCTCCTCCGTTTTGATTCAACAGTATGTACTTGAGCGTATTATGTCAGACGAGGCGCAGTGCCTGCATGAGCCGGCTCTTGTAAGACGGGCCGACGGGCAGGGGCCGTGAGGTTTCACTGACGTAAACCTGCTCGTTCTCGATGTGGCGGATCTTGTCGATCCGAACGAGGTAGGAGCGGTGGATGCGGAGGAATTCGCGTTCGCCGAGGCGTTGGGCGATGTTTTTCATCCGGGAGAGCACCCGCAGCTGGGTTTCGCGGGTGTGGAAGACGATATAGTCCTTCTGGGACTCGATGAACAGGATGTCCTTCAGGTCAATGCGGGAAATCTTGCTGTCCGCCTTCACGAACAGGGAATTGCCTTCGAACTGGGCGACCGGGGCCGGGTCCATGAGGACACGGGTTTCCTTAGAGCGGAGCTCGAGGGTCATATCGCGCGGGCCGAGGTGGAGGCGGAAGCCTCCCGGTGCCATTTCTACTTCCGAAGCCGTTTTTTCTTGTCCAAACAATGCCTCCCGAACATCCTCCGGAATACCTTCCAGCATGAAGACTTCGGTTTCGGAGAACAGGACAGTCCTGGTATCGGGGTACCGCATCGGGGTCAAATGCACCATTTCCGACGCAGCGCTAACAAGGTCCAACAAGAGATAATGGACTCCCTGACCCCTCAGAACGGGTTCGGCCAGGGATACAGTGGAATAGTATCCAATGTTTTGCAGGAATCTGGTTTGCTCAACGAAACGTTCCAACAGTGGGTTCCGTTCTTCTTCCTGCCCAATAACAATGCATTTCAAAGGCATAGTGGTTATTCGTTTTCTACCTACAAAAATGACCTTCGCAAATCCGCCTTCGAGTCAATAAAGGGGTTGGATCCACCTTGCTAGGGTCTTACAGCAACAAATACTCAACGGGTACTACCAATTCGAAAAGTCCATTTAGAAATTTGGTCGGGCATTGATCCTCAAATCGCCCGGAGTCGTTTTGATCTGAGACAAAAGTAGCCATTCCAAACTTCAGGGCGAAGCTGATTTTTTTCAAAAATTAGAAAGACAAACAGGAAAGAATATCTGAAAAGGAAAAGAAATGCTGAAAAGGAGAACTGTTAATTTATTGTGAATGAATCGATTAAGGAAGGCAATAAAAGGCGAATTTTATTCTGTTTTTTGTGTGAATAACGGATTTTTAATACTTCATCATGGTGTCAAATTTCTGCATGAGTTCTTTCAAATCCGGATTTTTTTCCAGCATCAGCTTCAACTTGGCCTCTTCCGTCAAGGGACGGTCCGAGCCCGTTTCCGGCGCCATTTCCTCCACCTCGATGTCCAGCATCAGGTGGGGAACCTTCAACTGGAAGCGCATGAACTCAAGCACAGATTTTTCTTCGAACAACTGCTTCTTCGCCACAAAGTTCGGCACCGTTTGCGTCCAACGGTTGCCCTTTACTTGGTAGGCATCCTTCCGCAGGAGCGAAAGGATCATGTAATTTTTGCGCGACTCCAACATCCCTTGCAGGTCCGCGAAGGCCATCGCGAAGACTTCCGGATCGATCTGGAAGTTTTCATCAAACGCAATCAACTCTTCCTTGTCCTCTTCGTCCGCTCCGCCGCCAACCTTCGACAGGTCGACATCGTCCAGGCTCTTGGGAATCCTGAATGAGCCCTTCATCGACTTGCTGCGCCGCAGCTTAGATTTTTTCTTGGGGGGATCGGTGGCCTTTTTCGGTTCCGCTGACGCGGCTTTCGGCACGGCGGCCGTCACGGAGGGTTTCCCTTCCAACTTCTCGTTCTGCGTCTCAGCTACCTTTTTTTTTTCGGTACCTGCCAGGGCAATGGCCGAGCCCAGGTGGGCCAGCTTGACCAGCGCCAGCTCAATGTGCAGGCGGGGGTTGGCGACCGAGCGCATGCCTTGTTCGGCCTGCGAAGCCAGGTTGAACGAGTTGAGGAGGAGGGTCGGGGTGATGGCCTTGACCTGCTCGAGGTAGCGCTGCTTGACGTTGTTGCTGGTTTCCAGCAAGCCAATGGTCTTGGGCGTCCGCGCCACCAGCAGGTTCCGGAAATGCTCCGTCAGGCCCATCAGGAAGCTCTTGGCTTCGAATCCGCGCTCGACCACCTCGTGCAGCAGCAACAAAAGACCTTCGTGGTCATGGGCGAGCATGAGGTCGACGGTGCGGAAAAAATAATCGTAGTCCAGGACCTGCAAGTTCTCCAGCACGACGTCGTACGTGATGTGCTTGTTGGAGTAGCTGACGATCTGGTCGAAGATCGACAAGCCGTCCCGGAGGGCGCCATCGGCCTTCAGGCCGATCAATTGCAGGGCCTCGTATTCAAATTCAATGCCTTCCTTCTCGCAGATGCGTTGCAGGTGGTCCGCGACATCATTGACCTTGATCCGGCGGAAGTCAAACTTCTGGACCCGTGACAGGATCGTCGGAAGGATTTTGTGCTTTTCAGTGGTGGCCAGGATGAAGATCGCGTGGGGCGGTGGCTCCTCCAACGTCTTCAAAAAGGCGTTGAAGGCAGCGGAGGAGAGCATGTGAACCTCATCAATGATGAAGACGCTCTTCTTGCCGCTCGTCGGGACGTACCGGACCTGCTCGATGATCTTACGGATGTCCTCCACCGAGTTGTTGGAGGCGGCATCGAGTTCGTGGATGTTCAGGGAGCGGCCCTGATTGAAGGAATGGCAGCTGTCGCAGTTGTTGCAGGGTTCCCCGTCTTCGCCGAGGTTGGTACAATTGATGGCCTTGGCCAAGATCCGGGCACAAGTCGTTTTTCCCACTCCCCGCGGCCCCGAAAACAGAAATGCGTGCGCCAACTGGTTGGCGACAATGGCATTTTTCAAGGTATTGGTCACATGGGTTTGTCCGACCACCGAATCAAAGGTGTCGGGCCGATATTTCCGCGCTGATACTACAAATCCTTCCACACAACAAAGCTAATAAATTGGTCGGTAAATCAAGGAAAATGTGAATAAGATGGATTGCCCGAAACTTTTGCCTATTCCTTTCGCCCCATGACCTCCCCAATGCTGCATCCCTGACGCCGAGCCTGCACCCACAACAGCATTTCCTCCTGCCCCGTCCCCAGTTTCCCCCCACTGATTTGTTCCAGTTCCCCTTCCATTTTCTCCAAAATCTCCCCCAAGTCATCCGGAAGCGCCCGCGCCAGTTCCTTGATCCCCTCCAACACCCGCTCTTCAAAGGGATAAGGCTGCGAACGATTTTTCAGGCGGCGGGTATGGGAGCGGAGCAGGCTATCTACCAATTGGACATTTCCCCGCTCGTAATGGGCGACCAGTTCCATGAGGCGCAGGGCGTCATAAATGTCCTCCCGGAGGGCGGGATTGGGCTTGCCGAGCAATTGGTTGGCAAGGCGGATCAGGGTCGAAAAGTCTTCCCCGACGAAGTGAACCGAAGCCAGGTTGAACAAGAGGGTCAACTCGACATTCTTGCTGAGGTAAGCCTGGAAGCGCACCAGCCCCTTTTCGATGGTCTCGCGTTGGTCCATGCCGAGTTGGAATTGGTAGGTATTGCTGGCGAACCGGAGCTGGAGGTGCTGGCCGAGGTAAAATGCCCGGGCCTGGACGCGGAGGGGAGCCGTTTGGAGGCGCTCGAGGTTGGGTTGGGCGCGGAGGAATTCGGGAAACCACCGGACGCGGAGGCAGGCATCGAGGTACTGGACCACCGAATTGAGGTAGCGGTTGGGGTGGTTTTGAATGACAATGGGAGCGTCCTCCCAGACGGCGAGCGCGTCGCCATAGTGCCGGGCCGGACCTTCCAAATCGCCCTGGAGCCGGTGGTAGATGGCGTGGATATAGTGGTAGGGGATGCGGCCAAAGAATGAGAGGCGTTGGGGGGAGGCCTGGAGCAATGGATGGGCCATCAGTTCTTCGAGGCGCTGGGCGGTTTCGGGCTGGCGGATATCGGGCCGGGAAATCAACATGCGGCGGATCCGCAGGAGAAGGGCAAACAACTGCGTCTCATCGCCATACTCCTGGATGGCCTCGGCCTTTTGCGTTTCCCACTCCATCAACAGCTCGGTCCCGCCCCGGAGCTTGGGCAGATTGGCCAGCCGGGACTGCCACTGGATCAACTCCGCCGTGTACCAGCTCAGCTGGTGGGCCTTCGCGAGCGGCATCGCCTTCTTCAGGATCTTTTCCGCCTGGTTCATCAGGCCCCGCCGCTGCAATTCCTCGATTTCATCGAGGGAACGGCGCAGAGCCATCTCCACGGAGGAGGGCTTGCGGGGCGAGCAGAGACTCTGCAAAATGGACTGGTAGAGGTAGCCCTTGGCCACGGAGAAGTTGCGGACGAAGGCCTCGTCCGCAAAGTGGGCCTTGACGGCGGCCTCGTCGTAGGCGTCCTGGCGGGCGATGTAATCGAAGAGCCGGAGGTAGGAATGCGCTTCTCCCGGAGCCGTCCGGGAGGCGGCCCGCTTGAACTGGCGTTTTTCGGCCTGGCTCATGCTTTGGATCAGTTGGAAGAGGTCTTCGGAAGGGCGCATGGTATTTTAAAATACTTAGAATAAAATTCGAAAAGGCAATGATGTAAGCAATTGGGATGGATTGGAGGGAGGCTTGTTGCTTGGAGTAAAAACATTCTTGGTTTCTGGCCTGTCCGTGAGCTGGTACTTTGGGACCATTCCGAAAAAGGATTTTGAAACTGTAACTCCAAATGTTAATGCCATGAAACCAACCCGCTTATTTTTCTTCGCCCTTTCCCTCTTCCTCCTTGTAGCTGGCTGCTCGAATCCCCAACTCCAGGTGACGCAGGCGGAGGTTTGTCTTGTCAATCAGAGCAACAATACAACTTGCTTCCAGGACAGCGACAAATTTTACCGACTCAATCTGGTCAATGGGAGCCTGAGTCTTGATTCTGTGCCAGGTTCCCAGGAGCTAGGCCTGGACATAGGCGACTTCCGCCAGTATGATCAGATGAACCAGATCTTCAACGACACCTTCGCGCTGTCCGTGCAGGATTCCCTGATAACCATCGGAATGGCTGGCGGCAGCCTGACCTACGATGGGGAAATCGGCTATTTACTTCGGCGCACTCCTAAGGGGGAAGCCTTGCTGGCCCCTCCGGTCAATCCAAATCCAGCTCCTCGCCCAATCACTTTCAGTGGAAATCAGGTTCTTCTGGATGGTGATCCCCTGGGTTTCGACCCGCAATTCAAGACGGATACCCTTGATATAGATGCCGATGGTACACTGATCCTGAGGCAGACCATTTCGGTGACCCAATCCCAGAATGGCTCCGTGGGATCCTCTGGCCTAACCGCCAATAGCGGACAAGGTCCCCAGCCGCCGGTATTTTTTGCAGCAGCACCTGCCGCCCGGCAGGAGATCGGGACCGACATCGTGATCATCGATGACATGGACCCCAATTTTGCGCTGGGTTGCTGCTCACCTCAGACGTCCCTTTGCTGCTCCTCCTCGCCTGCCCGTACCCTCAACACCCAAAGCGATACGATTGTCTTTTCCGGTCCCCAAACCTGGCCCTCCAGTGATGTATGCGTGACGGTCAGCATCGATCGGGTGGTGGTTTACGATTGCAAATCCAGCACGACCACTTGTTTCAATACCCGCACTTGTCCCGTTGAAATCACCCACGCTGGTGGTATGGTCTCCGTGTCCACCAACGGGTGTACCGCAACTTCGATGGCCGCAGTATGCAGCCCTAGCGCCAACTAGCCCCCATTGCAATTTATTTTCTCACCTACATACAACTAACATCATGATTTTCAATCTTTCCGGCCAATTCAATGGCCTCCTCTGCAACGATCTTCCCATTCCGATTCCCCGGGGCACCGTTAGGGTCTACGCGGTCCAACCCAGCCCCCAGGTCCACAATGAAATGGCGGCGGAAATCAAAGACACCCTCCACTTGATGAAGGAGGAGGAGCTGCAAGACGAATCCCTTCAATTCCTGGGGGAAGGGAAGCTGGATGGGGAGGGGAAATACTCGGTGAAATGGAATGGAGAAGAGAAACAATACGAGTTCGGGCCGTTCCGGGTCGTATTGGACCTTCCCAGCCTCGGTCCCATTGAGCTGATCCCGGATGACTGC
The DNA here is from genome assembly GCA_963923035.1 of uncultured bacterium. Lineage (GTDB taxonomy): Bacteria > Bacteroidota > Bacteroidia > J057 > JADKCL01 > CAWUKT01. The sequence goes on from CAWUKT010000127.1 coordinate 6,117, forward strand.
GAGCCCCAGACCGTGGGCGTGACCACCTGCCAGCCCAAATGGCAAACCAGCGACGAAAAGGTGTTCAGGACTGAATTCTCCTATGCCTTCCCCAGCTCCTTTTTCTGCCGCCTGCTGGAACTCTACGACCTATGGGTCATCAGTGGGCGGGTCCTCAATTGCGACACCCGGCGTCCGCTGCAGGGCGTGAAGGTCACGGCCATGGACTGCGATGTCATCACCGACGATGTCCTCGGATCCGACACCACCAATGCCCAGGGCCAATTCATCATTTGGTACCGCGAACGCGACTTCAAGCGTACCTTCCTGTCTCCCTGGATCAACGTCGAAACGCCCTTTGGCCGTCCGATTGGGCCCGATGTCTACTTCAAATTGGAGAGTCTGGATGGTCGGGTACTGCTGGAAGAGGAGCCGAAGCGGGGCAAGGAAAAAGACCGCAAGGACCGCGGCCACTGTTTCTGCCTGGACCTCTGCGTCGACTTTGAGGAACCCAATGATCCCGATGCGCTGGCCTGGACCTCGGTAGGCATTTTCAACCTCACCACCGAGGGCAATCCCCAAAACTTCAGCGCCGATGGCTACGCCGCGCCCAGCGTCGGCGATACCCCGCCCAATTTTTCCAACCCCAATACCGTCCACTACGCGGTCTGGAACCGCGTGGTGCTGGAAGGCCAGGGGCCGAATCCCCTGGATACCGCCCTGGACTTCGAATACCGCTTCCTGATTGGCAACCAAACGGCCCCCAATACAGCCCCCTACCTGCCCGAAAATGCGTTTACCGCGAGTTTGCGGCCTGTTGGAGGCGCCGGCCACCAAAACCTGTTCCACGCGGTGGAAGTGGGAGAGTTGGTACGGACCAGCGGCACCTTGCGGGTCATCCCGGTGCGCCTGACCCTCAGCGAGGTCGATGCCGCCGGCTGGGTCGACATCCGGGCGGCAGTGGTGCGGACGGTGAACGCGCACCCGGTATTCAGCATGGCCGACATCAACGATCCGGCCCAGGGCTGGTCCTGGAAGGACACCGACGCCATGATCGGGCTGGATACCCGGCCCCTGACCTCGGAAGTGACGCCAACCCTGGCCAATGCGGGCGATGAAATCCCCCTGGCCGACCGCAATTCCGTGGAGCGGACTTCGATTCGGTTTGAGATTCGGGAAAAAGGAACCGGCAACCCGCTGCCGGCCAATGGCACCACCCTGAATTCCATGGTGGTCAGCAATACGAATCCGGTGGCGAAAATCGATGCCCGCGATGCCGCTGGGAACGTCAAGACCTGCGACAAGTTCAAGAATGAAGATGTGTTCCTGGGCTATACCGTCTACCATGCGCATTTGCACACCGCTGGAATCAATGTCCGAAGCAACAGCGGGGCCTTCAACCACAGCCAAACGAACGCGCCGATTGCCATTGACACCAATGCTCCCGGCGGGCCGGTCTATGCTCAGGACAATAGCTTCCGCATTTCCCCCCAACCCAACTTCACCTGCACCTACCGCGCCAGGCTGAGCTTCTCAGTGCGCCAGCACAATGGAGTCTCTCCCCGCGATGGCAGTCACACCGATGACCTGTTCTTCTACGAAACGTAACCTGAGCTTTCAATTAGTTGTTCTGATGAGTATCGTCCGCTCCTTCCCGGGGGCGGACGTTTTCATCGTTGCGCGTAGATGCGCTCAATGATGTCGACCACCTTCAGGCCTTCCAGCGCATTGGTGGTGATGGTGGAATCGCCGCGCAGGGTCTGGACGACGTTCTCAAAGATATAGTGGTGGTTGGCGGCACTTCCCTTGTAGACCCCGTAGTCATTCGGAGGATTGGCCGGGGGGAGGTCGGGCACCTCGTAGCCCTCGACATGGCAGTATTCAATCCGCTCCATGTATTGCCCACCCACCTTGACCGTTCCTTTCTCCGCCACAATCGCAATGCTGCTCTCGTAATTCTGGTCCCAGACCGCGGTCGAGTAGTTGAAGGAGCCGAGTCCGCCACTCTCAAAGCGGAAGTGGACAAAGCCGGAGTCTTCGAATTCGGTATTGTGCTGGTGGGTGAAATTGGAAAAGCGGGCCTGGATATCGGTGACATCGCCGAATAGCCAGTAGAGGATGTCGACGAAGTGGCTGAATTGGGTAAACAAAGGCCCCCCGTCCATGTCCATCGTGCCTTTCCACGTACTCTTGCCGTAGTAGCGGTCGTCCCGGTTCCAGAAACAATTGACCTGGACCGTGTGGATCGCGCCGAGGTGGCCGGATTGGACGAGTTCGCGGAGCCAGGCGGACGTGGGGCTGTACCGGTTTTGCATCACCACGAAGACCTGGCGGGCCCGTTGGAGGGCAGTGAAGAGCACCCTCTCGCAAGCGGCCTTTTGTAGCCCCATCGGCTTCTCGATGACGATATGGCGACCCGCTTCCAGCGCCCGGGTCGCCTGATCCGCATGCAACCCATTCGGCGTGCAGATGCAGATGACCTCGGCCTCGGGCACTTGGGCGAGCATCTCGCCCAAATCCTCAAATAGCGGCACCTCCAGCACTGCGGCCTTTTGCCGGGCGGCTTCCGAGACGTCGCAGATGCCGATGAGTTCACAGGCCGGATGGCCCCGGAGAATCTCCGCGTGGCGGTGGCCAATGAATCCATAGCCGACGATGGCAAAGCGAATCGGTTGCATGGGGCGCAATTTAGGAAATGTCGCCAAGGGAAAAAGGGAAAAGAAAGCCTCCCCGGGGAGGGGGATTACTTCAGCATTTTCAGCCAGCCCACTTCCTTGTCTTCCAGGGCGCGGCAGGTGCCGCGGCCGAGGCCCTTCTTGGTGAGCGGTCCGAACTGGACCCGGTCCAGCGCCACAATGCGGTAGCCCAGGTGCTCGAACATCCGCCGCACAATGCGGTTGCGGCCGGAGTGGATTTCCAGTCCGATCTCATTGTCGTAGCCACCGTCCACGTAGTCGATGCGGTCGGCCTTGATGAAGCCGTCTTCCAGTTCGACGCCCTTCTTGAGCTGGTCCAGGTGCTCCTGCGGCACATTCTGGTCGAGGCGGACCTGGTAGATCTTGGGGACCTGGAAGGAGGGGTGGGTGAGCTTCTCCGTGAGTTCACCGTCGTTGGTGAAGAGGAGGAGGCCGGTGGTATTGCGGTCGAGGCGTCCGACGGGGTAGACCCTGGCCTTGGTGTATTTGCGGACGAGGTCCATCACCGTGCGACGACCCTGGTCGTCCTTGACGGTGGTGATATGGTCCTTGGGCTTGTTCATCAGGAGGTAGATGAACTTACGGATGCGGAGTTCGCGGTTGGCGTAGACCACCTTGTCCTTGCCGGGGGTGACCTTGGTGCCCATTTCCAGGCACTTCTTTCCATTGACCTTGATCTCGCCTTTCTTGATCAGCTCATCGGCTTCCCGGCGGGAACAGACCCCCGACAAGGCGATGTACCGGTTCAGGCGCACGGGCCCATCGTCCATCCATTTGCCCCCGGTCGTGCCCTGGTTCATTTTTTCCAGCCGCTCCTTGTCTCTCCGGCGGTCGTTCTTCTTCTCCACCCGTTCATTCTTCTTGTCCATGAACTTGCCAAAGCTCTTGCGGGCGTTCTGGTTATTCTTCTTGTTGGGATTGGGTTTCTTAGCCATTTCTATTCGGTTTCAGGCCCCCCGTTCTGGGATCCGGGTTCTTCATTGCCCTGCTCCTTCATATAGACCTTGAATTGCTCTTTGAACGAGGACTCATCGATGCTGACCTCTTTCAATTGAGGGAGGTCGCGGAGATCGTTCAGGCCAAAGAAGTCCATGAAATAGGAGCTGGTGACGTACAGAAGGGGGCGGCCAGGAGCATCGGAGCGCCCCTGGATGTCAATGAGTTTTTGGTCGAGTAATTTCCGGATGGCGTAGTCACAACTGACCCCCCGGATAAATTCGACTTCTGATTTGGTAATGGGCTGGCGGTAGGCGATGATGGACAAGGTTTCCAGGCTCGCCCGGGACAGTTTCTTCTTGTTTTTCTGGACCGCCGCGAGTTTGAGGTAGGGGAAAAAGTCGCGCTTGGTATAGAACTGGTAACCGCCATCGATCCGCCGCAATTCAAATACAAAGCCAGGTTGCTGGTACTTTTCCTGCAACCCATCGAGGATTCCGGCCAGCCGGTCCGCGTCCATTTCCCCGGTCTCCACAAACAGCTCCTCCTTCCACCAAGCCAGGATTTGCTCGGGCTTGAGGGGCTGCTCGGCCGCAAAAATGAGTGCTTCTATGATCTGGGACAGGTCCATTGGCCGCAAAGATACGTGTTTTTGCGAGTCAAAGGTGAAATTCGGTGGAGAGGGAAAAAGGGGCCTTGAAGAAGTGGGGATGCTGGGTCAGAGAAATGGTGGGGGAAGGGGAAAAGAAAATCCCCGACCCAAAGATGAGCCGGGGAGATCTATTTCAAGCTGCGGAATCCCTTAGTAGGAAATCCGGTGGCCCGCCATCGGGCTGGAGGTCATCTTCTTCAGGGGAGGCGAGAACTGGGTGAGCTTGATGCCGGTGACGGCAGCTTTGTACTCGTCCAGGGTCGGGGTCCGTCCCAAAATCGCCGCCAGCACAACCACCGGGGTCGAAGCCAGCAGGGACTCGCCCTTCTTGCGGTCCGAGTCGGCGACCACCCGGCCTTGGAACAAGCGGGTGGACGTGGCCATGACGGTATCGCCCTTGGCCGCCTTCTCCTGGTTGCCCATACAAAGGTTGCAACCGGGGCGCTCCAGGTACATCATGTTCTCGTACTCGGTCCGGGCCACGCTCTTGGGCAGGGCATCGTTGAACTCGAATCCGGAATACTTTTGCAACATTTCCCAATCTCCCTCATCCTTCAATTCCTCGATGATATTGTAGGTCGGAGCCGCCACCACCAGGGGAGCCCGGAACTCGACGTTACCGTTTTCCTCTTCGAGGTTGCGGAGCATCTGGGACACGATCTTGAGGTCGCCCTTGTGGACCATGCAGGACCCCACAAAGCCGAGGTCGACCTTTTTCTCGCCTTCGTAGAAGGACAGTTCCCGAATGGTATCGTGGGTATAGCGCTTCGAAACGTCCTCGTTGTGGACGTCCGGGTCGGCGATCATCGGCTCATCAATGGCCGTGAGGTCAACGACAAATTCAGCGTAGTACTTCGCATTCTCGTCCGGCGTCAGCGCCGGCTTCTCGCCCGAGCGAATTTCCGCAATGCGCTGGTTCGCCTTGTCAATCAACCCTTGCAGGACGGCTTTTTCATTGTCCATCCCCTTGTCGATCATGATCTGGATCCGGTCCTTCGCGATCTCCAGGGACTTGATCAGGGTATCGTCCTGCGAGATACAGATCGAGGCCTTGGCTTTCATCTCCGCCGTCCAATCGGTGAAGGTAAAGGCCTGGTCCGAGGGAAGCGTCCCGATATGGACTTCGATGACCCGGCCCTGGAAGACGTTTTCCCCGCCGAATTGCTTGAGCATCTGGGACTGCGTCGCGTGGACCACGTCCCGGAAGTCCATGTGGTCCTTCATGTCTCCTTTGAAGGTCACCTTGACCGATTCGGGAATGGGCATGGAGGCTTCGCCCGTCGCGAGGGCCAGGGCCACGGTCCCGGAATCCGCTCCGAAGGCCACGCCTTTGGACATGCGGGTATGGGAATCGCCGCCGATGATGATGGCCCAGTCGTCGATGGTGATGTCGTTGAGGACCTTGTGGATGACGTCGGTCATCGGGTGGTACTTGTGTTCGGGGGACCGGCCGGTGATCAGTCCGAAGTCGTGCATGAACTTCATGAGGCGCGGGATATTTTCCTGGGCCTTCAGGTCCCAGACGGAGGCGGTATGGCAGCCGGACTGGTAGGCCCCATCCACGATGGGGGAAATGACCGTCGCCGCCATCATCTCCAGTTCCTGGGAGGTCATGAGGCCCGTCGTGTCCTGGGAGCCGACGATATTGACTTCCACGCGGACATAAGAACCGGCGTGGAGGATCTCGCCGGAGGTGCCGACCGCATTCTTGTTGAAGATCTTTTCTACCGCGGTTAGGCCTTGTCCTGCGTGGGAGATTTCTTTGGAGGGGGCAAATACCGGCGGGACGTCGATCCCGAGGGTTTTCGCCGCAAAGGTCTGGAGCTTCTTCCCGAAGACGATGGCATAAGAGCCGCCGGCCCGCATGAACTCCATCTTTTGGGGCGTGAGGGAGCTGGAAATGTCAATCAGTTCCTCTTCGCCCCGGTACAGTTTCTTGGTTTTGGTATTGATCGTGAGGACGGTTCCGGTATCGACCGAGTAGGCCTGCTTGAGGACCGGCTCGCCTTCTTCGTCCACAATCAGTTCTCCGTTGTCATCGTAGGTTTTGACCCAGTTTTTGAGGTCGACCCCGATACCGCCAGTCACGCCGACGGTGGTGAGGAAGATGGGGGAAATGCCATTGGTTCCGGCGACCACGGGGGCGATGTTGATGAAGGGAACGTAGGGGCTGGCGGGCTTGCCAATCCAGAGGGCGACGTTGTTGACGCCGGACATCCGGGAGGAGCCCACGCCCATGGTGCCTTTCTCGGCAATCAGCATGACGCGCTTGCCGGGGTGCTGGGCCTGGAGTTCGAGGAGCTCATTTTGCCGCACGGAGTCGTGCTCAAACATGCTCTTGCCGTGCAGTTCCCGGTCGGAGCGGGAGTGGGCGTCGCTGCCGGGAGAGAGGAGGTCGGTGGAAATGTCCCCGACACCGGCGATATAGGTCACCACGTCAATTTTTTCTTCAACCTCGGGCAGCTGGGTAAAGAAATCGGCGCGGGCATAGCTCTGGAGAATGTCGGCCGCGATGGCACTGCCTTGCTGGTGGGCACTTGCGAGGCGCTCCATGTCGGCCTCGTACAGGAATACCTGGGTTTTGAGGACTTCCGCCGCCGCTTCGGCAATGGCTGGGTCACCCCCAAGGGCGAGGTCGAGCAGGACTTCGACGGACGGACCGCCCTTCATGTGCGACAATTGCTCAAAGGCAAAGGCCGGGCTGATTTCCTCGATTGTGGCTTCTCCGACGATGATCTCCTTGAGAAAATCAGCCTTGACCCCGGCCGCACTGGTCGTTCCCGGCAGGGTATTGTAAATGAAAAAGTGCAGCGAATCTTCCCGGTGGACATGGTTGGAATCCTTGATTTGCGCAATGACCTCACTCAACAACTCTGCCCCATCAATCGGTTTCGGATGGAGCCCCTGAGCCTTTCGCTCCTCAATTTCCTCGAGGTATTCACTGTATCTACTCATGCATTCTATGGTTTATGGTATTAATCAAATATGTAGTCCATCTGGAGCAGATTCCATAGGCGAAATCCACTTGGGCTGCAAATTTAGTCAATCCTTGCCATTGAATCTAGTCCATTCTAATTGTTGGACCAGCCCCACGCGGTCGGGGACCGCAGTGGGTTACACTGGGACCAACCGCGGTTACACTGGGAGCGGCCGAGGTCGGTCTGAGACCAACCGCGGTTACACTGGGAGCGGCCGAGGTCGGTCTGAGACCAACCGCGGT
>CAWUKT010000128.1:0-13535 GCA_963923035.1 uncultured bacterium
CCCAATAAGCAATTTGGTGGAACCAAGTTCCACCAAAGCAAGCCTGATTAAAACTTGCTTTCATGGAAGTTGCTTCCACGAAAAAACAGGAGGGCCGCAAGGCCGCCCAATAAGCAATTTGGTGGAACCAAGTTCCACCAAAGCAAGCCTGATTAAAACTCGCTTTCGTGGAAGTTACTTCCACGAAAAAACAGGAGGGCCGCAAGGCCACCCAATGGGCAGTCGTATAAAACCCACTCCCCCCACACAATCCACAATTGATTCCGCCCCCCTTTCCGCCCTCCCAAAAGGTCATTTTTCCGACCTCCTCCCCTGCCCTGTCCTCCCTTCGCTTCGCCAAACCACCATTTTTCCCCATATTCAAAGGGCCAAACAGGAAAACAACAATGCAGCCATCCTCCGATACCCTCCGCACCGAACATACATTTTGCCGGATCTGTGAGTCCCTCTGCGGGCTGGAAGTACAGATGCAGGGCAATGAAATCCTGTCCATCCGACCGGACATGGAACATGTCGCCACGCGGGGATTCGCCTGCCCCAAGGGGCTGAAGCAGCACAAAATGTACGACTCGCCCGACCGCCTGCTCTACCCGATGAAGCGCAGCGGCAAGGACTGGAACCGCATCCATTGGGACCAGGCCAACCGGGAGATCGGCGAGAAGGTCGCCCAATTGCGGCGCGACCACGGACCCGACTCCATTGCCATGTACGTCGGGACGGCGGCCGGATTCAGTACGCTGCACCCCATCTTTGCCAACGGATTCATGGACGCGGTCGGCTCGCGCTCCCTCTACGCCTCCGCCACCCAGGATTGCAGCAACAAATTTGCCGTCAGCAACCTGATGTATGGCTTTCCCTTTACCCTCACCCATCCCGACCTCGAGAAGACCGACTGCCTCATCATCGCCGGTGCCAATCCGGTCGTGTCCAAATGGTCTTTTCTCCAGGTCCCCAACCCCATCGCCCACCTCCGCGAACTCGAACGGCGCGGCGGCCAACTCTTCATCTTAGATCCCCGACGCACCGAGACCGCCAAGGTGGCCGGCGAACATGTCTTCATCCGCCCGAATACCGATGTCTTCTTTTTCCTGAGCTTTCTCTGTGAATTGGAGCGAGTTGGCGGGGTGGTGGCCGAAGAACATCCGCATTGGAAGGGAGCGAAAGAGGTATTGGAATTGGCGCGGCAATGGCCCCCGGAAAAGACCGAAGGGGTGACCCAAGTGCCCGTAGCGACCTTGCGAAAGATGGTGGCGGCGTATAAAAATGCCAAGGCGGCGTCCATTTATTCCTCGACCGGCGTGAATATGGGGACGAATGGCTCCCTCGCGTTTTGGGTGAAGGAGGTAATCAATGCGCTGAGTGGGAACCTGGACAAAGAGGGCGGGTCCATTGTGGCGAAGGGCGTGATTGATTTTCCGAAGTTTGGGAAGAAACGGGGACTGTTGGTGAAGGAAGACAAAAGCCGCATTGGTCAATTCGGCAAGGTCAACGACGCATTTCCCGGCGGCATCCTCGCGGATGAAATCTTACAGGACGGCCCCGGCAAGGTCCGGGCCCTGTTCGTTACGGGCGGCAATCCGCTCGTCACGATGGCCAATAGCAACCGCCTCCGCGAAGCCTTCCAAAACCTCGAACTCCTCGTCACGCTCGACATCTACCCCAACGAGACCGGGACCGTGGGCCATTATATGTTGCCCTGTACCACCCCGCTCGAACGTCCCGACCTGCCCTTTATCTTCCCACTCATGCTCGGACTCCAGGTCAAGCCGTATTTGCAGGCCACCGAGGCCCTCCTCCCGCCCCCCGGCGAGGTCCGGGACGAGCCGACCATTTATACGGACCTCTGCAAGGCCGCCGGGATCAGCCTCTTCGATTCCAAGGTCGCCCAGAAACTCCTTCAATTTGGCCGTTGGAATGCCGGTCGCTTCCGCGAGGAGGGCGAACAACCCGGCCTCCCCCAGAAGTGGCTCCTCAATGCGCTGCTCCGCGTCACCGGGCAGGGATCATTTTCCGACCTCCTCGAACATCCCCACGGACGCCTCCAGGACGAACATCCCGTCGGCAGTTTTCTCGGCGAACGGGTCCTCACCGACGACGGCAAGGTCCATTTGGCGCCCCCCGAACTCCTCCAACAGGCCGAAAAGCTCCAGGCAGATTTTACGGAGGAACAACGCCTCGCCCCCCAACTGAAACTCATTACCAAGCGCCACGTCACGACCCACAACAGCTGGACGCACAATATCGAAGAATTCACGGCCGGGGACCGCTATACGAATTACCTCTACATGCACCCCGAGGACGCCACCCGCCTGGGTCTGGACGACAAGCAATTGGTCGACGTGGCTTCCGCTACGGGCAAGGTGCGCATTCCGCTGAAGCTGTTGAAGGACCTGATGCCGGGGACGGTCGCCCTCCCCCACGGCTGGGGCCACCAGAGCACCCACATGCAGGTCGCCCGCCGCACGACGGGCGTCAACGTGAATATCCTCGCCGCCGATGGCCCCGAAGGCATTGAGAAGGTCTCCGGCATGGTCCACCTGACGGGCATTCCCGTGGAGGTGACCCCGGCCGCGGGTCCCCTGGCCACGGATTCGTGGTCGGGTCTACCGGAAGACAAGTTGGACCTCGGGGAATTTGAGCGGGGTTAAAGGCGAAATGATTTTCCGAAATGGACGAGCGGGGCCCGGGGGCCCCGCTCGTGTTTCTATTAATGGGCAGTCGACTTATTGCTTGATGACGCGGAGTACTTCCTGGTGGGTATTGCCCTGGATGCGGCAGAAATAGATGCCGGCAGGGAGTTCTTCGAGGGAGAGTTGGAAATTGTGGGTTCCTGGTTCCATTGGGTCAGCTTCCCGGACCGTTGCAACGAGTTGCCCCGCCGCACTGTACAGGGCGATCGACACGGCTTCATCTCCATTTGGCACCAACAGATCGAGCCGGGCCTGGTCGGTCGTGGGGTTCGGGACAATAAGGGCCTGGAAAGCGATCGCCTCCATTCCCCCAGGAACGCCTTGCTTGCGGATGATCGGAATATCGCCCCGGCCCTCGTCACAGGGCGAGGTCATTCCGGACGTCGTCGCCTGGTTGCCCTGGCTATCGGTGACCGTAGCGGTCCAAAACGTGGAGGTATTGAACCCGGCGGAGGTGGTTTGGGTGGTCAGGAGGTTGCCGGTCTAGGTAGTTTGCTGGTACGGAGGGACGCCGCCGCTGATCATAAGGATAATGCTGCCGGGGTCGATAAAACTTCCGTAGTCTACGCAGGCATTGGTGATGGACGTGACCTGGAGCGGGGCGGCGCTGGGGCAAGTTTGGCAGGTCGACGCCGCGGTATAGTTCCCGATGTTCCAGCGTGCCTCGGCGGGCAGGTTATTGCTTCCGCCCGGCCCGAAAACCGGCCAATCGCCCGCCGGAATATAGGAAGGGCGGCCATTGAAAGCCTCGCTGTTCCCATTGGCACTGAAGTTCCAGTTGGGGCCGTACAAGGGGCAGCCCCCCGAAGTGATCAGGTTGTCGTAGACGGTGTGGTTGAGCCCGCTGATGTGCGGGCAGAATGCTACGCGATTGGCCACGATACAGGTCTGCGGGGCTGAATTGTAGCCCCCCCAGCCTACCCGGATATTGGAACTCCGGACCTGGTTCCGAAACACCACGTTCCGAGGGCCGTGGTCATCTCCCCAGGTGTCAAATGCAATCTCCTGGACCGAATTCCCTTCGAACAAGTTCCTGAATGCATAGTTCCCGTGGCCGATCAGGTCGTCGTAGCCCCCGCCACTGGTGAACAAACCATTCTCCCGGCTGTAATTGTAGGCGATTACATTTCCATTGGCCCCTCTTTGAACCAGCATGGCGTGGCGGAGTTGGCGGAAAATATTGTTTTCGATCAGGCATTCATTGGAGCCATTCATGATATTCACACCATAGCCATGGCCCCCGGTCCCGTAGTCGTGGGCCTCGTGGAAATAACACCCCGACACCTCAATATTGGAAGCATTGTCGATGGTGACGTGCTGGAAAACGGGCATTTTACTCTCCACGCCCCGGACATAACAGTCGTAGGCAAACTGGAACATGAAGTTCCCGAACAAGTTGCTGGTCGCCTTGTTCTGACCAAATTCCGAATTGTCCGTGGCGTCTATGGTAAAGCATTCAAATCCCACGAACTGGGGATAATCAACGATGACCATCTCCGCTTCGTTGCCGTCGGCCATGAAATCGTGCCGCAGGGGCTCATCGATGAAATAGGTGTCCCCTCCCCAACCGTAGACGATCCGCGAATTCTGCTGGACTGTATAGGTATCGTTGTAGGGATTGGCGCAGGACAACAGGACCCGGTCGTATCCAAAGCTCCCATCGGCATCGGGGAGGGTGATCTGGGTGGAACCCAAGGCGCCGTTGATCCGAACCTCTTCACCTTCGGTCCTGGATGCCCCCACATAAAAGGCATAATCGTCCTGGGGCCCGCCATTGGGAGTCGGGGAATTGCCGAGCCACCTGAAGATGGTCTGCCCTGCACCGGCCCCTTTGATGATCAAATTGGAGTTTCTGATCAGAACGCGGTCATTCAGCCGGTAGGTACCGGCGGGAAAGGACAGTACCCATACCACCGAGGTGTTCGGAGTGCCCTGGGAGAGGTGATCGACACAGGCCTGGATCTCACCATTGATGTTCCACTGCCCATTGATCTTGTTGGGCGTGGAAATGTTCAGGGTCTGGAGCAAGCCAAAAAAGTCGTGGCAGATCCGGGTCGTGGGAAATGTTTCCTCGTGTCCCGCCACATTGGGAAAATCGGGCAGGGTGAACTCAGGAGGAATGGGTTGGGCATAGGTCGATAACCAGGGCAACCCGAAGAGGAGGAGAAAAACGATACGTTTCATTCTAGGAAGGTTGATTAATCAATAAAAAAGCGCTGTATTCCTCCCTGTTGCCCCCAATATAAAGCCCTCTTCCGAGAATCTTTCCCCCTCCCGTATGAACAATTCATGAAAAATTGCCTCTGATGGCCCTCCTCTCCCATTTCCCCAGCCCCTCACTGAAACCCAATCCCGTTGCATAAAAAATGAGAGTGAACCCGGAGGCCCACTCTCACCTTGGCGAAAAAAGATTTACTGCTTGACGACCCGAATCACCTTGTGGTGGTTGGTTCCCTGAACCCGGCAGAAATAGATTCCGGCGGGTTGGGTTTCCAGAGGCAGTTCGTATTGGTGGATCCCGGCTCCGGTGATGGCCAGGTGGTCAATCTCACCAATCAATTTCCCCGAAGCATTGAAGATTCCGATCCGCAGTTGATCCTGTTGGTTGATCTCAATTTCGAGGATGGCCCTTCCGGTCGTCGGATTGGGGAATACCTTGGCATCCAATTGCATCGCATTGGTGCTACTGGCCAGGTCGCTGGCCGCGGCTTGCTTCCTGATGAACGGACCATCGTTCATGTCATCACAGGGACCGGTATACCCCGAAATGGTTTTGGTATTGCCGGCATTGTCGACGACCGTAGCCGACCACATCGTAGGGGTATTGAAGGTCGCCGAGGTATTGTTTTGGGTCAATAAGTTGCCCGCCCAGACGGTGGGCAGGTAGGGCGGAACACCTCCGGTGATGTTGAGGTAAATGGACCCGGAGTTGACAAAGAATCCGTAGTCTTCACAGGGATAGGTCGTCGCGGTGATCTGAATGGGAGCCGTCGCCGGGCATGAATTACAGGTGGAGGCTACCGTAAAGTTGCCGCTGTTCCAGCGGTTCTCGGCGGGGAGGTTTTCGGTTCCATCCGGCCCAAATACGGGCCAGTCCGCGGCCGGAAGATAGGCGGGCCGGGTATTGAAAGCGATCGAGGTCCCGATATTGCCGGTGTTGTTGTTAAACCCATGTCCACAGCAGCAAGGAAAGCCGTTGTTTTGATTGTCATAGGTGGTATGTCCATTGCCCGCCATGTCGATGCAGGTCTCCGTCCAGTTGCCTACGACACAGGTTTCGGGAGCGGAATTGAAAAATGGCACCCCTACCCGGACATTCTTTTCGCGGGTTTCGTTGCGGTAAACGATGTTGCGGGGACCGTTGTTGTCTCCCTTGGTATCGAAGCTGATTTGATCGACCGAGTTGCCTTCGAACAGGTTGCGGAACGCGAAGTTGCCGTGGCCGACGAGGTCATCGAAGCCGGAATTGTCTCCGTTGGGGTTGGATTCGCGGGAGTAGTTGTAGGCAAAGACGTTTCCGTTGGCGCCGTACTGGACCAGCATGGCGTGGCGGAGCCGCCGGAAGATATTGTTTTCGATCAGGCACTCGCTGGAGCCGTTGGAGACATTGACTCCGTACCCGTGTCCCCCCGAACCGTAGTCGTGGGCTTCCTCGAAATAGCATCCGGAGACCTCGATATTGGAGGCATAGGTAATGGTAATGTGCTGGAAGACAGGCTTGCGGCTGTCCACCCCGCGCACATAGCAGTCATGGGTATATTCAAATCGGAAATGGCCGTACCAGCCACTCTCGTCCTTGTTTTGACCCGTGGTCGTATTGCCGTAGCTGTCGATGCTGAAGCATTCAAAGCCCACGAACTGGGGATAGGTGATCTTGATGGCCTTTGCATTGCTGGTAACCGCATTGTAATCTATGCGCAGGGGTTCATCCAAAATATAGTTGGTCCCACCCCATCCGTACACGACCCGGGAATTTTGGCGGATGAAGTAATCGTTGCCGCCTCCGGGATCATCGCGGGTGAGGAGAAGGCGGTCGTATCCGAAGGTCCCGTCGGCGTCGGGGAGGGTGATCATGGTCGATCCGTTGGTTCCGTTGATCCGGACCTCTTGCCCGTCGGTGGAATTGGCTCCGACAAAAAAGGCATAGTTGTCCAGCGGGCCACCATTGTTATTGGCCGTATTGCCAACCCACTTGAAGCGGGTTTGTCCTGCTCCCGCTCCTTTGATGATGAGGTTGCTGCCGGTAATTCTCACCCGGTTGTGCAGCTTGTAGGTTCCGGCCGGAAACGAAAGCACCCAGACCACCGAATTGTTCGGGGTAGACTGCTGCAAATGGTTGACACAGGCCTGGATATGGTCGTAAATCTGCCATGCTCCATTGCTGTAGACAGGTGGGTTGACCCCGAGGGTCTGCAAGAGGCCGAAGAAGTCGTTGCAAAGTCGGGTCTGGGGAAATGCAATTTCGTGCCCGGCAATGATGGGGAAGTTCGGCTCGGTAAATTGAGGGGGAATAGCTTGGGAATAGGAGGTCAAACACGACATCCCCAAGAGAAAAAGCAAAATAAAACGTCTCATGTTAGGAAGATTGAAGATTGAAAATGCGCGCTGTTATCTTCCCAATGAGTCAAAGGTAAGAAGGGATTCTAAAGAATCACCACTTGGAGGGTTAATTTTTTAAAAACAAAACCGGATTCCGATTGCATCAGAACGGCCACCGCAACCAATCGGGCAGCCAGCCATTGGAGTCTTGTTCGGCCTGTTCTCCGGTCGCGCCATCGGTCGTGGTGCTGCCCGAACTGTTGTTTTCAACACAGGCAAGTCGCTCTTCCTCCTTGGCGATGGCGGCTTCGAGCATTTGGATCCGCAAACGGGTCCGCCGCGGCGCACCGGAAGGCAAATTGCCGCCTGCCAGGTAATCGTTCAGGGCCGTGACGAGGTTGCGCATTTTGGTGATGGAATCATCGTCGCTGAGCAGGATGGGGTTGATGCGGTCATAGGTGCCGCCCCAGCGGGAGTTGGGGGAATAGGCTCCCTGGAAGGTCATGTCCACCAGCAATTCATGGATGGCAGGATGGAGCGCATCGTATTGTTCTCCGGTGAGGACCAGGTCTTCGCTGACTGAACCAGCACCGCCGCCGTAGAAATCGGACGTGGCCCGGCCCCGGGCCCGGGCTTCGTACTGCGGGAGGATATTTTGGAAGATGGTGACCCGCTGGGCCTCGGTGATGGAGCCAAAGGCGGCGGTATTGTTCTGAACGAAGGTCCCGGCGGCCCCGCCGGTGACGCCCGCAGCATTCACGAGGATGGACACCTGGTTCGCGGGCAAGCCCGCCGCCTCCATGTGGCCACGGATTTCGGCGGCCGACCGTTGGCCGAGGTCATAGCCGTAGCCGATGGTGACCCCGGACGCGGCATTGCCGGGCCAGTGCAGGTGCAGGGTCTCGTCGCCCGCCCCTTCGCCGTTGATCGTCAGCTCTCCGGGGGTAAATCCGTAGTCGTTGTCGGCCGGACAAGGTTCCTGGCGCTGAACGGGTTCGGCGGTGGTGAGCTGAAAGGTAGGTGGAAACTGGCTTTGGCGGCCATTGGCCGACAATTGGGCGGTGGGAGTGGGAACGGCGGAGGCTTTGCCCCGGGCAAATGATGAAGCGGACATAGTTAGACAGATTTGAGGATGAATCGTTCCTCAAGATAACAAACTAAACCCTCCAGCGCAATATAGTTTTCCCCAATTCGCCTGTCTTCAGCATCCAAATGAGAAGCCCAGCAAGCATTACTCACCGGGCTGTTTGGATTCAAGTGGATTGAAGTGGCCTTAGTTGACCGTGAAGGTCTGGCCGAGCACTTCATTCGGGGTCGTCACCTGGCAGGTATAGGTCCCGGCGTCCAGGTCCGGCTCAATGAGGTATTCTACACCGGCCTCGATGGAGCCCTTAAAAGGCGTATCGATGACATTGCCTTCGGCATCGAGGATTTGGATGAGGACCATCTGCTCATCGCCGGAACGGAAGACGAGCTTTTGCTCCTGGGGCTCATCTACGGATGAGAAAGAGCCGCAAGCGCCTTCACCCCATGAGGTAATTCCGGCGATATAGGCAAAACAAGCGTTGGAATAGGTCTGGCCATTGCAGCCACAGACCGGATCGTACACCATCAGGCAGTTACAGCTCGGACAGACCTGGGACTTGTCAAAACAGCCGGGAGGGCCTCCACCGCCGATGACAATCGGACCATTGAATTGGGCGTGTCCGGCTACCGCCAACATCATAAATGCAAACACCGTGAGGGAAAATTGCGTGAACTTCTTCATGTAATTGTGATTTGAGGGTAAATAATACTTTAAAATAGTAATCCTGCGCATTTCTGTCAAATACCAGGACCGCTTTCCCCTCGGATAAAATGTTTGGGAGCAAATTGAATTGGACGGTAATTTTCGGAAGCATAACAATCGGAGGTCTCGATTTCTTCAAAAAACCAAAGACCTGTTTGCTACCTTACGTTTCCCTTCATTTCCCTTTCTATATCTCGCCCCACCCTATTTCTCTGTCCTGCTCCCCCCTATTTTTGTACCTGCAAACCTAGGTCTCCCGATTGTCTTGTTTCTAATTTTCACTCTCAAACCCATTTATTCATGAATCGACTTTTTATCACCCTCTCATCCCTGTTGGGGATGCTCTGTTTTTTCATTGGTTTTCAACTGAAAGCCCAATCCAACGATCCTTGTGCCCTGGCCAACCAATACCAGGGGACCATCTGTGCCTACACTACGTACAATTGTGGGGAACGGGAAGATTTCGTCTTCACTGTCCCCGATGACAACTATGCCTACGGGGTACTCGGGTGGACCGTGACCCAGCCCAATGGTTCCATCTTCAGCTCTTATCCCGACGACGCCTTCTTCCGTTATACCTTTCCGAATGTTCCGGGCGTATACGTGTTGACCGTAGAGGTCCGCAAAGATTCCGTGGGCACGGACCCGGTCACCGGGGCCGATGTCTTCACCCCCGTAGACACGGTCTTCTTTAGTGAAACGGTCACGGTGGTCAGTGAGGCCCTCCCCGCCCCCGTCTTTACCCAGACCCCGGACCATGTCTGCGCCGGTACCCCCGCAACCGTTCGGATCGGTAACGTGGCCAATGCCGTCAATTATACCTGGCAGGTCCCCAACGGATGGACCATCAACAATACGGGGAACAATACCTTGACCACGACCCAAACCACCATCACCATCAATGCGCCCTCTTCCGGTTCCGGGACCGCTGCCATCCAGGTGCGGGCCAATAACCTCCAGGACCTGTGCTACGATGCTTCCAGTTTCCGCACCTTCAATGTCACCTACGGCGGCCAGAGTCACAATATCATCGGCGCGACAACCGTCAACCCCAACGAAGGCCGGTACTATTATATCGAAGATGAGGGCGTCTCATCGGTCACCTGGCAGGTACCCTTCGGATGGTCCCTCCAGGGCACCCAAAGTGGCCAGGGAACCCTCGGCGCCAATGTCTATACCGGACGCTTCTCCGGCAAGATGCGGGCCACCTACGTTTCGTGTGGAGTCACCTTTGTCCGGGAATTGCAGGTAAACGTGACCAGCACGCCGATCATTATCGACCCCGGATTCACCAAGACCGATTTGAAGGAAGCTGTCACCCTCTACCCGAATCCGAGCCGGGGCAGCCTGACCCTTGAAGCTCCCGAGCCCGTCCAAAGGATCTCCGTCCACAATGCATTGGCGCAGTTGGTTCGGGAAATTCAGCCCGGGGGCCAGTTAACGCAGCTGGACCTGTCGGACCTGGAGACAGGCATCTACCTGATTGAGGTGGAAATGGGAGCCCGACGTATCCAAAAGAAGGTCTTGTTGCAGGACTGATTCTTCACTCACCTCCATTGGAAATGAATGGTCCCGCCGTCCTGAGATTTCAGGGCGGTGGGATTTTGTTTTGGCTGCGGTTGGGGAGAGGAGAAATGGGCGGGGCAATGAATTCCCCTTCGGTCAAGATAGGGCCATGTGACGTCCCAATCAGAAATTCATCCGCTGCTTCTCCCGGGGCCGGACGATCGGGTCTTTCGGCACAAAGGCGATGTCTTCAAAGCCAAGTTCGCCGTCGGGGGAAATCTTGAGGAGCAGGGATTGGTACGGGGGAAAAACAAAGTCCTGGGCAATGGTCTTGCCCTTGATGTGCAGGGAAAGGGCCAGGGTATCGGCTTGTTCCATGATGGACTGGCCGCTGTAAACCGGGTAGACAAGGTCTTTGGCGGGCATTTGGGCGAGGAAAATGTACTGGGTGCCATCTTCCTTGACCCGGCTCCAGTATTCGGGGATGCGCTCGCCCTGGATGAAGGGCGGATGGTCCACGACTTGCTGGAAATCGTCGGAGACATTGGGCAGCGCCTGCAACTCGGCGATCAAAACAGCAAATTCATCCGACTTCACGTGGCCCGGTTGCTGGGGCGCCTTTTTCAAGCAGATCGGCAAGCCCATTTTCCCCAACTCCACCACCCGCTCCAAGGCCCGGAGGTCCATGTAATTCACGTCGATGTACAAACTGGAAAAGACCGCGTCGCCCACCGTGAGCTGGCCGTCCTTCCATTCCGCCGCCTCCAAATAATGCCGGTTGATCCACAACGGATGGTAGCCCTCCGTCTCGGGCGCCGGATCGATGTACCGCATTTCATATTCCCCCCATACCCATACGCGGCGGCGCTCCGGCGGGTAGGCCCCCTTCATCACACCATCTTCGTAGGGAATGTACACGGCCACATCGCTGTACGTCTTGCCCTCGAGCATATAGCCCGAGACCTTTTCCATATAGGCATTGAAAGCCGGCAATTCGGGTTCGAGGCTGCCGCCGGGACCGAAATAGGTGGTGGCAAAGAAGTCAATCGAATCGACGCCCTGGGGATTGTAGGGCATGCCGTGGTAGAAATGCTGGTTGACGCCGTAGGCGAACATGGCATCGGCGACCATCTTGAGGTCGGCCGTCTGCTCCTGCCGCAGATAGGTCGCGGGGAAGCCGTACATGCACGTAAAGGTCTCGCTCGACACCATCGGCTTGGACGCCAGGGCCGCCGCCGAACTCACAATCAGGGAATAATTGGGATTGTTCAGCATGGATTCCGTCTCGGGAATGTCCACGAGGCCGTAGGTCGTCATGACATCCGTGGGCGAGGCCAGGCATTGGACCCGCGACCAGGCCCCGAGCTCCTGGCATTTCTTCACATAGGGCTTGTAGAAACCCTCGGTGACGTACTCGTCGAGGTGGAGCATATAGTCGTAGCGGACATCCGGAAAGGAGTCGAGGTTCTCTTCCATGAAAGGAATGATGTCGTAGCCGAATTTCTCCTGGAACGTTTCGCCGAAACCGTCGGTCCAAATCTTGTTCGTGAAGTTCAATTTGATCTCCCAGGAATCGGTAAAGAAGGCCGACTTCGATCCTTCCAGGGCCGGGGCCAGTGCTTCGCCAACCGGCTGGGCGAATTTGTAGAAGGCATTGCTGTCGAGGTGGTTGATCACCAATTGGGTGTCGGGCCAGGTCCAGGCGAAGGTGAGGAGCTGGCGGAAGCTGGTGTCGCCGTAGATTTTGGAGGTATGTTCGACGCCGATATTGCTGCCGGCGACGGGCCAGGCACTGCCGAAGGTGAAATCACAGGCCAGCCCGATGGAATCGGCGTAGGCCTTGGTATACGCGACGACATCCGACCATTCCGGGCTCAGCCACTTCTGAGCGGTGGTGTCCTTGGGGTAATGGCGGTTGTAATTGCGGGCGTACATGGACTGGTAGCGGTAGAGTG
Organism: uncultured bacterium; assembly: GCA_963923035.1. Classification (GTDB taxonomy): domain Bacteria; phylum Bacteroidota; class Bacteroidia; order J057; family JADKCL01; genus CAWUKT01. Next base: position 12,480 of record CAWUKT010000128.1, read on the forward strand.
GGTACACCCACGCGATTTCCACGCCCCCAAAATTGTTCTTCTTCGCCCAATCCAACTGGTACTTGACATCCGGCTTCTTGATCTCGGTCGCAAACCACCACCAACGGGTACAGGGCTTGGAACTCGGATAAAAGGCGGTGGTGACTTGGGGCTCCGGCTCGGTCGGCGCTGGCTCCTCACAATTGAACAGGAAGAGGCTGAACAATAAAACGGGGAGGAAAAGGGTCCAGGTGGATTTCATGGCCGGAAAATAAGGGGAAATGGGGGAATGAACAATTTTCCCAAAAAACCTAAATTAGCTCCATGAAAAAAAGAAGATGGATTTTCCTGGTGGGGTTGGTGAGCTGTGCGGTACTGGGATGGATGGTGGGCTATGTGCGGGTGCCATTGCTCGATGAAAAATACGCCTTCGCAGCCGGATTTGTGGCGGGAATTGCATTTGTCTTCTTTCTCCTCTCGGCCCTCTATGCCTACAACAAGAACTCCCTCCTGGTCCGGCTCATTGGAAAACGCCCCGGTGCGGATGACGCCCGTTCGGCGACCCGCGCGTACGGCCTGATCTGGATTTTGGTCAGCGGATTTATCGTACTAGGCGGGGGAATCAGCAGTTACCTCATCTACCAGCAAAATGAATTGTTTGAGGCGCGGAGTGAACAACAGGAAGCCCGCATTGCGGAGCAGTCGGAGTTGATTGCGTCGATCCGCAAGAGCAACCAGGCCTTTTTGATGGGGAGTGTATTGGATCAGGTGGAACGGGAGGTGCGGGGAAATGAAAATGGTCGCCTCAGCCAGGCGACGGTGGCCCGGGTGGTGGCGCTGGCGTTTTCGATGAAGCCGTATCGGTATTTCGATGGGGACAGTTTGTCGGACAAGGCCCTGAGCCCGGAGCGCGGCCAATTGCTATTGGCCCTGTCGCTCATGGACCTGGATTCCGCCGACTTCGCGGCGATCAAACAGGAGGCCACCTTCGCCGGGGCCGACCTCGGTGGCGCCAACCTGGCGCAAGCCGACCTGAGTGGCGCGGACCTCCGCGGCGCCCGGCTCCGCAGATCGGAA
>CAWUKT010000129.1:0-13065 GCA_963923035.1 uncultured bacterium
AGCCGGAAGACAGTTTGGGGAGGGGGAGGAAGAATGACGGGAAAAAGGATCGGTTGGTAGGGGGAGGAAGGGAAATGGAAAATCACCCCTGGATTTCCTTTTCTTTGACCCTCCTTTTTACAAATGCCCCCTTGAACCCATGTCTCAGCGTCGCGCTTTCCCCAACCGCCGTATCCCTGGCACCATTCTTGCGTAAAAAAGGAAGAATTCAACCCATGAAATTCCTTTCCACGTTGATCCTGTTGTTGTCTGTGAGCCTGGCAGGATCGGCCCAATCCGGTGATACCCTTCAATTGGGCTTGTGTGATCCCATGCCCGACGACCTGTACCAGCAGACAGACCTGCTCCTGTTGCAGGTGGTCAATGGGGACGGCTTTTGTGACCCGGCCCCCAAGACGCTGGGCCCGGAACTGGCCCAATTGAGGAGCTTGCGGGCGTTGGAGTACATGGCGGACGACCTCAATGGCAACGCGCCGCTGCCCGCGGAAGTGGGAAGAATGGTGCAGCTGGAAAACCTCAAGACGAACCAGCCCGTGCCGGAAATAGCGGCCTTGCAAGGGCTGGAGAATTTGAACTTGTCGGTGTATGGGGAGCGGGAAATGAAGGTGTTGGAAGAACTTGATTTTTCCAATTTTCCCCAGCTTGAAAGGTTGACGATCAATTTTCACATCGATCCCAAGCCGGATTTTCAGTTAAAAGGATTGGGAAATCTGAGCCAATTGAAGGAATTGAACTTGGGCTGGGCGCCACGTGGAGTCCTGAAGAACGCATTTGAATTGACGCGCTTGGAATCGCTGAATCTGTACAAGCCGTCGAAGGTTTTGGACGACGATTTTTCCCGCCTCCTCAGCCTGAAATCTTTGGTCATCGAGGAGACTGACCTCACTTCGGTCCCGGCTTCCATCGTGAACCTGAAAAAACTGGAACAGCTCAACCTGGGCCGCAATGATTTGACCTCTCTTCCCGAAGGCATCGGTCAGTTGAAGCAGCTGAAAAGTCTGCATTTGTCCGACAACAAGCTGAAGTCGCTCCCGGAATCCCTGGGGAAATGTAAGCAGCTGGAATACCTGAATGTCCGCAGCAACAAAGAATTGGCCCAGTTGCCCGAGAGCATCGGCCAATTGCAAACCATGGATTACCTCAACGCCGGCTGGTGCGATCTTCAAAGCCTACCGGAAGGGATCACCCAAATGACCAGTCTGCGCGAGTTGTTGATTTCGCACAATGACCTGGCTGCGCTTCCGGAGGGTTGGGAGCGCCTGCAAAAATTGGAGATTGTGGAGCTGGAAGAGAATGAATTGCAACGGCTGCCCGCCTCGCTCATGCAATCGGCCGGCCTGAAAGACCTTGATTTGAGTGAAAACCAATTGGTGGAATTCCCTGCATCCATTGCCGGACTGCCCCGTCTGGAGATTTTGGAACTCAACAACAACCAAATTCCGGCCCTCCCCGAAGACATCGGAACCCTGAAACAGCTTCAGCGCCTCAGCACCTATTCCAATGCCCTGACCAGCATCCCCGATGGCCTGTTGGAATTGTCCCAATTGGAAGAACTCCACATCAGCCACAACCAGATCGAGGAAATCCCGGAAGATTGGTCCCGGATGACGAGCCTGAACGCCTTGGAACTGCACGAGAATAAGTTTCGGAAAATCCCCGATAGCATCATCGAGTTGCCTGCCCTGGAACGGGTTTGGATTGGCCTTGACCAGTCGGTCAGCAAGGCGGTGACGAAGGAAAATCCGGATGTCATGGTGATTGTGACGGATTGATGGGCGGGAACAAGAACAATGGACTTCTCCGACAAATAGAAACGATGAAAACGTCAGTCATTGAATGGATTCCGGTTGCCGATCGGCGGCCCGAAGACCGGGCCTATGTCCTCGGCGCATTTTTGAGCAGCGTCACCAATGGAATCCTGGTATTTGCGATGTTTTACGATGCCGACAAAGACCGCTTCATGGATGCGGATCACGTAAAGCGGGGACCGAAAACGAAAGAACCGGTGCTTTATTGGGCGCCCGTTCCCTCTTTTCCCGAGTCCTGATTGCCTTTTTTCATCACTTCAAGATCAATTCCACCGCCGCGTAGGCAGATTCCGCCGCACCCGGAACCGTCGACCAATTGTCGACGGAATGGACCTCGCCCGCAAAAAAGACCTTGTTGTCGAGCGGTGCATTCAGCGCACTGACAATTTCATCCCGCGAACCCGTGTAGGTGATGCCGTAGGAGCCTTGCACATAAGGCTCGGCCCTCCAATTTTGGACGACGTGCTGGACATAGTGCTGGCTGGCCTTTCCCTCAAAAATCGTGTCCAGGTCTCCCATGACTTTCGCCATGATCTCCGCTTCGCTGCCGAGATCGGTATAGGCCGATGCCTTGCTCCCGACGGTGAACAGCCCCAGAACATGTTTGCTCGATTCCTTTAGAAAAGCCGCATCGTAATAGATTTCCTCACTGTCCGAATTTCCCGCCACCGGATTCCCGAAGTACAAAATATCGGGGTAGAACTTCTCCGAGAACTCGATGAAGACCTTGAGGCCGTCGGGCATATCGACGTTGTTGATCGCAGCGATCCTTTCCGCGGAAAAGGCCGGGGTGAATTGGATGCTGTTGTTTTGTAAAATGGTAATGGGGACCGTCACCAGCACCCGATCTCCCTCGAACGTATCTCCATTCGCATTCCGCACCACCACCCCCGCACCCGAGTAGTCGATTTCCGTGACCGGGCTGTTGTAAATGATCTTGTCGGCAATTGTCGGTGCGATATAGTTTTCGAAAAAACCGTACCAGGTGGTGTCCTTGAATTTGTACTCGCTGTAGAAGTTGGAGCCGAGGTTGAGTTTGGTCAGGTTGCCATCGCTCCAGGTATAGATCGTATCGGGGCTGTACGTGATGGTTTCGATCGATCCGGAAGTCGATTCATCGCTGATGAGCCGGGCCAGGACGCTCGGCGCTTCGTGGATCCATTCCGCGCCCAGGTCGATGGGAAAGTCGGCCAATCCGGTGTTTCGTTTGACCCGGCCCCCGTATACCGAAGACGCCTCGATGACCTCCACCTCAATATTGTACCGGTTCAAGACGTAGGCCGCCGTGAGTCCGGCAGCCCCGGCTCCGATGATCAATACCTTGCCGGAAAAGTCTCCCGAATAGCTCGGGAACAAGTCGGCCTCCTTCTCGCAGGAATTGAGGAGCAGGGAGAGGAAAGGAACCCCGATTCCCAGGGCCGCCGCATTCTTGAGAAATTCTTTTCTGTTCATTTTACCCTTGTTCAGTCGTTCGAGGTGGAAATCAACGTGTCGTTATTTTTGAATCAGCAGTCGTACGCCCAATTCAAGGGCTAAAAAGGCCTCGCCTTCCCGCCCAGGGGCCAATTTTCGGCCAAAAGACCCCTTCACAAACCATCCCCACCGATCTTGGCCCGCCTTGCCCAGCTCCATATTGATCGTCGGCAAGAAATAATGCCGGAGTTCCCGGTTTTTCTCCACTACGGCCCCGGTCCCCAAATCAATCTGGCGGCTCAGGATCTGGCTCGACATCAGATAGCCCAGCCCAATGGACGGCGCGGTATAAAACCGCCGATCGCGGTTCCCCCACCGGTACCCAATGTCGGCATTGAGCACGCCATTGGTATTGTTCAGGGGCCGGAAAAAGGCCCCAATCTGCGGACTGGCGTACAATTCAGCATATTTATTGTCTCCCTCTTCGCCCCGGTTCCATTCCAGAAGGACCCACTCGGTGCCCACCTTGAGCCCCGGTTGGATGCCAAAGGCACTGTAATAGCCGATGTTGATGGGGATCGCCGGGCCCGATTCCTGGGCGAGCAGGGGGACTTGGAGGAGGAGAAAAAAAAGTGCCAGGACGTAGGTTTTCATACAGGCGCAGGTGGATCGTTGGTTGATGGAGCAATGGGTAGGTGGGGTTTCCCTCCCCTTTCCGCATCACTCAAATGGAGATTTCAATATAACAACGAACAAATCAAATTTTACCCCCCTCGTGGGCCGAGGGGATTGAAAAAGAAATGGCGACCCCGGACCATTCCGGAGTCGCCATTGAACCCTGCCGACTGGGCTCACGTCGCATCCGTCAGCTTCGGCACCCGCCAGGCGGGACGGAAGTGGGCCAGGCGGAGGTGGCACTCCGCCGTCGCGTCGTGCGAGACATCCGCAAACCAGTTGGAATCGGCGGTGAACTTGATCTTCCAATCAAATTTGATCCGGGAATTGGGGATCATGTCGAGGTAGGCCTGGGTCGCCCCGTCGCTGGGACGCTCGTCGCCTTTGTTGTTGGAATCCCAGAGCGAGAGCGACTGGTCCGACAGGTCGAGCTTGCCGCCGTCGTTGTCGTGCTTCCGGTAGAACAACTCGGAATCGTCAGGGCGCTTGACCGTAGCATTGTGGTACTCGCCCGAGGGGTAGCTGGTCGAGAAGTACAGTTTGATCTTCGTGGGCTGGCGCTGGGTGCCCAGCGTGCCGTCCTTCTTGGTGATGTACACATCGTAGGTTCCGTCCACCACGACCACACATTTGTCCGAAACCTGATTGAAATCCGACCAATTGGAAAAGAGTTGCTGGCTGGCATAATCCACATTGCGCCACGCCAGGAGGCTATCGCTGTACGGATCGGTATGGGCGTAGCTCTTCATTTTCAGCACCACGTCAAACTTGTGCGGGGTGGAGTCAAAATCGACGGTGACGACGGGCGTCTTGGCGAAGTCCTGAATCCGGCCGCTGGAGGACGAGAAAAATTCGCTGGTATCGGAGCCCCAGGCGTGGTTGGTATTGGGCCAGAAATCGTTGCGGGTGAGGGCGGAGGCAGAGGAAAAATGCCCCATCCAGACCAATTCGTCGCCTTTGAAATTGTCGGGATCGGTGACGGGTGCCAGGGTCTGGCCGTTATACCAGCCGGCTTTGGCAGTGATCCCCAATCCCATGTCGACCGTCGAGCCGCTTTTTGGTTGCTCCCCAATCCAGTCCCATTGGTACTGTTGCACCTCAATATTGCTCAGCTCAAACGGCGTGATGGTAGTATTGCCCACGCCATCCACGAGGTCCATGCACTTGTAGAAATAAGGCATCAGTTGGCCGTTGTACTTGTCGGGGAAGTTCAGGGGAGTGCCGTCACTGGCGGCATAACCGCCCTGGGGATGCAGATGGCCGCCATTTCGGAGCCGAAGAAAGCTGTAGGTCGAAAGGAGCTGTCCCATCAGCGGGCTCTTGTCCGAATCGAGGTTCGTGACGAGCCAGGAAGCCAGGGACATGCGCCGGGTAATGTTTTCCAGTTCGCCGTCCGAGATGAAGTCGGGGTGCAGTTGCTGGACTTCGGGATTGTAGGTGCTCATGACCAGGCGGAGGGTGCATTGCTGCAAGTTCTCGACCATCGGGGTGAGGATATTGGTCACCTTGGCCTTGATAAAGGAAATGGACCTTTCCGAGGAGTCTTTGTCGTCCCAGCCCCCGTCCGGCGAATAGTTCGGGAAGTATTTCGGGGCCTCGTCTTCGAACATTTGGAGGTTGAGCAGTACGGTATAGCCCTTGTAGAGTTCGTTGACGATCTGCATGAATTGGAGGAGGATGGAGCCGGCGAGCATCTCCGCATCGCCGCGGCCCTTGGTTTCGACGGTGGCGACGCAGTAATCCGTGAACTGTTCCAGCAGGTTGCTGGTAAAGGTCCCCTGCAAATGCTGGCCCATATACGACTCAATGTTGCGGATCTTCTCCTCCAGGTCATCCCGGTCATTGTACAGGGACTGGATGTCCGTCAGGACCGATTTCATGTTGATGCCTTCTTTTCCGGTGCCGGCCTTGACCAGCTTTTGCAGCTTCTCGAAGCGGAGGTCCACATAATTGAACCAGGGAATCATGTTGTCGAACATGGTCTGGTACTGGTTCTGGTACAGGGTGGTCATAATCAGACCAGTTTGCTTCTTGACGTTGGTGTCGATGGTATTGCCCATGCTGACCACTACGTCCAGTTTGTCCTGGATCGAATTCAGTTGGTCGAGCACTTCCTGTTGGAATTTTTCTTCGGGACTTTGGTAGTGGACGGCTTTTTTGATGCCGAAACTCAGGAGGGACCAGCCGACATCCTTGGCGAGGCCGATGCCGCCGGTGGTGATTCCATCTTTGATGTACTTGAGGAGGTCAAATTTTGCGTCTACGCTTGGGGTGGACATGGTAAATGTGGTTTAGGTTGAACGTTGTGTTTGTTCTTGATTCCACATTTCAGAAAATGTTACCCCGGGAGGGAATGGTTTTTTGGTGGAAGGGCAATTATAGCCAGCCAAACGCCTTTATTTTTCTTCCTCCCCCTTTTCCAGACGCTTTTTCACTGCTTCGATCACCTCCTCCAAAACCACCGCGTCAAAGTGTTGCTGAACGATGTCCTGAAATTCGCCCGCCAGAAAGGCTTCGTAGGTGACACTTCCCCCCACTTCCGATTTCCAGTGCCCGGAATCCTCGTACAGGATCACCTTTCCCGGCGTCCGGAGCAGGTCGATGTGGTAGTTCATCCCTTCCTTGGTTCGGTGCCAATAAGACTTCATGGAGTGGAGCTTGAGTCGGGGAAAGGAAATAAAAGGGTCTGGAAAACAACATCCAAATGCAATTCCTAGACCACCTCCGCGTCCATCTTGTTGGTGACCACATAGTAGCGTGGGTCCTCCACGGACGATTCGATGATCGTCTCGAATTTGGGATTCGCCTTCAGAAGCAAGGTCTTGCAATCGGGGCTCAGGTGGGTCAACCGGATCTGTTTGCCCTGGTCGAGGTACTTGTTGGCGATGGAACGGAGGGCTTCAATGCCGGAATGGTCGCTCACTTTGGACTCGATAAAATCGATTTCCACCCTGTCCGGGTCGTTGCGGACATCAAACTTGGAGTTGAAGGTCTGGACGGAACCAAAAAACAGCGGCCCCCAGATTTCGTAGACCTTCGTGCCGTCTTCCTTGAACCGCTTGCGCGCCCGGATCATGGTGGCATTCTTCCACGCAAATACCAGCGCGGAAATGATCACCCCCGCGATCACGGCGATGGCCAGATCGACAAATACTGTGATCGCGGAGACGGCGACCAGCACGATGGCGTCGGAGACCGGAATCTTATTGAGGACCCGGAAGCTACTCCACGCAAAGGTGCCAATGACGACCATGAACATGACGCCGACCAGCGCGGCGAGCGGGATCTGTTCGATGACGGGCGCCCCGAACAGGATAAAGCCCAGCAGCGCCACCGCAGCGATGATGCCGGAGAGACGGCCCCGGCCGCCCGAATTCACGTTGATGATGGACTGGCCAATCATCGCGCAGCCGCCCATGCCGCCGAAGAGGCCATTGAGGAGGTTGGCGCTGCCTTGGGCCACGCATTCGCGGTTGCCACTGCCCCGCGATTCGGTCAGCTCGTCCACCAGGTTGAGCGTCATCAGCGATTCGATCAGGCCGATGGCAGCGAGCAAAAATGCCGTAGAAATGATGGTGTCCCAGTGGCCGGTCAGCGTGCTGAACATCGCCGGCAATTGCGCCTGGAACTGCGGGAGGGAGCCCGCGAGGCCTTCTCCTCCGCCATCGCGGATGAAGGAGCCGACGGTCCCGACGTCAATCCCGCCAAAGATGGCGATGGCCGCCACGACAATGATCGCGACCAGCGCGGAAGGGATTTTCTTGGTGAGTCGGGACAATCCGAACATCAATCCCATCGTCAGCGCCACCAAGCCAATCATCGTCCACAATTCCATCCCCTGCAACCATTGCTCGGTTCCGCCGACCTTTTCCTTGAACAAACCCAACTGAGACAGGAAAATCACGATGGCCAGGCCGTTTACAAATCCCATCATGACCGGATGGGGGATTAGGCGGACAAATTTCCCCAGCTTCAAGACCCCGGCCATGATTTGAATCACGCCGACGAATAACAGGGTGATGAACAGCCACTGCAAGCCCAGGTTGTCAATGGGCACGGCCAGGCTGTCTCCGACTTCATTTCCCTCCTTCACCAAATGGACCATCACCACGGCCAGTGCACCAGTCGCTCCCGAAATCATCCCGGGCCGACCGCCAATCACCGCCGTCACCAGCCCCATCATAAAGGCCCCGTACAGTCCCACCAGCGGATCGATATTGGCCACAAAGGCGAAAGCGACTGCCTCGGGCACCAACGCCAATGCCACAGTCAGGCCCGACATGATGTCCTTGCCCGGATTTTGGGTGATGCTGCGGATATAATTTTCCATTCTAATCGCTCACTTTTTTCGTCATCAAGGGCGCAAAGGTAAGAGAATCTGGATAGGAATGAACTCGTTGGTGGAAAAGGGCGGGGAAATGGTCGAATTTTACCTGAATGCCATATTGAGAAGGGGGGAATGCGAAATGGAATCAGGGCGATGGGGGAACAATATAGGGGGTGAACAGGGCAAAACAAATGTGGGCGTAGTGGTCAATCTTCGCCTCGACCTCGTCGGGCAGCAGGTACTTCAACCAGCTCATGGGCGGGGCCTGTTCATTTTACCCCTCCAATTGCCGCATCCTCACCAACAAATACGCCCCCAATCCGACCGCCACGTCGGGGACTACGCCCAGCAAGACGCAAATCCAGCCATATTTGACGCGTTTCGATTCCCACAGCACCCACACCAGCAGAATCCCCCAGCAACACAATACATCCACCGAATAGCCCGTGGCAAATGGATTGACAAAGCCCGCGCCAAACGCTCCCAGGATATCCTGACTTTCAACCGCGGGTGGCGCGACGTAGAGGAAGAAAAAGGCGGTGAACCCAATGACCAGGAAGGCGATGGCAAATTCGAATACTCTTTTGTGCATGGCGCTGTGTTTTTGGAGGTAGAAAAATGGTCCCGAATGCTTCTCCAGAATAAGTAAAGCACAAAAAAAGCGGCGATCAAATGACCGCCGCCCATTATCAATTCTTTCTATTTGCACTCATTTCAATGCCGCCACGCCCGGAAGTTCTTTTCCTTCCAGCAGTTCCAATAGGGCGCCGCCCCCGGTACTGACGTAGGAAACCTCTTTTTCCAGACCCGCTTTCTTCACCGCCGCGGCCGAATCACCGCCGCCGATCAGGGTAAAGCAACCTTCCTTGGTCACTTCAGCCAGCGCCTTGGCGACGGCCACAGTTCCCTGGGCGAAGGGCTCCATTTCGAACACACCCATCGGACCATTCCAAAGGATGGTTTTGGACTCCTTGATGACCTGGTAATAGGCCTGGAAGGTTTCCGGGCCGATGTCGAGGCCCATACGGTCGGCGGGGAAGCTGTTGCTGCGGTGGATGGCGGTATCCGCATCTTCGGCGAAGCGATCGGCGGCCACCGAGTCGACCGGCACCAGGATCGTCACGCCTTTTGCGCGGGCAGCTTTCATCAAAGCTGCTGCCAGGGCCACTTTTTCATTTTCCAGCAGCGAAGTCCCGATTTCGTATTGCTTGGCTTTGAGGAAGGTATACGCCATTCCTCCGCCAATCAGCAGGTTGTCGACCTTGTCGAGGAGGCGCTGGATGATCTGGATTTTGTCGGACACCTTCGCGCCGCCCATGATGGCGGTAAAGGGACGTTCGGCATTCTCCATGACCTTCGTTGCATTGTCCACCTCGGCCTGCATCAAAAAACCGGCGTATTTCTGCTCGAAAAACTGGGCGATGACTGCCGTGGAGGCGTGGGCCCGGTGGGCGGTCCCGAATGCGTCGTTCACATAGACATCCCCGTGACGGGCCAGCATCTCAGCGAATTCGACATCGCCTTTCTTCTCCCGCTTGTCAAATCGGAGGTTTTCCAGCAGAACGACTTCACCCGGTTGCAGGTCCGCCGTCACGGCAAAGGCCTCTTCACTCACACAATCTCCCGCGAATTTAACGGCGACGTCCAGCAGTCCACTCAAATGGGCCACGACCTGGCCCAGGCTCATTTCAGGCTTGAATTCGCCCTTCGGGCGGCCCAGGTGCGACATCAGGACCGCCGAGCCACCATGCTGAAGAATGTGCTGGATCGTCGGCAAAGCGCCCCGGATGCGTTTGTCATCGGTGATTTCGCCATCGGCATTGATGGGCACATTGAAATCCACCCGCACCAGTACCCGTTGACCGGAAAAATCGTTGGGAAGAGTTTTCATAAATCAAGTATGGAATTGTGAAAATTCGCAAATGTGCAAATGAAGTCCACGGGGGATTCATTTACACATTTGCACTTGGATCATTTTCGGATTGACCCTTATCCAATCTTTTCGACCAGTTCAGCGCAACGGGCGCTGTAACCGTACTCGTTATCGTACCAGCCGACGACTTTGACCAGGTTGCCATTGGATTTGGTCAACTCGGAATCGAAGATGCAGCTGTGGGGATTGCCGAGGATGTCGGCGGAGACGAGGGGATCAGTGGTGTATTCCAGGATGCCTTTCATCGGGCCATCGGCGGCGGCCTTCATGGCAGCGTTGATTTCCTCGGCGGTGGCAGGCTTCTCGAGGATGACGGTGAGGTCGGTCAGCGAGCCGTCCGGCACGGGAACCCGGGTAGCAAAGCCGTCGAGCTTGCCTTTCAGGTCGGGGAGGACCAGGCCGACAGCCTTGGCGGCACCGGTAGAGGTCGGTACAATATTCGCAGCGGCGGCACGGGCCCGGCGCATGTCTTTCTTGTGGGGAGCGTCCTGGATGTTCTGGTCGGCCGTATAGGCGTGGATGGTGGTCATGTAACCGGAAGCGATGCCCCAGTTGTCGTGGAGGACCTTGGCCATCGGAGCCAGGCAGTTGGTGGTACAGGAAGCGTTGGAAATGACCGTGTGGTCGGGCTGGATGATGTCATCGTTGACGCCGAGGACAACGGTAGCATCGACAGTGCCGGAAGCCGGAGCGGAGATGATCACCTTCTTGGCACCGGCCTTGAGGTGGAGGCTGGCCTTTTCCTGGGTGCGGAATACACCGGTGGATTCTACAATGATTTCAGCCCCGACATCGCCCCAGGCGAGGTTTCCCGGGTTGCGCTCGGCGCTGCACAGAATCCGTTGGCCATTCACGGTGATACTCTCATCGTCTGCTTCAACCGTACCGTTGAATTTGCCGTGAACCGTATCGTATTTCAGGAGCATCGCCAAGGTCTTGTTGTCAGTCAGATCGTTGATCTTGACAATTTCGACATTGGGATTGTCAACGAGGATGCGGAAGACCAGTCGGCCAATCCGTCCAAAACCATTGATTCCTACTTTAATTGCCATGCTTGGTTTCTTTTTTTGGGTGAAAATACCAGTTCTAATGTGGTAAACTTACAGCAAGCCTCCCTAAAAGGCAACCAATTCCGGCCAGCTTAAATTATCTTAGTGTTAATTCCACACTAAGTCGGCGTTGCGTTTTCATTTTCCGTCCCTCTTTTCACTGTTTCACCAGCTTCTTCACCGTCTGTTTTCCATCCCTTCCTTTGATCACGACCAGATAAATCCCCGGAATCCATTCCCTGACATCGATCTCGGCCTGTCCACCTGCCAGAGGACGGTTCGCAACGGTCATCAACTGGCCCCGGCTATCGTACACTTTCAATTCCTCCCATACCTGACCCCGATCTGCCTTGATGTGGACCATTTCCCGGCTTGGATTCGGATGAATGGAGAAGGGGTGTCGGAGGGGATCGGTGATGGATGCCACCAATTGCTCGGTGGTAAAGACGAGGTAGTCATTCGCGGTGAATTCCTGGATGGTCAGGAGGGGGTACTTACGGTTGGAGGTATAAAAAGACCACTGTTGCAGGTAGGGTTTGAAGAAAAATGGCGCGAGGGAGTCCACGTCGTGAATGCAGAGGACATTGTTGTAGGTCGCCCCATTCAGGATCAAGGTTCCCTGGCCGACTGCATTGATAAAGGTCTCGGCCGTGTCTCGGAACGCTCCGAAGCCATAGAAGACGGCCCCGACGGTATCTACATAGGTATCTCCATACGCAAAAGGCCAGATCAGTCGGGGCGCCAATTGGGAAAAGACGGAAGGTCCGTTGTCTGCGCCCCCGTTTTCAAAGGCGTATCCTTCAAACCACAGCCCATCGGAATCCCGCAAAAAGTACGCATCGAAGTTCTGCCAGTAATTCCACTGGTCCACCTTGAAGCGGTGTCGGGCGAGGATATTGCTGTTGGGAAATCCAGAGGGCGGGGCCAGGGGGACCGGAACGTAGGTCACCGTATCTTCCTGGGCGAGGGAATGGAGTTGCAGGTTGTAGGTCCACGAGGAATTCGCGCCGTTGAATTGAGGCGGTGTCGTTTGGTTTTCCCAGTACACCCTCACCACCTGGTCTCCGATTTGGGGTTCGTGGAAGGATTGCTGGATGAAGTTTTGGGAATGCAGGGAGGGAGCAACTGCGAAGAGGAAGCAAGCGAGCAACAAAAATGGTAGACGTTTGGACATGGCGTTTGAGGATTAAAATGACCGGCCAGGGCCGAAATACACTCCCATTGATGCAGCGGCGGGGAAAAGGGTTGCAGGAATCGAGAAAAAATGAGGGCAAAATGAAATTATTTTTTGGCTAGGTCTTGACTGAAAATCCCGGACCCTCTATATTTGCAATCCGTTCTTCGAAATATGTCCCGTTCGTCTAGTGGTTAGGACTCAAGATTTTCATTCTTGCAACAGGGGTTCGACTCCCCTACGGGATGCTTGAAAGCATCCAGTGGTCTTAATTGGCACACTAGATTTCGAAGAAAAACAAAGCCCTGCACGTTTGTGTAGGGCTTTTTGCTTGTTGAGAATCCCCGTATCTTTCTCCCATGGACATCCAAATTACCCGCGCCAACCGCGACCATGCCCTCGACGTCGCCGCCCTCTTCGACGCGTACCGCGTCTTTTATGAGCAGCCCCGCGACCCGCAGGCCGCCCTCGATTTCGTCTCCGAACGCTTGCAGCGCGAAGATTCGGTGATCCTGTTCGCGTGGCACGCCCGGGAAGGCTACGGGATGGGATTCACCCAGCTGTACCCGAGCTTCAGCTCGGTCGCGATGCAGCGGATTTACATCCTGAACGACCTCTTCGTGGCCGCCGAGGCCCGGCGAAAAGGCGTCGCGGCGCGCCTGCTCCAGGCCGCCGAGGACTTTGCC
>CAWUKT010000130.1:0-12478 GCA_963923035.1 uncultured bacterium
CGGGCGTGCTCGGGACTTTAACCCTAGAGTAGCGCGCCATGCCGGGCGCACAAAACGAAAATGCCCCCCGAACCGGGAGGCATTTTCAATATCTGAAGAGCCGAATTACTTTTCGGCTTCACCTTCTACGGCTTCGGAAGCATCGCCTTCGGCGCTGGCTTCTTCGGACCCGGCCGATGCCTCGGCCGCTTCACTCGCGCCATTGCTGGCGTCGGAAGCTGCGGCTTCGACCACTTTGACATTGACAATGATATTGTCGGTATCGTCATCGTAATCGGCTACGAGGGTATCGCCTTCTTTCAGGCCTTCAAGGATCTTGTCGGCGATCGGATCTTCCAGGTATTTCTGGATGGCACGCTGCAAGGGACGGGCCCCAAACTGCTTGTCAAATCCTTTCTCCGAGATGAACTCTTTGGCTTTTTCCGTCAACGCCACGAAGAAACCTTTTTCTTCGATCCGGGCAAATACGGACTTCAACTGGAGGTCGATGATTTGGAAGATGTGCTCTTTTTCCAGGGACTGGAAGAAGACAACATCGTCGACCCGGTTGAGGAATTCAGGGCGGAAGACCCGCTTCAATGCGCCTTCGATCAGGCTGCGAATGCGGTCATTGTTGGAGTTATTGCTGGTGCGGAAACCAACTCCGGAGCCCATGTCCTTGACTTCGCGGGCACCGACGTTCGAGGTCATGATGATGACCGTGTTTTTGAAGTCGATGCGACGACCGAGGCCATCCGTCAGGATACCATCGTCGAGGACCTGGAGCAGGATGTTGAAGACATCGGGGTGGGCCTTTTCGATCTCGTCCAGCAAGATCACAGAATAGGGCTTCCGACGGACCTTCTCGGTCAACTGACCACCTTCTTCGTAGCCAACGTATCCGGGAGGCGCTCCCACGAGGCGGGAGACCGTGAATTTCTCCATGTATTCGGACATGTCCACCCGGATGAGGGCTTCTTCCGAATCGAACATGTAACGGGCGAGGGCCTTGGCCAATTCCGTCTTACCGACCCCGGTCGGGCCGAGGAAGAGGAAGGAACCGATGGGCTTGTTGGGATCCTTGAGGCCGAGGCGGGAACGCTTGATGGCCTTGACGAGCTTTTCGATGGCGTCGTCCTGCCCGATGATAACCTCCTGGAGGTCGGCCTTCATGTGGAGCAGCTTGGAGGACTCGCCTTCGGCGACCTTGGTGACCGGAATGCCGGTCATCATGGCGACCACGTCGGCCACATCTTCTTCGCCCACCGTATAGCGCTTGGTCTTGGCTTCTTCCTCCCAGAGGATTTTCGCCCGTTCCAGCTCTTCGATCAGTTTCTTCTCCTGGTCCCGCAGGCGGGCCGCCTCTTCGTACTTCTGTGACTTGACCACCTTGTTCTTGGTGACCCGCACTTCTTCGATGCTGGCTTCCAGGGTCAGGATCTGCTTGGGAACCGAAATATTGTTGATGTGGACGCGGGATCCGGCCTCGTCGAGGACGTCAATCGCCTTGTCAGGGAAGTAGCGGTCGCTGATATAGCGGTCGCTCAGGGAGACACAGGCATCAACGGCTTCTTCGGTATAGTTGACGTTGTGGTGGTCTTCGTACTTGTCCTTGATATTTTTCAGGATCTGGATCGTCTCCTCGACATTGGTCGGCTCGACCATGACCTTCTGGAAACGACGCTCGAGCGCGCCATCTTTTTCAATGTACTGGCGGTATTCGTCCAGGGTGGTCGCGCCGATACATTGAATTTCGCCCCGGGAAAGGGCGGGCTTGAAGATGTTCGAAGCGTCCAGAGAACCGGACGCACCACCAGCACCTACGATGGTATGCAATTCGTCGATGAACAGGATGATGTCCGGAGATTTTTCCAGTTCGGCCATGACGGCCTTCATCCGCTCTTCGAACTGACCGCGGTACTTGGTACCAGCCACGAGGGAGGCGATGTCCAGGGTGACAATGCGCTTATTGAACAGAACCCGGCTGACCTTGCGGCCAACGATGCGGAGGGCAAGCCCTTCGGCGATGGCAGTTTTACCAACACCAGGCTCCCCGATCAGCACCGGGTTATTCTTCTTGCGGCGGCTCAGAATCTGCGCCACGCGCTCTATTTCCTTTTCACGACCCACAATCGGGTCCAGTTTGTTTTCTTCTGCGGCGGCAGTCAGGTCCCGACCAAAGTTGTCGAGGACCGGAGTCTTGGACTTCGAGCTGCGCTTGCGGCTTTCGCCGCCTCCGCTGCTGCCCGAGGGGTAATCCGACTCCATGGGGGGTTCATTGGTAGCCATTTTAGGTGTGTTATAATCTTCTTTTTCTTCGAGCTCCGACCGGAACACGTCGTAGGTTACGCCAAACTTAGACAAAATCTGTGCCGCAACGTTGCTGTCTTCCCGCAGAATGGAAAGCAGGAGGTGTTCGGTACCAATCAAGGTACTGTTGTCGAGCTTTGCTTCGAGGTAGGTAATTTTCAGGACCTTTTCGGCCTGACGAGTCAAAGGAAGGTTGTTTAGATTAATGACCGTGATGGTCCCTTTGATCGCATTTTCGATGGATTTACGGAGTTTGGAAAGGTCAACCCCCAGATTGACGAGAATCTTGATGGCTTTTCCTTCTCCTTCACGAATCAGCCCCAGCAACAGGTGCTCAGGACCAATATAATCGTGCCCCAACCGAAGCGCCTCTTCCCTACTGTAGGAAATGACGTCCTTGACGCGATCTGAGAAATTTGATTCCATTTAATTGTCTTTCTCTTTCTAAAAACAGAACGAACGCGCCCGTCGGTCAGTATATGTCAATCGATCAGCCGCCAAGGCCCAGCACTTCGCTTTGGTACAGCAGAAGTCCAATGAGGGCCACCAGCAACAAATTGATGATCGAGACGGGCAAAAAACTCTTCCAGCCGATGTTCATCAGCTGGTTGTACTTGAATCGAGGAAGTGTCCAGCGTATCCAGATAAACACTACAATCCAGAGGATTGTTTTCATGCTGAACCAACCGATGCTCCACAGCGTCTGCAAGCCCGATCCCCATTCAGTTACTCCAATCGTCTCTTCCAGCGGGCCGTGGTAGCCCCCCATAAAGAGCGTCGTGATGAACATCGACGCAACGATCACGTGGAGGTATTCTGCCACAAAGAAGGTGGCAAACTTCATGGAACTGTATTCAGTGTGGAATCCGCCGACCAATTCCTGCTCCGCTTCCACCAGGTCAAAGGGCGTCCGGTTGGACTCCGCAAAGGCGCAGGTCACGAAGATGAAAAAGCCGATGGGGTTGGTAAACATGTTCCAAAGAGTGGCCTGCGAATCGACAATGGCAGTCATACTCAGGTAGCCCATGTTCGCTTCTTCCGGCGTCATCCGGAGGTTCGTCATCACGATGACACTCACGACCGAAAGTCCCATGGACAGTTCGTAGCTGATCATCTGCGCCGAAGCCCGCAGACCTCCAAGGAGGGCGTACTTCGAGTTGGAGGACCAACCCGCAAGGGTCACACCATAGACCGCGATGGAACCCAGCGCGAGGACATACAGCACGCCGATGTTGACATCGGCAATGACGATGTGGTTCGCGCCATTGAAGCCAAAGGGCATCACTGCAAAGGTCGTAAACGCAATCGTCACCGAGATGATCGGTGACAGAAAGTGAATCAGCTTGTCTCCCTTCTCAGGGACAATGTCCTCCTTCAAAAGAAGTTTGATAACGTCCGCCAACGGCTGCAACAATCCCCAGGGACCAACCCGGTTCGGGCCAACCCGCTGCTGAATGAAAGAAGCAATTCTCCGTTCTGCGTAAACCGCATAGGCCGCTGCAGTCAACAGGACAAACAACGCGATGCCGAGAACGATAAGGGTACTACCTAAAGTCATGCAATCAATGGATTTAAATCACTCGTTGAAGGGCGTCTTCTCCGCTTGAAACAAGCTCCTGAAGACCGGACCTTTCTTTGGAATTCCAAATATAGCCGACCTGCAAACAAATGAAAAATCTGATGGGAAAAAGACAGGGGGAAATGTGCCGATGGGACAATGCAAAAACAAACCCGACGCCGTATATTCACCCGCCAATCAAAGATGGAAGGATCCACAGATGCAAGGAAATCAATCAGGAGGAGGACCGCCAACCGTAAAATGGCCCATTTGGAGGCAAGTGGGAGCCCTTGTAAAGGCCCCAACAGCCATTTCTCCTTCTCCCTCCGCATCCACACTTATTTATCGTACTATGTCATTTTGTCTTTCCATCAAAACCCCTAACTTCATACTTACTGTAAGGTAGACAACAAGTATTCAGTTATGACTTACACAAATGTGATGATTACCGGCACCGGAAGCTGTGTGCCCCCCAACCGGGTGACCAACCAGGACTTCGCGAAGAACAAGTTCTTCGACACCGGCGGGCAGGCATTCGAAGCCTCCCACGAAGAGATCGCTGAGAAGTTCAAGGCCATCACGGGCATCCAGGAGCGCCGGTACGTCGACGAAGACGTCACCGCCTCGGACATCGGGGCCATTGCGGCCCGGCTCGCCGTGGAGGACGCCGGCATCGACCCGGAGACCCTCGACCAGATCATCGTCGCGCACAACTTCGGCGATGTCAAGAGCGGCACCATCCAAACCGATGTCCTCCCCAGCCTCGCCTCCCGCATCAAGCAGTCCCTGGGCATCCAAAACCCTTCCTGCGTGGCCTACGACGTCCTGTTTGGCTGTCCCGGCTGGATCCAGGGCATCGTCCAGTCCCACGCCTTCATCCGCGCGGGACACGCCAAGCGCTGCCTGGTCATTGGCACGGAGACCCTCTCCCGGGTCATTGACCGCCACGACCGGGACTCCATGATCTTTGCCGATGGCGCGGGCGCCTGTGTGGTCGAAGCCGTCGAATCGGAGCAGGAAGAGGGCATCCTGAGCATGGAAGTCGCCACCTTTGCCGAAAAGGAAACCTACTACCTCTTTTTAGGGGAAAGCAATATCGAAGAGGCCGATCCCGCCGTTCGCTATATCAAGATGAAAGGCCGCAAAATCTATGAATTTGCCCTGACCCGGGTGCCGGCCGCGATGAAAGCCTGCCTGGACAAGGCCGGCCTCGACATCCACGACGTCAAGAAGGTCTTCATACACCAGGCCAACGAAAAGATGGACAACGAGATCATCAAGCGCCTGTTCCGGCTCTACAAGACCCGCGACATTCCCGAGAAAATCATGCCGATGAGCATCCACATGCTCGGCAACAGCTCCGTGGCCACCATTCCCACCCTGCTCGACCAGGTCCGGAAAGGCACCAGCGCCGAAGAGCACGAACTCAACAAAGGCGATTTGATCCTGCTGGCCTCCGTCGGCGCCGGCATGAACATCAACGCGATTGCCTACCGGTACTGATTAGGAGAGCAAAGGAAAAAGTATAGGACAATGGAGACGGAGGCCCCTCAACCTCCGTCTCTCTTTTTTTATTCCCCTCCCCTCCCTTTTTCTACCTCCATTTCCCGCTACATCTCCCCCCTTCCATCTGAACCCAGACCCTTGTACCTTAGTACAAAGACATCTCCGTGAGAATCTTCTGGACGATGATGGTGCTCGGGTGGGCCTTCCTGGGAAACGTAGCCTTGGCCGCTCCTACCCAATTGCAGGCAGACAGCCTGCGCCAGGAACTATTGGCCTCCCGACAACCTGCCGAGCAAAAAGAGCTCACCCGCCAACTCTTCAACCACTACTATTTCCTCGCTTCCCAACCGGATTCCATCCTCAAATACGGCCGCCTTTTGCTGGCCCAAACCACCCAAGAAGCCCAGCGGTGGCGGATCCGGGGAATCTTATGGGAAACCCGACAGGAACCCGATTCGGCTGCGGAGGCCTATTATCATGCCCTCGCATTGTTGGAGGCCGACCAGGACCTGGTCGGGGCCGCCAATATTGCCGCTGACCTGGGCCGGATGTTCCAGGAGCAAGGCGCTTACCGCCGCAGCCAGGAATTGTACCGCCGGGCGGGACGAAATCGCGCCGCCCACGGAGACAGCGTGGGACTGGCAGGCAGTTATGTGGGCCAGGCCGGGGCTTATCAGCGCCTGGGGCAATTGGACAGCGCCCTCTACTTCACCCAATTGGGCCAGCAGATTTACGAACGGACCCAGGACCGGAAAGGCCTCATGTACGTGCTCAACACATTGGGCATCCTCAATATCCGTCTGGGGCGACCCGAGGCCGCCCGACCGCAATTGGAGCGGGGGCTGAAGCTCAGCCAGGAAATGGAACTACCGGTCGACGAATTGCGGTTCCGCAACAACCTCGCCAACATCGATTTTGACAGCGGACGGCCCCGGGAAGCGGCCCGGCAAATCCAGGCCTGTATTGCGCTGACCAGGCAGATTCAGAACCCCGATCTGGAAAAGCGGATGGAGGGCTCCCTCGCGGAAATCCTCGCCGAATTGGGGGAATTCGAAGCTGCCTACACGCATTTGTACCGCTACCGGGTCCTGGGCGATTCCCTGGCCGAAATTGGATTCAGGCAGACCCTTCAGGAACTCGATGCCCGCTACCAGAGCAGCCAGAAGGACCTCGCCCTCCAGGAAGCCCGGGTCCGGGAACAGGAACAGGACCTCGAGATCGCCCGCAACGAAAACCGCCTGGTTCTGGGAGTGGCCATCGGGGGATTGGTCCTCCTGGTGCTGATCGCCGTTTTGGTGATCCTCTGGCAGCGGAAGCGGTCGGCCGAGCAACTGGAACAGGCCAAGGACGACTTCTTCTCCAATATTGTCCATGAATTCCGGACTCCCCTGTCCCTGGTGAAGGCCCCCGTGGAGCGAATCCGCACCGGCCAACACCCCGACACGCTCGGGGAAGACCTGGACATGCTGGAACGCAATGCCGACCGACTCCTCCGCCTGGTCAATCAATTGCTCGAGGTCGCCAAATTGGAGCGCCGGGAGTATATCCCGGCCCGCACGGTCGGCAGTCCGGTCGACTTCATCGCCCGGATCGCCCAACCGTTCCAACTGGAAGCCCGCGAACGCAAGATTGCCTTTGACCTCCAACTCCCTTCCGAGCGTCCCCTCGTGGAGTTTTCGGCGGACGCCGTCGACAAAGTGGTCTGGAACCTCCTTTCCAATGCCTTCAAGTTCACGCCTGACGGTGGGCAGATCCAACTTGGATACGCCTGGACCCAGGAACATTTTCAAGTGGAGGTCACCGATACCGGTCCCGGGATTCCTGCCGAAGAGCAAGCCCCTATTTTTGAGCGGTTCTACCGGGGAAAGGATGCGCAGCATGGCGGAACAGGAATTGGATTGGCGTTGAGTCGGAAATTGTGCCGGCAACTGGGTGGGGAATTGACGGTAGAAAGCCAGGTGGGGAAAGGCAGCCGGTTTGTGGCCCGGATGCAATACAAAACGGTGGAGGGAGGAACAGGGGGAAATACAACCCAAGCTGGCGGGGATTTGATTGCCGTGGTGGAAGACGATCCCGACGTGCGGGAATTCATCGCGCGGGCCTGCCGGGAGGCGGGTTACCAGGTCCTCACCGCCTCCAATGGCCGGGAAGGATTCCAATGCATTCAGGAGGAGGTCCCAGATTTGGTCATTTCCGATGTGATGATGGCGGAAATGGACGGCGTAGAATTGACCCACCGCATCAAATCCCATCCGCTCCTCGCCCATATCCCGGTCATTCTCCTGTCGGCCAAGTCCTCCTCCCACCACCGCCAACAAGGGCTCGCCCAAGGAGCGGACATTTACCTCGCCAAGCCATTCAGCGAGACCGAACTCCTGCTCGTGGTCCGGAACAAATTGGCAACCTTGAAAAGGGCCCGGGAGCAATTTGAGCAACAGATACAGGGAGGCGATTCCTTCGACGATAAATTCCAACACGCCGATCCCTTTCTCCAGAAAGTCATCCAGTTCACGCTCACCCACCTGGACCAGAGCGATTGGACGGTCGAAGAATTGGCCCGGCACCTGCACCTCAGTCGAAGTCAACTCCACCGCAAGGTCAAGGCACTCGCCGGACGATCCACCACGGATTTTGTCCGGACCATTCGCCTGGAAAAAGGCCACGAACTGCTCTCTCAAAGGCAAGGCAATGTCACCGAAATTGCCTACGCCACCGGCTTCAGCAGCCAGTCGTATTTCAGTCGCTGCTTTGTGGAGCATTTCGGCTATCCCCCCAGCCAACTCATCGCTCCGCCCACCTAGGGCCGATTTGCAACGTCTGTACACAGAATTGCGACATGGCTGAACGCTCTGAAATTGCCGCGGCAGCACCTTTGGGCCATGCACAAATTCACCTTTACCAGGCTGGCCCGGATTCGAGACTGGAAGCCGATCAGCCCCGCGATTTTGCTCGTCTTGCTTTTGGCCGGAGGCGGGAAGGGCCTCCTCGCCCAGTACAACTTCACCGCCGGATTGAAATCGTATTATCCCATGAACGGGGACTATTTCAATGCCGCTTCCAACCCCTCCTACCACCGCAGCTTCAACAATGCCGGGTTCGCGGCCGACAGTTTTGGGGTGATGGGAAATGCAGGGGAGTTCGACGGGACGGAACGGGTGAACGGCTATTCCTCTTTCATGGGGCCCAGCTTCCGCAACGGCACGGTGGACCTTTGGTTTCGGGACGACGATACCCTGGGGACTGCTTTCCGGGTAATGGTGTGGGAGGGGCAACTGAACAATACCGGATTTTGCATCCGGCGGGCGGGCACAGCGGGCCTCCAGGCCCGCTACGGCACCCTGTTCGGAGCCACCGGCACCGAAAACATCTTGTCCTCCCAGGGAACCTATGCCGATGGCCAGTGGCACCACCTGGCCCTGGTCTCCAAGACCATGGCCGGACCCGATTCCCTCTACTTATATATTGACGGCGCCCTCGAATCGACCTCCGCGGGCAATTTTAGCGGGTCCAATACCAGCAATTTCACCCGCTTTGGTTGCCGGGATGACCTTGTCCAGTTCTGGCAGGGAGCCATGAACGACCTGCGGTTCTGGGACCGGCCCCTCACCCCGGCTGAGATCGCGCAACTCGCCGCCCTTCCCCGCTTTGTCGTCGACAGCTTCCCCAACCATACCTTTTGCAAGGGGGCATCCGACTCCGTCTGCGTCCAGGTTCTGGGCGGCTCATTTCAAAGCGGCAACCGGTTCGTGGCCCAATTGTCCGATCCCACCGGCAGCTTCGAAAGTCCGACCACGCTTGGGTTCGTCGACGCCACAGCTTCCGCGTGCATCCCAATCGAATTCCCGGAAGAAGTCGCCACCGGAGCGGGGTACCGGCTCCGGGTTATCTCCACCCGGCACCCGGCTTGTTCCGACAATTCCCCTGCCCTCTCCATCACCAACCCCGACGTCACTGCCGACCGGGACATCCATACCTTTCTCTACCAGTACCTGACCTTTGACAGCACCCTCGACGACTTCTCTGGCAATGGCTACCACGGAAGCCCCAATGGTGCCCCGATTTATACCACGGACCGCTTCGGCAATCCCCAGGGCGCTTTCCAATGCGACAACCGCTCGGTGACCACCTTCACCAATTACCACGGCAGCCAGTACATCAACAATACCACCAATCCCCTGAGCATCTCCATTTGGATACGCCGAACAGGAACGGCTTTCACCTGGCAGACCGTTTATTCTGGCTTCAACAATTCACCTGGCATCAACAACGGGCTGTTCATGGGGGTGAATGGCACCACTTTCCGCTTCCGCATCAACAATGGCAACGTGGCCGATATTGGATTTCCGATCAATGAGTGGACCCACTTCGTGGGCACGTACGAGGGCGGAATCATCCGCCTCTACCAAAATGGGGTCGAGGTCCGCCAGGTCTCCGCCCCCGGGAATGTCTCCTTCCGCATTACCCCCAAGATTGGCGATGACAATGGCGGGACGAATTTCCAGGGGGCCGTGGATGACTTCCGCATCTACCGGCGGGCCCTGAATGCCGCCGAGGTCAAGCTGCTCCACCAGGAAGGCAACCCTGTCTGCGTGTCGGGCGCGGTCTGCAATGGCGATTCCCTCGTCCTTGACTGTCCCGGTGTTCCAGGGGCCAGCTACCTGTGGACCGGGGTCAATGGCTTTTCGGCGACCACTGAAGACCTCTCCTTTCCCCATTTTGATCCCTTCCTGCACAGCGAATTCCAGTACCAGATCCAATTGAACGGATGTCCTGGCACGGTCCATACCGCCCGGCCCAATACCGAGATTGCGCCGGTGGTCACGGCTACCGGCGACACCGCCTGTGTAGGGGATACTGCGACCCTATTGGCGACGGGCGCCCTGGCCGGGCAGCAGTATTATTGGTACCGGGATGAAGCAGGGAACCAGCTCCTGGATTCGGGCGGGACGGTCCAGATTCTTGCGGCGACCTCCGATACCTTTTATGTGGTTCTCGGGGATGGGACCGGGTGCCAAAGCAGTCCGGTGGCCGTCGTGCTGGAAGTTGCCGGCCAAACGGATACCCTGCCGTCCCTCGCGCCGTTTTGCGACAATGGGACTCCCATTCTGCTTCCTAGCGGGGTGCCTCCCGGTGGCGTCTGGACGGGCCCCGGGGTCACCGGGACCCAATTTGATCCCACGGTCGCCGGACCGGGAATGGCCACGCTCCAGTACAACTATTCCAGTGGCGGCTGTCCCTCCTGGGTTCAGACCCACATTGAGGTGCTCCCGGCCCCGGGAGTGGTATTTGCCCCGCTGCCCCCTCTCTGCAACAATGCGCCCGCGATCAACCTGACCGGAATCCAACCGGTTGGCGGGACCCTTTCCGGGAACGGCGTCACGGGCAATGCCTTTGACCCTTCGGCCGTAGGACCGGGAAATTATCCCCTGCAATATGTCTTCACCGATTCCAACGGCTGCGCGGATACTGCCGTGCAATCCATCACCGTGCATCCCGTTCCGCAAGCCATTTTTCCGCCGCAAGCTCCCGTCTGCACCGATGCCCAGCCCGTGTCCTTGACCGGGTTGCTGCCCACCGGTGGAATTCTGACCGGCCCCGGAGTCAATGGCCTTCAATTTGATCCCCAGGTGACCGGCCCGGGCCTGGTTGGCCTCATTTATTCGGTGACCGACACCAATGGCTGTGCCGACTCGGCGGCCCAATCCATTCAGGTGGTGGCCCCGCCCTCAGTTCAATTGGCCATGCAGGCCCTGTTCTGTGAGCAGGACCCTGCTTTGGTCCTGGCAGGGGGCGCACCGGTGGGAGGCACCTATACTGGCCCCGGGGTGACGGGGGCTTCATTTGATCCGGCTCTGGCTGGCGTTGGGAACCATACGCTGGCCTATACCTTCACTGATACCAATGGCTGTACCGGGACGGATTCGGCCCTGGTGATGGTGAATGGGGTGGCGGCTTCCAGCATCTCGGGAGACAGCCTGGCGACCTGTGGGGACACCCTGGTGTACTCGGTGGCCGGTACGATGGGCTCGTTTTACGATTGGTCGGTCGCGGGGAATGCCACCCTGCTCAATGGTCAGGGAACTCCCACCGTGGAGGTGATCGTTACCGGAGCCAGCGTCACCCTGGCGGTGGTGGAGACGACGGACGATCTCTGCGTGGGGGATACGGCCTTCTATGAAGTGAACTGTTTGGTCGGGGTGGAAGAGCAATGGACCACTGATTTTCGAATCTATCCCAACCCCAGTTCCGGTAAGGTTCGGTTTTGGGTTCCGGAAGGGAATGGAGAATGGCAGGTGTCGGTGGTGAATGGGTTGGGGATCCGGGTCATCGATTCCTGCCCAATGCCCGCGTCCTTGGAAATGGACCTGTCCGATCTTCCGGTCGGCGTGTACTGGGTGACACTCCAATCCGGCCCTCAGCGGTATACCCGGCGGCTGGTCCTGAAGTAGGGCTTGGGAAAAGGATTGCGGAATCGGTGCCGGGTGGGTCTACCGCCCGGCATTCCGGGTTGGACGGGAGCCACTCTGTTCCTGGTTCCCGATCACAGGCCCGGAAGCGGCTCCCTCCGGCTGGGAAAGCCCGACCGGGCATGGAGTAGCCCCACCTCCGAGGCCCACCAGGGTGCCTCCAAGGTGGGGGAGTCCGCCTCCACCTCAAACCTCGGCCGTTCCACCTCCGACCTCGGCCCGTCCACCCAAAAGGTCCGGCTTTCCACCTCAAAGCTCGGCCCGCCGACCAAAAAGCTCGACCGGTCGACCCTCAGGGCTGCAAACGGCCACAAAAAAGGCAAAGTCACCCTGCCTTCGAGGCCCTCCCCTCCACCTGTTTCCCCCCTCTCCCCCACCTCCAAGCCCGGGGGCTTCGACCTTGGAGGCGGGAGCGCCGAGGTCCGAGGCGGGCGGGCCGACCTCAGAACCGGAAGGGAGGACCTAAATGGCGGACCCTTGGACCTTGGAGGCTCCCTCCCCCACCTAATTGCCGGAAAATTCCACCTGGGAGGCGGGCGCCCCGAGCTCCGAGGCGGAACGGTCCGGTTACGAGGTGGAAGCGCCGGGCTCAAAGGCGGAATGCCCCCATACGTGTCCCGTTAAAACCCACTGAATCTCAGCTGATTGGGATCAGGTC
>CAWUKT010000131.1:0-11963 GCA_963923035.1 uncultured bacterium
GGTGGGCGGTGCGGTGCGAGAGGGCGGTTTTTCGGGGTATATGCAGGGGAAACGGGCGGTTGAGGGGAAGTATGGGAATCTGGCCGCGGCTTATGATTATGTGATGTTGTCGCTGGTGCGGCGGGATTGAGATTTCAGAATCAGGGGAGCATCACCTAACCAAAACTTTCCTCGTTTTGATATTTCCGCAACACTTGATCCGAATGAAGTAGACTCCAACTGGTAGAGACGAAATCGTATAAGTTCGCCTGCCTTCCCAGTGTTCCTCATCCGAGTATTCCCTCACTTTTTGGCCTGTGGCAGAGAAACAATCAATCGAAACAGGGCCTTGAGTTCGTTTATGCAGGACAATGTTGAAGTTACCGGAAGATGGATTCGGGTAGACTTCGGCCTTCCAGTGATTTGGAAGGGTGACTGTGGCCCGATTCGAATTATGGCCAGTAGTTGAAGAGGTCAGCCAATAGGTATAAGTTGCCCCCGGAGCCACTTCTCTATCTATCAATTGATCGGAACCCACAGTTATTTTTCCCCTCCATTCGAACTCTCCATTTTCTTCCACCCGCCACAAATCCAGTTCCTTTTCCCCAATTGCCTCCCAGGAAAGCTTCACATGCTGGGAATTGACTTCGGCAGACAGGAAAATCCCTCCGGACGACAACGGGGTTCCCGGTGGTACATCATAGGCCACGGTCCCAGTATCGGCACTGTACCCCAATCCCCTGCCAGCAAAAGCATTCCACAGAAGCCCTCCATTTGCGCCTCCGTAATTGAGGGTATCGGCAAGTAAAATGGCGTCACGGGCGTCGATAAAATTGGATTGACACGGCAGGACCGTCAAAGCATCCAACACCAGTTGCAAGGCTCTGTTATTGCCCCCAGTACCCGACTCCAAATCGGAATCGTAACCGTACTGCGCAATCAAATCCCAGGTAACATCCCAGAGCATACTCGCCCATACCGCTCCCTCCTGCCATTCATTGCCACCAAACGTATTGGAAACGATGTCTTCGTAAGTCCGCGAATCAATCGCAGGATGGGTCGAATACGGCTGGCCCCGGACACTGCTGCTGCGGGGACTCCGAAAAAAAGAGTAATTGGCATATCCCACCGGATCTGCTCCCTGATCGGTCGCTTCCAGCGAAGTCCAGAGCCCCAACCAATCGCACCATCCTTCGCGTGTATCCGCATGCTGAAAAAAACAAGTGATATTGTTCGCGCCATTGACCAGCCGATCTGTCACCATGTGCATCAATTCGTGCATCATCACGGCATTGTCCAGCACTGTACTCCGGTCGTAGTGATAGCGTCGTTCGTGGAACCGCACCGAAATTCCCACCGGAGCGGTTTCGATCAGTTTTTGACATTCCAAAGCAGGCAGGAAGGCCACGGGAATGGAAAGGGCAGTGGTGTCAAAAGAATTGTAATGAAAAGAATCCTGGGTATAAAAGAAGCTGCTGTTCAGGGATTCTTTGCAGACCACGCACCCCATCGCTCCCGCATGCTGTGCATTCCGAATCTTTACGCTGTCCGGACATCCTCCATCTTCCATCAGCACGACCTTTCCGGCCCAGTTCGAATTGGCAGACAGTGGAAAACAACCCTGGGGGGGCAAATACGCTCCTCCGCCGGCCAAGACCAGCGGAACAGCAACCGTAGCAGCAGGAAAAGACGCCGGGGCATCGCTCGCCCAAAGTTGAAAGCGGCGTTGCAAAAATGCCGGGGCCACCACCTCCATTTCCAATTGCTTTACCGGGGGCCTCCTCCCTCCCACCACCATGTTCCAACCTGACAAACCCACCACGCCCGTCCCAAAATTGACTCCGTCCGGCAAGGCGTTGTAACTCCCCGTGGTGCTCGCATAAAATGCCGGCGGAAGCATATAGGCATGGACACCGTCCTGGCCCCAGGCTCCCCGTCCGTAATTGTTCTCCTGAAAATTTCCTGCCACCTCGGTAAATCCGTGGGTATAAAGGATGTCGTGGATGCGGTTCAACTGGTAGAAAACATTGGTATAGATCGCATCGACGTAGGGGCTCGCGTCGGAATTGGAGGGCAAAGGATAGCTAAAATCCAGGTTGGAGCCGCCGTTGGGTGGGGCAGCGGGAAACGGAAGGGTCGCACCGGGGGCGTTGTCAATGACGACGTTGTTGCCGGAGAGCGTGGTATGGTCGGGGCCGGGAGTGCCGGTGGTGTCGTGCCAGCCGAAGGGGGAACCCACCGAAGGCGCGCCCAGGGGAATGGATTGCCGGGCAGCAGTATGGGGCTGGTCAGTCCCGAAGGGAAAGGCTAGGTAGGCATTCCCGTTGCTGGCCGGAGCGCATACGGTCGGGGCGCCCGGCAACCTTGGTGAAGCTGTGGTGGCCAAGGATTTCGGAGGATCAAAGCAAAATCCCCCGCCCAGGGGAACCGTCCGGAGGCGCCGGCCGGTTTGAGCATCTATATATAGGTATTGCGCGTGGAGAGGGCCGCCGGGACACAGGACTTCCCAGCTCAGCTGGTAGGTTTCGGCGCCGATGTCCAACCAAAGGAGCCGCAAGGGGAGGCGAAGCCCTTCGCCCGTCAACACATATTCATGGCGGGCTGGTCGTGAGACCTTTAGCACATTGACCGGGGGTAAAAAATCGAGCTCGACCATTCCGAGAAGTTTTCTCCACCCGAACCCAACTTGGGCATCGCCGGGGATTCGCTCTTCGATTCCGGCCACCGCCTGATTTGTCAGGTAGTGGTTGCTACTTTTGGGATCCCAATGCACCGCGATGTAGGCGTTCTGAATGGGAAATCCTCCCTGGGCCTGCTGAAAGTAGAAATGGTGGACCCCGTTGTGGGGGGATCGAAACCGATGGACCAGGATCAATTCGCTCAGGTCTTCCCGGGCCTGCCCAAATTCCAAAAAGGAGTTTTGAGCAGCGGACCTGGCTTTCGCCAAGATCGTCGCCCCTCCTGTCTGACCATAGATGGATGTAGCAAAACAGGCAAAGCAGAGGCTAAGCAAAAGGGGAATGCTTTTGATGATGGAATTCATATCTCCGTAAGTGTTTGAATCTGGGGAACAAATTGAAGGTGACTTGAATCCAATCACATTGGAGGAGGACGGTGCGAACGTTGGACAAAGGGCATGAGAAACCGTTCTCGCTCCCGTTTCGGGAGGAGATGAAGACAACGGGCCAACACCAATCAGCGGGCTAAAAAAGCCAACCTGCCACAAACGCATATTTTTGGCAAAGTGAATCCACTTGGCCATGGCACATGGTCATGCATTGCCAACAGCGGGCTGGATTCCTCAGCGAAAAATAGGGTTCATCGGGACTTGCGGCCATCGGCCACCACCCGGGTGAAGTCTCCTGATTTGAAAGACCAAGCCCTCAACCAGAAAAATTCGGATGGATATTGTACAACGTTTTAAGTTCCAACCTTGGTAAAATATAGATCGACGGAATTGGATGGGTGCGACATCCAACAAAGAACGCCAAAAGAATGATTGTTTTGCAAAACAACAGAACTAGAACAAATATAGGAGATGTATTCCCCAAAAACAGTTTTTTATATTTTACCCAGGGTAAGAAATGGTTTTTACAGGGATCCTTTTTTTCTCTTGCATCCTCTTTCCTTTCGCATGAATCCGCTTTTCCCACTCATTCCCAGTCAGTTTCACTTTCGAGAAATCCGATCAACAATAGACAAGCAAAAAATGGGCCCCTCGAATTGATCGAAAGCAGAAGAACAACTTCCCCCACTCTCTATCAACTGTCACCTGACCAACCGGAAAAATAGACACAAAAAATTTACCAAAATGCAAGAAAAAGGCAAATCAGGCCATATATCGAACAGATTTCTAAATTGGTGGGAGATTTCAACTTATTGGTCTAATATCTACAGCCCACCCTACGTTTGATCCTAATTTGCAGTTCCTAGTTACCCCATGTCTTTTTAGGAGATATTCTATATTAAATAGTAGATGGTCATGTTTAAGTACTGGTTTTTCATTACTGCCTTCTGGGCAGCATGCACTTCTTTGTGGTCTCAGAACCCTGTTGTTGTTCAAAATGCACCTGTGGAACATTTCATCAATGAGGAATTCTGTTACCCCGTTACCCTAGAAAATTCTGGCCCTGGCGCCGGATATGGTCCCTATATCAGGTTGATCCTCCCGCCGGGAGTCAACCTGAACAGTGCCACCTACCTTGGTTCCGCCCTGACCACCACCGTGGTCGGAACCTTCGCCGGAGCCCCCCTGGCCGACCCCAACCTCAGTTCCGGGACCAGTGCCGATTCCGTCACCGGTCCTCCTGGCCACCAATTGGTGATTTTGCAACCACCGGTCGGAAGCATTACCACCGGCGGCGCCGTCCTGAACATCGAGGTTTGCCTCTTCATGGACCCCGCGACCGTGACCGTAGGCAGTCCCCAAGCCATCGAGATGATCCCCGTCCTTGAATTCGGGGATACGCCCACCGGCGCCAATGGGCCGATTTTTGGCACGTCCAATACCGCTTCCATTGTCCCGACCCTCTACCGCTTCGAGAAATTCAGCAACGCCCCCAAGCACGACCGTACACCGGGCCCATCCTGGCCCATTACCTATACGCTCGAAGTCGATATTGCCGATGGAATGACCATCACCAACCTCGACTTCAACGATGTACTTCCGGGCACGCTCCAGTGGACGGGAACCGCCGTCACCGCCAGCGGTGGATGCACGGTCAGCCAGAGCCCCAACTTGCCGCCCACGCCCGGCGGCTCCATCCAGGTCTCCTGTCCCAGTGGTACCGGCACCCTCGGGACCTCCGACGTGACCGTCACCTTTGAAGCGTTTGTCATCGACACCCTCGATGAATCCATCGGCAACAGCGCCGATTGTGACACAGAAGAAATTGTGAATGTGTCTACTTTCAACACTGACCAGGGGCTTCTCGAAACCGACAACGATACCGTTACAGCCTACAACGTCACCTTGCAACACGGGGCCGCTCCCAGTCTGACCAGTCCGGGCGCCGTGATCGACTATTCAATGTCGTACCAGGTTTCAGACTTTGTCACCGCGGTCGATTCCTTCGTGATGACCGTGGTGGTCGCCGACGGGCTGACCTATCTGGGCAACGCCCAAATCAACGGGAGTCCCATTGCTGCGACCTCGGTCCAGCTGAATACGCCGGGGACCGGCGAGACGACGGTTACTTTTTTCCTGGCCACGGCCATCGGCAACCTGCCTCCGGGCAGTGGGGGCGCCCTCACCTACCAGTGCCAGGTCAACCAGACCTACGCGGCCACGGGCGATCCGATCCTCACGCGGGACCAGATCACGAACCAGGGAACGGTCGACTACCACCTCACCGACGAAGTCGGCGCCAATGGTTGTAGTTACGACTGCAATGCCCGGATTGAAATCCTGCCTGTCACGCTCGCAAAGACCATTCCCTCCGGCCAAACCCAATACAATCCGGGCGACCTGGTGACCTACCGAATAACCATGAACATTCCGTCCGGCGATGCCGACGCCGTCATCATCACCGATTATTTCCCCTTGCCCATCCACGACGTCAATGACCTCTCGCTGGTCTGGAATGGCCCCAACATCAACCAAACCGCCAACCATACCCCAGCCAATATTCCCCTCATCACCATCGACCCCGCGACCAATGCCCTGTTGATGGACTTTGGTGACATTGCCACCGGTACGCCCCCCTCCACCGTCGAATTTGAGGTCTCGATTCCCATCACGACCATTCCTTATGCCGACGGTCTGTTTCACTCGAATATCGTGGAGGGCGAGACGAACAATACCGCAGTTGATGGATTGATCGACCAAAACCTGACCCTGATTGAGGTCGCAGCACCTGAATTGAGCCTGACCAAAGGAGTTTCCGCCGCGAGCAATCCGGCGGGCGTTTTGAATCCGGCCCCGGCCACACCTGTCGATTCCGACATTTCGAATGTAGACGGCAGCGATACCCTGACCTACGTCGTGACGGTCCAGAATGATGGTGGGGCACGGGCCTACGATGTCAAGGTGACCGATGTCCTGCCCGCGGGGATGGACACGTGCATTATCCAAAGCGTCACCCGCGGAAATGGAAGCCCATTCCCGTTTACGCCCTCCGGCGGCCTGTTCACCTCACCCACCGATACCTTGTTTTTGGATTCGTTGGAAGCGACCGGAAATGCGGGGACGGGAGACATTGCCTTGGTGACCTACCAATGTATCATCGATCCCAATGCAGCTTTTGCCCAGGAAATCGAAAATACCGCCTCGGCGATCTGGAGTTCGGAGATTGGGCAAAACAGTGCTTTCAATCCGGTGTCGGACAATGCCATCGCGACCTTGGCCCTCCCTTCCGTCGCCAAGTCCATCGTAGACATCCTACCCGGCTATCGGGCCGCGGTGAACGAAGTGCATGTAGGAGAACTCATCCAGTACCGGGTCGATGTCACCCTCCCCGAAGGGCAAGTGACCAATGTCCAATTTGAGGATGTACTGGATGCCGGGCTGGCATTTGTCTCGATCGACTCCCTCCAGGCCGACAGCAACCTCAGCACCTCCCAGGGAACCTTCGCCAATGTATTGGGCGCGGCAGCACTGGATTCTGTTGGGACCAGCACCACTTCCCCCGACCGCTTGCTGACCTTGGATTTTGGCACCCTGACCAATGCCGACACCACCAATTCCAATTCTGAGCGCATCAGCATTTGGTACACTGTTCGGGTATTGAATTCAACCGGGAATGTCGACGGTACGGCATTGAACAACCAGGCCTCCTTTATCTGGAACGATCCCAACGGCAGCGGCACCCTCGATGCCCAAGACAATGCGCCGCCCGTGACCGTCCGCGAAGCCGACCTTGAGATCACCAAGACCTTCCTCACCAATGATGTCCAACGGGGCGACGAAGTCTTCGTGACCCTCGACTTCAGCCATACCGGCACCTCCAATGCCACCGCTTTCGATGTCGTCGTGGCTGACACCCTGCCCCTCGGATTGAATTTTGTCCCCAATTCCCTCACCACCACCTGCCCGTCCCTGTTTGCGATCCCTCCCGCCGCCGCCGGCCAGTTGGTATCAGGAACCCTTGACAGCCTTCCTGTCGGCACCAATTGCAATATCACCTTCAAGGTAGAGGTCGACAATGCCATCCCCGAATGCGATACCGTCTCCAACTGCGGAGATATTTTCTGGCACAGCTTGTACAATGCCGACCAGGGCGCGCTCGGGACACCGCCCAATAACCAGTTGGGAGTTGAACGGACGGGAAATGCCAACGCTCCGGGCGAAATCAACAATTATACCTTCGAAAATTGTGCGGGCCTGAACGTGATCAATGGCCTGGCCGTGGACCCGGTTATTTCCAGCAATACGCCGGTCTGTGAGGGGGAAACGGCAGTGTTGACGGTCAACCAGTACCAAGGCCAGACCGTGGTGTATGAATGGTTTGGGCCGAATGGAAATGCCATCAACAACAACAGCTTCCAATTGAACATCAGCCCTGCAACCGCCCAGGATTCGGGGGCCTACCTCGTTGTGGTGACGGTCGATGGCTGTGTCTCTGACACCTCCCAGGTCCATGTTTTGGCAGTGGCCCCGGTTCCGCAGGTTGCTCCGACCAATGACGGCATGACCTGTTCTCCCAACGGAACCGACCTGACATTGACGGCCAATCCCGCCGGAGGCACCGCGCCGTACAGCTTCAGCTGGACCGGGCCCGGCGGTTTTTCCGCGAACGTGCAGGATCCGGTGATCCCGAATGCCACCGCCAATCAATCCGGCACTTATGCTGTGCAGGTCACCGACAGCAACGGCTGTCAAAGTCCGGTCACGACGACCCTGGTTGAGATTTCGATCCAACCCAATGTGCCAACCATAAGTGCCAACAGCCCCGTCTGCGAAGGGGAATCGGTGACGATTTCCACCGGCTTCTACGCCGGCAGCACGGTGGACTATACGTGGTCGGGGCCGGGCGTACCGCCCGGAACTTCCGGGAATTCGTTCACGGTCAATCCCGCTACGCTCGCAGATGCGGGCAATTACACCGTGGTCGTCACGGTGGACGGTTGTCCCTCAGATACCAGCGCGCCCTTTGCCCTCGTGGTCAACCCGATTCCAGGCAATTTCGCGCCCACCTACAACGATCCGGTGTGCAGTGGAGAAGATCTTCTCCTCAGCGCCAATCCACCCGCCGGAGGACCTTTTACCTACGCTTGGACCGGACCCAATGGGTTTTCTTCCAACCAACAGAATCCTATCATCCCCAACAGTACAGCCGCCCTGTCCGGCACCTACTCAGTGGAAATCACCTCCGGAGCGGGCTGTTCCCGCACAGAATCGGTCCAGGTTTCGGTGAATTCAACCCCCAATACCCCGGTAATCTCGGCTGGGGGGGCGGTCTGCGAAGGAGATCCCTTTACCTTTTTTATCAACCCTGCCAATGGCACCTCGGTACAATACTTTTGGACCCTTCCCGGTGGAGGCCAGGACACCACCAGTACCGGCCAATTGACGCTCAACCCGACCACACCCGCGGATTCTGGGAACTATTCAGTGGTGGTTGCAGTCAATGGATGCCCTTCCTTGCCCTCGGGGGGTGCTTTGCTGGAAGTGGACCGCCGCCCGACAGTCACGGTGAGTGGTGGCGGAGCGTTTTGTGAAGGAAGCAATGCCACACTTTCGTCGTCTGTTGTAGGAGCCTCAGGAGTCAGTTACCAATGGACGGGACCGAATGGATTCAGTTCCAATCAGCCCAACCTCAGCCTGAACAACCTCACTCCTGGTAATGCCGGGGTTTATACCCTGGCGGTAAGCAACGGAGCATGTACCACCACGGCTTCGGATACCCTTTCCGTTTTTCCCGCTCCTTCTTCCCCGAGCCTTTTCTCTAACAGTCCGGTCTGCGAAGGAGATACCCTCGTTTTGACCTCCAACACTGTGGCTACGACCTACAATTGGACCAGCCCGACCGGGAATTCATTCTCCGCCCCGGTGCCATTGTCCATTTCTCCTGCTTCCTCCAATTATATCGGGGGAACCTGGTCGCTCTCAGTTGTCGACAGCAATGGGTGCACTTCAGCGAATCCGGCTACGATTTTGGTTGAAATTCGCCCTATTCCCACTGCCTTTCCCACCAATGACGGCCCGATCTGCTTCAATGGGACGGTCAACTTGATGGGAAATGCGATTTCTGGCGCGTCCTACACGTGGTATGACGGCAATCCCAATGGTGGAGGAACGGTAATTGCTTCGGCCCAGAACACAAGCGTAGGTCCGTTGAGCAATGGCAGTTTTGACTTTTTCCTGGTGGTAGAGCAAAATGGCTGTGAAAGTGATCCGGCAGCGACCACCGTAGTTGTGGATAGCCTCCAACCAGCGCCTATGGTTCCGGCCGATACCGCCATCTGCGAGGGCGAGGCCATTGTCTTGACCACTCCTACCCAAGCCGACAGCTACCAATGGACGGGCCCCAATGGATTTTCCAGCACCCAGCAGAATCCCCCGGCCATTTCTCCG
This sequence comes from uncultured bacterium, assembly GCA_963923035.1. Taxonomy (GTDB): domain Bacteria; phylum Bacteroidota; class Bacteroidia; order J057; family JADKCL01; genus CAWUKT01. Next base: position 9,494 of record CAWUKT010000131.1, read on the forward strand.
GCATCCCCACTTGATGCAGGTGATTATATTTTGACCGTCACGAACAATGGATGCGGCTCGGCGGCAGACACTGTGACGGTGACTGTTACGCCCGCTCCCGCTGCGCCTACGATTTCGGCTCCCCAGAATCCCCTCTGCGAGGGCGATACCCTTGTGCTGACCACCAGCAGTGGCTGTGACAGCTACCAGTGGATCGGGCCCGGAGGAAACAGCACCAGCACCCTCAGCAATCCTTTGCTGACCACCACGACGGGCATGACCTTGATTCCCGCCGGTGATTCGGCCTATCTGGCCGGCAATTGGGCTGTCGTCTGTATCAATGCCGCCGGATGCGCATCCGATCCGAGCCAACCGGTCAATGTCGTGATCAATCCCACGCCCGGCACTCCGATCGCCAGCAATGATGGCCCTGCCTGTGCGGGCGATGATATTCAATTGCAGACGGCATCGGTTCCCGGTGCCAGCTACCAATGGAACGGGCCCAATTGGTTTACCTCCGGATTGCAAAATCCGGTCCTGAACAATGTCGGGCCGGCCGATACCGGAGCCTACTTGGTCTCCATCACGGTGAACGGCTGCCCTTCCGATACTTCCCTGCCGACGGTGGTGACGGTCTTCGCGCCGCCCGTCGTAACGGTTGCCGATGATACCTTGCTCTGCTCCAACGGCAATACCGATCTGTTCGTGGTGCCGAATGTGGTGGGCAATTCGGGACCTTACCAATTTGCCTGGAGCGGGCCCAACGGCTTTGCCTCGACCGATTCCATCGCCGTGGTCCCCAATGCGGATACCACCGATGCCGGACCGTACACGGTTCAGGTCACCGACGCCAATGGCTGTGTCGCTGCCCCGGCAACCGGAACCTTGTTCATTGGCAATGGCATTCCGACGCCCGTCGTGACAGGACCGGCCAGCCTCTGCCAGGGCGATCAGCTTCAGTTGAGCACCTCGGCATTTCAGGGAGACAGCGTCGCTTATCTCTGGAACCTCCCGGCGGGAGGATCCGATACAACCGCGGGCGCATCCCTGATCATCAATCCGGTCGCCTTAGGCGATAGCGGCGACTATTCGGTCGTGGTGTATGTCGACGGCTGTTTGTCCCAGGTCTCCAACGCTCTGAATGTCGATGTCATCTCCCGTCCGATTCCGCCCAATCCGATCGCGGTCTACGGCAATCCTGATAATTGCGAGGGCGATACCCTGTCCTTGTCGGCGGCTGGCTCCCCGACCCATACCTACAGCTGGACCGGACCCAATGGATTCGCTTCCAATCTCCAAAGTCCCATTCTCCCGAACGCCAGTCCGCTTAACAATGGCAGCTATTCCGTGACGGTCAACAATGGCAATTGCAGTGTGGTCGGTGCAGTCACCTTCAATGCCATTGCACCGCGGCCAGCTACGCCGGTCATCTCCGGCGGCGGGATGTTCTGTGAAGGCGATGCGGTCCAATTGACTTCGTCAACCTACAGTGGTTCATCGGTGGCCTATCTCTGGACCACTCCGGCGGGACCGGATACGCTTACCGCCGCTGGCTACGCCATCAACCCGGTCAGCCAGTCCGATTCAGGGGATTATTCCCTGGTCGTCCTGGTCAATGGCTGTCCGTCACTGGGATCTAATGTGGAGACCGTCGAGGTCAATCCGACCCCGGCCGCTCCGGGTATCCTTTCCAATGGACCGACTTTCTGCGAAGGCGATACCCTCAGCCTGGGTACTGCGGCCTCCGCGGATGCCTATATCTGGACCGGACCGAATGGGTTTACCAGCTCCCAACAATTCCCGGCATCCATCCAACTTAGTCCCGTCGATGCCGGGGTCTATTCCTTAGTAGTGGTTGTTGAAGGTTGTACCTCCGCTGTTTCGACCGATACGATTGCCGTGTCTCCACTCCCCGCTGCGCCTACGATTTCGGCTTCACAGAATCCCCTCTGCGAGGGCGATACCCTGGTGCTGACCACCAGCAGTGGCTGCGACAGCTACCAGTGGATCGGGCCCGGTGGCAACAGCACCAGCACCCTCAGCAATCCTTTGCTGACCACCACGACGGGCATGACCTTGATTCCCGCCGGTGATTCGGCCTATCTGGCCGGCAATTGGGCTGTCGTCTGTATCAATGCCGCCGGATGCGCATCCGATCCGAGCCAACCGGTCAATGTCGTGATCAATCCCACGCCCGGCACTCCGATCGCCAGCAATGATGGCCCTGCCTGTGCGGGCGATGATATTCAATTGCAGACGGCATCGGTTCCCGGTGCCAGCTACCAATGGAACGGGCCCAATTGGTTTACCTCCGGATTGCAAAATCCGGTCCTGAACAATGTCGGGCCGGCCGATACCGGAGCCTACTTGGTCTCCATCACGGTGAACGGCTGCCCTTCCGATACTTCCCTGCCGACGGTGGTGACGGTCTTCGCGCCGCCCGTCGTAACGGTTGCCGATGATACCTTGCTCTGCTCCAACGGCAATACCG
>CAWUKT010000132.1:0-11737 GCA_963923035.1 uncultured bacterium
TCGTCACGCGGGTCGCGGCGCTCGCGGGGTTCCCGGAAGGGACCGCGGTTGCGCTCAAGCGCGGAGCGGGACAGCTCTTCCGGACTGGGACGGTCGTTGCCACCACCGGTGCGGGGACGCCGGGGGCGCCGCCCACGGGGAACGGAACGCTCATCCGTCATCGGGCGCTCCTTGACCGGCTCCCGTTTTTCTTCCGGCTCTTCCTGGGGTTCTTCAACAACCTCCTCTTTTTTCTCCACTTCAGCTTCCTTTTCTACCACGGGAGTTTCCGTTTCGGCTGCGTCTTCCTTCTTCCGCCGACCTGGACGGGCCCGGCCTTTGAATTTGGAAAGGTCCGGCAATTCGCTTTCCGGCACTTCACTTTGACGCTCCAGTATTTTATAGATGAGGTCTTGCTTCTTAAGGCTTTTAAAGTCAGACACACCAATCTGCTCTGCTATTTCCTTCAATTCGGCCAAAAGAAGACCATTCAATTTGATAATATCGTACATAAGAGAGAGATCGTTTTACCAAAATCACCTGTACTATGCATTCAAGAGGAATTTTTAGTTCCTAAGTACTTGGCTCGATAAATTTTAGGGTTTATTGCTCAATTTTAAAAGGAACTCCTACGAGAGAGGCTCTTGGATTTGAATTCGATGCAAAGAACGACAATGACTACCAATTAAACAAGGGGACGAAGATGATTTCTATCTGCTTTTTCCCCCAAAGACTCAACCATTTCCCGCTTTATCCACTTTTTAGGACACCCTTCCGACCTCCCTCCGGGAAACATATTCTTAACTAAAATAATTGAATCAGATTTTGTTATTTAGCGGAAAATTCGCGTAAAGATGCTTGAAATCCGAAAATTAAGGGAAAACCCCGAACCCTTTGTCGCTGGTCTCAAGGCCCGATTTCATCCCGATGCCCAGGGTGCTGTGGATGAATTGTTGGACCTGGACCGTCAGCGTCGGGAAATCATCACCCGACAGGAAGAACTGAAGGCCGAAATGAACCAAATTTCCAAGAGCATCGGGTCTCTGATGCGGGAAGGAAAGCATGAGGAAGGCAAGGCCGCCAAAGCCAAGACATCGGAAATCAAAGTATCTATCAAGGAACTCAGTGATGAACTGAACTCCCTGGAAGCCAAGGTACAGGACGCCCTGTATGCCCTCCCCAATATCCCGGACGCCTCGGTGCCGGTCGGCAAATCGGAGAAGGACAACCTGGAAGTTTCCCGCCACGGAGACATTCCTACCCTCTTCGAGGGCGCCAAGCCGCATTGGGATTTGGCAACGGAAAAAGACCTCATCGATTGGGAACTCGGCGTCAAAATCACCGGGGCTGGCTTCCCGGTCTACAAGCGGCAGGGCGCCAAGCTCCTCCGCGCCCTCATCGCCTTCTTCCTCGACGAAGCCGAAGCGGCCGGGTACAGCGAAATTGTACCGCCCCTCGTCATCAACGAGGATTCGGGCTACGGAACGGGCCAATTGCCCGACAAAGAGGGTCAGATGTACCATGTTACTGTCGATGACCTTTACCTGATCCCGACGGCCGAGGTGCCCATCACGAATATTTACCGGGGCGACATCGTGGACGGCGAGCAATTGCCGATCCAAAACTGTGGCTATACCCAGTGCTTCCGCCGCGAGGCGGGGTCCTACGGCAAGGACGTACGGGGCTTGAACCGCCTCCACCAGTTTGACAAGGTGGAAATCGTGGAGATTTCCCATCCGGACCACAGCTACGAACGTCTGGAAGCCATGCTCAAGCATGCGCAGGGGCTGCTGGAAAAGCTGGAACTCCCCTACCGCATCCTGCTGCTGTGCAGCGGGGACATGAGCTTCACCTCGGCCAAGACCTACGACCTGGAAGTCTATTCGGCGGCCCAGGAGCGCTGGCTGGAGGTCTCTTCGGTCTCGAACTTTGAGACCTACCAGGCGAACCGGCTCAAGCTGCGGTACCGGGACGGCAAGAAGAAGTTGTTGGCCCATACGCTCAACGGCTCCGCACTGGCCCTCCCGCGGATCATGGCCGCGTTGTTGGAAAACAACCAGCAACCCGACGGCAGTATCCGCATCCCGGCCGCCCTGCAACCGTATACCCGTTTCGAAACCATCGACTGATCCTCGACTCGGTTTCGTTTCCCTGACTTCTCCTTCAACCAGGCCCTGAAGTCATCCTCTTGGAACAGCTGGGCGCTCCATTGGCATTCATCCAATTCCTCCGCTTGTGAAAAAAGTCCTCATACTCACCTATTACTGGCCGCCCAGTGGCGGCGGCGGGGTCCATCGCAACCTGAAATACGCCAAGTATTTTCGGGATTTTGGGTGGGAACCGGTCATCTATACCGCTGAAGACGCCGATTATCCCAGCATCGATGAATCCTTGTTCAAGGACGTGCCGGAGGGGATTGAAGTGGTGAAACATCCGATTTGGGAGCCGTATGACCTGTATCGGAAGTTGGTGGGGATCAAAAAGGACAAGAAAATCTACTCGGGTTTCATTTCCGAGAACAAGAAAATGGGCTTCAAACAGCGCTTGTCGGTGTGGATTCGGGGCAATTTCTTCATTCCCGACGCCCGCAAGTATTGGATCAAACCCTCGATCAAGTTCCTGAAGCAGTACCTGGCCGAGAACCCAGTCGACGCGGTCATTTCTTCCGGCCCGCCCCATTCCATGCACCTCATCGGATTGGGGGTCAAGAAAGCCACCGGGCTGCCGTGGGTCGCGGACTTCCGCGATCCCTGGACCAATATCGACTTCTACGACCAGCTTCAGCTGTCCCGCCGGGCGGACAAAAAGCACCGGCGCCTCGAACGGGAAGTGCTCCAAACCGCCGACGAAGTGGCTACGGTCAGCTGGCATTGGGCGGATGACTTCAAGGAACTCGGCGCGCCGGGCATCCACGTCGTCACCAATGGTTTTGATACGGCTGATTTTGAATTTGAAGGGGCGCCCGATCCCGAAGAATTTTCCATTGCGCATATCGGCTCCCTGAACAAAGATCGGAATCCTCCGGTCCTCTGGCAGGCCCTCGCCGAGCTCGCCGAGGAGCTGCCCGGATTCCGCGAACGCCTCGTGATCCGCCTCATCGGCAATACTGACATCAGCGTCAAATCCGAACTGGAAAAGCTCAACCTGATGGACCGCGCCGATTTCCAGGGCTATATGCCCCACAAGGAAGTCCTCAAAGCCCAGAAGGGTTCTACGGTCCTCTTGCTCCTCCTCAACGACACTCCGAATGTCCTGGGCGTTGTCCCTGGCAAGCTGTTTGAGTACATGGCTTCCCGCCGTCCCATCCTCGCCATCGGTCCCGACCACGGCGATTCGGCCCGGATTCTGAAGGAATCGGATGCGGGATTGGTCTGTGGATTTCAGGACAAGGAGAAAATGAAGGCCGGAATCAAGGAGTTGTTTGAGGCCTACCAGCAAGGCAGTCTGAAAGGAAACCAAAGCGATATTTCGCGCTATTCCCGCCGGGGAGTCACCGGGCAGATGGCCGAGATATTGAATGGCATCGTCCAATAAATCACCCCTCGTCATGGAAACAAACCGCATTCAGCTGGCTGAACGGCCGGTCGAAATCCAGTATCTCCAAGCTGGCCAGGACGGCAAAACCCTTGTCTTCTTGCACGGATGGTCCATCCATTCCGGGTACTGGGAGGACCAGCTCGCCCACTTCTCCAATTCCCATACCGTCTACGCTCCGGACCTGCCTGGTTTCGGAGGGTCTAGGGCCGAGCGGGCCGACTGGACCGTGGAGGCATTTGCCGAGGACTTCGTGGCATTTTTGGCGGCTTTGGACCTGAAGGAGGTCGTACTGATCGGCCATTCGATGGGCGGGGCTGTCATGTTGGAAGTGGCCATCCGCGCGCCGGAGCGGATTCAGGCGGTGGTCGGAGTGGACAATTTTCAGTTTGTGGATGTGGAAATGGACGGGGATTTGATGTCGGAAATGGTCGCCTCCGTCCAACGGATCGCGGAAGACTTTCCCCGCTATGCGCCGGCGTACGCCGACCAGTGGCTGTTTCAAACGACCACGCCCGAACCGGTTCGGGCCCGGATTCGGCAGGATTTCGCAACGGCCAATCCGGCGGTGGCCTTTCCGGTGCTGACCCAGGTCATGCAATATTTCGGGCGCTTGCCCGAACGGCTAGAAGACTTGCCCTTTCCCCTGCACCTCATCAACAGCGCGATTCCCCCCGCCCATACCGAAGGGCTGGAGCGCCGCTGCCGCCACGGGTACCACCTCCGCACCGTGGGCCCAACGGGTCACTATCCAATGGTCGAAGCCCCCGCTGCCTTCAATGAACAGCTGGAAGCCCTGTTGGAGTCGCTCTAAAGCGCTCCGAGCACAAAAAAACCCGGCCTCCGCAGAAGCCGGGTTTTTTATTGTCCATTACTTTCCTCAATCGTCCCCACCGAAAATGCGGAGCAGGAAGAGGAAGAGGTTGATGAAGGACAGGTAGAGGGACAAAGCGCCCATGACGGACATTTTGCCGGCGGCTTCTCCTTCGGTTCCGATGACGGCGCCGAGGCGGAGGAGCTTTTGGGTTTCGTAGGCTGTGAGTCCACTGAAGACCACCACCCCAATGATCGAGATGATATAGTCCAATCCGGAGGATTGCAGGAACCAGTTCACCACCATGGCGATGATGATTCCGAACAGGGCGACCCCGAGAATGGTGCCGAGCTTGGTCAAATCCATCTTGGTGGTGGCTCCGAGAAGGGCCATGGCACCGAAGATGCTCGTGGTAATCAGAAAGACATTGAAGATGGTGCCGAGGCTATAGGCAAAGAATATGGTCGATAGCGATAGCCCCATGATCACCGCAAAGCCGATGAAGACCAGGGTGGTCACCAGGTAACTCATGCGTCGGAGCCCGAAGTTCATCACCAGGATGAATCCGAGGGGCGCAAACATGACTACCCAGGGAAGCGGTCCCGCGAAATAGGAGATCGCGTTGGACTCCACGGAGAGCCATTTGCTGAAAAACAACCAGGAAACCAAACCGGTGATGCCCAGCCCAAAGGCCATGATCGTAAACACCCGGGTCAGAAACGCCCGCGCCGATTGGCTATCCGATTTGATTGTTGGGACACCATCATTGTCATAGAAGATGTCTTGTGCGTATTTATTCATTTATAATTGTAGTGATTTTGACTAATCCTAACTTTCTAATGGTTTTAACGGAAGGTAAATATAAAGGTTTAGTTGGGAGATTTCCATCCCAATGCGACCGGTGAGGAGGGAATGGGGAAGGAGAAAAAAATCGGGATTTCCGTTCCAATTGAATTTTTCTAATTTTACGCACTTCAAAACGAGGCTCCCTTGGGTCTGGAAAAAATAGTGCCTAAACCGAATGGAAGATAATTTCGTCGACTACAACATCAATAAGGGTCTGAATAAGCTCTGGCGTTGGAAATTTTGGATCATTGGCGCCTGTGTCCTGGCAGGTGTGATCTCTATCGCGGTATCTCTCCAGATGCAAGACGAGTTTCGCAGCAGTGCCTCTTTTGTCCCCCCGTCTTATAGTTCTCTCAGCACGATGACCTTTGGAAATGGCGTGGCCTACCGGGGTTTTTATGCGGCGGAAGAAGAAGACATCGACCGGACGATCGACTACCTGACTTCCCACGAAGTGGTGGATTCCATCGCCCGCCTGTTCAACCTGTACGAGCACTACGGCATCGACATGGAGGACCACAAGCGGGACAAGATGTTCTACCTGAGCTTTTACAGCAAGATCGACATCGACTTTTCCGGTAATTCTACCGTCGTGATTGAGTGCTGGGATGTCAATCCCGGACTGGCCTACGAAATTGCCAAGACTTACCTCGCCATCGCCAACGAGTACTTCGAGGGCGTGTCCCAGCGCCAGGAAGGCCTGGCCGCCACCGAGCGCGCCATCCTCGAGATGGAGCTGGAACGCAAGACCATTCTGGATTCCTTGTCCTTTTTCCGGACCGAATACGGCATCTACCGCCTCGACAACCTCGGCGACGCCATCACCAACCTCCTCGCCCGTCGCATGGAGAGCGAGCCCAACTTTGCCAAGTACTACGACGAGGTCAAAACCATGGAGACCTACCTCTCCACCCTTGAGCTGCGCTACGGCGACCTCCAGCGCGAGTACATGACCCGCAAGCTCAACATCGAGCAATACCCCAGCCTGATCTGGATCACCAAGGAACCCAACCTCCCCACTTTCAAGGAGCGCCCGAAGCGGAGCATCATCGTCATTTTGTCGGTGCTGGCCACGTTTGTCCTGAGCTGCTTCCTCGTGGTCATTCTGGACCGGGGCAAGGGCAAAAAAGGCTGATCCAATCTCCACTTCTTCCTGCTTCCCCTGATCCGGCCTCCATCACCGGGCCAACCCGCTATTGGCACCCTCCTTCCACAACATTTAAAGGCCGATTTTTGAGCTTCGGAACAAAAAAGGCCTCTTCGGAACAAAAATTTTAATCCGCCCTCCCGAACTCCTATATTAAGATTCGATTCAACACATTTTTAGTCAAGTTCTGGTTCCGGATCGCTTTGCAGGAAGGGTCAAAATATATTCCTGTATTTCCGGGGTCGGAAACAGCAAAATGGATTTGTTGGCGATGCCAACGCGTTCTCTCAGGGTCAAATATTAGCCAAGTCATTGAATGGAAAATCACACTCCTTATTGCGTAAGGGTTCCAGCTCAATTGTACCCGGATTCCATTGTTCCATCCTGTAAATGGGTGCAAATGGCTATTCTCATGCCCTTCCCTCGCGGTTTCTCCGGGATGTCGGCTCGTCCGGTTCCACGGGTTTTCAACGGGTTCTGAATCACTTCAGAGGAGTCGATGGCGGCTCCTCCGTTCCATCGTCAACCCAATTTTTTGATAAGCACCATTGATATTTTTCTACTGACGATTGTTCCACTACCGTTTTGTTCTAACCAATGATTGATCTATTACAACTATTTAAAGGTCGGCTCCGCTCGGGGCCGGCTTTTTTGGTTTCGGAATGGATGCTGGAAAATGGTTCTCAGAAAAGGCGGACAATTATTCCACCATCAGGTTGCAGCCCCGGAGTTCGGCGTGGTCGAGCCGGCCGAGGACGGTAAAGCGGCCCGCCTCGTCCATCCGCCCCAGGTCGTCGGTCTGGATGCGGATACAGGAATCCAGGTTGGCCAGGTCGACGATGTTGATCCGGCCGGTCTGCCCGGGAGCCAGGACGCGACCCGGTACGTACGGGTCCGTGATCACGACTTTCATCCACGGCGGGGATTGAAAGTGGGTGCCGTCCAGGGCGTAGCCCTGGCTCAACAATTCGGTCATTCCGTATTCGGAGTGGATCTGGGCCCGGCCAAAAGACGATTGGAGCAGGGCGTGGACTTCCGCCCGCACCATCTCCCGGCGTTTTCCCTTCATTCCCCCCGTCTCCATCACCACGACCTCCGGCGGCAAATCCAATTGATAGGCCTCGGCAAAATCCAGCAGGGCAAAGGTCACCCCGATCAACAAGATGGATTGATTTTGTTCCAGGGCCTCCACCAGACCTTTGTACAGGGCATCGTGGTCGTAGAGGTAAAAGCCGCTCTCGGATTGGCCAAAAGCGCGGATCCAGTCGGTCACCATATACACCAGGGAGGAGTCGCCCCGTTCCAGGTAGTTGGGGAGGAGGGCAAAAATGACGGGGGATTGGTCGCCGTAGAAGTGGCGGAATCCGCGGTGGAGGGATTCCTGGTACAGCGCGGCATCGCGGACAAAATGGCGGGACGATACCTGACCGGTCGTCCCACTGCTCCGGAAGACGAGGTTGGGTTCCCAATCCCCGGTTTTGACTTCGAAATCGCGGAAGAATCGGATGGGCAGGAAAAAGTCTGTGCGCCCCAACAGCCCGGCGAAGCGCTTCACCACTGGATTGTGGGTCAATTGGTACTGCCAGGCTTCCGCCTCCAGGGCCTCAAAGTCGAGGTCCGGGGCAAAAATGCGTTGGGGATCGGGAAATGCCATCGGGGCAAATTTCGGTCAATGAAGGGGAATTCCCAACGCCACCCAACCCGCCGCCGTGTGGAAAACATCTTCCACTCCCAGCCGCTTGTTTTCCCACCTCCCATTGATCCTCCCTCCATTTTTCTGTATCTTGGTACCCTAAAGCATTACGATTCATTTGTCTATTCCTAATTGTCCTTGAAACTATGACCAAGCAGAAAAAAGATAAGTCCCACGCGGTACAGGCGAAAGCGCCCACCGGCGAGATGACCGCTCAACGTTCCAAAGCTCCCCGCCAATTTTCGTTGGATGCGAGTGGCGGCAATAAGCAGGGCGGCACTGTCCAACGCCAGCAGGCGACGACCGCGCAGGCGGCTCCCCAGCAAACTACTCCGGTCATCGAGACCACGCGTCAGGCCTGGGGCCACTACATGAACGGCGGCGGCACGCCCGTGGACATTGGTCCCAATACCATCACTTCGCTGCTGGCCCTGGAGGATTTCCAGCGCCGTCACCGCCGGATCACCGGCGGCCTGACCTCGTCCCTGACCGGAAACTTCTCCGTGGACATGACCGGCACCGTCTTCCACGTCGGCCGCACCAACATCGACTATGAAGTCATCGTCAACGGCGACAAGTGCACCGTGAACTATACCCTCTTCGTCAACGACGGATTCTGGGACGTCGATTTCATCGATGAAACCATCCTCGGCGGACTCGGCTCCCCGCGTCACCAGGCCGATGGCATGGGTCCGAACCTCGAGCGCTTCGGAGGCCAGCCCTACCGCTACAATACCGCCCGTCGGTCCTTTACCTTCGACAACCCCGGCTACTAATCCTTGTATCCGGTGAATCGTTTGGTTTCCTCTCCCCTCCTGCTGTTCTTCTGCTTGGGAGCAGCATTTCTATTGTCCAACTGCAATCCGAATTCCTCTTCTATGCAACATTCGCCCGAGAACCTTCCGTTTGGCGCCACTTTTGAAGAAACACCCGATTACGAGGGCGGCGGATACGTCTTGCGGGACCAGGATGGATTTGCGTTGGTGGGAAAAGGCGTGACGTACCGAGATGTGGACGTCAAAGTCGAGGCCTTGGTGGGGTATGGATGCACGGACAACAGCATCGCCGCGGAAATCCAGGATTCGGAAGGCCAGACCCGCTTTCTCCAATTTGTCCTCGCGGACGATGAAAGCCGTTTGATCGCCAGCCTAACGACCGCCGAAGAGTCCAAGGAGAATTCCGCCTTCCAATGGGTGGATTTGCAGTAAAAACCCCGACGACGCCCTCTTTTTCTCCATTGTTTCCCCTTCTGCATATTTCGGGATTTGGAATTTGAGGATGGAAATTTGAAATTCAGGTTGTATTCTTTCCATTTTCCATCACTTCAGCCTCCGCCCATGTTTTTCGTAGGAACCGCCACGACCGACATCACTGCTTTCCATCCGGGAACTGGTATGATGGGCTATGGAATGCACTGGAATACGGTGGAATCGATTGAGACGCCGTTGCTCGCCCGGGCATTTTTCATCCGGGAAGAGGAATCCGTGTTGCCGCTGGTCTACGTGGTTTGTGACATGGCGTTCATCACTCCCTCCATCCGCAATACGGTCCTGAAACGGCTCCGACGGCAGCACCCGGACCTTCCCGTCCACGACACCAATCTTGTACTCACCGCCCAACATACCCACAGCGGCCCGGGTGGCTATTCCCACTACGGCCTGTACAATATCTCCATCCCGGGATTTGTCCCCCAGGTTTGGGACGCCATCGTTACCGGAATTGTTGAGGCCATTGTCGAGGCAAGTCAAAATACCCGCCCGGCCCGGCTCTATTTCCACAGTGGCCATTTTCCCGAGGATGTTCCCGTAGCCTTCAACCGCTCCCTCAAGGCCTACCTCCGCAATCCCGAAGCAAAGGACCTGGGGCCTGACCAAACCCATCTGGCGGTGGACCGGGAAATGCGCTTGTTGCGCATCGACGGAGCCGACGGGGAACAAATTGGCGCGATCAACTGGTTTGGGGTGCACAGTACTTCTGTCCACAACGACAACCACCAGATTTGTTGGGACAACAAAGGCTATGCGGCCGAGATGATGGAAGAGAAGGTGCGGGAAATGGAGTCGGGGAAAAAATTCGTGGGTGCCTTTGCCCAGGGTGCGGCGGGTGACGTCACCCCCAACTATGTTTGGGACAAAAAGAAAAAATGGACCCGAGGCCCCAAAGAAGACGACTTTGAGAGTGCCCGGGAGATTGGGCGGCTGCAATTCGAACAGGCGTGGAGCTTGTACGAGGAGGCCGTGGAAAAAGGAGTGGAAGTCGAAGGGGGACTTGGTTTTGGTTTGCTCCGAACCAATCTCTCCGAAGTCGAATGCGATCCCGATTTTACCGATGGCGCCCAAGGCATGGAAACCGCCCGGGCCTGCCACGGGGTGTCCTTCTTTACCGGCACGGTTGAAGGGCCGGGGATGGATCCCACGGTCGGAAACATCGCCCGTTTGATGTCCCGTCTCGTCAAGGCGACCGAATTCGCGACCCTCCCCTTCCGGTCCGGCCCACGCCGGACGGCCATCCGCCACAAATACCGCTTTCAGGCCCCCAAAGCCATCCTGTTTGAATCGGGCGAGCGCCGCATCCTTGGAACGCGCCGCATCCGCCATTTCATCGTGCCCGCCTGGATCGACAAGAACATCCGCTATTTGAAGCGCCTCCACCCCAATGGCTGGCGGGAATCCAAGCCCTGGGTCCCGGAAGTCCTGCCGCTTCAAATCGTTCGCCTCGGCAATATTGCCCTGGTCAATATCCCCGCTGAGATCACCACCATCGCCGCCCAACGCCTGGAAAGTCAGTTGGTGCAGGACCTTGCCCCCGGCCATTTCCACCGCATCGTTCTCGCACCTTATACCAACGCGTACTGCGGGTACATTACGACCCACCAGGAGTACGGCCGCCAGGACTATGAAGGTGGGCATACGGTTTTCGGAAAATGGACCCTGGCCGGATTCCAAACGAAGTTCCGCCAATTGGCCACTGAATTCCTCAAAGAAAAAGCCCTTCCCCAGGCCCGGGAAGAAGCCGCTCCGGTGAAATTCACTTCGGAGGACCTCCAATCCCGCACCTACGCCAAAAATACCTTTTGACCATGCCCCCCTCCTATTCTGCTTACAAAACCGCCGTCCAGGGACAGCCACTGCCCCTCGCATACCTCGACCTGGACCAGCTGGATCAAAACATCGCCGCCATCGTCGAGCGGGCGGGGGACAAAAAGGTGCGGATCGCCAGCAAATCGGTCCGCTGCCGCTGGGCCCAGGAGTATATCCACGAGGCCCATCCCCAAATTCAGGGCCTGATGTGTTTCACGGCCCGCGAAGCCGTCTGGCTGAGCGAAATGGGCTGGGATGACCTGTTGGTGGCGTATCCCTGCTGGAATCCGGAGGACATCGCCGCCGTGGGAGCGGAAATAAAAAAGGGAAAAGCGATCCGCTTAATGGTCGACTCTGAGGCCCACGTCCGTCAAATTTCCCAGGTCGCCCAATCTGTCGGCGTGGAATTTCCTTTGTGCCTGGACCTCGACCTGTCGGTCCGTTTACCGGGCCTGCATTTTGGCGTCTTCCGTTCCTCGGTCTGGGACGCCCAATCGGCCGTCACCCTCTACCAGTTGACCGATTCATTGGCAGGGGTTCGGCTGGACAGCCTGATGGGCTATGAAGCCCAGGTGGCCGGGGTCGGCGATCGCGTTCCCGGCATGGGCATCAAAGCGCCGGTGGTGCGCCTGCTGAAGCGGCGC
>CAWUKT010000133.1:0-11279 GCA_963923035.1 uncultured bacterium
ATGTGCTCAAAACCGAGTGAATTAGGGTGCGTGCCGAGTTAATTAAGGTCCGACCCGAATACAAATATGTTTCGAGGCCCCCCTCCCCACCTCGAAGGCGAATACCCCCCACCTCCAACCCGAATTCACCCACCCATATAGGTACCCCTTTGACCCATCCAATCCATTTGCATACTCCCACATTCTTTTAATTTTCCCATTTCCTTCCCCCACTCCCCTCCACCCCAAAAGCAAATGGGAGCCCACTGATCCCAGCCGGCTCCCCGTCAAATTGCGTACCGCAACCAAAGAACTAACCCTTGCCGCGGCAGAAACATAGCCGCCAGGGGGCCCGATTGCTGTCCAGCAACCCAGCCCCCTGGCCTGCGCACCTCCAATCATTCGGATGGAGCGGCTTCGTCGGCGGAGTAGCGGAAGTACACGCAAGCCGACCGCCATTCCGGATCCGCACTCTCGTTGTCGTTGGTTTCTTCGGCGTGGCCGCGGTCCCCCGTTGGCACCCCCGTTTCGACCGGGAAGCGGTCCTGGCGGACTTCCAGCCCCAATCCCCGCAGGGCCGACCGTACCGCCCGGGCCCGGCGATCGGACAGGCGCATATTGTTGCGTTCGGATCCCTGGAGATCGGCATATCCCTCGACCGAGAGGTAGGCCCGGCCGTGGGCCATGTCGTCCAATTGCTGGCGAGAGAGCTGGCGCAGGACCGCATCCTGAACGGCGCCGGGGTTGTTGACCCGGTGCCGACCTGTCGCGAAATAATGGGTATAGATCGGGCGCGCGCCCCGGATATTGACCTCGGCCAGGTCGATCACCCGGCTGCCCACCGGACGGAGCTGGGCAAAGATCTCCGGGTGTACCCCGGTGTCCCGCCATTCGCGGCTGGTCGTCGTGGTATCGCTCTCGCTGTCGGTCGTGTTTTGGTCGTATCCTCTCCGGTCGGAGGTCGTCGTATTGCGGCGGTACCGGTAAGCGCCCCCGAACAGCCCCGAAAGACCTCCCGATACCTCTTCTTCAGTTTGCACGCCACCTGAACCGCCTTCTCCGCCCCCTTCGGCCGATTGCCCGCTCTGGGCGCGACCCGATCCTTGTCCCCGGGCACCTAAGTTGACCCCCGCATTGTGTTCCGACGTGGTCGTATCCGTTCCCGAATTGTAGTCTGTACGCCGGGTCTCGGTTCCTTCCCGGTGGGCCGTGACTTCATTCACATAGCGGGCCCACAAATCCATTCGGATGCCGGCCTGCGCGCCCAATACGCCGCCCTGGTAGCGCAGCTCGGTAGCGCCACTGGCCGGGGCCATCTCGCTTTGGACGCCTCCCGAAGGCCGAAGAACCAGGTTCCCGGATTCATCAAAGGAGTAGCGGTAGTTTTGATAGGCGCTGGTATTGTAACTGCGGCTGGGGTTGCCGGCCTCTTCCACAACCCGGATGCGGGCGCGGAGCTGGAGGACCCCGGAGGTTCCGCGTTGGACATCAATGGTGGTCCGCCCCGAGGCAAATCGACTGTGCCCGCCTTCCTGGATGCAGTGCCCGTGGCCATCAAAGAGTCGGAAGCTGGGGTGAACGGTCAACTGGCCGGGGCGGTTCCGTTCGAGGCGGATGCGGCGGACGATGGGTTGGCGCTGAATCGGGCCGCGCCCGGTGGCCTGTCGTTGTAAGACGGGGCTTTTGCTTTGGATGACTTGCCCGGCCGCGGCCTTGTTGCCGAGGACATCGGCCTCCTGTTCGAGGGCCGGATCGTCGTTGATGGCAAATCCATTGTGCTCCCGGGTGACCGGGACATCGCCCTTGCGTTGTTGGACGACGTGGGCGAGTTCATGGCCGAGGAGTTGCTGGCCCGATTGGGTTTCCGGCCTGAATTGGCCGGGGGCGAAGTGAATTTGTTCGCCCTGGGTGAAGGCCAGGGAATCGGCCGCGGTGGCTTCGGAGGAGTCGGGGTGCAATTGGACCGTGCTGAAATCGGCCCCGAAGGCATTTTCCATCTTTTGCATCACGGTTCCGGTGGCGTCGGGTGCCTCTTTCATTTGGAGGGGCAGCGCCTGGCCGTCCGGATCGGAGGGGTCTCCCTCCGCGCCGAAGGTCGAGGCCTTCAATTGGAAGGCGGGCGGGGACATGCTTTGGCCGCCTTCTTCGGCATGGTCCAGCGCGTGGTCAGTGAGGTTCGTGGGCGTCTTGGGTGAATGGGATTTTTCCATGGTATAGTTGTTGGGATCGGGAAAAAGGTTCCCCGGGGGCGTGACCAGGACGCCCCTGAAGGGAGGAGAAATAAGGGAAGGGATTCGTTTAGCGGACCGTGAGGTCAGGCAAAGGACCGGGCTCCGGGAAGGCCAGGTCGGCGTCCAATTCGAGTTTCACTTGCTTGAGAAAGGACTCGTTGGCGGCCAAAGCCTTTAGGTCATCGGTGATGATGGGATCGACGAGGATGGTTCCGACTCCGTCGACGAGGTAACGCTCGCAGGGAAAATTGGGCGCGCAATCGCATTCGCAGGTCTGCGTCGGCTCGAACCACTTACAATTGCGGCCTGTATCGTCGACTTCCTGACACTGTTGGTCAGATTGCATCACGGGCTCCACCGATCCGTAGACCAGTTCGTCCGTGGGTTCACCGGTGGCGCTGTCGACCTTGACCACTGAACTCTTCATTACGATGAAGAGCTTCTGCGGAGGCTCATTGGGGGTATCTGATTTGGTGGTCACGACCAATCCTTCGACCAGTTGGGCCTTGCGGTAAGTCGGCTGGTCATTGGAGTCCTGGGCAGGCTGTTCGCATCCGGCCCACAGCAGCAGGGCCAGGAGGAATGCGGTAATTGACTTTGTTTTCATGGTTGACAAGTAATTAAAATGTTGCGATGAATTTGACGTCCCCAAGATCAGTTCACCGCGGGACTTCTCTAGGTCAATATCTACCTTCAATATGGTTCCTGGAAATTCATTAAATTCACCTCGAACCCAAAATCAACTGTTTTTACCCACTACAATAAGGTTTCTAAGTGGAGAAAGATCCCCTGTTTGACCTGATCAAAGCGCTGAATCCCACCGAGAAGCGCTATTTCAACCTCCACCACCAGGGCTCGGAGCAAAAGGGTTTTATGCGGCTCTTTCGCTATTTGGATGCCCAGGAAGTCTACCAGGAAGCGGCCCTGAAGGATTTTTTTGCCGGGGAAAAATTTATCCGCAACCTCCCCGTCATCAAGTCCTACCTGAAAAATGCCCTGCTGCAAAGCCTCGGTGATTTCCATTTGCAGAACCAGGTGGACTTCCAATTGCGGCGCCAATTGGACTATGTGCAGGTGCTCTACCAGAAGGGCTTGCGGGCCCTGTGTCTAAGGGAAGTGCGGAAGGTCAAACGGGGCGCGCTGGCCATTGGGGCCTCGATGGTCCTGGTGGAGGCCCTCAAAATGGAGATCCGGCTCCTCCGGTTTAAGCCGCAGGGGGCGAAAGAGATCGGGGAATTGAGGCGTCAAATGATGGCGGCCATCCATTCCGAGCAGTTGGAGGCCGAAGCCTCGGCCCTGTTCGACCAGGTATTTCACTTGCTCCTGGAACGGGTCCACCATACCCAACCGGAGGTCCAATCCGATATCCAGGCCCTCGGCCGCCACGCCCACGAATTACTTCAGCAGGAGGGCGTGACGGTACAGGGCCAGCTCATCCTGACCCAATGCCTGATTCACTGCGAACAAATGGTGGGCCACCCGGCCCAGGTGCTCGCCCATTACCGCCAACTGCTCGGGTTGTTCCACTCCCACCCTGCATTCACCAAGGCCCGCCCCATCATGGCCCTGAAGTCCTACCGGGGATTTCTCGAATCCTGCCTGTTGCTGAACTCCTTCGATGGGACCGAGGAGGCGCTCCACGCTTTAGAAGCCCTTCCCCTGAAGGGAAATGCGCTGAAGGCGGAGTCGGCGGCGGCCAAGACCTATTTCAAATTGAAGCAAGCCATCCAAATGGAGCGCTTTGACCAGGCGGCGGACCTGGAAGGGGAAGTCCGCCAATTGTTCCGCGACTTTCCCGGCCTGGTCCCCGACTCGTACCAGATTTCCTTCTGGTATGAATTGGCGGTGGCCCTGGTGCTGGACCGTCGCTACCCGGCCGCCAAGGAATGGCTGCGGAGCATCCTGATGGAACCCCTGTCCGAGATCCGCAAGGACATCCGCGAATTTGCCCGGATGGTGCAGCTATTGGTGTGGTTTGAGTTCGGGGAAATGGACCTGCTGGAATTCAATGTGCGGAATACGGAGCGGATGTTGCAGCGGCGGAACCGCTTTACGGAGGTGGACGGCCTGTTGCTCCGGTTCTTTCGGCGCACGCTCCAGGGCCTCGACGCGGCGGCCCTTGCCCTCGAAATGGACCAGCTCCAGACCGGGTTGGTTCGGTGGCAAGCGGAGGGTGTGCGGCATTTGGGCCTGGAATTGTTCCTGAAGTGGCTGGAAGGGAAGCGGGAAACAAAATGAATTCGGTGGAAAGGCAACGCTATTTTCCTTGTCCCGACTCCTTCTCTCCTTTTATATATAACCCGCTCCCCGATGACTTCGACCCCGACTTTCCACTCCCTGTTGATTTACCTCCACCCCGCCCCCATCAACTGAGCAATTGATACATTTCCCCACTTCCTAACACCCGTTTGTTTGGAATTTGCATTTTTTGCCTTCAAATCTTTGGTTTCCCAACTGAATTGGTTAGGATTGTGATATGAACATGAACGCACGTACTTCCTTTTATTACTTCTTTTACTTTACCGAGCGGTAAACGAAGGAGGTATGTACGTAAAAGATATTGAACGGCCTCCAACTGGAGGCCGTTTTTATTATGACTCATCCATCTCCATATCTCCCCCAGGTCCGCCGGGTTCGTATCCTCGGCGATCGGTACAGCTTCCACGGTCAAGCGGCCTTGCGCTTCTTCCCCGAGGGCATCGAGCTGTTGCCGTGCTCCGACATCGCGGCCCTCACGCAAGTGGCGGCGGATGAGGGGGTGGTGGTGGCGGTGGAAAACCGGGTGGTGGGGCCCATTGCCCTCCACCAAGCCCGCCTGGAGGCGGCTGAATTGCACCCGGCCCGGGAGCTGTGGCTGGACATCGACCTCGCATTGGTCGTCCGGCCGGGCAGTTCTTTGGATCACCTGCTCGAAGTCCGCTCCCATCCGATCGCGCTGGCGCAGTGCCAGGGCTGGCTGGAACGCCATGCCCATTTGCGGCAGGTCGCGTGGAGCGATACCAGCGCGGCGATGCAATCCCTCGACGACAGCTTCAATGCGGCGGCCATCGGGTCGGCGCGGAGCGCCGCCGAGCTGGGCTTGCACGCCCTTCGGCGAGACATCGCCGACCACACCGCCAATGCGACCCGCTTCGTACTGGCTTTGCCCAAGACTTTTTCATCCTCTATCTCTCATACTCACAATCATGTCTCTTAATTCACAGACAACACCTGCTCACGCTCCGGTACCGCCCCATCGGTGGTCCCCGATTGACCTTCGCCCCCAGCGCCTCCCCAAGGACCGGCCCACTTTCGCGGAAGCCCTCCTGAATGGCGCCCACGAATTGTCCAAAGCATTGGAGTCCCAACTGGAATTGGACCCCACCACCCACGAGGCCGCCCTCTGCTGGCGCACCCGGGAATACACCTCCCAGAAATTCTGCGAGGAACTGTATATCCGCACTGGCGTCCTGCTCGATCCGCCCCAGCAAAACCCCCAAACGGGTGAGTGGCGCATCCAATTGGAGACCGGTTTGCCCCGCAACCTCTACTCCGAAGCTGCGCAACGTATCCAACACCATGCCTTCTACTTCTGGCAACGCGACGAAGTCCACGGAACCCTCTAACCACAGCACCTTCTAACGCATTCCATCCATCATGCAACATCTCAATCACACCAAGAATCCCCTGGTGGTGGCCGGCCCATGCAGCGCGGAAACCGAAACCCAGGTCATGCAAACCGCCGAACAGCTTGCCCGCGACGGGCGGGTCAATGTTTACCGGGCGGGCCTCTGGAAGCCCCGCAGCGAGCCTGGGTGTTTTGAGGGCGTGGGAAAACAAGGCCTGAAATGGCTCCGCAAGGTCCGCGACGAGTTGGGGCTGGCGGTGATCACGGAGGTGGCCCGCGAGGACCACGTGAAAGCGGCGCTGGATGCGGGCCTGGATTGGGTCTGGATCGGGGCCCGGAGTACCACGAACCCCTTTACCGTTCAAGAGATTGCCGAGGCGCTGGAGGGAAGTGACATTCCCGTCATGCTGAAGAATCCGGTGAGTCCGGATTCACGCCTCTGGAAAGGAGCCGTGCGGCGTTTGCAAAATGTCGGCATCCATGACATTACCCTGATCCACCGCGGCTTTACGCCCTTCCAGGCGAGTCCGTTCCGCAATGAGCCGCTCTGGGACATCCCGCTGAAGGTTCAATCCGAGTTGCCGGACCTCAAGATCATCTGCGACCCGAGTCACATTGCAGGGCGACGGGAGTTGGTGGGCAAAATCAGTCTCCAGGCCTGGCAATTGGGCTTCGATGGTTTGATGGTGGAGACACATGTCCAGCCGGAGCTGGCCCTGAGCGATGCCCGGCAGCAAATCAATCCGGCTCAGCTGAGCGCGTTGTTGGACGAATTGGAACAGGCCGATGCGGCGCCCTTGGAAGGTTTGCGGCAGGAAGTCGACCAGAAGGACCAGCAGCTATTGGAGTTGATTGCGGCGCGGATGAATGTGGTGCGACAGATCGGGAGTGTGAAAAAGGACATGGGGCTGGACATTGTGCAACAGGAACGGTGGGAGCGGGTGCTGAACCAACGGATCTCCCGGGGCAACCAATTGGGGCTGAGCGAGGCTTTTCTGGAGAAAATCCTGGAAGCGATTCACTCCGAAAGCATTTCGCAGCAGCGGAAGTGGTGCTCCTGAACCTCGAAACCAAGTCAGAACAGTTCACTTATTTTATTCGATGGCCTTAAAAGGCGTCAGGCGGGGGATTTCTCCGCCTGATTTTGGTTAAAAATGTCTATCTTTAACCTTAGGACATATTTTAGCTAAAGCCACAATCTTTCATGCCCAATTTTGCCCAACCCCATTCCGAAGGCCCGGTCAACCAATCGCCGGAGCGGGGAGCTGATGCGGAGGGAACGCTCGAGTCTCCCTCTCAATTCATGGTGGACAACCGCCCCGAGGCGGTCGCCCAACGCAAGTTGCAGGCTTCCCTGGACAACCGGCCACAGGTGCAGCAGCACAAGTCTCTCCTCTCCTCGGTGGGGCGCAGTCCGGTCCAGCACCGCTCGGCCCAGCCGCCGGCCCTGAGTTTTGGCGAAGCCAAGGGGACGATGCAGCGGGCTTGCGACGGACGGGGACAGGATGATTCCTGTATCACCGGCCCGATGGAGCAAGTCAAAGACAGCGATGCTGCCCAGCTCCAGGCCGACCCGGAAGTGAGCCAGCTGCTCACCAATGAATTTGTGGCCGGCCCGGTCCAGCGCCAGGCCGAATCGGATGCCGATTACGATTTCCTCTACTAAATTATCTTCCAAGCTGACGCAGGGACTTCCATGACCACCTCCGCTGCCCATCTGAATCCGCCCATTGCCCGCACCACCTGGTTGCGGCTGGCCCAGGATTATCCGGTGGTGCCTGCGCAGGAGGCGGAAGCGATCTGGGACGATTTTGGCGGAGAGATGCAGCAGTATTGTGAATTGATTGCCGGGGCGAAAGGCAATCCGGTGGGTCTCATGTTCCGGGGCCAGGGCCAATTGTTCACCGATCGGGTGGATCGGTGGGCCGACGCCTGGAATGTGCCGGCGGCGGACCGCGGTCAACTGACCGCATTGGCGGAGCGGTACGCCCATACGAATGCGTTTTTGAAGTTGGGCTGGAAAGCCGGGGCTGCGCGGTTGCTGGAAGTCAGCTACCGCCGCCGTCCACCCGTGCGGCGGGTGCTCCATGACTTCTTCGTGCAGGGCGTCGACAAGGAGTGCCTGCAACGGATTCTCTGGCTGAGCCGGGTGCTTCAGAAGGAGACCGTTCATTTTGTGGGGGCCGCTCACCAGAGCGGGGAGGAACTGAGCTATAAGCTGTCCTTTTCGCAGTTCATTACTGCGGAATCCTACGCCCCCGTGGTGGCCCGCATCCTGGCCATCCTCGAGCATTTTTCCATTGTCCCCCCCCACCAAAACACCTTCCTCCAATTCCACCCTCAGCTATGTCCCCCGGATCGTGAAGGCACTATTTTCCTCTCCTTTTCCTTTACGCCCCACGGTCTCCATCCCCATTTCCAAATCGATTATCCCCAGGCCTCTCCCCGTTCCATCCAACAGGTTATGGGACCACCCGCGGTCCGGCCCACCCTCTACGAGGACCTCTGCCAAAAGGCCGGACTGGACGATCTGAGCTACCTGGGCTGGCGTTTCCATACCGATGCGCCCCCTTCTTTCAACTTCTACGCCGACATTTACCAACCCACCTGATCCATGTCGAATCCATCCCCTCAAATAACTGCCGCCCGGGAAGCCCGACTTGCGGCCTATGCCCAATTGGGTACCCTCGCGCCCGCTCCGGTGGACCGTGACATCCTCCCCTATCCCGATTGGCCCACCGAGCAACGCCAATTGCAGGTGGTGCATACGGCCGACACGACCGTCGTCCTGACCGATGGGCTTTCCGATCCCTTCGCCGACTCCAGCCTGGACCCTTCGGGCCTCCTCAATGGCTACGGTGTGGAATTGTTTGTGGAAATGGAGGGGCATATTCCGGTGGCGCAGTTGGCCCACTCGCTCCCGGTGAACCAGCTTTTACAGGTGGTTCCCATCGCCGTGGGCATCCCTGATTTTGAAGGCATGGTCGAGCGGCTGCAGGCCTTTGTGCTGCGGACCTACCTCGGGCCGGGATTCCCCGCCGCCTATACCGGGGACATGCAGACGGGGTATTGCCTCCTGGGAATGGAGTCCTTGGCCATTCCAGCCCGTATCGCCCTGAATTTACAGGAGATTCGGGTCGTGAGTGTGAAGATGATCACCACTGAGTTTGGGGTTCCGGGCACCAAGAAAGAGGAGGCGGGTCCTACGGTTCGCCGTTTGCGGGAGGAGCTCCGGGCATCCGGTGAATATGCCCGCACACCTTTCGTCCTCTAAAGGGCCTTCTGTGGAGGTTTTAGGGTTGGATTTTGGTGAATGGTTTGATAATATTGCGGTATTAATTAAGAATAACTCCTTATTTCTTTTTTTATGGAACTGCCTCAGGAGCACGCACTAAATGACTACGGCCCTCTTGGCGAATATATTCCCCTGTTTATCATCATTCTAGTGGGAATTGGCCTGGCGATGCTGTTGGTAAATCTTTCCAGCTTGCTCGGTCCTCTGCGCCCGGACAAGGTGAAGCAGAAGGTGTACGAATCCGGAATGGATCCGGTCGGCAGTGCCCATGACCGTTTCTCGGTCAAGTTCTACATGGTTGCGATGTTGTTCATCCTGTTCGACATCGAAGTCGTGTTCATGTATCCCTGGGCGGTCAACTTCAAGGAATTGTCCCTGATGTCAGCCGAGGCCGGTGGTTCTTCCCTCTTCCCGCTCATTGAAATGGGCGTCTTCATTGTGATTCTTTTTGTTGGATATATTTATGTCTGGAAAAAGAAAGGCCTTGAATGGGATTGATGGGAAATGAGTCTCCCGCTGGTTACCTGCGGGAACTGTGGGCTTTTCATGAGTGGCGTTGTGGGATGGTTCAGTCGGTGATGGAAACGCTGGAAAGGCCGAAATGGGATGAACAACTAACGGGGAGTTTCGGTTCTTTGATACAGTTACTGAATCATTTGGCGTGGGCCGAGCAGGTTTGGTTCGAGCGCATCCGGAATCATCCGATGCCTCCACGACTCAACCTTGAAGGTCCGGCGATCTTTGAAACCTGGCAGCAAGCCAATGCGCAATGGCGGTCTCGCCTCGCAGACCCGGAGCTGGCTCCGGATCAACGCTTCGACTTTGCCAATTCAAAGGGCGCGACTTACCAGATGAGCTTGACCGAAATCGTTGTTCACCTGGTTGATCATGCGACCTACCACGTCGGACAGGTGATGAATGGAGTGCGGGGCTTAGGAGGAAAGCCGGTTTCGACGAACTTTATACACTATTTGAGAACTCAGCAAAAGAAATAATACACTATGGGACTTGAAAAAGCACTGGCCAAGAATGGATTCCTCACCACGAGTGTGGATGCCTTGACGAACTGGGCGCGTACCAACGCCATGTGGCCGATGCCGATGGGCCTTGCCTGCTGCGCGATTGAAATGATGGCCTTCGCCGGCCCTCGCTTCGACGTCTCTCGCTTTGGCTCCGAGGTAATGCGCTTTTCGCCGCGCCAGGCCGACCTGATGATCGTCGCCGGCTGGTGTACCTATAAGATGGCCCACGCGGTCAAGCGGATCTGGGACCAGATGCCCGACCCGAAATGGTGCATCGCCATGGGCGCTTGCGCTTCCACCGGCGGCATGCACCGGGTCTACGGTGTGACCCAGGGCGTGGACCACTTCCTCCCTGTGGATGTCTACATTCCCGGTTGCCCTCCCCGTCCCGAGACGGTCATCCATGCGTTGATGACCATCCAGGACAAGGTCCGTCGCGAACACACCATCGCGAACGACTAAGGGGCTTGGCAATCAAGCGTTATGACGCCTCCAGCTGGGTTGACCAGCTGGAGGCGTTTTTCTTTGCCCAAAGGACAACAAAAAGGCTTTTGTAACGTACATTATAGGGGGTAAAAAATCCTGTCCTGCCGTGTAATTCAAGGTTTTTCTATTAACTTGCAGTCTATTACCGAGGATGAGGAACAGCATCCCCTCTAATTAATGATGTATTAGGCATTTTACTTTTATTATTTTTTATTCTTTGACATTATTATGAATATTTTTGTAGCAAGGCTCAGTCCGGTCACTCGTGACCACGACCTCGAAGAGCTATTTGGAGAATTTGGCGAGGTAACTACCGCCAAAGTAATTATGGACCGGGAAACCGGTAATTCTAAAAAGTATGGCTTCGTTGAGATGAATGATGAAGATGGTCAATCCGCAATTGATGCGTTAAACGAATCTGAATTTCAAGGTAGTGCCATTGTAGTAAAGGAAGCCCGTCCCCGCGAAGAAGTAGAAGCGGAGAAGCGGGCTAACCAAGGTTACAACCGTGGCGGCGGTGGATACAACCGCGGCGGAGGTGGCTACAACCGCGGTGGCGGTGGTGGTTACAACCGTGGAGGCGGAGGTGGCTATAACCGCGGTGGCGGTGGTGGCTATAACCGCGGTGGCGGTGGTGGTTACAACCGCGGTGGCGGTGG
>CAWUKT010000134.1:0-10865 GCA_963923035.1 uncultured bacterium
GTTTGCTGCGCGCGCCGGGGCCAAAGGTTCGTTTTCCCCCATGCTCCGGCTTCGCTTCCCTCCGCTCGGCTCGTGAAAATTAGAATTTGGATGGCAAGGGTCGCGGCGGGCGGCGGGACTTTCAAGATCGGCTGGAAAAAAATGCTGGCTGCGCGGCGCATTTTTTGTCTGCGCCTCACCTGAAAGTCCCGCTGCCAGCCGCGGGGGATCAGCCATCAAATTCAATTTTCACTCGCGTCGCTTCGGTGATGCTCAACCGGATTCATGATATGAAAACTTCTCCTTTTACCCCTGACGCGCTCCGCGAACGCCTGGCCACGGCCCTTCACCTGGTCGAATCGCTGGCCTACGCGCAAAGCCCGCTCGAATACCAACTCCTCCTACGGGACCTTCGGGAGGTGCTGGCGAACGCCGACTGAGCCTGGGGGCCAAGGCCCCCGCCTGAACCTGCGGTGTTGACTTTACGCATTGCCCCATCCGCAAGTAGAACAGTCCTTCTGTTCAAATGCATTCTGCCACATCCCTCAGCGCATTGCCTCATGCGCTGAGCAACCGCCCAGATAACTCCCCCCCATCCCCCCGCAAACCCACCCACATAGCCACAGACGTAAAAAGCCCGCCCCCACGAAAAACTTGCCATTCGACAATGGAATTTTGACCTTTGTCCCATGCAATTCTCGGACATCTTTTCCCGCCCCAAACCCCTCATCCCCGTGATTCACCTCCAGGCACTGCCAGGAGCGCCCCTCTACAACGGCAAGGTGCAGGAGGTCTACGACCAGGCCATCCGGGAAGCCGAGATTTTTGCGGCGGAGGGCGTCGACGGCCTCATCATCGAGAACTTCCGCGACCTCCCCTTCTACCCGGATCGGGTGCCGGCCGAGACCATTGCGGCGATGGCGACAGTCGCCCGGGAAATCCGCAACCGCGTGAAGATTCCGATTGGCATCAATGTCTTGCGGAACGACGCGGAGGCCGCCCTGGCCATCGCGACCGCCGTGGGAGCCGAATTCATTCGGGTCAATGTCCACAACGGGGCCGCCCTGACCGACCAGGGCATCGTCCAGGGGCGCGCATTTGCCACCCTGCGCAAGCGCCGCCACCTCTTATCCCAAACCCTCATTTTCGCCGACGTCGCCGTCAAGCATGCCTACCCATTGGCCGAAGCACCACTGGACAAATTGACGCAGGACCTCGCGCTGCGATCCATGGTGGACGCCCTCATTGTGTCCGGGAGCGGAACCGGAGCCGAGACCGACGTCAACGATCTCCGCACCGTCAAAAACAATTCTCCCCTGCCGGTCCTCATCGGCAGTGGCACAACCCCGTCCAATCTCCGCCACCTCCACCCCATTGCCGACGGATTTATAGTCGGAAGCTATTTCAAAAAGGAAGGCATTGCGACCAATCCGGTGGAGGCCGCCCGCGTCAAAGATTTCGTCCAGGTGTATCGGATTTTGGAGTAAAATCCGCATATAAGTCCCTCATTTTCGTTAGGATTGTATTTAATGTCCCAGTACAACCTATATGCTATGCGCGCTATTTACCTATTGTCCTTCCTGATTTTATTCTCCGGCCCTTCCCTCCTCCCGGCCCAGGAAAACGATTCCGCTGTGGAGAAAGATTTTACGGGGGTATGGTTGGGGAAATTGTCCCAGCGCCTGGATCCGCCGTTCAATTCCTATGTCCTGCGGCTCGAATTGAAGCAGCGGGGCAATATCGTAACGGGACGTTCGCATATCCACGTCACGGATAGTGTGCAGCTGTACGCGGAGATGGACATCAAGGGAATCGTCAAAGAGGGAAAGCTCTATTTCCGGGAGGAGCACATCACCGATTCCCACCACCTCGCCAATTGGGACTGGTGTTTGAAAAAGGGGATTCTATCGCTGGAAGACAAAGGGAAACTGATCCAAATGACCGGGCCGTGGGAAGGCTGGGTTGGACGGACGCGCTGTGAGAGTGGAAACCTCAACATCGAAAAGATCAATATTGTGGAGAAAGAGGAGGATGTGGAGAAGGAAGTGGTCGTCGTGGAGGAACCCAAACAGGACATCAAGAAAAACGAACCCGAGGAAAAAGAGGAACCAAAAAACATCGTCGAGGGCCGTCGCATCACCCGTCAAAAGACGGTCAAGGTCAAGGCCGATGAATTCGTCGCTTATATCTGGGACGCCAACAAAGAAGATGGCGATGTCATTTCCCTGAAATACAATGGCGAGTGGATCCTCCGCAACTATACCATCCAAAACCGCAAGCGCCCCATCCGCATCAAAGTGGAACCCGGCGCCGATAACCGACTCATCCTTTTTGCCGAAGACCTCGGCACCATTCCTCCGAATACCTGCGCCCTCACCTTCTTCGACGGCGAACGCGAACGCACCCTCAGCCTGGTCTCCGACCGGATTTCCTGTGGCGCCCTGAAATTTGTGCGGGAAGATTAATTGCGGAACACGCCGAGGTTGATGAAAATGTTCCAGGGGAAAAGGGAAAAGTACGGACCATTCGGATCGGCATCCTGAATCGACAACAAAGGCGTCAGCTGGATGCGAGTCCCTACTTCAAACATCACACCGGTATTGTCCCCCACGGTCACTTCCTTCACCAGCGCGGTCCCAAAGCCCAGGTTGAAGCGGTTGTGGTTCGCCAGCGAAGTACTTCTATAATCCAACCAGTTTTGTTGTCCGGAGAGTCCGCACGCGAAGGGATAGTTCTCGACGCGGGCCCGGATGGAATAGGTCAAATGGGCCTGGAACTTGAGAAAGATGCTCGCCCGGGGAATATAGAAGCGGAACCCCGGCTCTACCACGATATTGTTGAAGCGAAAATTCCGGCCGGGGACGGTATCGGCCGTCGAAATATAGGTAGGGAAGCTGTCAAGGGTACAGTCATTGGCATAGCCCAGGCTCTTGGGCCAGAAATTCTGATCCAGTCCGACGAAGGGCGTAAAATCTACGTTCCAATCGAGGGGAATATTGAGGTAGGCGCCGTACGTGAAGCGGTGACCCGCTTCAAACAAGGAGAATTCCTCGCCCCGGTAGTAATTGGTCGAGGGAATTTCCAACCCATAGCCGAGGCGTACCCCGAACTGCGTCGGGCCTTTCTCCCGCAACGTATCCTGCTGCCCCCACCCCATTTGAAAGAGGAAGCCCAGCCCGATCAGTACCATCGTCCAATGCTTCATAGGACTTAATACACAAAAAATTCGGGTTGAATTCAAATGGAAAAGGGGAAAAGAAAGGGAACGGACACCGTTCAGGCAAAGCGAGAACTCCGCACGGGAGAGCCGTGAAAGTACTTCTCGCGGCATCCTGCCATCGGCGGAACCCCGATGGCCTGGGCAAACGCGAGGTATTCCTCCATGTCGTCCACCGGATTCTCGACCAGGTCGGCCGAAAGGATTTTGGCAATCGCTTCTTCGGTCCCGATCGATGACGGTTCACAGACCGTGCCATTGCCATGCTCAGACTGCATCCCGCTCTGCCAGGGGCGGCAGCATTCCTGGTGCATGAAGGTGTGGAAATCCGCCGTGAAGGGGAAGTCCTCCGTCCACTTGTGCGCGTGGCTCCAGACCCATTGTCCCTCGACCCGCTCGGAAGCGCCCTGAAGGAATTCGCTGGAAGTATTGCTCAGGTCGTAAGCCACGATGAGTCCGGCCTGACCGAGGTCGAGGTCGGGGGTCCAGGCCTGGGTCGTGCCGCCGGAATAGGTCACCAGCGCCCGGGCGAGGATTTCACTCTCCTGGTTCGGGTAATGGACGATGCGGGTCCAATCGACACCCCAGGTCTGCACCGCAGCGCGGACCTTCTCGATGCCTTCCCGGATCAAAGTATAACTGTCGTGGACATAGGCATAGCGTCCCCGCATCGGCTTTTCAAATCCGAAGGGAGACAAATGCAACAACAATCCGCCGGTCAGGACATAGTGCCAGCCGCGGAGATCTTTCATATCGAGTCGGGCCACTTCCCTGATCTGGTCGGCGCGTTGGAGGAAGCCGCTGATGCGCTCCCGCATGAACGAGAGGTTTTCCTCGGGGGGCGAAGCAAGTCCGGGCAGGAATTCCCGAATTTCCTCCAGGTGGCCGGACATGATGCCATTGAAGGCAGCCAAATAGCGGCAGAGGTAACTCTTTTCGAGGATACCCGGCGAAGAAATCAGGTTGAGGTAGGCAATGTCGTACATGCCCGCGTTCTCGAGGGCCATGGTCAACTCCGTGAGGATGGCCTCGTTGTCGGGCACCATCAGGTGCGCCTGGTTCAGCGGCGTCGCCGCAATCATCGGCAACTGCGCTTCGATGAGTTCATACCCGAGGTTGTAGAGCAACTTCGGATCGTGGGGATAATCCCCAGCCCGAATGGCGAGGTGACTCAGCTTCTCAAAGCCCAACGCCCCGGCAATATTGCCAAAGAGGTACCAGGCCCGTTCCCACGCGTCCTTGCCGTGCATATTGCCCGGGTACTCCATTACTTTGCGGAGTTCCTGATAAGCCTCCATCGGACTTGACTGTTGATTCAGGTCCTCGGCTTTCAGATAGATATGTTCAAAACTCAAATCCATTGTTGATCAGGAGCATCTTCCCCAATGAAACGATTCTTTTTCTAAACAGGCCAAACACCTCTCATCTTTGGCCGTTAGAGGCCATCCAAGGGTAAAATAGCGGTTCAAAAAAGTATCCGGGGAAGTGATAACAGACTGATTCTATATTCTACGGAAGGTCTTTTTCCCGAACTTCCCCCTCATAACTGTCTTTGCCCCGTTTTGGTTGTCCTTTCGGGACAATTTTCCGTCCCGGCACCAAAAAATTCTATCTTTGCCCCTTCATTTATGTGAATGGGCTGCCCATGACCCCTGATGCCATCGTTACCCTCCTCGTCATTGCCGGAACTGTGGTCCTGTTGGCCACGGAATGGTTGAGCATGGACGTGGTGGCCCTGTTGGCGGTGGTCACCCTCGTCCTGAGCGGCGTCATCACGCCGGAAGAAGGCATCTCCGGATTCAGCAACACGGCCACCCTGACCGTCGCCTTCATGTTTGTGATCAGCGCCGCCCTCCTCAAAACCGGGGCCATGCAGACCTTCGCGTCCCGTCTCGCCAACCTGTTCCAGATCCGATACGGCCTCGGAATCGTCGCCATGATGCTGCTCATCGGCGTCCTGTCCGCATTCGTCAACAATACCCCCGTCGTCGCCGTCTTCATCCCCGTCGTCATCCAGCTCGCCCATTCATCCGTCCTCAGCCCCGCCAAACTCCTCATTCCCCTGTCCTTTGCCTCCATCTTCGGCGGTATTTGCACCCTCGTCGGCACCTCCACCAACATTGTGGTCAGTGGAATCGCCGAACGGGAAGGATTGGAAGGCTTCTCGATGTTTGAACTCACCCCCATCGGCCTCATCCTCGCCCTCGCGGGCGTCCTGTACCTATGGATCCTCGGGCCGCGCCTCCTCCCCAACCGCAAATTTGTCCCCGGGCTCCGCGAACGCTTCGGCATGCGGGGCTACCTCACCGAGATTGAATTACTGGACGGAGCGGAGGCGGTCGGGAAAAAGATCATGGAGGCCGATTTGGTGAAGGAACTGGAAATGGACATCATCGAGGTGAAGCGCAAACAGACGGTCTTCAACCTGCCCCAGGGCGACTTCCGATTGAAGGCGGGGGACGTCTTAAAGGTGCGCTGCGATGCCTCCCGCATCAAACAATTGAAGGATGCAGCCCGGGTCAAGGAGCGGCACGGCTTACGGGTGGGGACAGCTGATTTGGGGGACAAGAGTTCCACTTTGGTGGAGCTGGTGATTCCGGCCGAGTCCGACATGGAAGGACAAACGCTGAAGGAAATTGATTTTCGCCGCCGGTTCCGGGCGGTTCCCCTGGCTATCCGCCAGCGCCGCGAAATCCAACATGTACACCTCTACGACATTCCCTTAAAGTCGGGCGATGTGATCCTGGCCGAGGTCAAACGTCACTTTGTCGAGGAATTGAAGCGGCGGGAAAACGATCCGGGCTGGCCCTATATCATCCGCTCGGAAAATCCCGAGGCGGACTTCGACAAGCGCAAGTTCGCGCTGGTCGTCGGCATCATCGGCCTGGTCGTCATCGGAGCCGCGACGGGACTCGTCCACCTGCTGACGGGAGCCATGGCCGGGGTCGTGGCCCTGGTCCTGCTCGGCGTCCTGACGATGAAGGATGCCTACGAAGCCATTTCGTGGAAGATCATTTTTTTATTGGCCGGAGCCCTCTCCCTGGGCGTGGCCATGCACAATTCGGGATTGGACCAGTTGGTCGCGGAAAGGTTGGTGGATTTACTGGACGACTACGGCCCTAACGCCGTGCTGTCGGGACTCTATGTATTGACCGCCGTCTTCACCGAACTCATGTCCAACAACGCCACCGCCGCCCTTATGGCCCCCGTGGCCATCGCCACGGCCAACCAACTCGGCCAGGACGCCACGCCATTTCTCATCACCATTTGCATTGCCGCCTCCGCCTCCTTCATGACGCCCATCGGCTACCAAACCAATACCATGGTCTTCTCGGCCGGGCAGTACCGATTCTTCGATTTCCTCCGCGTGGGCACCCTCCTCACCCTTATTTTCTGGGTCCTCTCCACCATTTTCATACCCCTCCTCTACTTCTGAGCCATCTTCATCCGCCGCCTGATCTGCCGCAGGGACATGATGTGCAGGAACAAGGCGTACGGGGCCACGAATCCGGGCAACCAGCTGAATGGGAACCAGGCGATGAAGGTATTCGCGGGTTCGAGGACACCAATGACGGGGATGCTCAGGATGGCGATGGTCAGGATCGTCAGGAGTAAACCCAGGGCCAGAATGTTCCAGATCAGGGCCGCCATGAGTTTGGGGCGCGGTCCCCGACAAAAGAGGTAAGCGGCCAATGGCGCAGTGATTCCGGCCAGGATATCGAAGTTCATGCCTTCAAAGGTCATCTGAATCGGGGTCTTTCCGGCCTCGCCCATTTGCCAAAGCACAATTTCCACGACCACCCGAAAGACCTGCGGCAATACAAACCAGGTCAACGGCAATTGATCGAGGATTTCCCCGACCGGTTTGTAGATGGCGAGGAAAATGATGGCCACCGTGGGCACTACGAGGGCGATCATGATGCGCGGCGGGAACGTGTCGAGTCCCATAAAGAAGCCGGAGCGGCTCATCATCGCCAGGGCAAAGAGCCAGCCGGCCATGAGAAAGGACGTGACATAGACGGCCCCGGTTTGGTTGGAGTGCTGGACGTGACGCAGGGCGCCCCGCAAAGCCGCGAGGGTCAGAAAGAACAGGACCCCGGTCAGGCCGATGAATAAGTTGGTGGGGAGAGCGGGAAAGGTAGGATTCATGAAAGAAAGTTAAACCATGTAGCGTAAATCAGATTGTAACCTGAAGAAAATCATTTTCCCAAAATATAAATTACTCATATTCAGCGGTTTATTTATTTTTCTAAAAATTTATTGAAAAAAGTAGGGGGGAGTTTG
The DNA here is from genome assembly GCA_963923035.1 of uncultured bacterium. GTDB lineage: Bacteria > Bacteroidota > Bacteroidia > J057 > JADKCL01 > CAWUKT01. Next base: position 7,481 of record CAWUKT010000134.1, read on the forward strand.
GGGGAAAGCGCTTGCTGGGGTGTTTTAGTAGTGAAAGCAACAAAGATTTAGGGTTATAAAGCATAACAAGAATTAGGGTAAGCAATTTTTTGATGGACGAGTCCCGGCGCAAGTAGCCGGGACTTTCTTTTTGGCCCCCCTCCCATTCCGCTCCATCCGGGGTCCACTCAGCCACCGAATTTTCTTCCGGGTACAGGTCGGAGGAGACAGGGAAAAAGAGCAAAATCAACTGGTTGGCAGCGTATCCAACTGAATTTTGGGTGAATACAAGTAAAATTTGCCACTTTTTTGATGAGGTCAATGTGAAATGCCTTGGGTATAGGTGGACTGACCCCCAACTCCCTCTGGAGGCTGCGGAACCAACAGCGAGGGGCAATTAATCCTATACAAATGTCCTTTTCCCCATTTGGATTTGTAACAAATAACACACTTTTGGTGGGGCAAGAGTTTTGAAAGAAAGCATTTATCCTTACCTTTATTACGTGATGTGTAATAAATATCTAATTGCTTCTTTTTGACCCGATAGATTAAGGGCTTCTGGTCAAATCGAAAGCCGGGCATGCAGGTTAGGGTTCTGCGGCCGAAAGATAATAGATCAAGCATTAATTATTATTTGTACGACATGTTCTCCAAGTCAGCTGCGTCCTGAATCACCTCAGGTGTAGTCGGTCACGATCTGAATCGAACCGTTAAAAACACGGCTACGGACCATTTCGAGACGCATTTGCGCTGGAACCATGTACCACATGCGACCATGAGCACGCACAGCATCATCGTGCTGATTGATGCGTGGCTGATCAGTTCGCTCGCCGATGACGGCGAGCTGGACCGGGGCTCCTTTGACGCGCCGTTCCCGCTCGAAGCCGTCGGCCTGACGGAAGCTGCCATCTATATGGCAGAAAGGCGACACGAAGTCGAGGCCGGTGAAGGCACCGCCCACATGGTCTTCGACGCCCTCCCCGGAGACAATATCCGGTGGTCAGCAAGCACTTTTGGCAGCCAGGAGGACCATTCCGTCCACCTGATCCGCGGCCGCCTGGTCCCCTCCGATTCGGTCGGTGAACTCCTGATTGAATCCGCCCGGGGCACCAGCTATCTGCCGCCCGAGGGGAGCTATGCTCCGGCCGAAGCTCCTCTGGACCAGTCCATTCCAGGTCCTCATGCGATGACCTGGGCCGAAACCACCGTGCTCCAAAGTGGCCGGTGGGTAGAGTTTGAACTGGCCTTCAAACTGATCGACAATACGAACGGCAGGGCCTCCGGGTACTACTCCTGGGCCGGCCAGTTCCACATCCTCTGACGAGGAGCTCAATGATGAATCAAAAATTTAACCCTTTTTAATACCTGTGATGTGAACCCCACTGTACTGTTTGGCACTAACCCCTTGAATGGAGAGGCCCGACCTATACCCAGTTGTTCTTTGAGTACAAGGGAGTTCCCCACAATCCATTTACCCAACACTTAATTTAAACCTTACTATTATGGCAGTAGATGTAATTACCGTTGTAGACTGCGAACTCCTCGCTTCCGCAATTCAAATTGGCGCCATCCGCCCCGGTTCTTTCAGCAGCCCGACCAACCTCGGCTCCTACTCCTCTTCCGACAACTACATTTACATGATTTCCCGGAATGGAAGTGTAAACAATAACCAGGCCAAGTCAGAGCTGAGCATCAAAGTCAACCCGGGCGATACCATCCGCTGGGCCATGACCTCCTTTGAGAGCAATGCCGACTATACGCCCTATTTGTACAACTCCCACTTCAACCCGAGCACCAGCCTCAGTGGCATGCGTTTCCTGAGCCTGCAACTGAATACCTATCTCCCCCCGGTCGGTGCGTATGACAACGGTGATCCGAACCTCGACAACTCACAAGGGGTACCCACCCGGGCAGTTGTCGGACAGACCGATGTCCTCCAATCTGGCTCCCAGATCCAGTATACCATGAGCTTCAAGGTCGTGAACAACATGAACGGCCAGCCCCTCGGTTACTTCACCTGGGATCCCTTCATCACCATCAGCTAATTGACTTCAGCCCCGTCCTAACCGGTGGCTGGAATCGCATCACACCCACGGTCCCAAGGCCTCTTCCCGAGGCTTTGGGCCACTTCTTCCCATTTGTCAGCCTAATTATCATTCCCCATGACACCTTCCGGATCCACCCAGGGCCAGTCGACCCTGACCTTCCTCACAGTTCGCAAGTCCTATGCCGAATGGGCCAATGGCAAACTCACCCTCCACTTGCAGGGATATTCCATTGATCCCCAGGGCAAAATCAGTGTGGTCCCCTACCGCCCCAGCGGCACCGGCCTCCAAACCACGGCCAAAGGAGCCGTGTACTTCTCCGTTCTGAATTGCCAGGGCATCCAGAACCACAAGGAAGCCTACCACGTCACCCAATCATTTGACCACCCCAAGAAACCCACTTCGGTCCACGTCCTGACCGCCCGGGGGACATTTCCCATTCCCCTCCATACCCCGCCGCCGCCCGTCGATCCGCCCTCCGACCTCCTCGTCCTGGTCGATGCCGGCCTGCTCTCGACCTCCGTCCTTTTCGCCCAGAACACCGCGGCTCCCGGCCAGGGGATCAATACCACAGCCACCGGGACCTTTAATAATCCCCTCCCGGTCACCTCCAATGGGAATACCCCTTATGTCTACCTCCTCGGCGCCAACGGATTGACCACCGACCTGGATCCCGAGCCCCTGAAAGTCATTGGGGAGGTGGGCTCGACGATCAATTGGAGTATGAGCGTCTTCGACACCACGAGCTATACCGCCTATCCCTACCAGATCGCCACCCAACCCGCCGAGGGCAGCACTTCGGTCCAGGTCACCACCGTCGCCAATTACCTTCCGGCCGTCGGTACTTATGCCCCCGGTCAACCTTCCCTCGATACCGACACGACCGTTGAAACCCGCGAGGTGATGATCCCCATGAAGGTTTCGACCACCGGCTCCGTGAACGTCTCGATTTCCTTCAAGGTCATCAACAATGCCAACGGCAGCACCCTGGGCTACCATGTGTGGACCGTGCCGCTGGACATCGCCACTTCTTAGTCCCTGAATCACCTATTCATAGCAGGGGCCCACTTCGGTGGGTTCCTTTTTTTGTGGGAGGAGTTGGGGAATGGGAGAATTCGGGAAAGGTGAAAATGGATTTAGTGGGCAAAGGTGCAAATGGATTCGGGTTGGAGGTGGGGGAGTAGAGAGAATGGGAAAATGGAAGGAAGGTGGAAGTAGGCAAATGAAGTGGATGGAGAAATGAATTCGGGTTGGAGGTGGGGGGTATTTGGCTTTGGGAAATTGGGTTCAAGGGGCCACAGTGCTAATGTAGGGGATGGGGTAATGATATCGGGGTGGAGGTGGGGGGTATTTAGCTTCGA
>CAWUKT010000135.1:0-9964 GCA_963923035.1 uncultured bacterium
ATACCGTAAAGGTACGAATAAAATAGTTTATTAACTAATGAGCCGCCACACTAGCATGCCCCCAATATGAGCCCACTATTCTGAATCTTCTTCCGTCTCGACTTCGACTTCCACCACCTGTTCAGTGTTCTCCCGGCGTTTATAGTCCTCGGTGCTTTCACCCTCTTTGACAGCGTAAGGATTGTCGCTCAGGTCGATGATATAATGGACTGCCACGGTCCCCGCAACTACCGATAGAATCGGGGCAATGACGACCCCGGCGTAGGGGATATAGTACAGTCCCACATAGATACCGCCCAAACAAAATGCCACTAAGGCATTCTTGCGGGTAAACTTGATCGCATCGGAGATGGAAATGCGTCGGCGCTCGTTGGCGTAGTCCATGAACGAGAACCCGTAGAAATAAAAGGCAATGAGGTAATAAAGCGTGTCATTGACCCAGCCTGGTAGTCCGTAAATGAAGGTGATGGTGTAGATCACCCCCATCCAAACCATCTGGAGGAGCATATTCCGGAGGATGATCTTGAAGGCCCGGACGACATCTTCGACGTAATATTTGAAGATGAGAGGGTACTTGTTTCCCGTCAGGTGGTATTCGGTGCGTTCTGAAAGGGGGGTAAGGATCGGCGTCATCAGGGTGAGAACCACATATTTGTTCATGTGGTACATCATGTAGATGAGAATGGCCTGCAATCCAACCAGCAGAAACTCAGAGCCATCTTCCTCATTGAGGCCGCTTAAGTCAAGCTCTTTGAAGTTGTCCATGAGGACTTCACCACCAAAGTACATCCCAATTCCCAACACCAGTGGCACCAGAAAATTGAGCCACATGAAGGTGCGGAACATGAGAAGGACCGCGTCATAGTACGCTCTTATAGCGATGTATGGCTGCTGGAGCAGGTTCATTCGGTCTCAGCACCCTCCGAATTCCCGGATTCGATGAGCTTCATATTGGTGACCCGCTGGAGGGTCTCGTTGGTACGTCGACTGACCGCATAGGTCACCACCATGGTGGCGATTTGGTGGTTGAGGGAGTTGATGGGCGCGGCATAGAGCGCTTCTTTGGCACTGGCCTCCACGACCATCGGTTTATCGACGACCCGGGGTACAGTCGGGATGACATCGAGAATAAACTGGTTCTCGTATTTTTTGTCTGTTGACAGGTAGACATTGCCCACGCTGTCGACGACCATGACCAGCTCGACTTCGGTCTGCTGGACCATTTCGATGAGAAATTGGTTCAGCTGTTCCTTGTTCCCGCGGATCATTTCCGCCCGGACGGAGTTTCCGAGGGCCTTGCCGACCGCATTGAGCTGCTGTTCGTTGCGGTAGGCAACGAGTTCGGCCATTTCTTGTCCCCTCTCGACGAGGGCTTCCTCATAGGTTTCCTTTTGCTTGCCTTGCTTGTGGTTTTGGTACAGCCAGGTCCCGATATTGCCCGCCGCAAGGATGACGACGAGGATCAGGGCGGCCCGGTTACGGGCAAACCAACCAGTGGCTTCCTGGCCTACGGTTGGGGGGAGGGTTTTCGGGGTTTCTTTTTTCTCCATGACGAACAGGGTCAGCATTTCTCCGACTGATCGGACAGCCGGGCTCATCCGAAGTTCGGTAATTATGGGGTTTTTTGGAAAGGTGGAACGCGATTATTGAGCATCAATCCTTTCCTCCAATTGGTGATCGGGAAGAATGCTTCAATCTTCCGGGGGGCTGCGTTTGCTTTTGTACCCGTATCCTCCCGCAAAGCCACCAATAAAGCTAAATATAGAAGCAATAATGGGGACGAGCAGGTCCGGAGAGTCTTTGAGGAAAACAATAAGAAATCCCACGAAGACGAATACAAAGAGCATGGTGGTGATGATGAACCAGCGAATTTGGTTCCGCTCTTTGTGGGCGCGTTCATCCTTTTTGTCCACGTTGGTGAGGACGGTCCCGATATGCTCGGAGGTAACTTTTTCTGCGAGCGGGTTCGGCGTGCTTTGGATGGATGCAAATAGGCTGAGTACTTCACTGAACTCTTCTGGCGCTCTGGAAATGAATTCGGGCGCAATAGAATCTTCTTCCGCAGAAAATGAACTGCGGTTAAACGGTGCTTCGGGATGCGTGGCCATAGGACTACAATGCTTCTTCTAAGGCCCTCAAAATGTCGCTTTGCACCGTAGACTGAATATATCTGGTGATCATGGCTCCCAGGGCACCGGAAACCAAGGCGCCGGAGGCATAGGTGGCTACCTGGGGCTTCTCGCGGATAATCCTTGCCAGCTTGTGGAGTTGTTGATTCAGCTCTCTATAATTGAGCTGATCACTTTGCTTGGTGGTGGGGGCTTGGACTAGGTTTCTCCCGTCTCTTTTGCCTTCTCCCTCTATTAATCTCATAATCCTGTCCTTAAGATTTACCCAAATTTACGCCTATTCCCCCGGACTTTCAATACCTCCCCTCACTTTTCCCCACTTTTAATTTCATTCTCCTAATTTTATTACTTCTGAATGCTGTCCTTTTCCTGGGTCCAGTCGCGGGCGAGATCGATGAGGTCCATGACATCGGTTGAGCTCTTAACGCCGCGTTCGACAGCTTCTAAAATCTGCTCTTTTTGGACATCCACTGTGCTTTGGAGGTCCTGGTAATCGTTGCGGACTTCGTTCATCCAGGTATAAAGGAAAAACAGGATAATGCCCGTCATGAGCAGGGGAATGAACATGAGGAGGGCGCCGACCCGTCGGATCCAGGTGCTGCGGGATGTAGGAGGGGGAAGGGAAATGGTTTTTGAATCGCGGGGAGATTCGGGAGAAGAGTCGTGGCCTTCAAATCGTTGGAAGGTCAATTCTAGCCCGGTGGATTCCTGCAAATGCCGCTGAAGAAAGGCGGCCATCCAATCAGGACCAATGGCGTAAAGGGCTTGGGCCACCCGGGCGGGAGCCAAATTCACTTGCAGGGCTTGGTCTTGTTGTAGGATGGTCACTTCAAGGAGCCCAAAGGCACTTCGCCGTTCCAGCAGCCGCTGGTGGGTGGGCATAGGGGACACAAGGTCGACCCGGCCGAGCACTGCTCCCGATTCAGGCGGAGCGGAAGACGTTTCGCCCCCGGCATAATAAGGGCGCTCCATCGCCTGGACCTCAGCTTCCAACTCGGCAATCGCATTGATTTTCAGAGCTTTTCCCAATCCTTCGACGGAGGAGTGGGGGGCGGTAGAGCTAAAGTGAAGTGAGAAGCGATCCATAGGTTCGAGGTTGTACAATCGTTTACCGGGGCAATTTATGCTTTTCTCCCGCTAAAAGGGAGAGATTGTCAAACCGGTGAGGGATTTGGGGCGTGCTGTGATGGGAATCGGCTGTAAATGAGGGGATAGCGATAGGGTTCTGGTGATTTTAACCAAAAGATGCTGGCCCGTTATGCATTTGCACGGGTAGCCTGCCGAGAAACAGGCATTCTGATTGGTCCGTCCAGTTTTACAATGAGGATAAGGCCAAATGATTCCCGGACCATCCCGAATGGGATGGCCAGAAAAAAGCCAATAAGAACATTCCGCAAAGGCGGAGATCAATGGACAACCAATGTCAATTCAATCCACAACTCTGAGGCACAGGCATTTCATTCTTTGCCTTCATAGTTGTTCAGGCGCTCCCGCAGCAGCTTCACCATGTCTCTGAGATCGTCATTGGCCTTTCTCAGGTCCTGGTTGGCGTTTTTGAGATAATCAATCTCAAGTTGCATTTGGGAGGCGTCTTCGCTGCCCATGCCGGGGCCCTTCGTATAAGGAGTATTGCTACTTAGGCCCAGATAGCGGACATATTCCATAAAAAAGTCGTGGTCCAGCGCCATAGAGAGCTTGACCAATAACTTCGTGTCTACGGATTGACGGCGAAAAATGCCATATATGTTCTGCTTCGACGTATTAATCTTATTACCAAGTTCAGTGGGTCCAATTCGTTTTTCCTTGGCCACCATTTTGATAATTTTTCCAATGTGAAATTCCATCCTGATTTGATTAAATAATTTAAGTCTCTCCAAAAAAAAGAACGCAACTAAATCAAAAACTAAGGACCTCGTCGGTACCGGAACTTCCGGTAATAAAATAACGGGTCAGCATTTTAATCTCTCCTTAAAGCTTCTCAGGTAATGTTGTTTCAACACAATGTGCTATTCTACACTTTTGGTACGTCCCAATCTTTTCAAACAATAATAAAAATGTAGAATATTATTCTTAAAAACAATGTTCCTTGTTCATTTAGAATAGAAAATGTCACGGTTTCGGAAAATAAGAGGGGAAGATATATTTCTGAAAAATAAATATTACTTTTCGTCTGGTAATGCTCCAGTTGACTTGGGAAACAAAAAGACGAAGTTCCCCCGACCTTAGGACCAATTTAGGATGGCCATAAATAATTCGATGAATGCTTCGGGAATACCTTTTCAGAGGGAAGTCATTTCTCTTTGGGACGGTTCTGTGGGTGCCATCATGGCATGGGCGAAGCACGTCAATTGGTCCATTTGTTACCTCAATCCTTATTTCCAAGCTCAACTGGGTCTCGATCAGAATGAATGGCCGACCTTTACGGCGGATACTGAGCGTCGTCTCCGGGCGGCTTGGGACAAGTTCGGGCAGGAGTCAGTGGAAGGGCAAGCCATTGATTTGGTTTGTCAAATGAAATCCGGTCAGGAATTGAGTTTTACCGGCATCCTGACTCCGTACCAAAAAGAAGGGCGGTTGACAGGTGCCTGGATTTCCTTGACCCCTGTTTCCATTTCCCAACCATCTATTCCCCGCAGCCAGACCTATTTCGATTCCCTCTTTGACCATCCCCATTTGGGAATTGGTTTTTGTGATCCCAACGGCCGTTTGTACCGCATCAACGAGGCCCTGCGGCATTTGCTCAAGTTACCGGCTCAATTGGCCTTGGTTCTGAACCTTCCCGATTTGTGTTTGGGCAGTCCTGAGAAAATCGAGGCGGCATTGGCGGAATTGGCCTCTGGCAAGCAGGATCAGGTCCAACTGGCCGAAGTGCTGAGGTGTGAATTCCATGAGCCGATTCCCTGTGAATTGTTTTTGCGGGCTATCAAGGGAGCAAGGGGGGAGGTCGAAGAAATTCTGGTCACGATCGAGGATTTGTCGGACTCCATCGCCCAGCAGGATGCCTTGGCGAGAAGTGAGGAGCGGTTTCGGTCCTTGTTCGAGAAGGCTCCTTTCCCGATTGGGTTGCGTGATCTGGAAACCAACCGCTTGGTAGATGCCAACGATGCCCTGAAGGAGATTTTTGGGACGGCAGAGAAGAACCCCATCGGGATGCACCGGCGGGAATATATCCATACGGAGAATGCCAAGTTGGAGGCGCAATTGATGGAAAAGTTGCGGCGGCGGGAGATCAGTTCCTATTCTCTGGAAAAGATTTACAACAAGGGGGATGGGGGGCAAATTCAGGGGATCATGACCCGGATGTTGCTGGAAATGCAGGGGAAGCCTTACGCGGTGGCTTTTATCAATGACGTCACGACCTACAAGGAACAGGAAAAAAAGCTGGCGGCGCAGAACCAACAATTGCAGCTGATCAACGATCAGCTGGACCGGTTCATTTACAGTGCGACCCACGAATTGCGGGCCCCCCTGACGAGTATCCTGGGCCTGATTTCCCTGATCCGCAACGAACCCATCAATCCCGAGACGGAGGCGTACCTCACCCTCCAGGAACAGAGTGTGATGAAGCTCGACGCCTACCTGCGGAAGATCATCGTCCATTCGGACAACAACAATTCCGCGCTGGACATTTCCATGGTGGACCTCCAGATGATGGTCCAGCAATTGTACCGGGAGATGCTCCCGGAGGAAGTGGTCGAAATGGAGACCGAGGTGATTTCACGATTGGACAGTCCCTTCTATTCCGACCCGAATCGGGTCCGCACCATTGTCCAAAACCTCCTGTCCAATGCCATTCAATTCGCCGACTTCCAAAAATCGCAACCTTTTGTCCGCACCTACCTCGAACCGAGGCCGGGGGGAATCCGGATTCGCGTAGAAGACAACGGGATCGGGATTGAGACCAGCATCCAGCCCCAGGTATTTGAAATGCTGTTCCGAGGCTCCATCCACTCAAAAGGGTCAGGAATGGGGCTTTTCATTGCGGATGAAATGGTGCGGAAATTGGGCGGTGACATCTCCTTGAAATCGACCCACGGGGAAGGGACCATCTTTGTGGTCGACTTGCCGACCTATACGCCGGATTATTCCTGAGCCTTTCAACGGTGGTATTTGGCGCCGAGGACATAGCGTCGGTAGGTTTTCAGGAGCCGATTCTGGGAAAATCCGAGGTAATACATCGCCCAAACCAGCATGCAACCGTACAAAACCCGCCAACTGTAATTGTTTTCGACATGCTTGCGGTCGCTGGCCTCGACCACGCCCGGCAGCAATTTGAATTTTCCTTGGCGCCGAAGGCGGGGCAAAATTTCAAAATCTTCCATCAGGATCAGGTCTTCTTTGAAGCCGCCGACCGCCTCAAAGGTGGAGCGGCGGACGAATAAGCTGGCGTCACCGCCCCGAAACATGGGCCCGCGAAAGCGGGAAACAAAGGAGACAAAGCCCAAGCCTTTTTTGGATTTGTTGTTCCCCACCTGCCGCCGAAAACATCCGTAGTGATGGCCTTTTTCCACGGCATCCAAAATCGAAGGCGCGTAGGCATCCGGGGCCCGGCAATCGGCGTGGAGGAAAAAGAGGATTTCTCCGGTGGCCTGGGCGGCACCCTTGTTCATTTGGATGGAGCGGCGGGCCTTTTCCGAGACGATCACCCGCGCACCTGCTTCCCGAGCTCGCTCGACCGTCTTGTCTTCGCTTTTTCCATCCACCACGATCACCTCTTCCAACAGGTCCGGAGGAGTCTTCTGGAGGATGTCCTGAACCGCTTCAAAAATGACTTTCTCTTCGTTCAGGGCCGGAATGATGACACTCAGTCTTGACTTCATAGCTTAGGTTGCAGCTGCAATGTAGGGAATACCTACGGATTGGAATGTCAGTTGGATTTCAAGAAGAGGGTAGGAAGGGAAATAAAAATGAAAAAGCCGCAGAACTGCGGCTTTTGTGTTTGAGCGAGAGACGAGATTCGAACTCGCGACCCCAACCTTGGCAAGGTTGTGCTCTACCAGCTGAGCTACTCTCGCGAACGGGCTACAAAGGTAATAAACTTATCTTTTACGTCAAGAAGTTTTTTCATTTTCATCCGCACTTTTTTCAGGCTTCTCCAAACCACTCCCCCAAATCCAGATCGGATGGTAAGGGTTGTTTTTGGGAACAGGTTGGGCCACCTTTTCCCCCCCACAACCCGGACGGCGAAGCACCTTTCGCAGGACTTCCATTTCTAATTTGCTGTCCCAAGCCGCCAATTCACAGTCCTCTCCCCGCTGAATGGGCGTGACCTCCATTTCGTTCAGCCGGAAATCATAGCGTTTGCCCTCCGGGGGGGCATAGTCGTAGGAGATGTGCTGTTTGAAATCGCCATCCTGAAGGATCAAGGCCGATTTGGGGAAGAGGTCTTGGTCCAATTGCATGACCATCCCGATGTCTTTCATCGTGGTGATCGAGGCGTTGGCGGAGGGAGCAAAGTAGAAATTGGTCCGGAGCTTGTGGGGGAAAACAAAGAATCCAGGAATGCGTTGGGCTTCCGAGTGGCCGGGGTCAGCGCCGTAATAATCGACGAAGTAATAGACGGCGGCGGGGGTTATGAAGGGATAAATATCGAGGTTGGCGAACCCATTTTGGCTGGAATCGATGAGCATGATGAAGTCTTCCTCGCCATCTTTGTTGGAGTGGAACAGGGCGCTGCGGGGCGAATGGCCCGGTTTGGAAGGATTCACGGTCATTTTCCTAAAGTCTACCCCGGCCCCTAAATACAGCTGCGCATCCGGAGCGGGGCGTTTGATCTTCTTGGCGAATCCAGCCGCGGTTTGGATCATTTTGGCGACCGGGGGCAACACGGCCTCCCGGTCAACCGCCCGGCGCTGGCCTCCGCCCGCATCGACGGCCCATTTTGCCAGCGAATCCTCCTCCGAGAGGGCACGACGACGTTCGGGCTGGACCAATTCATACGGATAGTCAGGTCCTTCCGTCCACAAGGGGACCCGGCCCTGCTTCACCTGCGGCAACAAACTGCGGTTGGCGCCTCCACAGCGCTTTTTCAGGGCTGTCACCAAGTCTGGCAAAGTCATTTCCGGAGTGACGTACTCGACATCACACGGTCGGCCGTGGCGGAGGCTGTAACGAACCTCCTTGGAGGTGCTGTCCCGCCAGGAGAGTAGGGAATACGTTTCTACATGCCCTTCCTTTAGTCCCAGTCGCTTTTCCGGGATGAGGTGAGATTTCAGCAACATGACCGAAGCCAGGTCTTTGACGTCCTTGAGCGGGCGGTTGGGATGGGGCTGGAAATATACCGTCCCCTTGCCTTCAAAATCATTGACAAAGAAACCGGGTACGACCAATGGATTTTGCCGCGATTCGTCTTCGCCGTGAAAATGAACGAAAAAGAGGATAAGGTGATCGACGTAGAAGGGGAAAACGTCGATGTTGTTGGGGCCAATGGAATCCACAATGGAAATCGCTCCGGGACTTTTTTCCGATCCGCGTCTGTAAAGGGCGTGGAAATCGTCGTTGGAAAAGCGCTCCATGGCCGGGACAAAAAATTCCAGGTCAAACCCTCTGAATTTCAACACCGAATCGGTGGCCTGGATGGGCTGAATGCGCGAAAAGAAGGATTGGGAAAGGTCAATGAGGTCTTTCAAGGTCGGCTCTTTACCATCTTTGGCCCGTCGGCGTCGTTTGATATCGTACTCGTCCTGCGAAGTTGCCTTGGTGGACACCTGCCAAAGTTGTTCCGGGGGAATGCGCTTGGGTTTGGGGCGGGCTTTGCGGACGGGCCGGGTAGTGGCCGTTTTTTCCTTCTCCTTTTTCTCCTCTCCACAGCTCCATCCCGCCAACACGGCTACTGCAAGCAGCAACCAGATAAATTTTCGCATGGGTGTTGATTTTGAAAGGAAGTTAAGGAATTCGGGGGCAAATAGGCAGGAGAAATCATAGGAAAAATGGAGGGGTCTGAGGATAAATGGATGACAACTTTCAAAAGTTGCAGGGGGGTGGTACTTTTGGGAAACAATAAAACTCCGATTCGAATGAAATTTTTTATTGATACAGCTGATCTGGACGAAATCCGCGAAGCCAATGACATGGGAGTGTTGGACGGTGTGACGACCAACCCTTCTTTGATGGCGAAGGTCGGCGTGACTGAGCCGCTGGGACACTATGCCAAAATCTGCGAATTGGTGGATGGAGATGTCAGTGCGGAAGTGATTTCGACTGATTTCGAAGGGATGATGAAAGAGGCGCTGGTGTTGGCGGAGATCCACGAGAATATCGTGATCAAGATTCCGATGATCCAGGATGGTGTGAAGGCGTTGAAAGCGCTGACGGATAAAGGCATCAAGACGAATTGTACCTTGATCTTCTCCTCGCTTCAGGCCATGGTGGCTGCGAAAGCAGGTGCCACCTATGTTTCTCCGTTCCTGGGCCGCCTGGACGATATTGGTCACGACGGAATGGATTTGATCGCTTCAATGCGGGAGATTTTTGACAACTATGCCTTCTCCACCGAGATTTTGGCTGCCAGCATCCGCCACCCACTCCACGTGGTACAATGCGCTGAATTGGGAGCTGATGTGGCCACGATTCCCTTCAAGGTCATCGGCCAATTGATCCAGCATCCGTTGACGGACAAAGGTTTGGCAAAGTTCCTCGCCGACCACCAGAAGAATATGGCATCCAAGGGATAATCACCTACGATATACCATGTACAGCCGCCCTTGGTGATTCAGGGGCGGCTTTTTCGTAGGCGAATTTTTCGCGGGCGCATCTCCGATGTGCGGACTTGGTGCACCTCCGGTGCGCGGGGGCCTTGGCTGGGTTCAGCCGGGCGCACCGGCCGGCGGTCCCGC
>CAWUKT010000136.1:0-9202 GCA_963923035.1 uncultured bacterium
GCGAATCCGCCGACGCAGGAACTGCGCAGCAGGCGCTCCGCCCGAGCCCGCCATCGGCACCCCGGCCACCGAATGGCGAAATCTCCCGCCTACCACCCGGTGCGCCACCAACTCTCCCCCAAATAACCCGCCGTATTCACTCGCTTTTTTGCAACTTTGGCGGGATGGATCCGCTCAAACCCAAAAAGCAGTTGGGGCAGCACTTTCTCGCCGATGAAAACACCGCGCGCAAGATCGTCGATGCCCTCCAAGCGCCCCCGGAGGCCCGCATCGTCGAGATCGGGCCGGGCATGGGCGTGCTCACCAAGTACTTGGTGGAGCGGTACGAGGACGTCCAAGTCGTGGAATACGATCCCGATGCCGTCGCCTACCTGAAGGCCCATTTCGCCGACAGCCAACTCAATATCCACCACGCAGACGTGCTCAAATGGGACTTCGAAGCCCATTTGGATCGCCCCACCTGGTTCATTGGGAATCTTCCGTACAACATCTCCTCGCCCATATTCTTTCGGCTCCTTGAGTACCGCCACCTGGTCCAACGCTGTGTGTTCATGGTGCAGAAGGAAGTTGCGGACCGCGTTTGCGCGGCCGAAGAAGCTCCCCCGAAGCAAAAAGGCATCCTCTCGGTTCTGACCCACCCGTATTTCGAGCGGAAATACCTATTTAAGGTTCGTCCCTCCGTTTTTCGGCCGCCGCCCAAGGTCATGAGCGCGGTCTTCTCCTTTGATCGGAAGCCTGAACCCGCCGAGATTCATTTTCCTGCGTACAAACAGACGGTCAAAAAGGCATTTGGACAGCGTCGGAAAACCTTACGCAACGCTTTGAAAAGCCTGAACCCTGCCTGGGAATCCCTGGACCCCAAGTGGTCCCAATTGCGGGCCGAAGCCCTGCCTTATGCGGCCTTTGCTGAAATCTCCAACCAGATTGCCCCTGAAAATGACGACCAATAGCGCTCCCCATATCCTCACCCCCGGCCCCGTTGCAGTCCCGAAATTCATTTTTGAGGCGATCCAACAACCCGTCATTCACCAGCGCTCCCCGGCTTTTATCGATTTCTTTCAGGAGCTTCAGCTCCAACTCCAATACCTTTTTCAGACTGAAAACCCAGTCCTCGCATTCCCCGCAACTGGCAGTATGGCCTTTGAGATGACCCTGCAAAGCCTGTTGCCGCCTCAAAGCACCGTCGCCATCGCTGCCCACGGGAAATTCTCCGACCGGTGGCTTGACTTCGCCCAACATGCCGGCTACAAAACCATTCCGCTCCGCCAACCTTGGGGAGAAGCCCCCGAATTGGGAGGTGGCTTGGAAATGTTGATCGAAATTCCAGACCTGGCTGCTGTAGTCCTCACCCACTGCGAAACCTCTACCGGAGCCCTCACCGACCTGGAGGAGATTGCATTTTTCCTGAAAAAACACCGCCCTGACCTGCTCATCATCGTAGATGCCATGAGTACCATTGGCGTGCTCCCCTACTACCACGACGCCTGGCAGATCGATGCGAGCGTCTGCTCTTCCCAAAAAGGCCTTTTCAACCCTTCCGGGACCGCTTTTGTCGCCCTCAGCGCGAACGCCATTTCCCGACTCCCAATCCCGCCGGTTGACGATGCCTATCACCTCGGCCACTATTGGAAATACCTGGCGCAGGGCAGTTTTCCCTTCACTCCGCCCACCCAGCTCTTTTATGGCATAAACCGGGCCTTGAAGGAAATTCAGCACCAAGGACTCCCCGCCCGTTGGAATCTCAGTCACCAGATGAGCCAGCGGTTCAAAAAAGGAATTGAGGAGTTAGGAGGAAAATTGGTGGGGCAAAGTCATGCTGATTCTGTGACGGCATTTGCGTTGGGAAATGGCAACCATGATGAATTTAGGGCAGAATTATACCGACGGGGCTATGAATTGGCGGGGGGACAAGGGCCACTCAAAAGTAAAATCATGCGGGTTGGGCATTTTGGTTGGGTGGAAAAGGAAATTGTAGAGGGGTTGCTCGAAGAAATAGAAGCCATGAAAAAAGAAGGAAAATGGACATAAAATTGCCGCAGGTACTGTTGGTGGATCGATTTCCGGAGGCAATGCGGGAGGAACTTCAAAGCCTGCCCATTGATCTTCAATATGAACCCGAATGGCGGCGAGCGGAAATTCTGGCGGCAATGCCGGAGATCGATGTCCTCATCATGAATTCCAAGACGCATGTCGACCGCGAGTTGCTGGATCGGGCTCCCCGGCTCAAGGTGCTTGGGCGGGCGGGCGTCGGAATGGACCATTTCGACCTCCCTCTCCTCGCTGAGCGAGGCGTCAAGGTGGTCAACGCTCCCGGCATGAATGCCCGGCCCGTTGGCGAACAGGCCGTCGGTATGCTGTTGGCCATGCTGCACCGCATTCCCTGGGCCAACCAGGAAGTCCAGCAATTTCAGTGGCGCCGCGAACCCAATCGGGGCAGCGAACTGAACGCCCTGACCGTCGGCGTCATCGGCCACGGCCATACCGGAAGCGCCTTTACGCGTTGCCTCCGGGGATTTGGCTGTCGCATCCTGGCCTACGACAAATACAAAACTGATTACGGCAATGATTGGGTCGAGGAAGCCGACCTCGAGACCATTTTTTCCCAAGCCGACGTCCTCAGCCTCCACATTCCCCTTACCGACGAGACCCAGGCCTGGATCACCGCCGATTTTCTTTCCCAATTCTCCCGCCCCATCTGGCTCCTCAACCTCGCCCGCGGTCCGATTCTCCCGATGCAGGAACTGGTCAAGGCATTGGAAGCAGGATTGGTCATTGCTGCGGGTTTAGATGTGTTGGAAAATGAAAAACTGAACACCCTGACTCTCGACCAGCGCAGCTCGATGGAGTCACTTATTGCCTCCGACCGCGTCATCTTTACGCCCCACATCGGGGGTTGGAGCCACGAAAGTCTCATCCGCATCAACAATGTCATGGTTCAGGCGGTCCGGGACTTCATTTCCCCCCTTTAAGCCCACACTTTTTCTCCCTTCTGCAATTCAGGTTTCATTTAATCTGGAGGAAATTTCTTTATCTCAGATTTATAGTATTTTTGCGCCAGAATTACAGGACCAACATGCAAGAAAAAATATTCCAAAAGATTTTCATCACAGGAGGCGGCGGCTACGTCGGCTCTTTGCTCGTGCCCACCCTGCTGGAAGAAGGCTATGAAGTCTCCGTCATTGACCTGTTCATTTATGGTGAAGACAAATTGCCCGATCATCCGAATCTGACCAAGATCAAAGGCGATATCCGCGACGCGGAACTCCTCCAGCAGCACATTCCCGGCCACGATGCAGTCATTCACCTGGCCTGCATTTCCAACGACCCCAGCTTCGAACTCAATCCCGACCTAGGCAAGTCCATCAACTTCGACGCATTTGAACCGATGGTCCAGATCGCCAAAAACGGCGGCGTCCAGCGTTTCATCTATGCTTCTTCTTCTTCGGTCTACGGCATCAAAGAAGTGTCGAACGTGACTGAAGATATGGAATTGGATCCCCTGACCGACTATTCCAAGTTCAAGGCCATGTGCGAAGAGGTCCTCGCCAACTACCAGAGCGACGACTTCACCACGGTCACCATCCGTCCCGCCACCGTTTGCGGCTACGGCAACCGCCTCCGGCTCGACCTCACCGTGAACATCCTCACCAACTTCGCCATCAACCGGGACAAGATCACGGTCTTCGGCGGAGAGCAGAAGCGCCCCAATATTCACATCAAGGACATGGTCCGCGCTTACCAAATGATGCTGACCTTGCCTTCCGAGAAGATCGCCGGTGGCATCTACAATGCGGGTTACCAAAACCACAAGGTGAAGGACATCGCCCAGATGGTGAAGAATGTAGTCGGTGACCATGTGGAAATCATCACAACGCCCACCAACGATCACCGCTCCTACCATATTTCTTCCGAAAAGATCAAAAATGAGCTCGGTTTCGAACCGATCCATACCATCGAAGACGCGGTCCGTGACCTGAAAGAAGCCTTTGACGCAGGCAAAATCCCGAACTCCTTCGAAGACATCAACTACTTCAATGTCAAGTTGATGAACGATATTGAGCTGGTATAAAGCCTTAAACTTATGAGTGAATCCCCCGAAATTTTCCGCAAATTCCGGGCAGCTTACGAGGCTGACCAGGAACGGTACATCAAAAAATGGCTGGTGAGTTGGGAGTACCAGGAGAAGCGCATCAAGCGCAATGTGAACTATGCCGGGGGATTGCCGCAGAATTTCTACGAATACAATGGCATCCAGGACCTGGAAACCTGGTTTTCCTGGACCGAATATGAGCCCAAACCCAATTTCTTTCCGATGGAATTGGTGGGGCCATTGGCGGAAAAAAGCCGGCAGTACGATGAAAAGGTCTTTTCGCATTATGGCCTGAACATCGATATGGAAGGCTACGATACCGACCTGGGCATCTACAATGGCCAGGATTATATTTTCGCCAATTACTACCCCGGAAAGAACGATTCCAACCGGGTCAATGTCCTGGATTTTGGGGCGGGATACGGCCGCCAAGCCAACTTGTGGTCCCAAAATGACCGCGATCTCCTGTATGTGGCCATGGATGCCATTCCCCTGAGCTACTGCCTCCAAAATAAGTATTACCAGCTGGCGGACCTCCCCCTGTATGACTACGTGGATGATCGGGATGGCTTCAAAGTGGATGACGAGCAACGGGGCATCTACCATCTTCCTACCTGGCGGGCCGATCTGCTCCCCGACAACTTCTTTGACCGGATCGTGGTGGTGCAGGTTCTGCCCGAATTGAATGCTACGCTGGTCAAGCATGCCATCAAGATTTTCCACCGCGTATTGAAGCCCCACGGCGCCCTGTACATCCGGGACCACGGCTCCTCCTGGCGACCCGGGCATACCCTGGACACCGATAAGGTGCTGCGGGAAACGGGATTTGCATTGGAATACCAGGCCTACCTGCGGGACCGGGAAGAAATTCACGGGATTCCGCGGATTTGGCGCAAGAAAGATCCGGTCGTTGAGGAGCAGAGAACGGTATCGGGAAAACAGAAACTCAAGGAAATGGCCATCAATTTCGACGCGGCCACGAATGGCAAGGTGAAAAGACTGATTAAGGGTAAGAAAAAATAAGGCGAATCACCTATATTCGTTCTGTACCACAATCCATTATTCTATGGCAGTAACCATTCAGAAACAGCGCGTTCCCTACATCGACCTTGGCTTGCAACACCAGGCTCACAAAAGTGAGTACATGGCTGAAATTGAGAAGGTATTGGACAGCGGCTGGTTCATCTTGGGTGAAAATGTCACCAAGTTTGAAAAGGATTTCGCTGAATTGTGCGGCGCGAAATATGCCGTGGGCCTCAACAGTGGAACAGATGCCCTGTTCCTGGCCATGATCGCCCTCGGAATTGGCCCGGGAGACGAAGTGATCACCGCCCCCAATTCCTACCTGGCCTCCGCGTCCAGCGTCGCACTGATCGGTGCGACCCCCGTCTTTGCCGACGTGGGCGACGACTACAATATCGATCCCGACAAGATCCGGGCTTCGATTACCCCGCGGACCAAGGCGATCATCCCCGTCCACCTGACGGGCCGTCCCGCCAATATGGAGGCCATCATGGCCATCGCCCAGGAACATGGCCTCGCGGTCATCGAAGATTGTGCCCAGGCGGTCTGCGCCACCTACAAGGGCCAGGGCGTAGGCTCCTTCGGCGATGCGGGCTGTTTCAGCCTCCACCCGCTCAAGAACCTGAATGCCTGCGGCGACGGTGGTGTGCTCACCACCAATTCCGATGAAATGTACGATCGGATCATGAAGGCCCGTAACCACGGCCTCAAAAACCGCAACGAATGCGAATTCTGGAGCTATAACTCCCGTCTCGACGCCCTTCAGGCCGCCGTCCTGAACGTCAAGATGAAATATATCCGCGAGGTATCGGCCCGTCGCCGTGACATCGCGGCCATGTACCGGGAGCGGTTGGCGGACGTCGTAACGGTTCCCCAGGAACTGCCCCACGAATACGCCGTTTACCACACGTTCATTGTCATGGCGGACCGTCGTGACGAACTCATGGCATACCTGAAAGACAATGGGGTGGACAGCAAAATCCATTATCCCATTCCGATCCACCTCCAGGAAGCCGCTTCAAATCTGGGCTACGGACCAGGCTCCATGCCGGTGACCGAATACCAGGTTGAGCGCATTCTCAGCCTCCCCGTTTTCCCGGAGTTGACGGATGAGCAGGTCCATTACGTCTGTGACGTCATCCACAGCTTCTACCAAGGCTGATTTTTGTCCCTGCAACCTTTACGTCGCTGGTGATTTTCAGATTACCAGCGACGTTTTTTATTCCCCCAAACCGTTGACAATCCCCTATAAATTCCATTTGTCGAAATTTTCCTATTCCTGCCCATTGTAAGCTATCTTTTTCTTATACTTACAACCTGTTTGTACAAGACAAAGGTTCATTAAACGCGCGACTTCATGGAAGTAAAGAGACTCTTTGATATTTTCCCGTATCAGCAGGAAAAATACCCCAAAGGCGATGCTTTGGGTGGAAAATTTGGCAACGTTTGGGAGACCTTCTCCAGCCAACAAATCATCGAACTTACGGACACAATTGCCCTTGGTCTTCTGAAATTGGGACTCCAACAAGGAGACAAGGCGGCGATCATTGCCAATAACTGTGTAGAATGGACTTTTGCCGACCAATCCATTCTCAAAATGGGCGGTGTGGTCATTCCCATTTATACCACCATCCCCGATGAGATTGTGGCGTATACCTTGAACCACGCCGAGGTCAAATTGATCTTTGCCCAAAACGAGGAGCTCTACGAAAAAATCCTCCGGATCAAGGACCAGGTTCCCACTCTTCAGCATGTCTATACGTTCGAAGAAGTCAAAGGAGCCGAGACCTACAAGTCCATGACCGTTCCGGCTACCGATGAAGGGCGCAAACAACTGAAAGAAATCCAGGACAAGGTCAAACCCAATGACCTGGCCACGATCATCTATACTTCAGGTACCACAGGCCTCCCCAAGGGAGTGATGCTGTCCCACAACAACCTGATTTCCAATATCCTTTCTTCCGTCGAGCGACTCCCGGTGAACTTTCAGCATACCGCGCTGAGCTTCCTGCCGTTGAGCCACATCTTCGAGCGGATGATCACCTACATGTATTTCTTCGTGGGGGTCTCCGTGTACTATGGGGAAGGCATCGACAAGATTGGTGACAACCTAAAGGAAATCCGTCCGCATGTCTTCACGGCGGTTCCCCGCTTGCTGGAAAAGGTCTACGACAAGGTCCAGGCCGGCGGTCTCGCGGGTGGTGGCGTGAAGAAGAGCATTTTCCAATGGGCGACGAAGATTGCCCTCGCCTGGAAGCCCGATGGCGCGAACGGCGGTGGATACAAGTTCAAGCATTCGATTGCGGATCGTCTGGTCTTCTCGAAGATCCGGGCGAAGGCGGGTCTCGACCGCGTACTGGCCGTGGCTTCCGGCTCGGCCAAGTTGCAAGCGCGCCTGGCGCGTTACTTTAACGCGCTCGGAGTGCCGTTGGTTGAAGGCTATGGCCTCACCGAGACTTCACCGGTAATTTCGGTGAATGGATTTGAGAAGGGCATGATGAAGATTGGCACGGTCGGTCGGGTCATCTCGGGTGGCGATGTCAAGATTTACAGCGACGGCGAAATCTGCTACAAGGGCCCCAACCTGATGATGGGCTACTACAAGAACGAAACCAAGACGAATGAAGTCATCGACGAGCATGGCTACTTCCATACCGGGGACATTGGCGAGATTGATGCGCAGGGCTTCCTGAAAATTACCGACCGGAAAAAATCCATGTGGAAGACTTCGGGTGGAAAATACATTGCTCCCCAGCCCATCGAAAACAAGTTCAAGGAGTCAATCTTCATTGAGCAGTGTGTGGTGGTCGGAGAAGGCGAAAAGTTCCCGGGTGCGTTGATCGTGCCGAACTTCGAGCATCTCTATATCTGGCTGGAAGAGGAAAACATCAAGGTCAACCACGACATGCCGGCAGCGGTGATCACGATGGACATCGTGAAGAAGAAGTTCATGGAAGAGGTGGATCGGATGAATGACGGGTTCGGAAAATGGGAAAAGATCAAGCGGTTTGAATTGCTGGACAAGGAAATGACCGTGGAGAGTGGAGAATTGACGCCGACCCTGAAGCCGAAGCGCAAGGTGATCCGCGAAAACTACTCCTCCGAGATTGCCCGGATCTATGATATATGAGTAAACGAGTCATCGAAGCCCGTGGTACGGGCCTGTTGACTTATCTGCGACGGTTAAAGGAATACCGAAGCCTGATTGTGGTGTTTGCGCGCCGCGACCTGAAAGCCCAGTACGCTCAATCCGTACTGGGCATTCTTTGGGCTGCCATCAAGCCCATCCTGGCCCTGGCCATTTTCACCCTGTTTTTTGGAAGTTTTATCGACCTCAGTGACAAGGTCGAGGTCGCCTATCCCCTCTTCGCCTTCTCGGGGATGGTTTCCTGGTATTACTTCACCTTTCTCATTGTCCAGGCGGGCACTTCTGTCACCAATGCCCAGCACATCATCACCAAGATTTATTTCCCGAAACTCATCCTCCCCCTCAGCAAAGTCCTGGTGGGCCTGGTCGAATTCGGCATTTCCCTGATCTTGTTGTTTGTCCTGATGCTGTTCCTGGGCCATACCCCAGGTTGGCCCATTCTCCTCTTACCCCTTTTTCTCCTCCTCAATGTCCTCGTCGGCCTCACGGTAGGCATTTGGCTGGCTGCTCTCACCACCCGCTACCGCGATTTTTCCCATCTCCTCCCCTACCTCGTCAATTTCCTCATTTGGCTGACCCCCGTTTTTTATCCCACCACCATCATTCCCGAAC
The DNA here is from genome assembly GCA_963923035.1 of uncultured bacterium. Lineage (GTDB taxonomy): Bacteria > Bacteroidota > Bacteroidia > J057 > JADKCL01 > CAWUKT01. The sequence continues at coordinate 8,874 of CAWUKT010000136.1, forward strand.
AGTACGCCAAGTTTCTTTACTGGAACCCAATGGCCGGTGTCATTGCAGGCTTCCGCTGGAGCTTACTGGGGGATGTCCAGCCTGACTTGCGCTATCTCTGGGGATTCCTACCCGTGCTGCTGCTGTTTGGGCTGGGACTCCGCTACTTCATCAAGGTGGAGCGGGCCATGCCGGATTCGGTATAGGGGAATGAAAAAAGCTGCACCTGAAACAGATGCAGCTTTCCAATACTAAATTTTTTCGATATAGGGTTAACGATAGCCGCCGCCACCGCCACCGCGGTAACCACCGCCGCCGCCGCCACGGTAACCGCCGCCGCCACCGCCACC
>CAWUKT010000137.1:0-9176 GCA_963923035.1 uncultured bacterium
TGCCAACGCTTTTTTATGGATAACGAAAGAGGCCGCCTCTTTTGAGACAGCCCCAAAAGTGGAAGCGGCCACTGGATACTATTATTTGCCGCTTCCCCGAAACATGGCGGTTCCGGTTCAAACGCTACGAAAAACTAGAAGTGATAACCTATGATTAGTCTGCCGCCTGAAAATAATGTAAAGCTGGTTCGTCTGATGGGAAAATCGTCTTGGGAAACGTCGACTCCGCTCGGGACATTGTTGGCCGTAAACTGCCGACTGACTATTAAGCGGTCGTTTTTGGTCCAGGTCGTTTGTCCCCGCAGGCCATCGATTTCAGCGGTCAGGGAAAAGCGCTTGCCCAATTTATACTGGGCGCCCCCTACGGCAGAAATGGTGGCATATAAACTGTTGACTTTGTTTTCGGTGTAGGTAGAAAAGGATGAATCAGGGAAAACGAGGATTTCAGTAAAAGCACTACTGAAAGACTGAGCCGACCCGAGTCCTGCTCCTCCCCCCAGGTAAAGGGACAAACGACTTCCAAGGTCAAACCATTTTACGCGGGTGGCCCGCAATTCGAAGGTATAGTTCCACGAGGTACGGTCCTGGTCTCCTCCCAATTGGGAAAAGGTTTCCGAAAGTTCGAAGTCGTCGAGGTCGAAGTCCCGCTGGAAGCGTGAGCCTCCAATTTCCATGTCAAAAAACCAATTTTTGGTTTGGTAACGGACGGTGGTGTGGATGTTTTCCAGGAGGGGAGCCACACCCAGGCCGAGCATCCGGTCGGGATAGGCTTCTTCGTTGTTTTGCGCATTCAATTCCACGCCCAGGGACAGAACGCCAATCATCAATAGGATGGTGAATAGTTGTTTCATGGCAGTGGAATTAGAAGTGGATGGCAAACCAGATGCGGGGAGTAGACAGGAAATTGACAAACGTCTCAAGTCCTGCTGTGGAGTTGGAGGAATTTACGTCCACGATGACCGTTCCATCCTGGCTTTCAAAGTCAGTATAGGTGAAGGTCGAATTGCTGATGGTGGCAGTGAATGAGAGCGGGACCAGGTCGGCCATCAGGGAGAACCGCTTGCCAAATTTGAACCTGACTCCGAGGAGACTGGTAGGTCCGATTCCCAAGGTATTTGAGGTACTGCCTTGGTCATTTAGAGAGATTTGACCGTCAATGCATCCGTCATATTCCTCCAGCACCCGGGCGGATTGATAGTCCCAACGGGCACCGATCCCGCCTCCATAGTACAAGGAAATCCATTTTCCATGCTTCCAATGCAGCCAGGTGGCCGAGCCCCGGACTCCGGAACTGGAGGTACGTCGGTAATTGTTAACGACACAATCGGTAAAAATGCTTCCGCCGGGGACATATTCGTTGTTGGAATTGCCCACGACCAATACCCGCAACGCCCTTTTTCGCTTTTCACGCATATAAAATACGGCGGTCGAATTGCCCCGGATCAGTGGCCAGGGTTGAAATCCAAGCGAGTGCAGAAATTCTGGTGCAGAATTGGCAGGTGGGTCGGAGGATTGGGCATGTAAAAAATGTGAGCAAAAAAATACTAGGGCCGCCCCAAGGGCGACAAATTTGAATCTATTCATGGCAAATCGTTACTGGTTATGGCAGAATTGCTAGCCAAAACCATGCCAACTACGGGCGCTTCCGGAAAAAGTTGCGAAAAAAGGGAATTATTTTCCGCGAAGGGCTCTTCCAGCCATTGAGGCCACTCCACCGACCAGACCGGCGATGGCCGCTCCGAAGAAGGCGAGCCCGGTGCCGTCCATTTTTAGTGGCATCAACTGTCCAACTCTGTCCGGGAGGGGAGAATCGGTTGCATTGAGAATGAGCAGGGCGGTAATGGTCCAGAGCAAGAAGATGCCGAGGAACCCGCCGAGAAAACTCCCGCCGAGGGAGCGACGGAAGGCGAGACCGCCGACCACGCCAGCAATGGCGACACTCCACCAGGGCAAAAACAAGGCCAGCAGCAATCCGAGCCCGGCGACAACGACAATTTGTAAGATCAATTTCATGGCTCAGTTTTCCGGCTTTAGTTCCAGGGTAGATGTGGACGCCGCTTTCGCGTCGGACCCATCTTTGAAAAAGTGAATTTGCTGGTATTGGCCCTCGGTCCAGGGCGCAATTTGGTTGTCGTACCACGGCGACCCCGGGTTTCCGCTGGGACCACCGGGATACATGCCGTAGGCCTTGACCTCCGGCCCCAGCTCGACAATCATCCGCCACGAAGGCCCGTGGCGCCCGCGGATGGCATTCACCGAACGGCCATTGCCCCCCGTATTCAACCCGTAGTAGCTAAATGGCTGAAGCCGGGCCAGGTGTTCCACCGTCGCCGAATTCACCGCGTACCACTCAAACGGAAGCTCGGGGTTGTCCTGTTTCCATTCCGCCTCCTTTTGCACCACATCCTTCAATCCATTCAGCACAAACTCCCGAAAACGGTCCCGGAAGGCCGAAGCCGTATCGTGGGCGCCCACGGAAATGTGGTGGAGGGAAGCGTAAGTGGTCGGCGTATTGGAATGGTCCGGATCCGACAAGGCCAGGACCCCGGCAAATTGATCGTGGAGGGAATTCGACCACCACTGGAAATAAATCGGTGCGATCATTCCAGCTTCGTTCAGGTAATTCCAATCCGACAATTCCTGCACAATGGCCTTTTCCTTTTCTCCGAGACTTTCCCCTTCCAGCGCCTTCAAAAAGCCCGGCAAGGTCTCCGAAGCCATCTGGTTGTAGTTGTCATTTTGGAGCTGCATCATGTCCTGGACCGTCACGCCATTCATCCCGGCCAGCGCCTGGTTGATGCGACGGCCCCGGGCGAGGGAGTAAAAACCATCGATGCGGTAGGGGTAGGTGGTGTCGACGGCGTGTTGGTTGGCGGAAGAAACAAAGCCGCGGGGCGGATTTTTGACGTGGGGGTTGTGGGCATTCGGAATATAGCCCTGCCATTCGTGGTCGGGGTTGGAGCCGTCCATGACGAAGAGGCCCTGGCCTTCCCATTTGTTCACGAATTTGCCCTGTTGGGTGATGGCGACGTCTCCGCCGCGGGAGGCAAAGACGAAGTTCTGACCGGGGCAGGCAAAGTGGGTGAGGGCTTTCCGGTAATCGGCGTGGTTCTTGCCGCGGTTCAGGAGGTGGAAGGTGAGGTATTCCAAAGCCGGATCGTGCGCTATCCAGCGCATGGCCACATTTTGGGGATCGTGCTCGTCCCCAAAGTTCTTGTCGTACACCACGGGCCCGTGGTGGGTCCAGAGGACGGTATCGAGGATCACGTCGCCATTTTTCAATTTGATTTCTTCGACCTTCTGCTCCACCTTTTTCCAGCCTCCATTGTACTTATACTCTTCCCGCTTCTCGTCCTTGAATTCGATCTGGTAATAGTCCACGACGTCGCGTGCAGCGTTGGTCATGCCCCAGGCGATGTCCTCGTTGAAGCCGATGATGATCCCGGGAGAGCCGGGAAGGCTGGCGCCGTATGCGTTGACGCCCGGCCCGTGCAACTGGATTTCGTACCAAATGGCCGGGAGCGAGAGGCCCAGGTGAGGATCATTGCACAAGATGGGGTAGCCATCCTTGGTTTTGGAGCCGTGTACCGCCCAGTTGTTGGAGCCGTTGTTGGCGTCGGGTTGGGCGTAGCGAAGGTTGTTGACGACCTTCACGGGAATAGAGTCGGCGGGGGCGTCAGGGATGGGGAGCGGCTCGAAATCCCATTGGTGGGTGCGGGGAATGATGGGGGAAACAGAGTCGGCGGTCATGGGGAAATAGGACTTGTAGGTGTCCCAACCCACTTCGGCGAGGGTATTGGAGTTTTCGAAGTCGTAGGTCCGGCCGGTAAGGTTCCAGGCCATCCGCTTCAGGAGAATGGCCGTCTTCAGGTTGGTCCAGGGTTCGGGCGCGTACTCCAACAATTTGTATTCGAAGGGATACTCCGACGGGGAAAGCGTAGCGATATAGGCATTGACACCGGCGGTATAGGCGTCGAGGACCTTTTTGCAGGTGGGATCTTTTTCAAATCCCTCCACGCTGCGTTGGGCGGCGACGACCATGCCCTTGCGCCGTTCGAGCCGGTCAATGGGAATGACCCGGGGATTGTCGATCACTTCGGCCAGGCGGCCTCCAGCGGCCCGGACCTGGAATTCCATTTGCCACAAGCGGTCCCGCGCGGTGGCGAATCCCTGGCCAAAATAGAGGTCTTCCTCGGTTTCGGCGAAGACATGGGGCACGCGGCGGTCGTCGTAGACGATTTCAATGCTGCCTTTCGGACCCTCCAGCTCCATGGCATCGTCTTGGTAAGCATCGGGCGCTTCTGCATTCTGCCAAATTCCCCCAAACGGATCGAGGAACCGGCCCAGCCCAATGGAGACGGCATCGGTACGTTTCCCATCCAGGAACCAACACAAGGCCGCCGTCAATACACTCAATAGAATTCCAGTGACAATTCGCATAGATCAAATTAAATGATTTCCAAGCGGAAAGGGAATTGAAGTGGGGGAAAATGTGAGGAGGGGAGCAATTGATGGGGGAATGGAGGAATTGTGTTTTGGGGTTGCTTCCGTTAGCATTGGTCCTAAGAAATCCATTTCCGTCCCCAAGGGCGTTCTTCCTAAACAGGAAGGGAACTGGCAATCGAAGGTTTACCTGGTCCGGTCAGGTTGGGGGCGGGCGTATTCCATCGGTGGGAAGGGCAAGGGGCATGGAGAAAAATGAAGGAAATGGGAGGGGGGAGAAAAAGGCATCCTGTAAAAGGCTTAGAAAAAACGGTGGTGGAAAAAGTGTGCGGATTTTGTGGGGTAATTTTCTTCGTACCCACCCCAAAAGCCTTATCTTTGTTATAGCTAATTGTCCATTTTCGTTTTTACTATGTCTACAGATAGCACCCATCAATCCCCAGAAAGTAGTTTCCAGTCGTTGGAATCGGCATCAGGTGAGCTGAGCGGCCAATCCATGTCACCACCTCAGTTGAAATTGGCGGCTTCCGGAGGCTTCAGCGCCACTCCCGTTCAGCGTTCGCCCGGCGACAACTACGAACGGGGCAACCGTCCCGATCCCTCTCCCGCCAACGGCGGCATCGACATTGTGTCCAACAATGAACGCGTCATCAATGTCGGTGACTGGGCGACCTTTACCCTGCGGGGAACCGAGGTCAATACCGGGATCACCTGGCAAATCCTCAACAATGGCGGTGCCGCGGTCAACGCCCGCAGCACCAGCAATTCCATCCGGCTGCGCGGGGACATTGTAGGCACCCACATCATCCGGGCCCTCGTGCCTTCCGGCGGCGGGACCGTGACCGTTGATTTCACCCAGGTGGTCGAGCGCGACGCCGGGTATACCGACATCGATGGCGTGACGCCCACCCCGCTCAATACGATGAATGATTTCATCGCCTTGGTCGAACGGGTTGAAAACGCTTTGCCTGGCTACGCCTGGCAGGATGTGGCCAGTAAGATCCGGAAGGAGCGCTATCCCAGCCCCGGAGGTCGCTACGGAGGCATCAAAGCGGCCTTGACCTGGGACGACCTGATCGACGAGCAGGACCACCTGTCGCCACTTCAGTCTTCGCAGGTAGCGATCGAAGACATTGCGGCGCTGCGCCGGACCGGAACCGTGACCCACAATGGCGCCAGCATTGACATTGGCCACGTGATGACGGGCATCGACTCGATGAACTTCCCGACCACCAACGGTATCTTTGAGAACAACCGCATGTCTGGCCCCGCCGCGGCGACCTGGTCGGGCGATGTTGGATCGGCTTTGGTGAATTGGGCCAACAATGCTCCTGGCAACGATCATACAGATGCCAAAAAGCAGGAATTCTACGATGCTTACATGAGCATGGGCGACTTGCTCGGCGACCTCGACGGCATCAACCTGGGCGGCATGGCCATTCCTCCGAATGCTCCTTTGTCCACCCGCCTCCGGACCTATTATGTCACCAACCAAACCACCCAATCCAACCGCCGCTACCACAATTTCTGCCAGGTTTCTGGTTTTGGAGTTTCCGGCGGACGGCTTGACAGCGCGGCGCGGGCGTATATCCGCGAGCAGGTCCTGAACTTCTCCCGCGGCTACAATATCAGCGGAAGCATCCTGGACGGAATTTCCAGCGCGCCGATGGGCGGTATGGGAGCGCCGGTCTACCGGGATCCGCAGTACACCTCCCGCGGACGTGTCACTGGCAATGTGGATTGGTTCGTCAACTACTTCATCCAGCAAATTGAAGCTGGTTTGGCTTCCGAATAGCCACTCCAACCCGAAAAATACAGTGGGCTGCTCAGCAATGGGCAGCCCTTTTCTTTTACCCAGCTGTCATTTCCCAGCACACTCTCCTCCCCAACTAAAATTGTCGTTAAATCGGTATTTCGTTAGGACGGGTACGTGAAAAACGGTATATTGTAGCTACCCAATTGTCATTGATAAGAAAGAAGACGTATGCCACAGCATTCTCCTGTTCATCAGCCTATGATGGGCCATGCCGCCCCCCAGCAATTTATGTTTGCCCCGGACGTTGTTTCGCCTCAGAATACACGCTCGGCGCCCGCTTTTCAATTGCAGACGGGAGATGAAAGTGAGGTCAGTTCGGCCGAGGTGGAGAATGAATTGATGGTGCAATTAGAGGCGTCCGGGTTCTTTGGGCAATTGGCGGGGTATGTCATGGACGAAATGGAGGGAGGAGCTGCATTGGAGCCTTCGCAGTTGAAATCGGCGAATCCGGTTCAGCGGACCCACGGTGGCGGCAAAGGAAAGGCTAAAAAGACCCTGGGAGACTCGTCCAGTAAATATTGTACCACGAACCCGGTCCACGCGAGAATTGGAAAGCGCGCGATCCGGGGCATTCGTCTGATGCAGGACAATGGCGTCAAGCGGAGTACCAAGAAGAACTATTTCCACATCACTTTTGCCGGTTCGAAGCGGCGGGTGACATTCCACATGCTGAGTGCAGGACTGGGCGGGGCCCACCCCAAGCACCACGATTCTTCAGCCAGCCATACGGAGCAGATCATCCGGGGCCTGCTGGAAAATGCTTCGTTCCAACAGCGAATTCTGGACCGCCTGGGCGAAAAGTCCATTGCGAATGTCGAAACCCTGACGGCCTATTCCAGCAATGAGTGCTGCAATAAGAACAACTCCATGGAACATGGCTGCCGGAGTATCCCGACAGAGGACCTGTCTCTCCAGGACGCGGAAGACATGGAATTGGCCTTCCTCGACGACTATGCCACGGGCAGCGACAATACGACCCGCTCGCTCGCGGGCCAGGACAACCACTTCCGGAAGGAATTGGGGGTGAAGAAAAAGGCGGCCATGTCTACGATCCGGGACGATGAGTCCGACGACGAATTCGTGGATACGGAAGACCTGCGCGGCGAAGACCTCCCCTCCACGAAAAACATCTAAGTTGGGCAATCCATCTGATGCCCCCTACATGAACCGCTCCTTGGGCGGTTTTTGCTTTGGTATCCCTTGGTTTTAAGGCCGTTGCCATTCATAGACCCAAGTTCCTGCATTCGTTTCAATTTCGAATTGGTAAGGTGCCTTGGGAAACAGGAAAATGCTGAATTCGAGGGGAGCGAGACCAGTTTCTGACCACGAATCCTCCCAAAGGAGTCGTCGGTGACTATCCCGCAGCCGCAGGCTGTGGATTTGGATATGGGGTGCTTCCACGACAAATTTGACCCGTCCATCCTCTCCCTGGGGATGAATGGAGAAGGGCGATAGATGCTGGCTGGTTGCAGTTGCACCGTCAGCTGTGACCGCCAACACCGAGGTAGGAAGGCAGGGCGCTAAAGCAAGGTCCTTCCAAGCGAGCTCCATGGCCCTTTGGATGCTGTCGCTTTTCAATTGGGCTTGGGTGGAGCCGGCCAGGCCCAGGAGGCCCCACAGAATTACGAGGATGTATTTCATGAAGATGGGTTTGGTTGTTGTTGGGTATAAAGGTAAGGGGGGGAGTTGACAGCTTGTGTCAGGTTGGGAGGGGGAAATGAGGGGAAAAGGAAAATAGATTTGAAGGCGCGGACTGTAAATTGGGCAGCTTTATTATAGGGTGTGAGCCAGGAGCATATATTTTAAAATCGTCGCTTTGTCATTGAAATAATAAAGTCTTTGATTTAAATTGCGCGAAAATTATTAATTATGACAAACCAAATCGGCTCCCCGTGCGGGAATGGCAAGCCTTTTATGAAACTTGGTGACGGGACTGATGCTCCCTCTTTGAATTATCAATTGCCGCAACGAACCTCTTACCGCGTCATCGGTTATTTCCCCATTGACATTCCTACCGAGTGGTTTGATCCAGACCTCAATAACTTGCCCGCCAGCAATCCCTGGGACGCCGCGGCAAATTTGGTCCGGGAAGATATCATCGCAACCCTGCGGAAGAATTTACTTTCGGGTGGGCGGCCTTGGTTGATCCTCAATGCCCGGATTCTGCGCAACCGCCGGGACTTGATCAAGATTCTGGCGACCAATCCGACCGCAGTGTTCACTGGAAACACAGGATCAGAGACGAGCACGAGTGATACCAGTCTGCGCACCCTCGAATCGACGACATCTGAAGGAACTCCCTTGCGGGTGAACCACCTGAACGTATTGGTGACGGCTCCACTCGATCATATCCAGGTGGCTGGTTTCACCCTGTCCGACATTGCCACGCAGTTGGAGAATGGCTTGGTCCCCGAATTGTACAAAACCTTCAGTGGGCGGATTCGGATGCGTTTTTTGCCCCGACCTGTTCCCCGTCCCACCCTCAGCGTCATCGAACACTACAAGATAGCCTCTTACCTCGGCGATTACGGAGCGGGAAAAACCATCAAGACTTTTTCTTTGCTGCCCGGAGAGAAGACGACGATCACCCTGCGCAGCTACCGGGACCAGCGCACGGCCCGGACCCAAAGTCAGTCCGCGACGACCAATGAACAATCCTCCACCTATTTCGATGAAGATACCCTGTCCAGTTCCCAGCGTTCGGAGCATGTACTGGATTCATTTTCTGAGTACAGTGCCAACCAATTGCAAAACCAGGTCCAGGAGCTGGAATCGTCCAATGTGATGGACCAGGATCAAAAAATCACCGATTTCACGGTGGAAGGGGGCGGAGGCGCGCAAGGCGGCATCAATCTGCTGGGCTTGGTGAATTTCCAGGCCGGGATGTCAGCCGGAGCCGCCTACGGCACGACCAATG
>CAWUKT010000138.1:0-9075 GCA_963923035.1 uncultured bacterium
GAAGCGCAGGCCGGAGCCAGCCCGCACGAAAGCCAACGCCGGCGGGACCGCCGGCAGGTGCGCCCGGCTGAACCCAGCCAAGGCCCCCACGCACCGAAGGTGCGCAAAGTCCGCACATCAGCGATGCGCCGCAAACTGGCAAATCGGAGATGCCATCCAACCAAACACAATAGGAAAAGCCCTCGCACAAAAACGTGATCGATCAATCAAACCGGTAAACCTCCGACTCAGTCGGAGTCTGCCATTCCCCCTCATCAACCAAACCCGCATTCGCGCCCACCAAAAACCGCCCAATTTCCCGCCACCGGGCACCCGACCAAATAGGTCCTTCCGTTACGAGCCGAAGGCGAGCATAGTAATCGGCCACCGAAGAATCGGCAATGGCAACCTTCTTGCGCCCCACTGTTTCCAGGTACCCCTCCGGCACCCGCCGGAAAAAATGTCCGATCCGCCAGTAAGGTACCCGCAAAGCGGGCATCCGCGCCAACAAGGGATCCGTCAGCGCGAGTTCATCGACGATAAATACGCCTGGACCTCGACGGTAACCATGCCAACCCACCGCAACCTGCGATTCCACCAGCACAATACTGTCCGGCAGAACTCCCCAACTCGCCATTTCCCCCTCAATTTGAAGCAGCTCTGACTCCCTCCCCACCCGTTGCCACGCAGACCGCGCCCAAGCCATCCCCTTTTCATCTACAATCCCGTCCGAAAACAACTCCCGTTCCTTTCCCTGACGATCCGCATAGTAATCGGCCGTGGTAAATACCGGGTGAAGCGGATGCAGCAATGCAAGTCCCAGCAAAGCTGCGGCCAATCCCATGCCCCACTTGGGCGAGAAATCCAGTTGGGACCAGCCCGCCACCGCCATCACGAATGGAACGGAGAAAAACCGCCCCGACATAAAATCGCCGCCCACCCAGCCGACATAAAGCAGGTAGAGCCCGATTCCAATGGCCAAGGGCGAAAAATGGCGAAAGCGCTTCCACCACCAACCAACAACTGCGCTGAGAATCAGCGGAAGAGTGATCAGGTCCGCTTGAAAGCCATTCCCGAAATAAGCCAGGCCTTGCTGCAGCAGCCAACTTCGCGGCAGGCCCGTGGAGGCCTTGGCGTAGAAAGTATTGGGGAGGAGGAATCCGTAGTAAATGATGGAAAATGCTTCCCAGGCAATGAGCGGCAGAAAACCGATTCCGAAGGCGAGGATGGTGGATCGGGAAAAATGGGTTCGTAAATGCACCAATAAAGCTGGGAGAACCAATACCCCAAAGTCCAACCGGTTCAACAGAAGCAAAGAGGCCACCAAGGCCAGCCCCAAGGACTTATTTTTTCCTTCTTTGTTACTCCAAATCCCCACAAAAAGCACCACCAACAAATGGCTCAAGGGATTTTCGAGTCCGGAAGTGGAAAAGTCAATGAAGGACCGGGAAGCAAGCAGCAACAGGAGGCACCCGATCGCATGGAAGTGACTTCGGGCATTCCGGACCAAGACGACGACCATTGCCCCCGTAAAGGCGAATGAGGTAAAAAGGGCTGAAAAATAAGCGGAATTTGATAAGAGGTAGCCTGGTGTCAGGGCGAATAGCCACGCGGGATGCGTAAAGGCCTGCACCCTCTCGGGCGTGTTCCAAACGAGGCCGTGGCCGTGCGTCCAATTGTAGAGGTAACGGAACGTGATATAAATATCATCCGACAGCCAGGCATTCCGCAGAATGATCCAGCCCAACAATACGGACAGAAAGACAGAGAGCATCCGAAACAGGCGGGGAGACCAATCGGAAAGGGACGGCATGTATCAGCGAATTACAATTCGGTGGGTACTTTGGCCCTGGGAATGGGTGAGTCGAAGAAAATAATGGCCGGGTTCCAAGGTATTTTCCAAATCCAATTCGAATGAGGTGGGAAGTTGGTCCTGGGAAATAAGAATGCGCCCCGTTACGTCCAGCACTTCAGCTTTGACCGGGCCATCCGACCACGGACTGCGCACATGCACCAGCCCTCCCGAGGGCTGCGGCCAAATCCGGCTTTCCGCCACGCCATCAAATGCCACCGCCACCACCTGCGAAGACGACCGCTGGCCATTTTCATCGGTGATTTGAAGCTGGTAATAATTGACGCCCGGCGAGGGAAGGCCGTGCACAAATTCATACTGGGCCTGGTCCTGAACGGCCGAGACCTCGCCCAGCGACTGGAACGCCGAAACCGCAGGGTCATCCGACCAGCGAACCTCAAACCGTTGGCCGACCTGAGGCGTAGCCACCTCCCAATTCAGGGCCACCGTTTCTCCTTGCACCATTCCCCCAAACAGCCCCAACTCCACCGGCAAAACCTGGTTGAATTCCAAATCATCCACTAAGAGGTAGGCCATCGTCCCGCTCCCCGATTCGAATTGAGCCATGAGGACCAGAAAGGAATGGTTATTCACCGGGGCAAACTCAATGGCAAAGGATTGCCAGCCCGAAGATGCCTTGACCGGACCCGATTCCCACAACAATTCATTCGCATCCCCACAGTGCTGTCCGCCGAACAGCCGCAAACTGGCCACGCCATCCCAACTGGGATGCGCCTGGGAACAGTGCAGCGCTACGGAACCACTGTAATCCGACCCGGCCACCAACTCAATGGCTTGCCCGACCGATTCGTAATACGTCTGATTTTGAGTGGCAATCATGCCGAGGTAAGTGTTGCCGCGCGCAGCTTCGGTCTCAAGCCCAAATACGCCTTGGCCACCACCAATCGGTTGGATATCGGTGCTGCCGTGGCAAGCCATCCAACCGGGAGGAACCGCTTCAGCGGCCGCCTGAGTGGCTTCGAATGATCCATTCGTCACCACTTGTCCCTGCACCTTCCCAAAGGAAAGTCCAATCCACAGCGCAACTGCCAGCTTCAACAAGCGGGAAGAGGGGCGGATCAGCAGGGCAAAGTAATTTACGGGAAAGGTCTTCAAAACAATTCAGCGTACACTTACTCAAATGTGAAACTGAATATAGGAAGAAAATCGGAAAAAGCCGGGGCCTAGAGGAGAAAACGGGCCCGTTCTTCGGGGGTAGGAATGCGGCAGGATGTTTTTTTCCCAAACCAACGGTAGCGGTTCTTGGCGATCCAACGATAGACACTGTCCCGAATAAAGCGGGGCAGGACGATGAAACCGTAAAGGATATTGAAAGGAAAACGCAGCCTGCGAGAGATGCGGAGGGCCGCAGTGGAATGGCTGTACATCTGACCGTTTTCGTACAAATAGATCGTAGACACCTCGTCCGGGTCGAGCCCATGCTGTTGCATCAGGGCCCGTCCAGGCTCATTTTGATTCGCGGTAAATTGATAAACTGGTTTTCGTTCCCATTTCAATATAAAATCCACCGCTTGATTGCAGAGCTCGCATACACCATCAAATATGATAACCGATTCATGCTCATGTGTTTTCATTGGTGTTGAACCTATTGGGTGTATATAATACGAACTGGTATCCATTTTGTTAGTCGGATGGAGGGCAAAATGGAGGACGTGTAAGTTGAAAGGCAGAAAAGTCGCAGGAAACCCCTGAATTTGAGCGGGAAAGGGGGTTGGGAAATACAGTTTGAGCCCGGGAGGCCCCGGGCACCATGCGAATTCAGCTCCAAAAAAGGATGGAATCAGTCGAAGTAGCCAAACTTCTGGCCCGGCTTCAGGGCCATCACAAACTTCTGCAGCAGCTGAATGGCCGTTTCAACGTCGTCTTTGTGGCACATTTCCACGGTCGTGTGCATGTACCGCAGCGGAATGGACATCAACGCCGAGGGAATCCCGTTTCCGCTGTACGCGAAGGCATCGGTATCCGTCCCGGTGGACCGGCTGGCCGAATCGTGCTGGTAGCCGATTTCGTGCTCATCCGCAAGGTCGAGAATGAACTTGCGGAGTCGGTTGTGAACCGACGGACCGACCGTGAACACAGGCCCGCGACCACCGCGGATATCTCCCTGCTCGGTCTTGTCGACCATCGGTGTACCCGTATCGTGGGTCACATCGGTGATGAGGGCCACGTCCGGCTGGAGCCGGTTCGCGATCATCTGCGCCCCCCGCAGTCCCACTTCCTCCTGGACCGCATTGACAATGTACAGGGTGAAATCCGGCCGTTGGCCGGCTTCGTGGAGGCGACGGACCATCTCCGCGATCATATAGCCCCCGATCCGATTGTCCAGCGCGCGACCGCAGTAATAGCGGTCATTCAGCACCATGAATTCATCATCAAAGGTCAGCACGGTCCCGGGGTGGATCCCCATTTCCAGTACCTCTTTGTCATTTGCAGCCCCGACATCCACGAAAATATTGCTCAACTTGGGCGTCTCTTCCTTCCCATTCTTCCGGGTATGGATCGCTGGCCACCCGAATACGCCCTTGACAATGCCTTTGTCGCCGAAGATGTTCACCCGCTTGGCGGGTGCGATCATATGGTCGCTGCCCCCATTGCGCTTCAGGTAGATGAAACCATCCGAATTGATATAATTGACCAGCCAGGAAATCTCGTCGGCATGGGCTTCCACCACGACTTTATAGTCCTGACCAGGATTGACCACCCCTACGACGGTCCCGTAGGTATCGGTGATGAATTCATCGACAAAAGGCTCCAGGTACTGCATCCACTTTTTCTGCCCCTCCAACTCAAATCCAGTAGGAGAGGGTGTATTGAGGTAGCTTACCAGAAAGGATTCACTGTTCATGTTTAGAGAGTCTAGTTGTACAAATAACGAAAGAACGATGGTCTAAAAGGTAACTGAGGGGGCATACTGTTTTTATGACATCCTACAAAGGGATGTTGCCGTGCTTCTTGCGCGGAAGTTTTTCAGCTTTGTTTTCGGCCATTTCGAAGGCCCGGATCAGTTTGGTGCGGGTGTGGCGGGGCAAAATAACCTCGTCCACATAGCCGCGGCCTGCAGCCCGGTACGGATTCGCGAAGGTCTCGGTATACATGGCCACCTTCTCATCGAGTTTGGCCTGGGGATCCTCCGCCGCCGCAATTTCCTTGCGGAAAATGATCTCGGAAGCTCCCTTCGCGCCCATCACAGCGATCTCCGCCATCGGCCACGCATAGTTCATATCAGCGCCGATGTGCTTCGAGTTCATCACATCATACGCGCCGCCGTAGGCCTTGCGCGTGATCACGGTGATCCGGGGAACAGTGGCTTCACAGAACGCATACAGGAGCTTGGCTCCGTTCGTAATGATGCCATTCCACTCCTGGTCGGTACCAGGCAAGAAGCCAGGAACGTCTTCGAAGACCAGCAACGGAATGTTAAAAGCGTCGCAGAACCGCACAAAACGACCGCCCTTGCGGGAGGCATCAATGTCCAGCACCCCGGCCAGGACCGAGGGTTGATTGGCGATGATGCCGATGCTCCGGCCCGCCAGTCGGGCAAAGCCCACTACAATATTGGGAGCAAAATCAGGATGAATTTCCATAAAACTCCCTTTGTCCGCCACCAATTCGATCACCTCTTTGATGTCGTAGGGCTGGTTGGGATTTTCCGGGACAATGCCATCCAGATCGGGAACCTCCTCCTCCAAGGGCCCATCAAAGGCCAGGCGGGGAGCTTCTTCTTCGCAATTCTGGGGGATATAACTGAGCAGGCGTTTGATGCCTTCGATACACGCGACTTCGTTGGGGTAGGTCAAATGCGTCACGCCGCTTTTGCTGGCGTGGGTCATCGCGCCGCCCAGCTCTTCGCTGGTGACTTCTTCGTGGGTCACAGTCTTGACCACGTTCGGGCCTGTCACAAACATATAGGACGTCCCTTCCACCATCATGATGAAATCCGTGATGGCCGGGCTGTACACAGCGCCACCAGCACACGGGCCCATGACCGCACTGATCTGAGGGACCACACCACTCGCCAGGGTATTCCGATAAAAAATATCGGCATAGCCTCCGAGAGAAACTACGCCTTCCTGAATCCTGGCTCCGCCTGAATCGTTCAGGCCAATGACCGGGGCTCCATTCTTCATCGCCAACTCCATGATCCGCACAATCTTCTCCGCGTGGGCCTCCGACAAGGACCCGCCAAAGACCGTAAAATCCTGGCTATACGCATACGTGAGCCGACCATTGATTTTTCCGTATCCCGTCACCACACCATCACCAAGGATCCGCTGCTTTTCCAAACCGAATTCGTGGCTGCGGTGCTGCACGAAAGCGCCAATTTCTTCGAAGGTCCCCTTGTCCATCAACAACGCAAGCCGCTCGCGGGCCGTCAGTTTGCCCTTCGCATGTTGGGCGGCTATCCGTTTTTCTCCTCCCCCTTCCTGGGCGGCTTGCTGTTTGCCAGCAAGTGTTTCGTAAGCTGTTTCGTGCATCCTTTAAGTGTTGTTCACAAATAAAACACCCTTTTGCCAATCAAGGGAAGTTTTCAGGGTATTTTTTGGGCAGTACAGGAAAATCAATCGGTTGTCCTGGTCAGCAGTTTACCATTTCTTCTCCTTCCGGAGACCCGCCGAATATCGTCATCCTCCGCCAGCTTGTCAATGATTCCCTTTGCATCCTTTCCCCCAACTTATTCATCCCCTGCACTTTGGGCCATCAAAGGTAGAAAATTATAGGGTGAAGAGGTAGGGAGAGCCGGAGATAGGGGAAAGAGTCATAAAAGAAAACCAGGGTGGACCGAGTTGCCCCAAAAGATTATTTTGCCTCCGGGTCTTGATTTTTGAGGTGGCGGGATTTATTATTGCAAGGTCTATGAATAACACTCAAAAATTTTGCTACACCTGCTGTTGTGGAGGTCCCCCTCTGAACGGTTGAACTGAGCAATTTTTTGATCAAGG
This sequence comes from uncultured bacterium, assembly GCA_963923035.1. GTDB lineage: Bacteria > Bacteroidota > Bacteroidia > J057 > JADKCL01 > CAWUKT01. Next base: position 6,793 of record CAWUKT010000138.1, read on the forward strand.
TATATAAAAGCCTCTCAGTTTGACTGGGAGGCTTTTTTCATTGTTTAACTCTTTTTAATCTCAACAACATCTCATTATGGCAATCCAACTTGGACAAATTGCACCCGATTTCACCGCCCAAACCACCGAAGGTGAAATCAAATTTCATGACTACCTCGGGGAAGGCTGGGGCGTTCTGTTTTCCCACCCCGCCGACTTCACTCCGGTCTGCACCACGGAATTGGGACAGGTCGCCAAGCTCAAAAGTGATTTTGAGGCCCGCAACGCCAAAGTCATCGCCCTGAGCATCGATCCCCTCGATTCCCACAAGGAGTGGGTCCTCGACATCAACGAGACCCAACAAACCGAGGTCAACTACCCGATCATCGCCGATGAAGACCGCAACGTCGCGGAATTGTACGAGATGATCCATCCCGGCGAAGCCGAGAAGTTCACCGTACGTAGTGTATTTGTGATCGGTCCCGACAAGAAGGTCAAGTTGACCCTGACCTATCCCCCGTCCACAGGCCGCAACTTCGACGAGATCCTGCGGGTCCTGGACAGCCTCCAGCTGACAGCCAACCACAGCGTGGCCACTCCGGTAAACTGGCAGCAAGGTGAGGATGTGGTCGTCTCCCCCGGCATCAAAACCGAGGACATTCCGGCCCGATTTCCCAAAGGCCATACCGTGGTAAAGCCCTACCTGCGCTATACCCCCCAGCCCTGAAGCAAATGTTTTTCATATAGTATCAGATCTTTGGAAAAGTCACCGACCGGTGGCTTTTCTTTTTTGGTGAGAGCGGGACAAAAGGGAGATGGGGGAATTTAGTCGAACCGTTGGCCCTTGCGATTGGCGAGGGAGAGGTCCAGGTCGGAAGAGAATTGGTCGAACAGGGATTTCAGGTCGTTCAGGTCGCCTGCATAGGCGAGGACAAAGGGCAGGGCGTATTTCCCGGGACCCGTAGAGACTTCGTCGGGGGCGCTGTCATAGTGGACGTAGAACTCGCCGTAGTCGCCTGCGGCCAGTTCGGGCGGGGTCGCACCAGCTTGCTGGAGCGCAGCCACAAATTCCTGCGCCCGGGCCCGTCCGGCATCGTCTCCATACTGGGCCTGGCCCCAGATCAGTCCCGTCGGGATGAGGTTGAGCCGGCCATTGCCAATCCGGAAGAGATCGGGATCATCGTCGGAGCGGAGCTCGAAGTGCTGGGGACCGACCTGCAAGCTGGCCTTGAACAACTGCCGGTTGATCATCACCTTGACCTGGTAAAGTCCCGGCGCAAGCTCACCCAGGGGCATCTGCGCCTTGACCGGGCCCATTTGAGTCGTACAATTTTCCGGTTCCTCTACCCCCCGGATCCGAACCGTGATTTTATTTCCCTTGACCTCGTACTCATGCACCAAGCGCGATTCCTGACAGTCGAAGACCTCCTCGCTGATGACATTCAATTCAAGGAATTGCTGCCCATCGGGCTGGATGGGCGCTTCCATCCGTACGACCACTCCATCTTCCAATGGAGTGGGTCGACTTTGACCTGACAATGAACCCATTACCAGGAAAGAGCTGAGCAACAACAAGAGGATACGGGACAAATACATACTTCAAAATAGCATTCCTCCCCGAATCCCCCAAGTCGAGTAAATGGAGTACCCGATTGCGATGCTTTATATGCTTGACTACCGGTAAAGGATTCATTTCCCAAAGCTATTGCAGTGTTTTATTGCGCAATACGTGCCGCGATGCATATTTTATTCCCGAATGCATTCCAAGTCAAAATATTATTTGGCGATGGATTCGCTCGCTTTGCCGATCAATGAACATGTTTGGTCGAATTGTCGGCCTGCGGGCGCTTGTTTTGACTATCATTGGTTATTACTAGCATTATAGTCAAGGGCCGACCCCGCCAATGCGGCCCGCAGATTCGATTACTTTTGATAGATATTATGTCGATTACTAGAACTAGTCGCGATTAAGCGATGCTCCCCCGGCGCACCACCGGGGGAGCTTTTCTTTTGGGGATTCCCTGATCAGATGGGCCCCGGGAGAGCATTTCATTCGAAACTTAGAGGCCTTTCTTATTGGACCTCCTATGGCTCCCTTTTTTTTTAAGGGACTTCCACCGGGAGTAACCGAGGTTAGTCCCGGACCGCAGTCGGTTGCATCGGGAGTAAGCGAGGTTAGTCCCGGACCGCAGTTGGTTGCACCGGGAGTAACCGCGGCTGGTCCCAGACCGCAGTCGGTTACACCGGGAGCATAGCCGTCAGTTTAAGCGCAATGTAGTATCTACAAAATAGGTCATCGTTGAT
>CAWUKT010000139.1:0-9056 GCA_963923035.1 uncultured bacterium
CCCGAAGGAGTTGAGGATCCCGAAGGAGTTGAGGATCCCGAAGGAGTTGAGGATCCCGAAGGAGTTGAGGATCGCGAAGGAGCTGATGAACTCGCAGGAGTTGAGGAATTCGAAGGATTAGAGGACCACGAAGGAGTTGAGGACCACAAAGGTGTCGAAGAACTCGAAAATGATACCATACCTGAATCGATCCCAAGCCCTGAGGAACCCCACGCCGCAGAAAACCCAGAGAAAAACCAGGAACCGTCGATTACAGATCAAATCGAGGCTATTTTATTCTACCTTGAAAAGGGCAAACTCCCATCCTGGGCAACACCTTGGAACCTCCCCATTGGCCGAATTCTCGCCAACCTAAAAGAAGATCAAAGTCAGCTGTTCGCCTCCTATTTGTTCGTCCAATGGGAGCAAATTGCTCCTGAGGACAGATCTGTTCATGCCATTCAGCTCATTGAGAGATTGCCCTCCGAGCCCATCGGAGACCTGTTGGCGACCATCATCCCTGTCCCCCCAGAACAATTAGAGTTTGTTGCCGACTTGATGGTGTCATTTTTCCACCAAACCCAGGAATTCATCAGGACGCCAGTGTGGAACGAACCCCAGGAGGCGAAATGGTTTTTGCCCCTTCGATATGCCCTTGACTTCCGGGACCAAGCCAAGAATCTGAGAGAATTTTGGGCGTATGCGGTGGACATGCTGGCAGCAGGAACAGGGAGAGAAGCGAAGGAAATCAAAACGATCCTAAATGACCTTATTTCAGGAGCAATTCAGGAAAATCTCGCTAAATGGGGCGCTATGGGTACCGTTTTCCAATCCCAAATAGCCCACTCCCCTCAATTGACCCATGCGGAGGGGATCCAATCCGTCAAGGAAGAACAGAAATGGAGGCAGACGAACACTGATCTAGGAGATACCCAAAACAGCGAAACACCAAGTATAAGGGAAGAAAATGAAGCGAAGCCAGGGCTATTTCCTTCCAACCCCGTCTGGGAAGACCCCTTGGACCAGGAAAAGGCAGCCTACGACAGGCTCAAACTGGGAGTGAAATTTATCCTTGAGGGAAAACTCCTCTTGGATGGCCGAGAGATCAAGGCTCCCCAAATAAAGCAATTGCTTCGCCAACTGATTTCGGACCGAGGGGTAGAACTAATTGGAGAATTGAGGAAACGATTGCCAAATTTGATTGGAAATCGCGAATCCCACCTATTCTCCCGGTTGATCGAACAGCTCGACGACCCTTCCATGCTTCGATTGGTGGATCAGTTCTTGCCTGGGACCCAGGCCCCCATGAAATTATGGGTGAACGCCCTCCGGACATGGATCTGGGAAGACCATCTGACCGAAGATTGGATACTCAGGGGAAATCCCTCCATGACGCCGTGGCTGTTTGTATTCAAGGCCATCTGGAACAAATCCGAGCGATCAGAATTATTTGCCAACATCTGGGAAGACCTTTGCTTACACATCACGGCCTCCTCAGAAAAAACGATCTCCGACCTGACCTCAAGATTGAATGCTATCCTGCTTGCAGAAAAATCAAGCGACCAGCAGGATTTGGCTCTGCTTCAAGCTCAACTACGCCGAATCAGCAAAAAATACGACGAAAACACTCCTCTGAAACAGGATGGAGATGAATTGTTAGAGGAGCCAATTCCGGAGCAAAAGACTGATTTCGAGGAAAAGGCAAACTCCGATCCAGAAGAAACAGTCGATCCAGATCACGAAGAAATCGACCATGCAGTCGATTCCGAGGAAGTTGAGGGGAGTGAAACCTATCTGGAACTCCTGCTGCACTACCTCGAAGGAACGAACCTCTATAGAGGCGCTCTGGCTGCCTTGGCCAAGCAGCTTACGCCGCATAAACATAAGCTGTCCTCGGAACATGTCAGACGAATTGCGCAAGTAGTTGCCAAACAATTGGAACAACCGAACCGAATCCAGGCGGCTGAGATAGGACGCCGATTGATCCAAGTATTGAATTCCAAAGAGATTGTTCTGCTCATCCGAGAAATGACTGCCTCTTTCGAGATCAAAACCAAGTCCCTCTTCGAAATTTGGATCCAATACCTCTCGAAGAGTGGTTCCCAAATTCGAATGCTTCAGCAATTCAAGGAACCCTCTCCCCAATTCTCTTTGCTGCTATGGGTATTTGAAACCCGCTTCAACTTGCCTCCTTTCAATGAACTCTTAGAAGGAAGTCTCTTCAGGATGGGCTCTACAATGGATTTTTCGGCGAAGGAAATGGCTACCAGATTAAGGACCTTTTTGGCGACTCAAAATGAAGGGAACAATGCTCAAAACCTCGCCTTGATCGAAGAACTCGATCGGTTTATCCAAAACCCCAACCAAGCTCCATCAGCCGATTCAAAGAGAATCGAGCTCCAAGACAACCCCTTGGAGACTTCGACCCAGGCGAATACCGCAAAGTCGACCATTTCCCATTCCCCCTCTTCCGAAAAGCAAGATTCCATCCGGGAAATGGAGGCCGAGCAGGAGCATGTTGAAGAAAATGAGGAGCCAACAACCTTCTTGGGCGAGCTTGTTTTCAAGTTCAATGGGGACGAGCAAGTCAATCTCTCCGATTCAAAGAATCCCGATCTCCTTGTGAATTTGCAGGATATGCCAGAAGAGTCATCCGGGATTCCAGATGCCATGGCACTTGCCAATCACGAAGAGCAACTGACCTCCGCGATCAAGGAATTGGATGCCCTATTGGAATACCCGGGATTCCTATCCGGGAGTCCAACTGAGAATCTGGGTGACCTCGTTCCACAACTACGGGCCCACCTTCAGCAGCATAAGGACCGTGCCAAAGACCTGTTCAACAACACCTCGTCTCACCCGAATTCCATCCAACGACTCGCTTTCCTTCCCATTGCCTTCACGGAAGCCTTGTTGGAAGCCGTAATCGAAGGCGATCAGCATTCGACCCTGCTGACATTTTTTGTGGAGCTGCACGGTCTATTCCTTCAAGCGGAGAGGACCACTGAGGCCCGGATTCTGAGAGAGCACTCCTTGCTACACTTTGGGGCCGCGACGAATCCCCCCGAGGACCTTCCAAATTACCTGACTAGCATTGCCGAATACCTTTCCCAGAATAGCGCACTTGCTAGGGAAGAAATCTTGCGTGATTTAATGACATTCACTTCCGTTCTTGCTGAAGAACTCGAATTGGAGATTGCTCCGACGTTAAGTGCCTGGAAAGACGAGATAGAGGCTTTCTCGGATCAAAGTCAAAAAGAGGTTAAGTTCCCGGAGGAAAAGGCAGATCCCCATCCCGCCCCCTCCTCGGAAGCGATTCCAATAGACAATGCTGGGATGTTCATCATTTTTGCAATCCTTCCCGCAATCCTCAAAAATGTTGGTTATTTGGAACCAGGAAATGATTTCAAGGACGAAGCCACCCGCATCAGGGCGGCAAGTTGGCTCCGGTACTTGATTCGTCCGGATAACGAAGGTCAACCGAAGGATGAATCTCTCCTCCGGATATTGATGGGGCTGAATGAAGAAAGCGAGCTTCTCCCGGGGAAGGAATTGTCAGAGTCGGAAATGAGCATGGCTCACCAAACTTTGTCCGCCATTTTAGAGTCCTGGCCCGGCATGGAAGAGCTTGGTACAGATGAATTTAGAAAGAATTGGTTGCAGCGACGAGGGCAGGTATACGCGGAAAAAGTTCACCAGTGGAAATTGTTCGTAAAAAGAAGGGGAATGGACGGCTTGATTGATCGACTTCCCTGGCCCTATCAGCAATTCCAAGCTCCGTGGACGGCAAACAAAATTCAAGTTTCGTGGAATGACGTTGAAGGGTAACCAACTGAAAGGGGGAAGGCATCAAGTCCATTGGTGATTTTCGGAAGTGCGGGATCTGGGAGAAAAAGAAAATAATCCTGGAAAAAGGGGAAATGAATAGATGATTGTAGGGCAATATAGAGTAGGGTTGCTCGGGGAAAGAAGAATGGATGCAAAGAAAAAGTTTCTTTTATGGAAACAAATGTTTCCTCGCATCTAGTCATTGTCAATCATACTCTCGTTTATCAATCACAATCATTTGTTTTTTTCATGGAAGAGTCATTTCAACATCGGCAAGATGCCGATGCCGAACAGGTAAACCAACTTCAAACCCATCCCCTCACCGCCTCCGTCGGCGGCAACAGCATGCCTCCCCCTGCCTTTCAGTTGAGTGCAGGCCCAACCGAGGCGGCTGAGCCGACCTCAACGGGCCCGGTATTGCCCGAGACTGGGAGCGGATTTGCCAGTATCGTGCCACCGGCCAGCCCGGGCGGGAGCACTATCCAGGCCAAATTTACCGAGTACACCGATGCGGGTTCCGGAGCCACCATGTACCGGGACGAAGACACCGGGGACACTTACGAATTTCATGCCCACCACCCCATGGGCTATGTCCTCAAGAATTCCCAATTCATCGTAGTAATCAATTCCTCCGGCGACCTCGTCGAAAAGCACCCCAACCACGAGATGCAATTGGATGAATCGGTCGACACGGGCAGTTCAACCGGCACCGGAGACCTGGCCACCCTGGACCAGTCTACGAGCGCGGATACCCTCTATTATCCCCTGGAAACGGGGATGGACAACCTACGGGAAACCGGTATCAATCCCACCAAGCTGACCACGGAGCTGACCTCTCAGATCTCCATGATCCCGGTAGCCCAGGGTGAACTTGGGCCGGCAACGGCGGGTTTTGCGGAGTTCAAATACGCCCCCGGCCAAATCTGGGTGACCCAGATCCAACTCGGGGACAAGGACCGTCCCGAAACCCGCTTCGACAACCAGGAATCCCATACCGTTGCCTGGACCCTGGTCCGGAGTGGCCTCATGGGACTTGCCAACCAGAGCTTGGAACATTTCATTATGTACCTGGCCGAGGAGTTTAAAGAAATGGAGCCGCTGGTCAAGACCTTGGAAGCGAAAAGCATGATGGCCGTGGTATCCGGCCTGAGCATCATCCAGACCATGCTCCAGGGAAAATTGCCCATCGACCGCTGGCAGCAATTGACCTCGAAGCTACTCGTCCATTACCTTCAGGTCTATCAATTGAGTTCGTCTTCGACCTATAAACGCGGCAAGGCGAATGGCCACGGGGAGTACCATGCGCGGACGAGATTGGAGCGGGACGAACTCAATGCCTCTCAGGGCAATCCCACCCGGGCCACCGGCAAGATCGCCCTGGACTGTGCCAAGCTATTGGACGTCCAATTCCGGGTGGATTCCCTGGGCGTGCAGGAATACGCCACCGCCGTCGGCCACTGGACCAAGATGTTGCAATCGGCGTTTCCCCACCTGATGCACAATTACCAGGACCAAATTTCCAAACCGGTCTACGGGAAACAACTGGCCAAGAGCTTCAAGGATGAATTGGGGATTCCCCGGACCCAGTCGGTCACCGTAAAGGATTTGTTGGCGAAGTATGACATCGTGATGGCCACAACCCCCAAGCCCGCCGAAGAACGGACCTTGGAACAGGTGAATTTGCTCCGGTCCAGTTTGGGCCGGCTGGGAACCAACTTTGTCGCGAACATCGGGGTGGCGCCTCATACCCAGGGGCAGCGGGGCGCGCGTCGGATCAGTGATACCGTGACCATCGAAGACATGGCCTATTCCTACGCCCATTTGTCGGTCAGTGATGTGCAGGTAAGCGACTATGATCGCCCCAAAACGAAATTCATCAAAGATCAGAAATCCCATACCGTGCCCTGGACCCTGGCCCGTAACCACATCATTAGCTTTCAGGGCAAGTCGATTCAGGCCCTGATGGAATACCTGTTCGGGCGCTTCCAGGAATTGGGATTGGAGATCAAAATTGATGAAGGCAAGAAGATCGCGCAGGATGGAATCGCTCTGATCAAAGCCAACTCGTCGAAGATGCTGCCCATCGATGAGTGGCAACGCATCGTCAGCGAGCTGGTTCGCAAGTATTTCATTGCGTACCAGGCCGCCGAATCGACGACCTATGTCAACCCCGAAGAGGCCGAGCGGGCGCTCGGCCACGGAGAGGCTTCCAACATGGCTGTCCTGCGCCGGAACGAGCATACCATCGAGAACCACGATGGAACCCTCGACGATGAGCCGCGTATCCTCAAAGCCATCAAAGGGATGTTCGATGCGGAGTATACCTCGACCCTGTCCGAAGCGGGGATCAAGCAAGCCTTCCTCGGCATGCAACACAAGCTCAAGGCAACCTTCCCCTTGGTCAGCAAGCATTTCCTCGACAAGGCCGTCACCCAAATGTCAGCCGAGAAGAAAGGGTTCGGCTTGAGGACCCTGGGCGAGATCGTCGCCGACGATTCGATTGCAGTTGACCGGTCGGGATTTGAATCCCTTGCGGTCCACGATCCCTTTACCGAAGCCAGTTATGTCTTTTCGCCGGCCGACCTGGTCGATGCGACCGGAACCGTCCAGGCTCACCACATGGACACCTTCCGGACCGCCTATCGCCAGGATGTGGCGGCGTCCAGTGCCTACCTGACGGAGGCCGAAGGGAATTTGGCGGCCCAGCACCTGGGGATCACCGTTCAGGTATATGAAGGTGATTTGCCGGCTGGATGGGCGCGGGTCGAGAACCCCGGAAGCGGACATTGCTTGCTCCATGCTTTGGTTCAGGCCCGGGCAGCAGCCAACGGACTGGCCATCCCCGCCGGGGCGACAAGTGGGGAGATTGCGGCCCTTCGGACCTATATCGGAGGAAACCTCGGCAATGACATCATTGATCCCTTGATTGTCGCGGCCGTCGTCGGGCGGATCATGGGGGTCCCGGAGCCTGGGCTGGGGGCCAATATGCGCGGCCTGTTGGTCCATCCCTCCATCACTGTTGCCGCACAGATCGAATCCGGTAAGAGTTCTACGTCTACTTCGAAGGGCTCTTCCAGCAGCAGTAGTTCGGGGAAAGAGGTCAAGAAGAAGGACCACGGGGGAATGGACCTGGATGTGGCCATTGCTACCTTCGGGAGCGGAGTGGCCTTGCCCGGAATCGCATTGTTGCATACGGGTGCCCACTACGTGATGATCCGTCGGACCAGCTAAGTCGTAGACAAGGAGTAGAATCGGATGTCCCTGGGGATCAATGTATGCCGTGGTGCTGCCGTCGGGCTTGGAGGTAGCCGTCGAAAATGTGGGCGAGCGTATCGTGGTAGGTGGTCAAAGGGGCATCCGATCTCTCGCGGAGGGATTGGACAATGGCTTCGGAGGCGCGCCAGGCTGTGTAGACCGCGTTGGAGATGCCGTGGGAGGAGAGCGGGTCGAATGCCAGGGCGGCATCACCCAGGGCCAACCAATCCCGACCGGCCATCCGGTCGGCGCGGGAGGAATGCGCCGCACTGCCCCGCACATCCGGCGTGACGCCGGTCCCCAGGAAGGCTTTCAGCAGGACCGTTCTGGCCAGGGCATCCGCCCAGTGCTGGTAATCCCGCAATTGCAGGGCCAGGGGGCTGCCTTTCTCCGCGAACAGCGTCAGCGATTGGGTCTGGTCATCCAGGCCCGAGAGGTTGCCCCAGCCACCGGCGAAGGATTCCGTGAAGACGTCGTGCTTGATCCGCGGGTGATGTACCCGCGGTAGTACACAGCTGAACGCCAATTGGCGGTCGTAGGCCGTGGTTGGGATGCCCATTTGCCGGAGCAGCGCCGCGCTCCGGCCCGTCGCATCCACGTAGACCTGGGCTTGGATTTCCCTTCGTTTTCCAGTGTCCCGCCACGTCACCGTCCTTTTTTCCGCATCCCATTCCCATGATCCCCGCATTTCCACTACCCGTTTCTCCACCAATTCCATCATCCGGGCCACCAGACGCGGCTTGTCCATCTTCAGGCCGTATTGGAAGGGGCGGTGGGTGAAGAAGTTGATGTCGGTGAGGGGCCGGCCGTGCCAGAGAGCGTGGTAACCCAGGGATTTTTTCCGGGCGCTCTCTTCAAAGAGCGCCCGGAATCCCAATCGTTCCAGCAGTGCCAGGGTAGAAGGGGGTAGGGTTTCGCCGAGGCAGGGGAGCTTGCGCTTTTGTGCCCGGGCGAGTACCACGTGGTCCACCCCCGCCCGCTCGAGGAGCAGGGAGAGGGAGAGCCCGGCCACCCCATTTCCGACGATGGCCACCTGGGTTTGCTGGACCTGCATTATTTGATCCCGCCTTTGCCGTCGTACGCAATATAGACCAGCGGGGGAACGCCGTCGAGCGTCACATCGGATTGGCGTCCGGTGACCATGCCGACGTTCTTCCACTCGTACACCATGGCGATGAGGCCATTTTGGTAGCCCGCCTCGGCGTGGTAACCCACAAAACCAGTATTGGCGGTATAGAGCCAGGGCAAGCGATCGGCGAAGGTGGCCTGACGCGTAAAGGGCAGGAGGTCGGTATCGCGGACTTTGTCCATGCTTTCACTGGTCAGGACCGTGACCGGAAGGTTGGCGGCCCACCAGGCGGGTACCGGATATTGCATGTCGATGAAGACCGTTTGGCAGCTACCGGCGTCCGATTGCCACGGAATCCCCATCCACTTCGTCAGATCTCCCGGCGTCGACTTCCAAAGCCAGTTCTTCGGGTTCCCATCCTGGATGGACTCTGCAATGTCCCCGGCATTCATCTGGAACCCAAAATCATTGTAGAAGATGTCTTCCTGCTCCTCCGCCGTCGCAGCATTGAGCCGAACCTCCCACAGGCCGTAGAAACCGTAGTCGTAGCCTTCATAGTCGTCCACAAATTCGAAGGTGCGGGTATTCTGGGCGTACATCTGGGCGTGGCGCATGGGCCATGTCAGTTCGACGCCGGGGTGGAAGCCTCCTCCGTACAAGGTTTCGAGGACCGCCCGGGTCATCAGCAGGGGCGCCTTGGTTGGATCATTGGCCGCGTCCAGGAACCGCTGCTGGTAGAATTGTCCCATCTCGTCAATGTTCTCGAACTGGAAGTCCGGTGGCGTTTGGAAGTTGCCGTCTTTCCATTGCTCCAATTGCTGGTAGAGGAGGGGCGGAATGGCAAACCACTGGGCGGGACTGCCGGGGTAAATGATGCCGTCGCCGGGGTAGGTCGGGAACAGGAGGGGAGCGGTCCCACTCTGCA
>CAWUKT010000140.1:0-8836 GCA_963923035.1 uncultured bacterium
ACCCAGCCAAGGCCCCCGCGCACCGAAGGTGCATCCAACCCGCAAATCGTAGATGCGCCCCACGCTGAATAGCTGAGCTAGCCCCATTGCGCATGAGGCAATGCACACACACGCACCGTAGGTGCGCAAAACCCGCAAATCGCAGATGCGCCCCAAGAAGCCCCTAAAAAAAAACAGGCCGGCCTCCGAAGAAGCCAGCCCGTTTCTTTATAGTCATCGAGGGGGGTCAGTTCAACATCACCTGGGGCATCCCCATGTGTTGGACATCGTACATTGCAAGCTCTGCAATTTCATATTCAAAGAAGTCGATCATCGGAAAAGTATCCAGCAGCGCCTCCACCTTTTGGACGGAATCAGCATTGGCCACCATCCAGCCGTGAGAGCGCTCCATTGAAAGACTGAAACTCGCCAGCTTCCCTTCCGTCAGAAGCCGAACGATCATCGCCCGCTGTTCGGGGATCAAACGAACAAATTCTTCCGAAAAGTAAACGGGCAACGTCAATGTGACCATGAACTTTCTCATACTACATTAAACGAAATTATTGGGAATAAGTTGAACCCGCTCAGGGGAATTGTCCGAATGGGAACCCCATCCGACAGATAACCAAACTCAAAATACAACAATGCCCACAATGGGATCATTTTCCCCAAACTCCTCCACCGCATATTCCTTTTCCCCGGCCCGCTCCAAGGGCACCTGTTCCGTCTCCACCAGGAAGTGAATCTGGGTAAACTTCCGGGAATAGAATTCAAATACGCCAAACTCCGGATAGGCCCGAATGAACCAATCCGCCTTTGTACTTTTCAGGTCCGCTATCGTTTTCCCCACCCGCAATCCATTCTTCAACCGCAGCTCAGGTGTCTCAATTCGGATCCGGTTCAGCTTTTTCGAGCCAAAAAAATCCTCCTCAAGAAAAACCAGTCCCTCCTCGTACTCCATCAACGCCGCCCGCCATTCATATTCCCGTTCTGTGAGCAGCGTATCCCGAACGGAAACGCCCCCCAGCTCATCCGTCCCCTCCGCTGGCAACGGATCTCCCAGCTTGATCGCGTGGATTCCATTGCTCCGAATGATCTTTTTACCCGCACATCCTCCCAGGCCCACCAACAACAAGGCCACGGCCAATCCAAGTCCGAAATAATGGAACGGAAATTCAAGTCGTTTTTTCATAGTACAACATCCGATTTGTATTCGCTTTGATGAATTTGGTGCCGGGCAATGTTTGTTGCATCCTACGCGTAAAGGCCTCCGATTGTTCCCGCAGGCCCGGCGAGTGCATCAACCGATTGAACAGTAGCATCCCCTCCGGACGAAGGGATTGGGCACAGGCCTGAAGGAACGCTTCCGTTTCGGCCCGGCTCGGAACCAGCGCATTGATGAACAAATCAACAATGACCAGATCAAACCGCCGCTCCACCGTGGAAACATAGTCCACCGCGTCGGCCACCACTACCTCGACGCCCTCATAATCGTCCAGCCCAAAATGGTTACGCCCCAAACGCACCACTTCGGCATCTATTTCAACTCCGACGATTCGATAAGGTTGAGCGTGGGAAGTGAGAATGGCCGGGACATTGCCCACGCCCAATCCGAGCAACAATACGTCCTGGTAAGCGCGCCGTTTGATTTCCAGTTGGGTGAATGCCGAGCGGAATACCTTGTCCAGGTTGCCAAAACTATAATTGACATCGGCAGTATTCAGCACTTTCTTCCCGTATACGTACCAGACTTCCAACGTGGGATTGTGGGGACTGGAGCTGCGCTCCACCACCTCTTCGGCTACAAAACTCTTCCAAAACCGCCAACCGCGCCTCATCCTTGTCCCAGCAATCCTTGGTGATACTCCACCATGGCCGGAGCCGGTGCCTTGATGATACGGCCCACTTCCAGGCCCCGTGCCTGACACACTTCCTGGAGCAGGGGCGAATAGTACTTGGCAATCGAGCCAATGAAATGAACCGTTTTTGTCCCCGGATCGGCATAGCGGAGGACTGTTTTCTCGAGGAACGTATCAAAACAACGCGCCACCATGCCTTTCACCGCTGGGTGGTCGATGTGTTCGTTGATGAGGGGGGAAAAGTCAGCGAAATAATTATTGGGGCGGGGGTGGTAATAAGCAGCATTGCGCACCTCCAACAAGGGCTTCCCTGCAAACGCTTCAATGTCCTTGACCACTTCCGGAGGAAAATCCCGGTCCAGCGCCCCTTTGATCAGGTTCCGCCCCAAATCTGCCCCGCTCCCTTCATCTCCGAACAGGTACCCGTGCCCGCCCATCTCGTCCACAATTTGCTCCCCATCAAATGCACAGGAATTGGAACCCGTTCCCAGAATACAGGTGATCCCCGGCGAATGGCCACACGTGGCCCGCGCCGCCCCCAACAGATCATGGGAGATATTCCATTCCGTCCCGGGCACCGCCTCTTCCAACAATTTCCGCACCAACTCCACCTTGGATTGGGTCCGCAGTCCAGCACCGTAAAACCAAGCGATTTCCGGAACCCGCCCCGCCATCTTCTCCACAATTTCCAGCAGAGGTCCCGCACGCATTTGATCCTCCGTCAGCACCATCGCATTCATCCCCCGGGTCGAAAACTGATCTATGATCGAGTCGGCATCAAACAGGATCCAGTCGATCTTGGTCGCGCCGCTGTCCGCTAGTATGTGCATGAACCGAATTTAACCAAAATTGCAGGCGTTTCGGAAAAAAACGGGAGGCCCGCCGACGACTTTTCCGATTCTCCGCCGGGAATTGCAACTTTGCTCCATGAACTCCTCCCGACCTACCGTCATGGCCGCCATTTGGTTGGCATTGGGACTGGTGATGATCGTCCTGTATTTCGTCCCGCTCTTCTCCGGCCCCCTCTATTCCCTCAACGGACCGGACATCATCGAATTCCTCCGCGACCTACCCGAAGACAAGATCAGGAGCTTTGACAAACTGACGGGCATCCTCATGCTGATCGTGCCCATCGCCGCCGTATTCATAGGATTTTTGAGCCTGGGCTTTGGTGCGCTGCGCTTGAAAAAGGCCAGTCGCTCCGGGGAAAAACTGGTCGCCATCTTGTCGTTGCTGAACCTGGCCGCGGGGAGTTTACTGGCCATCAAGCTGACCACCGCCGATCGGGGATGGTTTGACCTGCTCATGCCCCAACCCGAGGCTACCTTCTATATTCTCCTTGTGCTCCACGCAGTATTGATCGGAACCTTCTTTCTGGGAAAAGAACAACCTGCCTCCTGACCCCACTCATTCCACCAGACAAACCCGTTCCGGGTGCATCATTTCGTAGACCTCATTGACCTCCAACAAGGAACGAAACGCCGGCCATCCCTGCTGGTGGATGAAAAACAGCTCTTTCTGGTACAAGGGAAATACCGACCAAATATTGATGGGACCGTGGGGACTTTGGATGCGGGAAAATATCTCGGGCAAGGTCACCGGTGCCACCAAAACCGCCCCCACAAAGTCCACGCCCGGCCCGTAGGGCCGGTAATGCGCGTCGTGGAGGACCGTATGGCCCTCCGCCAGGAACCCTTTTTCCTGAAAAGGCAAGCGCGCCAACTGCTTCAAGGCCGCCACCGGCCAATCAGAGGCCGGGTGTTCCGGCACCACGGCGCTGAAGCGCCACGTAGCGGGCAGCACCATCATCAATTCCACGTAGCGATACCGCAAAGGGTCCAGTACCTTGTCGGGCACCTGCATGGGCAGGGTACTCAGGCCGGAGGTCAGTAGAATTTGAAAATGAGCCCCTGCCGGTCGGATCCGAAAGACATCCAAGGTAAATCCAATCGGACTTTGTTCCTCGAAATAGCTGACCTCCTCGGGCACGAAATGACGGGCGAGATGAGCATCAAGCACATCATAGTGGGCAATAATCTGGCCCGGGACCTGGGGTTCAGTGGGTAAAGGCACGGAGGAAATTAGAGAATTTGCCGGAGAAATTCCCCTCTCCTACGTAAGAGATTTTGCGCTTTCAGGGCTTCTTTCTCGATCTTTTTTTCGATTTTCCCCTTATGAAACTGGCATCCTACCTCCAACAGGCTCCCCACGACCTTGCCCAGCGCGGTCTGACCTACTATCTGGAACAGCGCATCCGGTTCTTTTCGGAGGAGAAACCCGGCGATTGGGTGGCGCTCATCGGGGGGATGCACGACTACAATGTCGAGATTCGGTTGGAGGATGATTTTCTGGTGGAAACGACTTGTACCTGCCCCTACGAGGACAAATGGTACTGCAAGCACCGCATCGCCCTTGTACACGCCATCCTCGAAGAACAACAGCGCCGGAAATTTGCCGAGGAAAACCAGGTCAATCAAAAAATGCTCAGTCTACCCTCCTTCGACCAGGCCGCCCGGGAACGCATCCAGCAACTCGGCCCCGAAGCCATGCTCGAATTCATTGTTCGGTACGGCCGTTTCCGCCCTGAATTCCGGGAGGATTTCCTGCAATGGTAATATCGCTTCGCCGCCCGTGGGTCCTGATCTTGGCACTGCTGGGGCTTCATCTCAGCAGTTGTACCGAGGAAGCGCCCGAAACCATTCCCTACCAGCGCCTTTCCTTTTCTTCTTCCTCCATCTCCGGCAACCTGGGCGACCAAGCCATTGGCGGGAGTATCCAGCAGGAGGGACAGGTGATCCAGATTCAACTCGAATTGGAGGGGACAGAACTCAACATGGAAGGCCGGGTCAGCTACGAAGGATTGGGGCGGGGAAAAGGCCGACGGGGTGAATGGAAAGGGATTTGGGTGACGGAAAATTCATTGGTGGGCAGCTATTCCACCTTTGAAGGGACCGAGCCGCTGCTGGTCCACCGGGAAGCCAGCGATTCGCTTCCGGGCGCGATTTTCCTCCGCGAAGTGAGTTGCGAACGCACGGATGGCACCCAAACCGGCACCGTGGTCTGGCAGGTGCCTCCCCGGGAAAACATGGATCCCATTGCCTACTGGAAGTTGATGGAGAAAGCCTTCTACCGGCCCGAATGCAGTTGCAAAGGATTGGACCAACGGAACGCCACCCAGTCGACCACCCTCCTGGAAATTTTGCCTGCCTCCTCCCCCGGCACCATTTCTTTTCAGGTTTCCACCCAATTTGACGAAGCCGAACCCACCATCACCCGCCACGCATTCGACCTTTCTTCCGATATTGTTACCGATGAGATTTAGGCTAACAAAGTAAATCCCAACCCTACATGAATATTCGCTGGCCCCACATTGTCGTTCTCTTCCTCCTGATTGGTTTTTCGGCCCCGGCCCTCCAGGCCGATTCGCCCCTGACCTCCACTCCCTTCCACAGGGCCTATATGGACCTGAAAGTGGTTTCCTACGCCAAAGAGCAAGGAGTCGTGGACAAAAAAATCGCCAAGTTCCTGATGAAGGACAAGCCCCTGCACCAGAAGGCGGCCGTCATCAATGCGCTGGGGTGGAGTATGGATGGGAAAAACAATGCCGAACTGTTCCTGGAGTTTTTGAAGGTGAAGCGGAAGCTGGTCCAGGAATCCGATTTCGCGAACCTGACCGGTCCCGACCTGTTCTGCATGGGCTATATGATGGCGCTGGACAATTATTTTGATGTGGGCGAAGCGTTTCAGGTCCTGTCCATTGCCCAGACCAAGATGCCCGAAAACTTTACCGCCAATTTCGTCCTGTCCCTGGTCGAGGCCCAGATCATGATGGACTCGGATTGGTGCAAAGTCTGGCAGGTCGTCCACAAGGTGGAGCAGAACAAGTCCTTGGAACGTTCCATGCTCCCGGCCGCGGTTAAAATTGTGATGGAGTATATCCAGCTTTACCAGAGCGAATGCGGGGCCGGCCAATAAGGAAAGCCCGCCTTGCGAGCCTTCCAGCGAAGGGCTTCCCCTCCGTACGGTAAAAACAGTCCTTTATTTCTGATCCCTTTCCCATTCGACTTCCTCCTGGCAGGAAGGTTTAATCGCCGAATTCGTTTTTTTGCCAACATCCCCGACCCGCCCCGGTTATTCTCAGGGAGAGGCCTTTAATTTGGTGGTTGGTGAAACTATGGTTATAATTCGCCGACCGAACGCATCCGAAAAAAATGGAATTCTGAATGGGAAATAGCAATACCCAGGAAGCCACCGACTTGGAATTGATTGCTGAGTACAAAGCAACGGGTAACAACCGACATGTCGGAGAGCTTTTTCGGCGCCATCAACACATGATTTTGGGTACCTGCATCAAGTTCCTCAAGCACAAAGAGGAAGCCAAAGATGCCAGTATGGATATTTTTGAAGAGTTGTTGGTTAAGCTGCTGAAGCACGACGTTTCCAATTTCAAGAGCTGGCTGTACTCCCTGACCAGCAATCACTGTCGTATGAAAATCCGCCGTAGGAAGGGAATCGTGGAGGAAGAGTTCGATGCAGAAAAAAACGAAAGTTATTTTATGGAAACTCCCGACTACGAGCATCTTGATTCTGAAGCTCAGTCGGAAATCGATCTTTTAAACAATGCCCTGTCACAGTTAAAGGTACATCAAGCAGAGTGTGTGCGCTTGTTCTACCTACAGGAATTGTCCTACAAAGAAGTAGCGGCGAAGACCGGCTACGAGTTGAAAAAGGTAAAAAGCTACATCCAAAACGGAAAGCGGAATCTACAGTTGATTTTATCCAAAGCTAAAAACCCAAGAAGCTAATTAAAAGATGAGCAGGAACAGAAAACATATCGAGGATATCTTCTCCCGTGAGGAGACTCCTCAATCGGACGAGCTGCTCGCCTACGTTGATGGAAAGCTGTCCCCCGAGGCGGCCCGTCGCGTAGAAAAAGCCATCATAGACGATCCTATGCTCTCCGATGCTGTCGATGGCATTGAAGAAGTCGGTACCGAGGCCTTCCAGGACCTCATGCTCGACCTCGACCGTGCCCTCGAAGACCGCCTGCAGGAGGCTCCCGCCGGAAAAGAAATCGAATTCCGGCCTGAAGTCCCCTCCCAGCCCGAATCCCGACCCGCCAAGAGCCGGTCCCGCATCTTCGCCATCGCTGCAGTCATCGCGCTGCTCGTCGCTGTCGGAGTTGTTCTCAACCCCTTCTCGCCCCAAGGTCCTGGCGCCATCGCCCTCGACGGATACAAGGGCATGTCCGAGCCCGCCCTCATGGTGGGTGAGAATCCGGACCAACAAAGTGAATACGACCGGGCCAGCGCCCTCTACCGCCAAGGCAAGTTCCAGGAAGCGGCCGAGCTGTACAGCAAGCTGCCCAGTTCCGAGGCCAAGCTCATGGCCGGACATTGCCACTTCCAATTGGAAAAGTACGAGCAGTCCGCCGAATTCTTCCGCGCTGCCGTCCAGTTGGACCAGGGCAACCGCCAGGATGCTGAGTACAACCTCGCCCTTTGCTACCTCCAACTGGAGCGCGAAAAAGATGCCGGAAAATTGCTCCGGAACATCGCCGGCGATGAATACCACATCTACCATGTCCAGGCCGCCGAAGTCCTCGAGCGCCTCGGTCAATAAATACCGCACCTAAGAACCATAGATATATAACCTGCTCCCGCCCCCGGCGGGAGCTTTTTTGTTCCCCCACCAATTTGCTTTATCTTATGCAGACATTAATGAATGTCTGTATGCGTAGAATCTTACTGTTGACCTTGATCGTCTTTGCTATTCAGGCCCTTCCGGCCCAGATCACATTGACTTCGGCCGATATTGGAGCGCCGGGAACCGAGTACTATATGGGAACCGACACCAATGTGGCCAGCGTGAACATCGGCCCGGCCGGTGCCAACCAGTCCTGGGACTTCACCATGCTGGGCGCGGCGGTCGCCGATACCATTCGCTTCCTCGATCCCACCAATACTCCCTACGCGGCAGATTATCCCACTTCCAACCTGGCCATCTTCCAGGCCGATCTCGGCGGCTATGCCTACCTCGAAAGCGATGCCAACTCACTGGAATTGATCGGCATTGCGGGTGATCCGCTCGGTTTGGGCGAGACCTTTGTGATCGAGCAGGTCGATCCCTTCCGCATTGCCCAGTTCCCCCTGACCTACGGCGACAACTTCAGCGATACCTCCATCATCGATGCCCGCATCGAAGTGACGGGCATCATCCCGGTGGGCGATTCTGCCCGCTACAAGACCACGGCCTTCCGCGAACTTGAAGTCGACGGCTGGGGCAACCTCGAACTGTTTGCCGGAAGCTACAACAGCCTCCGGGTCAAAGAAGTCACCACCACCTTTGATTCCATTTGGGTCAAATTGCCTTTTATCGGCTGGAGCCTCTTCCAGGACTCCAGCTATGTCGACAGCACCTTCACCTGGTGGAACAAGACCAAGGGCTACCTCCTCTGCGAAGCCAGTTACAGCGGCGGCGTACTCGGCAATATCACCTACCAGGACCCGAATATTGTAGGAGCCACCGAGCCCGAAGACCGCGCTTTTGCGATCTATCCGAACCCGGGGCAGGACTATGTGCGGATTGAGCGGAAAAAAGCCGGACCGGTCCAAGCGACCCTGGTGGATGTGAATGGAAAGGCCTTGTTTGAAGAAAAACTCCTGAACCGGGTCCATGAGCTTTCGTTGTTGGAGCTTCCCAACGGGCTCTATTTCCTCCGGTTCACCGATACCGATGGCCAATTGCTCGATGTCGAGCGGCTGTCGATACAGCGCTAGGCGCTATATGCCCTGAAATCGCCTGCCCCATGTCCATGGAGCGGGCGATTTTGCTTTTGGACCGCGTCATCGCGGTTGGGGACCGCGGCATTGCGCTACAGGGGACCGCGGCATCGCGGTTGGGGACCGCGGCATCGGAGTCCAGAACCGCGGCATCGCGGTGCGGAACCGCGGCATCGCGGTCTGGAACCGCGGCATCGCGGTCTGGAACCGCGGCAT
>CAWUKT010000141.1:0-8811 GCA_963923035.1 uncultured bacterium
GAGAGGACAGGAAACGGGAGAATCACTCCTCCTGTTTTCTTCCTACTCGATTCCTGCCCCCAATTTCGATTCTCCTTACCATTCCCTATTTTTGCCCCCTCGAATTACCAAATCAACCAGCCATGATCGAAAATATCATCACGTTACTGATGCTGATCCTCCTGCAGGCAGTATTGGGATTTGACAACCTCCTCTACATTTCCCTGGAGTCCCAGCGGGCCCCCGCCGAAGACCAGCGCCGCGTCCGGAACCTCGGAATCGGATTGGCCATCATCCTCCGGATTGGTCTCTTGTTCCTGTTGACCGCCGTCATTGACCTCTTCCAGGAATCGGTTCTGAAGATTCCCGACAACGATTATATCACCGGGGATTTCAACATCCACAGCCTGATCGTCCTGGGAGGCGGTGGCTTCATATTGTGGACGGCGACCAAGGAAATTCTCCACATGATG
Organism: uncultured bacterium; assembly: GCA_963923035.1. Lineage (GTDB taxonomy): Bacteria > Bacteroidota > Bacteroidia > J057 > JADKCL01 > CAWUKT01. The sequence goes on from CAWUKT010000141.1 coordinate 453, forward strand.
AGCTTGGAAGAAAGCCACGAGGAGAAGAAAAAATCTAAATCGGCCACCCAGGCCATCCTGATGATTGTCCTGATGAACCTGATCTTCTCATTCGATTCGATCCTCAGCGCCATCGCGCTGACCGATGTCTTTTGGGTCATGGCCACGGCCATTGTCATCAGCGGTTTGCTGATGATGCTGTTGGCGGGGCAGGTATCTTCGTTCCTCCAAAAGAACCGGATGTACGAAGTCCTGGGACTGTTTGTCTTGTTCCTCGTAGGGGTGATGCTCCTGTCCGAAGGCGGGCACCTCGGCCACCTGGGATTCTTCGGAAATGAAGTCACGCCGCTCAGCAAGACCACCTTCTATTTTGTGCTCGGCGCATTGATCATCGTAGATGTCATCCAGGCCCGCTACCAAAGAAAGCTCCAGCAGAAGAAGATGGCGGGGAAAGAGTTGTAGGGAAAAGACCGGGAAGAAAAAAAGTCCCCATCGGCGCGGCGATGGGGACTTTTTCATGCGCTGAAACCACATCAACGGAACAGTACCACGTACCCTTTGACCAGCTCAGAGCCATCTCCAAGGTCGATCAGGTAGTAATAGGTGCCTTCCGGAAGCGGATCTCCGTTGTACATGCCATCCCAATTGTTCTGGTAGCGGTCCGCCTCAAATACCGGGTCGCCCCAGCGGTTGAAGATGGTCAGCTTATTGTTGGGATAGAAGAAGAGGTCGTCGATGACCCAGGTATCGTTGTCGCCATCGTTGTTCGGGCTGAAGCCCGAAGGTGCTGAGAAGCCCTCGAAATCGCGGGCTTCAAACGGCCCCAGGGTAATGGTATCCTGGCAATCGTTCGACGTAATCGCGATCAGGGTCACGATATAGTCGCCGGGTTGCGTATAGGTATAGATCGGCGAAATATCCGAGGAGGTATTGCCATCACCAAAGTCCCACGCATAGGAATTGGCCCCGGTACTCAGGTTCACGAACTGGACTTCCGATTGGGGAATGTTCAGGATGACGGAGGTATCCGGACTGGCAATGAAGCCAGCCGTCGGCAGATCAACCACTTCGAGGACGATCGGCACCCGTGGTCCCACACATCCCGTCACAATTTCCTGGACGTAGAACGTATCGCTCACCGTCACCGCCGCCAGCACAATGCTGTCTCCGGTATTGACCACGTTGCCACCGGACGGGGCATCGTACCATTCCAGCAGGCCACTGCCGCCCGAAATATCCAGTTGGGCATCTTCACCGATACACGCCACCTGGTCCTGCGTCGTCGGGGCCAAAGGCTCGGCGAGGACTTCGACCGACCCAAAGATGGTCGTATCACAGGAGCCATTTTCCAGCAGGATGGAATACGTATAGGTTCCTGCGGTGGGATAAATATGCGAAATGGTATTGGAATTGCCGCTGAGGCCACCGGTCCCGGTCCACGTCGCGGTCAGGTTCGGACCGGGATTCAGGGTCAACGTGGTGGGGAAGCCCACACATACGGTATCGGCCGAGCTGGAGCCGGTCGGCCGGTCCAGAATCGTGACCGCAATGGAATTGGTCGCGGCGGTGGGACAGCCATTGGCGGTGGTACCCACGACCTGCAAGCTATTGCCCGGCTGGAGGCCAGTGGTGGTGAAAGAGGCATTGGGCCCGTTCAGGACGGAGTTGCCGCCATTGAAGAACTCATAGGTCGCGGCGGTGGCCGGCGAAACCGTAAAGGTCACCGGGTCGCCCAGACAGCGAATGGTATCGCTGGTGGCCAGCGCCAGCGTCGGCGGCACATCGATCGTCAAAGAAGCCGAATCGGTATAGATACAGCCATTGCCATCGTCAATGACGACGGTATAGGTGCCTTGACTGCCCGTTGTGATGGACGGGGTAGTTTCCCCGTTTGGAGACCAGCTATATGTGGCACCCGCCCAGGAGGAGGCATCGAACGTGACGCTGTCACCCGCACACAACAAAGTATCATTGCCCACCATTCCCGTCAGCAACTGCCAGACATTGATGAAGACCGTATCGGTCGAGGGGCAACCATTGACGTCCTGGGTATTGAGGACATAGGTGCCGGTGGTGGTGACATCGATGGAATTCGCACCGGAACCCGTCGACCAATTGTACACCGCGAAGTTGTTCGGAGTGGAAACCAGAACGACAGTATCACCGGGACAAATGTCCTGGTCCGCGCCCAGGTCAGGGACAACGGTATTGTTGACGACCACATTGATGGTGTCGGCATTCACGCAGGTGGCGCTGTTGGAAACCGTAACGGAATAGGTTCCGCTGGTGGTGACAGGGATGGTCTGGCTCGTTTGTCCCCCGCCCCAGCTATAATTGGAGGCGGAAGTTCCGGCATCCAGGGTCAATCCATCACAAACAGTGGTATCGACCCCCAGATCAATGGCGGGCAGGCTGTCCACGATGACCGTCACCGAGACCGGTGCGCTCGGACATCCAACGGCACTCGTGCCCTGGACGACGTAGGTGGAATCCACGAGTGGAGCGACCGTAATGCCAGCCGAGGTGGACCCGTTGTTCCAGCCGTAGGTATTGGCTCCGGAAGCCGTCAGCGTGGTACTTTCTCCGATACAAATCTGTTGGTTCCCCGCAATGGTGACCACCGGAGTGGGGTAGACGTTCAGGAAAACAGTATCCGAAGACGTACAGCCATTGACATCGACGACGTCGACATAATAGTTGCCCTGGGTACTGGCAAAGATGCTCGGCCCCGTGGTTCCGTCGGACCAGGTCAGGGCCACGAAGGAATTCGTCGGCACAAATTGGACCGAGTCTCCGGGACAGATATTCTGATCCGCGCCGAGGTCGGCCAGGATGGTATTGTTGACCGTGACATTGACCGTATCCGAGCTGGAACAATTGTTCCCGTCGGTGCCCGTCACGATATAGGTGCCCGAGGTATTGACCGGGATGGTCTGGGTACTGGCACCGGTATTCCAGGAATAGTTGGCCACATTGGGCCCCGCATTCAGGGTAGTGCCATCGCAAACGACCTGGTCAATTCCCAGATTGACCAGCGGCAAGGTATCCACGGTGACCGTGACCGGTACGAGAGGGGCCGGACAACCTGCCGCGCTGGTGCCCGCCACCGAATAGGTGGTGGTCGTGGTCGGGGCTACCGTGATAGAGTTGGCGCTGGAACCGGTGCTCCACAGATAAGAACTCGCCCCATTGGCGTTCAGGGTCGTATTCTGTCCTTGGCAGATGGTCTGGGTGCCAGAAACGGAGATCAGGGGCGTCGGATTGATGGTGACGCTGGTCGTGCTCGCCGGTCCCGGACAACCGTTGATGGTCGCGAAGACCGAATAGGTGCCGGTGGCAGCCGGGGACGGCGCCGCAATAGTCGGACTGGTCTGGGTCGAAGAGAATGAATTGGGGCCTGACCACGTATAGGTTGCACCCGCCTGGCCACCGGCTGTAAAGGTCAGGGCGCTGTCCTCGCAGACCGGACCGGTATTGGTCGCGGTGGGGGCCAGTGGGGTATCGTAGACCGTGGCGGCGGTGACCCCCGCGGTACTGGAACAGCCATTGGCGTCAGTGACCACCACCTGGTAGTTCCCCGAGGCATTGTCCTGGGCGGAGGCAATGGATGGATTCTGCTGGGTGGAACTAAAGCCATTGGGGCCGGTCCAGCTATAAGTGCCGCCGGCTAAGGATGTGGCGGTCAGGTTCAAGGTTGAGTTTTCACACAGGGGGCCGTTGTTGGCGGTACCCGGAGTGGGAGGGAGGGCGTTGATGGTGACGGTCTCAAATACCGTGTCGCGGCAGCCAAGGAAGTCCACCACTTCCAAACCGACATTGTACGTGCCGGGAGAAGAGTAAAGGTGGGCCGGGTTGACCGCGTTGCTGGTCGTGCCATCTCCAAAATCCCAGTTGAAGCTGGAAATTGTGGAGGAAGCACCATTGACCGAGGAGCAGGAGTCGTTGATATAGAAGAACTGCGCCGAGTCGTTTTGGCAAACATTGCTGGAGGCCACACTGATGTCAGGGAAAATTTCGTAGGCGAAGTTGGAGTAGATGACGCTGGCCTGGGAATAGTTGTAGAAACCAAATTTTCCCGGCTGGAAACAGCCCGTTTCATCAAATATCGTCGCTCCATTGATCCGAATCGTAATCCGGTCAGTGAGGTAAGTCAACTCAAAGTTATAAGTCGTATTGCGCACCCAGCCGACGGGGTTGTAGTCCAGGGCAAATATCTCAGCGGTGTTTGGCGTATGGTTCCACCAGTAAGGGTTGCCGTAGGAAATATTTCCATCGAGGCGGGTCAGATACTGGCCGGGGCTGGCGATGAAGTGGGGAATCTGGTTCCAGTCAAACAGATAGCCATCCATCGTATAGGTATTGCCCCCAAGAAAAATCGGATCCTGCCAACCAAAGACAAACCCGATGAAGTCATCGTCCGTACCCGTGGTCCGGAAGGACCCGGTAATCCGAACATTGATGAATTCCTGAGGGCTGACAAAGAAAGCCGGGGCACCGTTGATGGTCTGGGTCACGGAGGTTCCCGCCGCGTTGACCACCCAGTTGCCCGCTGAGGCCTGTGCCGAAGGAGCCCAGGTATTCAGATCAACAACGGCAGCACACTGCCCGAAAGACAAGCGGGGAATGAAAATGGCGAGCGCAAAAAGTAATGCAAGTTTCAGTTGATTTTTAGCAAACATAGTTTTCAGCAGTTCATGACTTCCAATCGCCAGCAAATCAGGCCGAAGCCATCGGCAGCAGCTCGGGTTGACTCGCAGGAAGAGTTGGTTCCTACCTTCCCTTAAAAAGCTGCCTGTGTTCAATGAAAATTGGCGATTTCCGATCCTAACAGAACATTTACTGTCCTACCTGACAATGTACAAAAGTTCGAAATACAAAGTAAGAAAAACAGGGATTTTGTACATCCCAGATGGCTTTTTTCCTAAAAAGAGTCCCCTTCCAAAAGCCAAAAATGACTTATAGAAGGGGACCCTGCCGATGGCCCAACCAAATTTTATTTCCCCGTGGGGTTCTTTTTTCCTTTTTCCCCGATCCTACTCCCGCCAAACATCCGATTCGTCCAGCTTGATCACAGTGCCGTATTTCGACAACTCCTCCTCCGAAATCCGCTTGGGATCCCCCACCACTCCGATGACCAAAGGCGCATCCTCAGAAGGCAAAACCGCCTGCTCATAGACCTGGACGAGGTCTTTCCACTCCAATCCATCAAAGTAATTCACCCAGGTAGCATAGGGATCCGAAGTGTATCCCTGGCGTTTCAGAAAGGCCACCTGCTGGGAGAGGCCGCGGTCCCCGGGCCGGGAGCTATACGCCTTTTGGGTCAAGGCCTTTTTGATCCCCACCAAGCGATCGTTCTTCTCCGGCATTTCCGTAATCAGGTTGTACATCGTGGAAAGAGCTTCGGGCGTTTTGTCGCCCTGACACCCGATATAGCCCCAGAAGTGCAGGGAACCAGGCTTGTCCACCGGACTGGCGAGGTACGCACGGGTCGAATAGGCCAGGGAGCGCAGCTCGCGGATTTCCTGGAAGACGAGGGAGGACATGCTGGCCCCAAAATATTCGTTGAAGGCCATCTGGGCCGGATAGGTCTCGGCATTGTGGCTGGGACCGTGGCGGTAGAAATAAACCTGGCTCTGGATGGCGTCTTTGCGGGGAATGAAAAAGACCGTGGGAGCCGAATAGGCCTTGGGAGCGCGGGCGTGGTGATCGGTAGCAATGGACCCCGCACCCGTGCGGTCCATGAATCGCTCCACCAGGCGGTGGACCTCATCCGCCGGGGTATTCCCGAAATAATGGACGTCGGCCTGGTAAGCCAGGGCCCGACGGAAAGCCGCGACGAGGCTGTCCGGAGCCATTTTCTTGATTTCCTTCAACCCCAGCCGCGCCTGGTAAGAGGTCTCCTCCCCATACCGAATATGGTCCCGAAGCGCCTGCCCCACCGCGCTGACGTCTTTCCGATTGACCTTGCGCTCCGTTTTGATTTCGTCCTCCACCATTTTCATCACCTCCTCCTTGACCTCGAACCGCTCAATGAAATGCGCCAGCAATTCGACGCATTCTTCCAGCTGATTGTCGAAGCCTTTCAATTCGATTTCGGTATAGCCAGTGCTGTTGGAGATATAATAGGTGGCCCCGAGCTGGCTGAAGGCCCGCTTGAGTTCATTGATTGCCAGCGAATCCGTCCCGACCAGGCTGAGGTAGCTGGTCGCAGCCGTCAGGCGACGGTCCTGGAATGTCCCCCAGCGAAAGCGGAACGTAAGCTGGAACAACTCATTGGTTGTATTGTCAACGTGGTACAAGGTGCTGGGACCCAGGTCGAATTCCTTCAAATCCTTTTGGAAATCGATGAAATCACCGGCGGGCTGGCCCTCCGACATGGAATTGAATTTCTGCGCGTAGGCGGATTGGGTTTCGGGGCCGGGTTCGGGGGCTTCGTAGCCGGGTTTGTCGAGCTTCTGCTTCTTGGGGAAGCCCATTTTGGATTCCAGCATAAAGTAATTGTCGCCCAGGTACTTCTCGCCCACGGCCATGATGTCCTCCCGGGTAATGGCATCGACCCGCTCGGGAAAGCTCAGGACTTCCTCCCATTCGGTGCCCGAAACAAAGGCCTGGGCGGCCATCATGGCCTTGGAGCCCGCCCGTTCCAGGTTCTCAGCGTATTCCCGCTGCAAGGCCATTTTCGCCGCTTCCAATTGCCAGTCCTCAAAATCACCCGTTTTGATCCGGGCGATTTCCGCCATCACCAATTCCTCCGCCTTCTTCAGCGACTGCCCGATCAACTTGGGGGCAAAGAAAATCTGGACGGCGCCGTGGTCGAGTTGAGGGGTGTATTCGAAGCCTGCCCCGAGAATCTTGCGGTCGAGGTTGAGGCGGTCCAACAGGCCCGTTTCGCCCTGGTTGGACATGAGATAGGCGACGACCTGAAAAGCGGTTTCGTCGGGATGCTGCTCGGCCGGTGCCCGGTACCCCGCGATGCCCACCGCGATGGGCGTATAGCGCACCTTGATGGATTCGCGTCCCTTGAACGGCTCCTCCGGGTACTCAGGATAGTCCGGAACATCACCGCTCCGCAATACCCCAAACTTTTCCTCCACCATCGGAAAGACCTTTTCCGCGTCAAAATTCCCACACAGCACCAGCGCCATATTGTTGGCGACGTAGTAGGTGTCGAAATAGTCGTACATCTTGGTCAGCGAGGGGTTTTTCAGGTGCTCCGTCTCCCCGATAATGGTCTGCTGGCCGTAGGGGTGGACCTTGTAGAAGTTCTTGTTGAAGGCATTGATCAGGGGAAAGACAAAGTCGTCCATGGCCCGGTTTTTCTCTTCGTACACCGTCTCCAATTCGCTTTGAAACAAGCGAAAGACCGGATTCGTGAAGCGCTCGGCGTAAATGTCGAGCCACTTTTCCATCTGGTTGGCCGGAAAATAATTGTGGTACATGATCATCTCCTCGGCCGTGAAGGCATTGAGGCCCCGCGATCCAATCGATTGCAGCAAGCGGTCAAACTCATTGGGGATGGCGTATTCGGCCGCCGCGACACTTTCCTGGTTGATTTGCAGTTGGATTTGACTCCGTTTCTCTTCCTCCGTCGTCTGCCCCAACTCCTCGTACAGCTCGGTGATCTTGTCGAGGTGGACCTTCTCGGCCATATAATCCTTGGTCCCCAGGCTCTGGGTCCCCTTGAACAGCATGTGCTCGAGGTAATGGCCCATTCCCGTCGCATCGGCGGGATCGTATTTGCCCCCGGCCTTGATCACGACGCCACCGTAGACGTCAGATTGCCGGTTGTCCTCCAACAAATAGACCTCCATGCCATTTTTCAGGGTGGCGTGGTGCAGGTTGGTGGGGTCGTCGGGAAAGGTGCGGTATTGGGTTTGGGCGATGGCCGGCACCGCGAGGGAGAGGCTCAATAGGAATGTCAGGAGAATGCGCATCGGTTGTGGTTTACTGTTTTTGACTAGATGAATATACAGAAAAGAGGGTTGCATGAAAGGTCAGAATAGGATGGTTTGCATAGAATGAAAACCGAAGGGGTAACAGGGGAGGGGAATGGAGAAGAGAGGAGCGGGGCAAAGGGGGGGACAATAAAGAAGGGAAACAGAGGGGCTTCTGTCTGTATTGGAGCTGGACGTTTTGGTTGGGAGGAAGCATTCTTGTATTCCGGGGATGGCTTTTTGAGGCGTAGAAATGGACTTTGGATACTGAGGGGAGCGTCTTTCCGCCTCCGAGGTCGGCCATTCCACCAAATTACCGGAAGTTTCCACCAAAAACATGGAAAGTTGGGCTTACCACCCCTCTTATTGATTTTGTTTAAAACCTGCTCAATGTGATTAATGGACCATTTTTTGCCTCAAAAAAGTTGAAATCTTTTCAAGATAAT
>CAWUKT010000142.1:0-8702 GCA_963923035.1 uncultured bacterium
CATTGGTCGTGCCGTAGGCGGCTCCGGCTGACATCCCGGCCTGGAAATTCACCAAACCCAACAGATTGATGCCGCCCTGCGCGCCTCCGCCCCCTTCCACCGTGAAATCGTTGATTTTTTGATCCTGGTCCATCACATTGGACGATTCCAGCTCCTGGACCTGATTTTGCAGTTGATTGGCGCTGTATTCGGAAAATGAGTCCAGCACGTGCTCCGAGCGCTGGGAACTGGAAAGGTTGTCCTCGTCGAAATAGGTCGAGGACTGTTCATTGGTCGTCGCGGATTGACTTTGGGTCCGGGCCGTGCGCTGATCCCGGTAGCTGCGCACCGTGATGGTCGTCTTCTCTCCGGGCAGTAAAGAAAAAGTCTTGATGGTTTTTCCCGCTCCGTAATCGCCGAGGTAGGAGGCCATTTTATAGTGTTCAACGACGCTGAGGGTGGGACGGGGAACAGGTCGGGGCAAAAAACGCATCCGAATCCGCCCACTGAAGGTCTTGTACAACTCGGGGACCAGGCCATTCTCCAACTGGGTGGCAATGTCGGAAAGGGTGAAACCAGCCACCTGGATATGATCGGGTGGAGCCGTCGCCAGTACGTTCAGGTGGTTCACCCGCAGGGGAGTCCCCTCACTGCTCGTCGATTCGATCGTGCGCAGACTGGTATCACTGGTGCTCGTTTCCGACCCCGTATTGCCCGTGAAAACCGCCGTCGGGTTGCTCGCCAGGATCTTGATCAAATCCCGGCGGTTGCGCAAGATCCGGGCATTGAGGATCAACCAGGGCCGCCCACCCGAAAGTAAATTCTTCCGAAGGGTCGCGATGATGTCCTCCCGGACCAAATTCGCCGCCGTGTCCCAAGGATTGTTGGCGGGCAAGGTATTGAGGTCTGGATCGAACCATTCTATTGGAATGTCAATGGGGAAATAACCGTTGACGCGGTAGGAGGTCCGTTGCGGCAATTGATAATTCAAAGAGGGCGCCGACGCCCCATCACCAAGTTTCATAAAAGGGTTACCACTCCCACAGGAGCTGATTTGGTTTGTCATAATTAATTTGTTTCGCGCAATTTAGGGTAAGGGCAGCTGTTTTTCAATGGCAAAATGAATGTAGCAGTCATTTTTAATGCCCCTCCCAATCCCCCAACTCCAAAAATTTGCAAAATGCCGCCCAATAACAGAAATTCATATTCCTCCAGCGTCAACAACCGGAAACCGGCGCGGATACAATGCCTATGAAAAACGTCAAGGAAGCTGCCAATTTTATCTGGTCCATCGCCGATCTCCTCCGCGGCGAATACAAACAAAGCGACTACGGCAAGGTAATCCTGCCCCTCACCATCCTTCGACGCCTCGACTGCGTCCTCGAACCTTCCCGGGAAGCTGTAAGGGACGAATTCCAACGCTTGCAAGATTTGGGCCTCGACAATGTAGACCGGCCCCTCAACCGCGTTTCGGGACACAAATTTCACAATACCAGCCCCTACAACTTCGAACTACTCTGCGAGGAACCCGACAAGATCGCCGCCAACCTCCGTGAATACATCCGCCGATTCAGCAGCAATGCCCGCGAAATCATCGAGAAATTCGATTTTGACCAACATATTTCCAGACTCGACGATGCCAAACTCCTCTACATGGTCATTGAGCGCTTCAAAGATGTCGACCTGGGACCAGATGCCGTCGGCAATATCCAGATGGGCTATATGTTCGAGGAACTGATCCGAAAATTTGCGGAACTTTCCAACGAGACTGCTGGAGAGCACTTTACTCCCCGCGAAGTCATCCGCCTCATGGTCCAGCTACTCTTTGCCCACGACCAAAAGCTGCTCGAACAACCCGGTACCATCCGCAAAATATTCGACTGCTGTGCGGGAACGGGGGGAATGCTGTCCGTGGCGGAAGAATACCTCCAGGAAGTCAATCCCCAGGCCAGTTTGATTTCGATGGGCCAGGAACTCAATCCCGAATCCTATGCCATCTGCAAATCCGATATGCTGATCAAGGGCCAGGAAGCGGGCAATATCCGCAACGGGAATAGCCTTTCCCAGGACCAGTTTGCCGGGGAAGAGTTTGATTACCTGATCACGAACCCGCCTTTTGGGGTGAAGTGGAAGAAAATCCAGCCAGCGATCAAAAAAGAACACGAACAATTGGGGGGAAATGGCCGCTTTAAAGCCGGTATTCCTTCGGTCAGCGACGGAAGCCTGCTGTTTTTGTTGCACCTGATTTCGAAGATGAAGAATAAAGGCCCCAGCCGCATTGCTATCGTATTCAATGGTTCGCCTCTCTTTTCCGGTTCTCCCAGCTCCAAAAAGAATGAAAGCAGCATCCGTCAGTGGATCATCGAACGCGACTTGCTGGAAACCATCGTCGCCCTGCCCAACCAATTGTTTTACAATACCGGTATCCATACCTATGTCTGGATTCTCACCAACCAAAAGGAAGAAGAGCGCCGGGGCAAGGTCCAGCTCATCAACGCGGTGGATTTCTACCAGAAGATGGCCAAATCCCTCGGTGACAAGCGCAATGAACTGAACGAAGACCATATCAACGAAATCCTTCGGCTGTACCGGGAGTTTGAAGAAGGAACATACGTCAAGATTTTCCCCAATGCCCATTTCGGCTACCGGAAAGTCACCGTAGAACGCCCGCTGATGAAAAATGGAAAGGTCGTACGGGACCGGCAGGGACGCCCCAAGCCCGATTCCAAGCTCCGGGACACTGAACTGATCCCCTTGCTGGAGGACGTCGACGAGTATATGGCCCGCGAAGTGGACCCACACGTAGAAGATGCCTGGATCGACGACAGCAAAACCAAAATCGGCTACGAGATCAATTTCACAAAGTACTTCTACGAGTACCAGGCCCTGCGCCCCCTCGACGAAATCCGAGCCGACATCGAGGCCCTGGAAGCCGAGAGCGACGCCCTGATGCAGGAGGTTTTTGCATGAGTTTGCCCGGTTATAGCGCGTACAAGGATTCAGGCGTGGAATGGATCGGGAAAATTCCGGCGCATTGGGAGGTGAAAAGGTTGAAGTATTTATGAGAGACGTTAATCGGACTTACCTATTCTCCCGACGATATTTCAGAAGAGGGCACTTTGGTACTAAGAGCATCCAATATCAAAAATGGAAGGATCACTCTACACGATAATATTTTCGTTGAAAAAGAAATCAATCAAAAATTATTCGTGAGAGAGGGAGATACTCTGATCTGCTCAAGATCCGGAAGTGCCGATTTGATAGGGAAATGTGCACTCATCTCTGAAAAAGAATTGGGTCATACTTTTGGCGCCTTCATGACAATATTTAGACCAAATAATCCAAATCCATTTTTTTTCTTCTACTTCAGTTCATCTGCCTTCAAGGCCCAAACCGGATTATTCTTCACATCTACAATAAACCAACTCACTCTTTCTACTCTGCGAAGTTTTCCAATCCCTCTCCCGCCCCTCGAAGAGCAAGCTGAAATCGCCGCCTATTTGGAGGCGAAAACGGCGCAGCTCGATGGCCTCATCGAGCGGAAGGAACGTCTGCTGGACTTGTACGCGGAGGAGCGGCAGGCCCTGATCAATCGGGCGGTCACCCGCGGGCTCGATCCCGATGCCCCCACCCGCGACAGCAGAGTGGAATGGCTGGGGGAGATTCCCGCCCATTGGGAGGTGAAGCGGTTGAAATATACCATTCAAGAGATAAATGGGGGAGGGACCCCAAATACAGAAGAATCCAGTTTCTGGAATGGGGACATTCCCTGGATTTCTCCCAAGGACATGAAAACTAAAGCTGTCAGTTCTTCCAAAAAGATGATCACTCAAGCAGGACTGGAAGGATCATCAACATTATTGATTAACGAGGGGCGGATACTAATTGTGGTGCGATCTGGAATCCTGAAACACACACTGCCGGTGGCAATAAATACTACCCAGGTAACCTTGAACCAAGATATGAAGGCAATTTTTCCTTCTGAGAAGCTATTTCCTTCTTTCCTGTATTTCCTATTCAGAGGACTGGAAAAGACAATCCTAACTGTTTGTTCAAAAATTGGGGCCACAGTTGATAGCATAGAAATGGAATCGCTTTTTAATTTTCTCATCCCCCTCCCGCCCCTAGACGAACAAATCCAGATCGCCGAATGGATCGCGACCAAAACGGGCCAGCTCGACCGGCTCACCGAAAAGACCCAACAACAGATTGCATATTTAAAGGAATACAAAGCCGCGCTGATTGCGGAGGTGGTGACGGGAAAAGTGGATGTGCGCGGCCTTTCCGTAAAAGGAGAAACGCATGTCACCCATCCACGATGAAGCCCATTTTGAAGCGGCCATCGCCTACGACCTGATTCAAAACCGGGGCTATTTAAAAGGCGAAAATAATGTATACGATGCCACGCTGGGCCTCTTTCCGGGCTACGTACTGGACTTCCTCCGGGAATCCCAGCCCGATGAATGGGACCGCATTTCCCAGGTCCACGGCGCCCGTGTCACCCAAAAGCTATTGAAACGCCTCCAGGGGGAATTGGACCGGCAAGGCATCCTCCACGTACTGCGCCACGGCTTCACCGACATGGGCATCCGGTTTCAAATGGCTTTTTTTCCACCCGAAACCACCCTCAACCCCACCACCATTGCCCAGGCCCAACTCAACCGTTTCCACGTCACCCGCCAGGTCTTTTTCGAACGCAAGGGAAATAAGTCCATCGATCTGGTCCTGTCTTTGAATGGGCTGCCAGTGGCCACGCTGGAGGTCAAAAACCAATTGACCAACCAGACCATCCACCATGCAGAAAAACAGTACAAGGGCCGAAATCCCAAGGAGCCGATCTTCTGGTGGAAGAAACGCGCCCTGGTCCACTTCGCGGTGGACAACGATCAGGTGTCGATGTGTACCCGGGTGAACCGCAGCAAGACCCGATTTCTCCCTTTCAACCAAGGCTTCGAAAATGGCGCCGGAAATCCTCCGCGACCGGGTTACCGAAGTGCTTACCTCTGGGAGGAAGTCCTGGCCGCTCCACAATTGCTCGATCTTCTCCGACGCTTTATTTATATCGAACGAAAAGAGGAATTGGCCGGTGGAAAAACTGAGGTCAAAGAAACGGTCATTTTTCCCCGCTACCACCAACTCGACGTCGTCCAGCAATTGGTTGGAAATGCCCTCAGACAAGGTCCCGGCCATAACTACCTCGTCCAGCACTCGGCCGGCTCTGGCAAATCCAACTCCATTGCCTGGTTGGCCTACAGTTTATCTACCCTTCACAGTCCGAATAACCAGCGGGTATTTGACTCGGTGGTTGTCGTCACCGATCGCCGCGTCCTCGACTCCCAATTGCAGGACACCATTTACCAGTTCGAACACGTCCCCGGTACAGTCCTGGCCATCGACAAGGACTCCAACCAATTGGCTGAAGCATTGGTCGGGGGCAAACATATCATCATCACCACGCTTCAGAAGTTTCCCTTTGTCCTGGAAAAAATTGCTGAGTTGCCGCGCCGGAATTATGCAGTGATCATCGATGAGGCCCACAGTTCGCAGGGAGGAGAGGCCACGAAGCAGATGAAGGAAGTCCTGATGGGAAAGGAATTGTCGGAGGAGGGAAACGATCCCGCAGACAATATCAACCGCTCGGTCGAGGCCCGGGGAAAGCAACCCAACCTGAGCTTTTTTGCCTTTACCGCTACCCCCAAACCCAAGACCCTGGAACTCTTTGGGGAGCGCGATGAGGAAGATATTCCGCGTCCTTCCCACCTCTATTCGATGCGTCAGGCCATCGAAGAAGGCTTTATCCTCAATGTCCTGGAGCGATACACCACCTACAAGACCTTTTTCCAACTCAGCAAGGCCATCGAAGATGACCCCGACCTGAACCGCAAACGGGCCAATCAGGCGGTGGGGCGGTTTCTAAGCCAGCATCCCCACAACGTAGCCGAAAAGACCAAGGTCATCGTGGAGCATTTTCAGGGTTCAGTGGTGGGGAAAATCAAGGGAAAGGCGAAGGCAATGGTCATTACAGGCTCCCGACAATCGGCTTTCCAGTTTTACCGGGCGATCCAAAGCTATATCCAGGAGCAGAGCTATTCCATTGGGGTACTTGTCGCCTTTTCAGGCAAGCTCACGAATCCGGATTATCCGGAGGGAGTCTCCGAAAGCCAGTTGAACGGGTTTTCGGAAAAAGAGCTCCCCCAGCAATTTGATTCGGATCGGTTTCGAATCCTCGTGGTGGCAGATAAGTACCAAACGGGCTTTGATCAGCCCCTCCTCCACACAATGTACGTGGACAAGCAATTGCACGGGGTCAAAGCGGTGCAAACCCTTTCCCGCCTCAACCGCACCCACAAGCACAAGGAGAATACGTTTATCCTGGACTTTGTGAACGACCGGGAATCCATCCTTGAATCCTTCCAGCCTTACTACGAGGCGACTACGGTTGACCAGCCCAGCGATCCCAACCGCCTGTTCGATCTAAAAGCCGAGCTGGAGCGTTACCAGGTGATCTGGCCAGCCGAAGTGGATGCCCTGGCGCAGATCTTTTATGCTGACCCAGGCCGCTTTACCCAGAACAAAGCCCAAAAGGAGCTGCAAACATTCCTGAATGGGGCGGTGGACAGGTACCGGGGCCTGCCCCTGGAAGCGGATGTGGCCGAAGGCCAGCCTTGTCAGGAATCCTTCAAGCATACGCTGACAGCTTTTGTACGGGCGTATTCCTTCTTGAGCCAGATCATGCCTTTTGGCGATGCCGGGTTGGAAAAGTTCTATACTTACTGTCGTTTTCTGTCTCTGAAACTGCCCCGCGGCGTTCAGACAGGTCGGTTGCAGTTGGATGAAGAAATCGTTCTGGAGTCGTATCGCCTTCAGGAGATGGCCACCGGCGCCATTCAACTGGCGGAGGTCTCAGAATTCAACCTGCGCAATCCCGGTGATGGTGGTCTGGCCGCAAGGGGCGATGAGGAAGCCCCCCTCAGTGACATCCTCCACCGGATCAACGAACGGTTCGGCACGGATTTCGATGAGCAGGACCAATTGTTCCTGGACCAAACCTACCAGTCTCTCCTGGACGACTCTGACCTCGCTTTGAAGGCCCGGAACAATGACGAAAGTAATTTCTTTCACCCTTTCCATGAAGCGTACCTCGACAAGACCATCGAACGGATGGACCAACACCTGGAAACCTACAAACAATTGCAAGGTAACCCCGAAATGGCCAAGGGCATCATCGGCTTTTTTGCAGCGATGGCGTACCGGTATTTCCGGGAGCAGGGGACCCCTTGGGAAGATGGTCCCGATTGATTCGGGGTCTTTCCAAGCTGGCCCTACCTCCCCATTTTGACAATAAAATATCAGAGACCCTTTGTGCTGTTGGTGTGCTGTTTTTCCCTTACGCGCCCAAAAGTGGAAAGACTTTGGTTAGAGTGAGGTTTGAAAAAGTGCTGAAATCGCCGTATATTGCGTGTACAGGGCGAATTTGTGTCCTGTTATCGTTCCCTGCACCGGTGGTCTTTTCAATTTTTAGCCTCTCACTTAAACTTCTCTCCGGTTCAAATCCGCTGTTCCCAATTACGGTAGGTTCTAAACAGAGACATTTCGTTGGTGACGAATTTCACCTGAATCCTTCTTTTTGTGAAGACTGTGATAGTACCAGATATGAATACAATCCCCTTACTTATCGCAAAAACACCAATAAGTTTCGGGCCCGCTTGAAGCGCTGGAGACGCCGACGTTCTTCCTCCCGATTTTCCATGCGCAGGGATTCTATCATCCCGTCCACCTTAAAAGCCCAATGGCGATACTTCAATAAATGAGACCGGTACCAAACAATCGGACGGACCCAAATGCAGCATTTCATGATTCGTACCTTGACATCGTAATTCGTTCCATGCAATTCGAGTGAAATGTGTTTACAGGGCAGGCCCAAAATCGATTGCCGGATTTTTTCTGAAAGCCGGTCATATTCTTCCTTCGCCTGAGCAACTTCAAAGCTTCTCAACCTCTGATCAACCATCAATTGATCCAAATAGCGATGTGGATCGATCTTATTTAAAACTGAAATGGTTTGACTCATATTCAAAATTCTTTCGAGAGCTTCAATATAGGGGAACTCCCCGGAACATCGATTACAACAATCATCCAGCCTTCCTTCGCCAATTTGCTTTCCATAGAAGCCAATAACCTACTATTTCCTACACTCAGGAAAGTTAATTCGACCCTATTAAATCCAAGTGCAAGACCATCTTGAACTTCCTTGTTAAACCATTTCCGAAACACGCCACTTCCCCGAAAATCTTTTTCAACCAATACGAACCATGTGGCAAGTTTATAGGTCTCATTTTCTAAATCCTCTATAGACTCCACCGAATAATTAATGACTCCATTCCCTTTCCTTCTAAATGGTTTCCCACTAAAATCCCCCCTCAGTTCCTCCCCAATCTCTCCCGGAACTTTTTCAAGATAGGCAACGACCTCCTCACCATCCTGCACCATTGGCATGTATTGCATCCCCCCCCTACTCCCCAAATCGTCGAACAACTTCCGAAGTTTTTGCCCTCCTTTTTTAAACGCCGAAATGATCTGCTTTACGGTATATCCTCCGTCCGTCAATAGGGCCAGCAGAATTTCCGGCACCAGGCTTCCATAGAAATAGCCCGAGTCAGACGGATCACCTTCAAAAGTGGCATCCTGAATCCACTCATTGAACACCTCGTTGATGTTTTCCG
>CAWUKT010000143.1:0-8599 GCA_963923035.1 uncultured bacterium
GTCCCAGAGCGCGTGACCGCGGTGCCAGACCGCGTGAGCGCGGTGCCAGAGCGCGTGGCTGCGGTCCCCGACCGCGTGAGCGAGGTGCCAGGACCGCCCAATGGGCAATCCCCCTCCGCAGGTGGGCAACTTTGTTACGGCAGCGTGAAAAAATTGTGGATATTTGGCCGAACTGCATGAGTGCGATCCGAAAACTTGCGAGTCAGACAGCGATCTACGGGCTGTCTTCCATCATTGGCCGGCTGGCGGTATGGGCCCTGACGCCCATCTATACCGCGCGACTCGGGACCGATGAATACGGCGTCTTTTCGGACCTCTATTCCTTTGTCACGTACTTCCTCGTCATCCTCACCTTTGGAATGGAGACGAGCTTCTTCCGCTTCGCCTCGGACAACCGGCAGGATTTCCGGCCCTATGCCCAAGCGTCGATCTATGTGACCGCACTGGCGCTGGGTTTCCTCCTGATCTTTGGGTTGGGACACGGCGGATTCGCGTCCTTGCTGGGCTACGGCGACCGCAGTGGGCTCGTATTGATGGTCGTCCTGATCATCTTCCTGGACGTGGTCGTGGCGCTGCCCATGGCCAAACTCCGCTACGACGAGCGGCCGCTCGTCTTCGCCTTCATTTCCCTCATCTCCATCTTCCTCAACATCGGCCTGAACGTCTATTTCTATGTCGTCCAGGGCCAGGCCACCGCGGAGTACATTTTCATTTCCAACCTCATTGCCTCCGGATTCAAGTTTTCCCTCCTCCTCTTCTTTTCCCTCCCCATCTCCAACTTCGTCAGCCGCCTGGGAGGATTCGGTCGCAAATTGGGCTCCATCAGTGTCGTGCCCGAGCGCTTCCTGATCAACAAAAAGATGATGCGGTCCATGGTCGGTTTCGGATTCTATATCATGCTGGCGGGCCTCTTCGGGATGATCAACCAGTACAGCGATGTGAACTTCATCAAACGGCTGTGGGGCAGTGGAGCCTCTATGTACGGCGAGGAAATGCTCACCGGGGCGGAAATGGCGGGCATCTTCAGCGCCAACAAGAAACTCGCGGTCTTCATCCTGCTCGTGACGCAGGCCTTCCGCTACGCCGCCGAGCCCTTTTTCTTCCGTCAGGCCAAAGAAAGCGCCTCCCGGATTGTATTTGCCCGCATCTTCCACTACTTCCTGCTGGCCGCCCTGGCCGTGTTCCTCCTGGTCAGCAGCTTCTCCTTTGAATTTGTCTCCATCCAGATCAAAGGGACCTATATCATCGACCAGAAATTCTGGCTGGGCCTCGAAGTCGTGCCTCCCCTCCTCTTTTCATTCGTCCTCGGCGGAGCGTATATCAACATTTCCATCTGGTTCAAGCTCACCAAGCAGGTCCGCTTCGGCATCCTGTTTTCGGGCGCGGGCATGGTGGCCCTGGTCCTACTCAATGTCATCCTGATTCCCTTCTTCGGGTACATGGGCGCGGCCATTTCAATGAACGTCTGTTTCGCCCTGATGTGTGTCCTGGCCTACCTCGCCGGCCAACGCTACCATCCGATACCTTATAATATTCCCCGGATCGCCCTCTACGCCGCCATTTTCATCGGGGCCTACCTGCTGAATGGGTACCTGGGCCGCGACCTGGTCTTCCAGGGCGTCTTCTGGCAGAAACTCCTGGTCTGTATAGGCGTCATTGGGGGCATCATCGCGCTGGAAAAATTCGTCCCCGTCCGGTGGCGGGAACATAACGCGTCATCCAAAGCAAACGCATAGTCCTCCCCCCTCCTACATTCGCAGATAAGCCTTTTCTCATTGTACCCGATTCCTTTCCTCCATTTCCCTAACTTTGGGCATGGCTGAACAGGTCCAATCCGTCCGGGAACTCACCTATTATATCAAGCACCGCCTGGAAAATGATCCGACGTTGCGGGGCGTGCTGGTGGAAGGCGAGATTTCCAATATGACCCGCCACCGGTCGGGCCACGTATACTTCTCCCTGAAGGACCAGGACGCGCAGATCAGTTGCGCCATGTGGAAATCCACGGCCATGAAGTACCTGCGGGACCTTCCCAAGCACGGCGAAAAGGTCATCGTGAAGGGCGAAGTCAGCCTCTATCCGCCCCGGGGCAGCTACCAGTTGATTGTGCGGGAACTGCGGAAGGCCGGGTTAGGCGCGCTCCACCAGCAATTCATCCAATTGCGGGACCGCCTGCAAGCCGAGGGCCTCTTCGACGAGGCGCGGAAAAGCCCGCCCCCGCGGTTTCCGAAGCGGATTGGGGTGCTCACCTCGCCCACGGGAGCGGTGATCCGGGACATCCTGGATACGATCCGGCGGCGCTATCCCCACGTAGAGGTCCTCCTGGTCCCCACGCCGGTCCAGGGCGCGCAAGCGGCTCCGGCCATCGCCCGGAACCTCGCCCGGATGGACGCCCGGGGCGTAGACGTCATCCTCCTCGCCCGGGGAGGCGGTTCGCTGGAAGACCTGTGGTGCTTCAACGAGGAGGTGGTGGCGCGGGCCATTGTCGCCTGCTCAACGCCCGTGATTTCGGGCGTCGGCCACGAAACCGATACCACGATCGCCGATTTTGTGGCGGACAAGCGGGCCAGCACCCCCACTGCCGCGGCGGAGCTGGCCGTGCCCCAGGCTGCCGATATCTTTACCTACCTCGACAATTCGGCCGCTGCCTTTTCCCGCCAACTCACCAATTTCATCCAGTACCGCCGCCAACTGCTGGACGACTACGAAGACCGTTTTCAGCAACGCATGCAGGGATTCGTGGACCAGCGCCGGGCCCTCCTGGAACGCTACGCGGAGGGCATGGAACGGCATATTGGTTACCTGATCGACCGGCAACGCCGGGACCTGGTGGGCCTGGAAGAGAAGTTGGAGCGGGTCGTGGGCGATGGATTTCGGGAGCGGCGGCACCTGCTCGACAAGATGGAAATGGAATTGAAATCGCTGGACATGCGAAATGTCCTGCAACGGGGCTATTCGGTGACCTTGAAGAATGGCAAAATGGTGCGGGACGCCAGCGAACTCGCGGCGGGCGACCAGATCGAGACGGTTCTGGAACGGGGACGGGTACGGAGCCGGGTGGAAGCTGAAGAATGAATAAAAGTCCACTGAGGCAGAGTTCGGTTCCATTCTTGGGCCGACTGCGGCTTTCCTTTTAGTCTTTCTTTTCCCATATTATGCTGTCTAACAAGTATTGACAGATACGCATTCTTCTAATGATTTGACAACGCTCTTATGAGTGCAGGGACCCTCGCGAAATGGCTGGTATGGGTGGGGTTATTTGTTCTATCAGGCCCCTTGACCGCCCAAGTGACATTTGTACTGGAAAGTGCCCCCCTTCAGGGACTGGAGGCGGATGCGCTGTATATGACCGGAACCTTCAACAATTGGGACCCGGCCGATCCGACCTATCAGATGGAGAAGAATGCGGCGGGAAAATGGCAGGTGGAGATTCCTGAAAGCAAAATTCCCTTTGAATACAAGTTTACCCGGGGCAGCTGGGAAACGGTGGAGGGCGATTCCCTCGGCAATGCGAATACCAACCGCAAGATGGAGGCCATTCCCGATGCTCCCATCCTGGTCTACGTGGACAGTTGGGAGGACCAGCCGCCGCGGCCGCCGAAGGCGTGGCTGGAAGTCATCGTGGAGTCCATCCCCGACAATACGCCGCCCGCAGCGCCGATCTATGCCGTCGGCAATTTCAACAGTTGGCACCCCGGGGACAGCGCCTACCAATTGATGGCGCGCGCCGATGGCAGCTTTGTCACCCAACTCCCCATTTATGGGAACCGGTTGGAATTCAAGTTCACCCGCGGCAACTGGCAGACGGTCGAGGGCCGCCGGAGTGGTCGGGCCCGGTTCAACCGGGTCTATACCTACGAAGGGCAATCGAGCCATGTGCTGCGGACGCGCATCGAAAGCTGGGAAGACATCAGTGGGAGTGCCTTCAGTGCCATCACGATTGTCTGGTTGATGGCCGCGATCATGGGGATTTTGTTGGTGGTGGCGATCACGACCCTCCAAAACAACAATGTGCCCGCGAACCGGGTCCTGGCCATCCTGATCGCGGTGATCTCGGTCACCCTGTTCGGCCGGGTCGCGGTCTATGACCGCGAGATTTTCCAGGCCTTCCCCCGCCTCCTCCTCGTTCAGGACCTGATCCTGTTCCTGTTTGCCCCCGTCTTCCTCCTCTATATCCGCAAGCTGCTCCACGGCCAGTCCTTTCCCCTGAGGTCCCGCTTCTGGTTGCACATGGTTCCCTTTGTCCTGCACCTGATCGGCTACGGCGCTTTCTTTTTCATTGACAAGTACACCTTCATCAGCCTCAACGTCGACCTGAGTCTCGTCCCGGTTTTCGCTGCGGTAGGCGGATTGGCCCTGTTTTACAATGTGGGCTACTGGCTCTATATCCGGCGCCTGATCCAGCGCTACCAAAAATCGGCGCAGGACAACCTCACTTACGACCAGAACCTCAGCTTTCTCAGTGCCGTGATGAACCTGATTGCGGCCTGTCTGGTGATCTGGCTGGGGGCCTATATTGTCGGGGGAATCGATTTGCTGGTGGAGACGGATTTGGAAAATGTGACCTACCGGATGCTGGACGTGTTGTTCCTGGCCTTTTCCGGGACGGTCTTTTGCCTGAGCTATTTTGCGATTCGGGAGCCGGAGATCTTCAAGATTCCCGCGGAGGAGCCGGTCGCGGTGGAAGAGGAAGAAACGCCGTTGGATGAGGAGGCAACCGGGGACTGGACGGAGATGAAGGGCAAATTGTCCCGGCTGATGCAGTCCGAGCAGCCGTTCCTGAATCCGAAATTGACACTGGCCCAACTGGCGGAGTTGTCGGGGACCAATGTCCATACCCTCAGCCGCCTCATCAATGAGGGCTTCGGCGTCAATTTCAACGACTACGTCAATTCTTACCGTGTGGAGTCGTTTCAGAAGGCGGCGCTGGAAGAACAGTACCAGAACCATACCTTCCTCGCCATCGCCCTGATGGTGGGTTTTAACAGCAAGACGGCCTTTAACCGGAGCTTTAAGAAACTCACGGGCATGACGCCGCGGGAGTGGATGAAGTCGGCCACGGCGGAGGTGGTCCCGGAATAAGACTGTTTTCCCGAGTCCCTGTTCCCCACGAAATTTTCCTTCCCCCGGATCAATTGCTTACTAATTGTCGCATTGAAGTCTACCAAATCCTATATTCGCAGTATGCGTATTTACCTGATCCTAATTGCCTGCTGCCTGAGCTTGGCGGCCTGCAAGCCCAATTCCACTTCTGAATCTTCCAACGATTCCTCCGGCAGCTCCGCCACCGCCCCGGAACGTTCCGAGCCCGTCGTCTCCCCTCAGCCGGGTGCCAGCCCCACCCAACTGGAGGAAGCGCCCTCCACGGACAGCCCGGCCGACGAGGCAGGCAATGACCTGGCCAGCTATTTCACGCCCTTTGGCGGCGAGTTTTACAGCACCTGCCACTCAGAGAAAGGAATCACGGACGACTATTTCAATGGCAAGGAAATTCCGACGCTGCTCGTGGACGAATACGACCTCTATGACTTTGCGATGGACCCCAGTACGGCCAATCAGTATTCGGCCGGAGATGAAGGTGTGGTGATCAAAGGCGGTCCGGAAGTGGAAATGGGGGGCAAAAAACTCTGGATCTATTCGGTGGGGATCAACCTGGACCTGGACGAAGCCGAAGTGGCCGGGGTCAGCATCAACGCCCTGGTCGTCGATGGTTCTGGCGTACCCCTGAACAATTATTTTGTGGGCGGATTCTTCCGGGAGCCGGGCCTGGACGTCAGCCGGGTTTGCCGGAAAATGACCTACGACAAGGAAATGTTAAAGCTCACCGTGTTAAAAGATTATAGCCAAAATCTTCCGACCCACCTTCGTCTGAAAAATGAGACCTTCCGGAGCCTGGACTGAGGCCTGGTAGGATTTAGATGGAAGCCAGCCGGGGAAACCAAGGTTGCCCTTTCGAGCCTGGGCAGCCGGGCTTAGGGCACGGGCAAACAATTGGGCAGAATTTGAGCTTATAAGAGCATAAGAAGGATATTGCTTTTCCACAAGCATTCACTATATTTGATCCTGTAGTACACGATTCGATCAGTATCTAGCTAATTTTTACGCCCTATGTCTACCCATTCTACGCGCCAGCGTCGTCAGGACGCTTCTGCTAACACTAATGCTATGCCTGAAGCCGGGACGCGGTCTTTCGCTCCCCCCGCAGTGCAAATGCTCGCCCAAAACAATGCGCCTCAAGGTGCTCCCGTCCAACGCAACGAAATTTCCGAAACTGTAACGGATGATGTCATGACCCACCTGAACCACCGGGAGGGTCGTCGCCGTGACGTCTATATCGACTCAGAAGGTTACCCCACCGGTGGGGTCGGCCACCTGATGTCCCGGGCGGACCTCGCCCGGTACCCTGTGGGTTCTATCGTTCCCGATTCTCAAATCGACGCCTGGTTGGCGGCTGACTCCAGCGACGCTTATGCAGCGGCAGTCCAGCAGGCCATCGAAATCCGCTACGAAAACCAACTTCTGGTGGACATTCTTACTTCGGTCAACTTCCAAAGCGGTACCCGCTGGTACGAAGAACATGCCAATACCTGGCGCAAACTGAAGGCCCAGCAGTGGGAAGCTGCGGCCCTGGAAGTGGCCGACAGCCAGTGGTTTGAACAAACCCCGGTTCGGATCACCGACTTCCAACGTGTCCTCCTGGCCATCGCAGGCCGTCCCAACGATTACGATTCCGTTCGCGCCTTCAACGCCGACAATATCCGCAAGTGGGGCGCCGTCTTCCCGTCCCGCCGCAGCTTCTACGAATACCACTTTGATGGCGCCAGCGCCGATACCGGTGGCCAGACCACAGGTGGTCAGACCTCAGATCCCGCCACTCAAGGCGGAGGCAACGGCATTTCAGCCGCTGTTGGTCTGAGTTCCAGCGGTGAATTTACCGGCACCAACGCGGATACCATGCGGGTTCAGCAGTTGCTGATCAACGCTGGCGTTTTGCCCGCGACCCGGGTCAACCAAGCCGGCGAAACCGTCTCCAACGCCGACGGGTTTGTCGGTGGCACCACCGTCGCCGCCATCCGCGCCTTCCAGGCATCGGTTGTCGGCATGGCCGAGCCCGATGGCCGGATTGATGTCGGTGGAGGCACCTGGACCGCCCTCGTCGCTTACGAAGGTCAGTCCGCCGAAACCGCCCCGCCAGAAACCGAAGGCACCACTTCCGAGCCCACGGCCGAAGAAGTCCAGTCCCCTACCGAAGAAACTCCCACCAACGATACGGAAACCACCACTGAGACGCCTACGGCAGCCCCCGAAATTCCGGCTGTCACCGGTACCTTGAGTGGCCCGGTTGGCCTCGGCCCGGATGGAAAAGCCTTTGTCGGATCCCAGGGCGATATCATGAAGGTCCAACAGCTCCTCATCAACAATGGTTTGCTGCCTGCTACCCGCGTCAACAAGGCGGGTGATACCGTCTCCAACGTCGACGGATTCCTGGGCGATGTCACCATCGCTGCCATCACCTCCTTTCAAAAGGATGTCCTTGGGTTCAACAACCCCGATGGCCGCATCGATCCGGGCGGCAAGACCTGGGAAGGTCTCACCGGCCAATCCGGCTCGGGCTACGAAGCGGAAGACGATTCGGCCGATCCAGTTTCCGATGTCACGCCTACCACCGAACCTGACAGCGGTAACCTAGACACCGGCAACTCCGATGTGGACGGAGGCCAGACCCAGACGCCGACCGGCGGATTGGGTGGCGGTCCCGAAGCCTTCGATGCCGTTCCGGCCAACTACAGCGGCCAGTTCAATATTGGTGGCCGCGTGGGTGGCAACCCGAATTATGTCGGCGCGCCGGCGGCTCAAGACCGGGCCCGCATCGAGATCATGCTGCGCATGATCGGCTATAGCCTGAATCCGACAGCTTCCAACCGCAGAGGAGAAACCTGGAAGCGCCGCCAGCTGGCGAACTGTATCGCCAACTTCCAGGCCCGGGTGCCTGGCCTGGCCCGCGATGCCATCGTGGATCCGGGAGGCAATACCTGGAAGGCCCTTGTCGTCGCGGCCTATACCGTCAGCGGCGGCTCGCCGATGAGTGATACCCAGATGAACGCCCAGTACCAGGCCCGTCTCGGTTCGTCCAGCGACGTTCCCAGCGACCTCAAGTCCAAGTGTGGCGGCGGTCACCTCGTCGGCATCGACAAGAGTGGCTACCTGCTCCCCGACGAACTCCATACCAATGGCCGCAACCTCGCGACCGCCCTGGATACCATCGTGGATCAACTCGGTCAGTTCTCCATCTCCAATGCTTACCGCTCTCCCGAGCACAACGTGAAGATCGGCAGTACGGCCAGCGCCAGCCAGCACGTGATTGGCTATGCGGCGGATATCCAGCACGGCAGCCCGGGCTGGCTCAAGCGCCAACTCCTCCAGATGATGCGGAATGGAACCATTCCGCCCGGTGGGGTAGGACAGTACTCATGGGGGGTCCACTACGACCTTCGCGGTACGATCACCGACTTCCAGTAAGGAAATCTATCACCAGATATATAGAGAGGCTGTCTCAAAAGAGGCGGCCTCTTTTGTTATCCATAAAAAAGCGTTGGCA
>CAWUKT010000144.1:0-8336 GCA_963923035.1 uncultured bacterium
AGAGGGGAAAAGTAAAGGCGACTTAATCGCCGCCTTTACTTTCCTCTACTCGATTGTTTCCCACCCTGCCCATTCACCCCAAAACCCGCCTCAACTCACCATACGCCCATTTTTGTTCGGGACATGCCCTACTTTGGTTCCATCGATCACCAGACGAAAACATCAAATTCATGGGCATCTCCAATTCACTCAAAGACAGACTGTATAACAATTATGGCCCCTGGGCCCTCGTGACGGGAGCCTCCTCCGGGATCGGCCGCGAACTGGCCCTGCGACTCGCCGAGTCCGGCCTCAACCTGGTCC
This sequence comes from uncultured bacterium, assembly GCA_963923035.1. Classification (GTDB taxonomy): domain Bacteria; phylum Bacteroidota; class Bacteroidia; order J057; family JADKCL01; genus CAWUKT01. The sequence continues at coordinate 304 of CAWUKT010000144.1, forward strand.
TGGTGGCCAGGCGAGCCGACAAGTTGGAGGCATTGAAGAAGGAAGTAGAATCCGACTACAAAGTCCGGGCCCAGGTGCTGGTTGCGGACCTGTCCGAGGACAAAGGGCTGGAAACAACGATTCGGGAGACGAGGGGAATGGACATCGGTTTGTTGGTGGCTGCCGCCGGTTTTGGGACTTCGGGTGAGTTCCTGAAGGGCCAATTGGATTCCGAAATCCAGATGCTGGACGTCAATTGCCATGCGGTACTGGTCCTGACGCACCATTTTGCGCGTCTGTTCGCCGCGCAGAAGCGCGGGGGCATCATCTTGCTGAGCAGTATGGTCGGGTTCCAGGGCGTGCCTTTCGCCGCCCATTATGCAGCGACCAAGGCCTACGTGCAATCGCTGGGCGAGGCGCTTTCATTGGAGCTGAAGCCGCACGGCGTAGACGTACTCGCCGCGGCTCCTGGCCCGGTGCGGAGTGGATTCGCCGACCATGCGAATATGCAGATGGGAAAAGTCCTGACGCCGGAGGATGTGGGCATCCCCATTTTGAAGGCGCTGGGGCGGCGGACGACCGTTCTGCCCGGCTTTCTCACCAAGTTTTTGGTGGGTTCACTTCGGACCTTGCCCCGGTGGGGGAAGATCCGGGTGATGCGCGCCGTCATGGACGGCATGACCAAGCACCAACGGGCGGGCGCTTAGTTCGCCGTGAAGTCTTTTTTCACGGTGATATAACCGGGATAGGCGATGCTCCGGCCCTTCTTGCCAATGGTAATGGCGGGTTTCAGTTTCAGGGCCAGCCGCTTGGGCTTGTCCTGGCGGTCCTTCAGTTCGAAGGCGGAGGCCAGGGCCTTGTCCTTCTGAAGTCGCTTCAGCACGTCCCTGACGTTGCAGGACATCCGGATCGGAAGGGTCGAGACCCCGCCATTCGGAGGAATGACCACCCGGCTGTCCACATTGCCCCGTACCAGTTCCAGGTTGTCAAACAAGGCGATCCACTCGAGGCGGTTCAATGCGGCGACTTGCTCATTGGGATTGCGTACCTGGACATTCAGGACTGCTTGCAGCGGCAAATTGCCGCCCATGTATGCAGTGGTGACCCGCGTCACCTGCCCAAAGTTCAGGTCCTGGTAGCTCCGGATGTTTTGGACGTCGATCCCGGCCAGGGTGACGCCCTTCACCGAACCAATGCGGAACTCACATTTGGCGAGTGCTTTCAATTCGCGGACCGTCCGGCAGGATCCGGTCAGCAGGACAGTGGCAGCGAGGAGCAAAACGAGGGGAAGGCGGTAGTTCATGGGCACATTTTTTCCGTTTAGGAGCAATAAATATACCAAGTCGGGAGAATGGGCGCTAAGAAAAATGAAAAAGGTAGGGGCGGGGAAGATTTGGGTGGGAGGGATGAGGCATTGTGATGCGGTTCGTTTTCTTTGGAGGGGCTTTTGAGCAGCTGATGAGGCTATACGTAAGTAGATTAATCGATTTTGGTTGGCTGCTCCTCTCTGCGCATGGGGCAATGCGCAGATAAGAGGTAAATAAACGCTCTTGGTAGAATGCTACCCCTTGCGCATGAGGCAATGCGCGCCCCGTAGGTAAACACAGGGGCCTTGGCCCCAGGTTCAGTCGGCGGCACCCAGCACCTGCCGAAGTTCCCGCAGGAGCAAGTGGTATTCGAGCGGACCTTCCGCGTAGGCCAAGGATTCGACGAGTCGGAGGGCCGTGGCCAGGCGTTCAGCCAGTGAGTTGGGAGGGAAAGGCGAAGTTTTCATAACATTGATTCGGTTGAGCGTCACCGAAGCGACGCGAGTTAAAATTGAATTTGATGGCCCACCCTCCGCCGGTGGAAGTGGGACATTCAAGCGAGGCGCAGACAAAAAATGCGCCGCGCAGCCAGCATTTTTTTCCAGCCGACCTTGAATTGACTGGCGTGTACAACTGCAATAAGCTGTTAATCAGTCGGTTTTGTGTTGTTCTTCCATTTCTCTCTAGCCAGTTTCTAACAACTTGTCCACGATTCCGCGATATAAAAATGGCCCGCTTCGCTAAACGGGCCTGTTGTCTACATTTCGCGACAAGCTGTACAATATTGGTTTCGGGCTAGGCACATCGCCCCAACCCAAACTCATTTTTCCAAGCCTCTACCACCTCCGCCGGAATCAGCCAACATTTCCCTTGCTTAGTTGCCGGGATGCGTCCATCGGCACACATATTCTGAATCGTACGAATGCAATAAGCGCCGCCGATAATCTGATGCAACTGCTCGCAAGTATAGAAGTCGGGGTTGAGTCCGCCGATACGTTGGACGTCCCGGTGGAGCTGATCAAGGCGTGTACCGAAAGTTTCGAAGACTTGTTGGAGCATGGCCTCCAAGGTAGCTTTCATTTCGAGGAGGTCATGTTGGCGGGCCAATGGTGCGAGGTCCAGTTTGGTGGCTGGAATGGTTCTTTCCAGAGAACCAGGAAGGGAGCGGTTTTTGGAGAACGAAGAAGGGGTTTTAGATTTCATAATTGTTGGGTTTAAGATTATTGATGGAAATGAGTTCTATTTAATAGCCTTGAAAGGAGGCATGGGGAGCCCAGTGAGCTATCGACTGATGCTCGCTGACGTGTCTTCAAAAAATTTGGGGGCTCGGCCTCAAAGCCGATCAAGAGGTTATCAGGACGATTCTGACTTCACTCAGAGTGCCAACCGTCCTTGTAGAGTGTTGAGATCAAGCCTCTCTCTGATCAGAGATCGAATCAGACCGCTTACCATTCTTGCGCTCCTCCCGCTCCCGTCGACGACGTTCGCTCCGGGTTTCATTGCGGTGCTCGACGAGGCCCTCAGATTCTTTTTCTTGGCTTAGGTCTGACTCTGATCCAGAGTCCTCCAAGGAAGGCGTAACCAACGGCTCATTGGCCTCTGCTCGACGCGCCAGTTCGGCGGCTCGGGCTTCTCGCAGCCGCTCCATTTCCCGTTCGAACTCGACCTTTTCGCCTTGGTTTTCCTGAATCTGAACTTCGGTTTCAGCTTGCTCTGAATGCTCTTCTTGATCTTGACTTAGAGTTCTGGATTGAACGGGTTCAGCCTGGGCAAGATTTTCCTCCGTTTTGACATCATCCTCAACCTTCCGAGTCTGATCAGAAGCGACAGGCTTTTCGATGTGGTTCTCAGCGAGCACCTCGTCGAGCTCGGCGTCGACCTGGGCTCTGGCAGTGGCTTCCTCCCGAATGATCTGACGGATGCGGTCAGCGAGAATCTGATTCTCGGAACGAATCTGCATGATCATCTGGGCTTTCTTGATCAAGATTGAGAAGACCGCGATGAGCAACTGGTGTTCCGGGCTCAGAATGGCTCCGCGCTTGGCCAAGACAGCGGCCAACAGGGGGCGGATCATCGCCCGATCGGACTCGTCCAGCTTGAGTCGACGGAGGTTCTGGGCATTCTGGTCGTCGATGACTTGAACGAGCTCGTCGTAGTCGAGCATCTTGGAATTCGGCTTGATCTTGACGAAGAAGCCGCCGCCGACTTTGAGGAGGTTGTTGGTCGCTCCGAGGACGACATCGGCCATCAGTTGAGCGTGTTCGACTGGTACTTCAGTCTGGGTATTTGGGTTCATGATATTTTCATTTTGCATTCCCGATTGGGAACAATGGTTCAAGAACTGATTGTCCGACGTGGACAACCAGAAGATTAGTGATGGGCAGAATGTGGGGGGACGGTCCAAAGATCTGGATTCCCACCGATTTTTCAAGATTTCCTCGTTTTTCGGCGGAGCAATCTTTTTCGGCCTGTTTTGCCAACGGGGCAACAAATCGTCCCTGATCTCAAAATTTGCCGTGCCAGTTTTTCGAGCGGGGCAAAAAAAGTGGGGCAAACTTTTTCGATTTTTTTTCGGCTGACCTTGGGACTCATTATCGCCTCAAAAGCACGCCAAAAGAATTTTTGCCCCGTTTACCTCGACTTTGCCTCCCCCTCTTTCTTGTCTAATCGACCTGTACGCGCGATGAAGGCCAATTTGACTTGAAGAGATTGCCCCACGGGGTAAAATCGAGGCAAAAATCCTTTCGTTTCCAAGCGAACTTTGGAGTATGACAACACGAAAACTTCAGAGTTCCTCACCCCTCGGACTGACTTCGGATCGTCTTGACTCCTCCTAGTCTGATCTTGATTCAGATAGGGAGACCATACCGGGAAAATCGTTCTTTGATCTTGATTCTGATGGGCAGAATCAGGTGCTCCAATTGAGGCCAATTGCTCTTTGAATTTCCAGTTTGCTCTCCGACTCTGATCTTGACTTGTCAGAGAGAGCTCTGAATCCTTCTGGCTCTGATCTTGATTCTGATGGGCAGAATCGAGGGGCTCCGACCGGAGCCAATGGCTCTGTGAATTTCCGCTTTTCTTCTGTACTCTGATCTGATCTTGATTCAGATAGGGAATCCGAACCGGAAACATTGTTCTTTGATCTTGATTCTGATGGGCAGAATCGGGCGGCTCTAGCCGGGACCAATTGTTCTGTGAATTTCCGGTTTGCTCTCTGACTCTGATCTTGACTTGTCAGAGGGGATTCAGAATCCCGCTTAGATTCTTCTCTGATTCCGAATAGGCGAGACCGTGCAATGTCTGGGGCGACTCTTTGATCAGAGTGCCCTCGGGTTGAGGTAGTACGCATAATGTTTAGATTTGCTCCAAAACTGGGGGATTTGAGGCAAAAGAAAAATCGGGGGGTGAGAATCTTTTCGGGCCGAAAGGAACAAAAGTGGAACAAAGAATCTCTCACTACCAGATAATCCATGCCAAAGAATTTTCAGGGGTGAGAAAATTCGTCGGATTTTCTTTCAGGTGGTTTTGATGAGTTTTGTGAGAAAACTGAACGGGGAGGCAAATTTTGTTCCGTTTGTTCCTGTTCTCTCACCCCTTTGAATATCAAAATCAGTCTTCAGGGGCTTTCAAGGCTGATTGATGGGTTGTGGGATTGTTCCTGGAACAAAACAGGAACAATCCTGGACCTTGGTTAGGGCGTAAACTTGGGCATGGAAAAACTGAAAACCAGAAGCTTTACTCGCCCCTTCTCGAAAGGGAAAGAATTCGACTACTCTTGAAGGGACTTCACATACCTGGACTTGGTGTGGACAATAGCTTTCAAGCTTGGGCACCCTGGAATTGAGACTTTGAAGCATTGATTGATACGTCCAATCTGAATTCTGGCGCGCGATTCAAATGGATAAAGAATAACCAATGGGCCTTCTATTCCTGACATGCCTCCTTTGTTGAGGGTGGGGATAAATTCATCTAGAAAGCGGCTCAAGAACCCAAGGCAGGATTTCGGGTAGCATTCATATACTCAATAAGGTCTTCAGGAACCTCAGAAGGAGGAGTGAATAAATCCAATATCCCATTGACGCCTCTGGATACCCTGCAAGCTCGACTGGCGGCAACTCCAAGTCTCAATGCTTCAAACTCTTTGACCGGAAGTCCCGTTAGGCTTCGGTCTGAATATGGATAGGAATGGTATCGAGTCATGGTATCTACATCCTCAAAGGAACGGATTTCTTCTCCAATTACCTGATCTCGAACGACTGGGTCTTCTCCTTCAGCCGTCGCTGTAGGAATTCCCAATCGCTCGCGGTGCTGATTGAAGGCATTTGAGCTGAATATTGGGCCATGTGCAGCCAACGGGCCAATGGATTCGGCAATGTTGATGGTCTCTCCTGATGTATGTTGCATTCCCGCACGGTCTACGACATCATTTTCGGCAATGTAATGGGTTGTTACTGGCGTACTTTCTGAACCTTCACCATTGTGTACTCCTTCGGGCAGAACTCCGGGAGCCTGGAAAGTGACCAAATTGCCTACTCTATCTCCAAACTCGATTGCAGTGCGTTGCGCCAATGCCCCTCCAAGACTGTGACCAATTACAATAGCCGGTTGATCCGCAAGGTTCAGTAGTTGTTCAATGGTATCCCTGTTTTGATTGAATTGGTTTTGGCCCGGATAGAGATAGCAAAGGTTTGAATTCCAGTCTCTTGCTGCCGTGGGGCCCTCAGTTCCTCTAAACGAAACGATTGGGGGTAGTCCAGTGTCCACTTTTGAGGGTAAGTACATCATGACGAATCCCCCCTGACCTTCAATTGTCTGGGCATTGTGAACGTCGTACCCAAACCTATCGATAAAGGAAGTGGCTTCTGGGTTTCCTCTAATGCCATCAGCACTATTATAAGTCAGATGGGCAATGTAGTTGTAGGCTATATGCTCATCAGGAATTTCATCCGCTCCAATAGGTGTTCCTCCATCACTAAGTTGGAAGACTGGGGCCGGGGCTGACCTAAAACTTTTATCGCTGACACTACTGGAAATTGGATCAAAGGGGTGGGGGCCCATGTTTCCCACATTCTTGACTTCTTCCTGTTCTCGAATTTTTCTCTGAAATGTTCTCTGGTACATTTTCCTCTTTTTCTATTGAAAATGAGATATCTAAAGGTTTTCTGCGAGAACAGTTCAGGCCCAAAATTTTTCTAAAAGAATTGATGTTCAACAGTGAATGGTGTTCTATTTCCTCTTTTTTATCCGTTTTACTGGGACAAAAAGCGAGATAAATTTTTTACATAGAAAGGCACCTTGGAATCGGACCCTGCAAAACGATCGCGAATTCAAAAGCTCCGATATGGGATGAAAAAAAACGATGCTCCCGATCAAACGCCAGACCTCAAATGAAGCATCTTCAAAAGGCCTCCAGTTCAGAGTTGATCAGTATCGCCAATTATTCACCTGTTTACCAATGGCCATACCCATGTATTGGAATGTCCCCATTGATTGTACATTATGCCTCCTTGCCAACTCTATTGAACCCCCGAATCAAGCATTTTGTAAATCGAATCCAGCGTTTCAAAAATCGTATCTTAGTCCATCTTCAACATCTGAGTTAGCGACCAGAAATGAAAAATTTGATTCTCAGCGCGGTCTTCGCGTTTGGCCTTGCCATTCCAGGAATGGCAACCGCCACCCCCATGATGGATACGCCGCAAGGTATTGAAACGTCCCTCACCGACGACATCCTAAAAGCCGCCGCCGCCCAATCGGAATACTCCTACGGGTGTTTGTGCGACCTATACCGGGATGGTAGGGTGGAAATTGAGAAGGACGACAATGGTGCGTATCTGGTGCGGGTATTGGACGGTGGTGGGTTGGCAACAATTTTGGTTTTAGAAGACTTTTAGAAGCCGATTACCAAGGCGGAATTGTCTGTTGAAAACTCCTCTTCTATAACCTCTTTGTAAGGAAGAGAGTATATCTTTGATTTCAACCAGATTGAAAAATCAAAGTATAGTATTTCTGGTTGAAGGGGAGGGTTTTCCTTTAAGTTTTGGATAGATAACCTGAGAACAGATTTTAACTCACCAATTGGCGTTTGAGTAAATTTTTGAAGTGTATCAAGGATGGATTCCAAATAGACAGATTGAACTTTCTCATTGAGTCGTCTAAGCCGCTTTATTGCTCGATCAATTTCATCAAAATCATCACTTTCGAGCATGATCAGCAACGAAATCACCTTTGAAAAAATACTGTGTTGTTCCTGACTAACCTTTTGGTTATCAAATTTGTAAGCAAGAACTTTCTTTGCAAAGCCAAGATTCCCACTTAGAAAGCTCGTTTTTGCAATGAAGTAGATTAAGACCCCTTTACGTTTCTCCGAAAATTGCCGCCCAATTTTCTTAATGGATTCAAATGCTCCTTTAGCGATTTTGAAATTCGTATAGGCATCCGCAACCGAAATAGCATCCATGATCCAAAATTTGGTTTGAATCTCTTCAAATAACGGCGCACTGAAATTCAATCCAGAAAGCAAAAGGGTATATTTCACCACCAAATCCTTTTCCCCCACCTCAATTCCCAATTTGATCAGGTAGCTGATTTCCCGAATCGTCCGGCCCGCAATTTCTTCATTTGATTCCTCTAGAAGACTTTCCACCAACTTTTTTTGGTGCTGGAAAGCACCGATGAAATTGCCTTTTACCCATAGCCGTCAGTTTAAGCGCAATGTAGTATCTACAAAATAGGTCATCGTTGATT
>CAWUKT010000145.1:0-7925 GCA_963923035.1 uncultured bacterium
GCTCGGTCCGCATTGTCGCCGAACGGCGACAGGCCGTCGTCGCTGCGCTCCGGGTCGCCGGAGCCGAGCTCGTCCTGGTCAATGGCGGCGGAACTGGCAGCATGGAATCCACCCGCCAGGAGGCGGCCGTCACCGAGATCACGGCCGGATCGGGTTTTTACGCCTCCCATCTCTTCGACTATTACGATAGTTTTCAACATCTCCCGGCCGCCGGGTATGCGGTCGAGGTGGTTCGGCAACCCCAACCGGGAATCTATACCTGCCTCGGCGGCGGCTATGTCGCCAGCGGCGCGACGGGCATCGACAAACAGCCCAAACCTTACCTTCCCGAAGGCATCCGCCTTCACCCCAATGAGGGCACGGGCGAGGTCCAGACTCCGGTCCTGTTCAAAGGGGAATTGGCGGAAGGAGACCCTGTATTCTTCCGTCACAGCAAGGCAGGCGAGCTGTGCGAGCGATTCAACCAATTGCATCTGATTCGGGGCGGGAAAATTGTCCAACAGGTTCCCACTTACCGGGGAGAAGGCCAGTGCTTTTTGTAATAGCCCCTCAAATTCTAATTCACCTGTAACAAAACAGCTGTATAATTGCTTATTTGTATGACGTAGCAGACTCCCCTCCCATCGACTGCAAGGGAATCGGAGAATGATTAGAAAAGGATTATCTGTTCCATAAACTTTATGAATGAATAATGTAGATAAAAAATGGAACTTTGAGGATTATCTTACGTTAAACTGAACGGCTATTCACACGTGATAGCATTCATATCATCCAGTATAGCATAGCGAATGGAGAACGCCATCAAAGCGATTGCACAGAAGCTGCCCCGGGTACCGTTGCGGCGATTGTTCCGACTCATCAAGGCGGAACGAAGGGATATCGGCTTGCTTTATCTGTATGCCATCATCGGCGGACTGATTTCACTGGCCCTCCCCCTCGGGATCCAGGCCATCTTCAACTTTGTATCTTTTGGCCAGCTGATCACCTCTTGGGTGATCCTCATTGTGGTCGTCATCATAGCTGTAGGGCTGTCTGGCGGCCTTCAGGTGCTTCAGCTCACCGTAGTGGAGCATTTGCAGCGGCGAATATTCGTCAATTCCGCCTTTGAATTTGCCTTCCGCATTCCCCGTCTTGACCCCAAACAGCTCAAAGGACGATACGTCCCCGAACTGGTCAACCGCTTTTTCGATACCATCAACGTCCAGAAGAGCATCTCAAAGCTGCTCATGGACCTGCCCCAATCCTCCCTTCAGATTTTCTTCGGATTGGCGCTTCTTTCCCTGTACCACCCCCTCTTCCTGGTATTTGGCCTCGTGCTCGTCGCCCTCCTCGTCCTTTTGTTCCGGATCACCGGTCCGATGGGCCTGCGCGCCAGCCTGGAAGAATCCAAATACAAGTACCAGGTTGCCCATTGGCTGGAGGACCTGGGCCGTAGTCTTGACCTGTTCAAGACCTATAACCACACGGACCTGCCGATGGAGCGGACCGACAAGCTCGTCCAGAACTACCTCGGCGCCCGTAAAAAGCACTTCAACGTCCTGTTGATCAAGTACTGGATGATGGTGGTATTCAAGCTCCTCATCATTGGTACCCTCCTGATTTTGGGAAGTGTATTGGTGCGGAACAATGAAATCAACATCGGCCAGTTGGTGGCCTCGGAGATCATCATCATCCTCCTGGTCAACTCGGTGGAGAAGCTGATCCTGAGCCTGGAAACCGTCTACGATGTGTTGACGGCGTTGGAAAAAATCGGCTACGTGACCGATATGCCACTGGATTCTCAGGATGGCCACGGCGTTCCGGTCGAAGCAGGCCGCCCCGGATTTGACATCAAATTCGGCAATGTCTCCCTTCAAGCCAATACTCCTCTTCCCCTGTTGCGCAACCTCAACTCGCATATCCGTTCGGGGGAGATTGTACGCATGGGAAGCTGCAACTCGGCCTCAGTCCAGGGATTGATGCAGATTCTGGTGGGTTACCGGGACGATTTCTCGGGAACAGTCGCCATCAATGGGGTCTCCATCAAGTCCCTGAACAAGGAAGAATACCGCAAGTCCATTGCGCCGGTCTTCTCCGACCGGGAGATTTTTGACGGCTCAATTTTGGAGAATATCGTCATGGACGCCCATGTACTCTCGCCGGTTGAGATGGCCCAGCTGATGGGCTGCCTCAAGGCCACCGGTCTCGAGAATTTTATCGAGAGTCAGGCCGACGGCCTGAAAACCCGCCTGCTCCCGCAGGGAGAAGGGCTGGCCGGTACCATCCGCAGCAAGCTGGTGCTCACCCGTGCCCTCATGACCGAAGCCTCCTTGCTCATTCTGCATTCTCCCTTCCGCGGCCTCAACCACCTGGAACGGGAAGGCTTCCTCAAATACCTCCGGGAACACCGGGCTGGTGTCACGACCATCATCGTCTCTGACAACGGCAGCTATGACCAATTCATGGACGCCATCATTGATCCTCGCTGTAAGCAACCCGCTCTTTTCCCAACCATTGACTGACCATCATGCTGAACATCTCTGAAAATAGCGTACGGAACCGGATTGACCTTCAGGGCTACGAAGCTCCGGTGGAGGTCAAGCACAAGAAGCGAACCATCGGCATCGCCCGGCTCTTGCTGATTCTGTTGGCGGTGCTATTCTTCATCTCCTTGCTTCCCTGGACCCAAACTGTTCCGGGAGATGGCAAAGTAACTTCACTGCGCCCTGAACAGCGTCCCCAGGCCGTCCAATCGGTCATCGCGGGACGGATCGAAAAGTGGTACGTCGGGGAAGGTGACCGCGTCACCAAAGGCGATACCCTCCTCTTCATTTCGGAGACCAAAGACCAATACTTCGATCCCCTCCTGCTCGTCAGAACCCAGGAGCAGATCGATGCCAAAGTCGCTGCGGTGGAGGCATACAAAGACAAAGTCTCCGCACTCGACCAGCAGATTGCAGGCCTGGAAGAAGGGCGGAAGTTGAAATTGGATCAGATTAAGAACAAAATTATCCAGGCCGAGCTCAAAGTCAGAACGGACAGTACGGATTTTGAAGCTGCCGTGACCCAAGCCAATATCGCGGATGACCAGTACAAGCGGGCCGAAAACCTGATCAATCAGGGCCTATACTCCCAGACCGATCTGGAAATTCGCCGCCTCAAGCAGCGGGAAGCGGAAGCCAAAGAGTTTTCCGCCCAAAACAAGCTGCTCGAAGCCCGCAACGAGCTGATCAACGCCACGATCAACCTCAACAGTACAGCCGTTGATTTTGACATGAAAATCGCCAAGGCCCGGGCGGAACGGTTCACTACTTTGTCCCTGGTCCGGGACGCCGAGATTTCCGTGAGCAAGCTGCGCAACCAATACGCCAGCTACGCGATTCGGCGGGGTTTCTACTACGTCACGGCTCCCCAAAGTGGCTATATCACCCAGGCTACCCGGACGGGTATCGGGGAAACGGTCAAGGAAGGTCAGGACATCGTGACCATCATGCCCGAGCAATACGACCTTGCGGTCGAAATCTATATCCAGCCCCGGGACCTTCCCCTCGTGGAAGTTGGCAGTGAAGTCCGGCTGATCTTTGACGGCTGGCCCGCCTTCATCTTCTCGGGGTGGCCGATGGTCTCCACGGGTACCTTCGGAGGCCGCGTCGTGGCGATTGACCGCTTTACCAATGGCGTCGAGGGCAAGTACCGCCTGCTCATTGCCCCGGATCCTGACAAAGAAAAAGAAATGCAGTGGCCCGAAGCCTTGCGCCCCGGATCGGGCGTCCAGGGAATGGTGCTGCTCGGCGATGTCTCCGTAGCCTACGAGGTATGGCGTCGCTTGAATGGCTTCCCTCCCGCCTTCTATGAAGCCCAAAATGGAGCCGGAGGAATGGGTAAAAATGATAAAGGAAAGGAAGGGGGCAAATGAGGCGATTCCTGTTCCTGTTGATCGGAATTATAGGTTGGTCCGCAGGATGGCTCTGGTCTCAGAACCCTGATCCCACGCTGATGGACCCCGAAGTTTACTTCAACCAGGTCCTCGCGAATCATCCCATTGCTTCCCAGGCGCGCCTTTTGGATGCCATGAGCGAAGCCGAAGTCATGGCGGCCCGGGGCAGATTTGACCCCAAAATCGTCGCCAATTGGGACAACAAGGACTTCGAAGACAAGAATTATTACCAGTATCTCCACACCGAGATCAAAGTACCTACCCGGTCCCCCATCAACGGTATCGCGTCGTACAATACCTCCGACGGAATCTTCATCAATCCCGAACGGACCACACCCCAGGCCGGCCTCGTTGAAGTGGGCCTGGAAGCCCAATTGGGCCAGGGCTTGTTCATCGACCAACGCCGGGCCGATCTGGCCAAGGCCCAACTGTTGATCCAAGCGAATACGATCACCCGCCGGATGATCCTCAACGACCTGTTGGCAGATGCCACGGTGGCCTACTGGAATTGGGCCGAGTCCGCCGCCAATGTCGCCATCTACGAAGAGGCGATCTTGCTGGCCGAAAACCGCTTTGAAGCGGTCAAGCAGACCTATCTCAATGGCGATGAACCCGCCATTGACACCTTGGAAGCGTTTATCCGCCTGGAACAGCGTCGGATTGACCGCGCGAAGGAGGTCATCAAGCTGCGGAAAGCCGCCAACTTTGCCTGGGCATTTCTGTGGTCCGAGGACGGTGAGCCTGTTTTCCCCGATTCCAGCAGCATGCCGTCCGAATTGAGTGCCATCGAGATTGGAATCCAATTTGAAAATGGTTTTTGGGACTCGGAATTGATTGCTGATCACCCTGCATTGTCCTTGTACGATGTCAAAACCGAGCAGGCCATGGTCGATCGTAAGTGGGCCCGGGAGCAATTGAAGCCTGAGTTGAATGTCAAATGGCTTCAGCAGTCGCTCCCCCCTGGCAATGAGGCTTTTGCCCCGACCCTCGCCAACCACAAATTTGCGGTTGGATTTTCATTGCCCGTCTTCCTCCGCAAAGCCCGCGCCTCCGTCCAGAAGGCCGACATCAAGCTGGAAACCCTCAATCTCCAACGGGAAGGCAAGCGCCGGGAGCTCCTCGCCAAGGCCGAGGCCCTGCGGGCCGAGCTGAACCTGCTCGTCACCCAGATTCAGCGGCAGAACCAGATCGTCATCGATTATACCCGCCTCTACCAAGCCGAGAATATCAAGTTTAGAATTGGAGAAAGTTCTCTGTTCAAACTTCAGTCCCGGGAAAACAGTCTGATCAAGGCCCGCCTGGATCAAGCCAAGCTCCTCGCCAGCTATCCCCGGGTGGAAATCGAGCTGTTACGGACGCTGGGACAGGTGTACATCGATCAAGAATGATCTTGATGGGTTCATTTGCACCCAACTCCCTTCCTCCCCTATCTTTGCAGTCCATCTAATTTTCTCCCCATGCAAGGTTTTCACGATCCTCAAAAAGGAATTGGCATTGTTTTCGACCAGATTTACCTGGTCAATGGTGCGCGGACTGGATTTGGCAAATTGGCCGGAACCATCGCGAAGGTCTCCCCCACCGACCTCGGAATTTTCGCCGCCAAAGGCGCTATGGAGCGCTCAGGCATTTCCCCGACCACGATTGACCAGGTCATTTTTTCCAACCTCACCCAGGTCAGCGCCGATGCCTATTACCTGCCCCGCCACGTAGGCTTGTACAGTGGAGTTCCCGAGCAAGTCCCGGCCTTGTTGGTGCAGCGGCTTTGTGGAACCGGCTTTGAGGTCATTGTGACGGCTGCGGAACAAATTACCCTCGGAAAAGCGGATCGCGTCCTTGCGGGTGCGGCCGAAAACATGTCGCTGAGCCCTACGCTCAGCTTTGGTCTGCGCATGGGGCATGGACTCGGCCAGGTGCTGTTCCTCGACTTTCTCGCCGAATCCCTCAAAGATTCCGCCACCGGCGGTCATATGGGATGCACTTCCGAACGCATTGTCCGGGAGCACGGATTGACCCGGGCTGACCTTGACGAATACGCCCTGTTGTCGCAACAACGGGCCGCCGCTTCGGAAAGCCAACGCCTAGAAGAAATGGTTGCCGTCGTGCCTACCGTTTTTGAAGCTCCTAACCTCAATTCCCGGAAAGTCCGCCTGCCCCGCCGGGTAGACGCTTTCATGACCGATGAGCATATCCGCGCCAATACCACTCCTGAAGGCCTCGCCAAACTACGCCCCGCTTTTGAAGCCGATGGCGTCCAAACGGCCGGCAACTCTTCGGGCATTGTCGATGGCGCCGCCGCGGTCACCGTGGCGTCCCAAGCCGCTGTCGAGGCCGATGGCTTGCAACCGCTCGCCCGCATCGTCGGCGCCACTGCGGTCGGAGTTGATCCCCGGGTCATGGGGATTGGGCCCATTCCCGCCATTGAACACCTGTGGGAAATCACCGGGATTGGTCGGGATCAGGTCGGCCTGTACGAGATCAATGAGGCGTTTGCGGGGCAGTGTGTCGCGTGTGAAAAAGCCTTGGGACTGGATCGAAACAAACTCAATACCCTGGGAGGCGCCATTGCCCTCGGGCATCCGCTGGCCGCTACTGGCACGCGCCTGACCTACTCCCTTGCCCTCCAAATGAAACGCAATGGAGTCAAATACGGCATCGCTTCCGCTTGTGTAGGCGGTGGCCAGGGAGTTGCGCTGTTGCTTGAGAATCCGGCCGTCTGATGGCGGCTCTGGCTGGAAAACTGGCGGTGATCACTGGCGCGAGCCGCGGCATTGGCGCCGCAACGGCTGTCCAGCTCGGAAAACAGGGAACCCAGGTGATCCTCATTGCCCGAACTCTGTCCGACCTGGAAAAGGTCGCCGATCAAATCCATGAAAACGGCGGAACCGCCCATTGCTATCCGGCAGATCTTTCGGACTCTAATCAAGCCACCCAGGTGGCTGCCAAGATTCAGTCCGACCTCGGCACGCCCGACATTCTCATCAACAATGCTGGCCTGGGTCGGTGGCTATTTGTCCACGAAACTCCTCCCCCGGAAGCCGAATTGATGGTCAAATTGCCTTATCTGGCGGCATTCTGGATTACCCATGCGTTTCTACCCGGCATGCTGGAACGAGGCACTGGCCGCATCATCAATGTCAATTCGCCCGTCTGTATCATGCCGTGGGGCGGCGCGACGGCCTACGCCAGCGCCAGGTGGGCCCTCCGTGGCTTCACGGAATCCCTTCAAGTCGACCTGTCACGCACCCAAATCCGGGTCGCGCACGCGGTTTTCGGCGAGGTCAGTTCGACCTATTTCGAAGCCAATCCCGGCTCCCACGAACGGCTCCTGTCCCTGGCCAAAATGATCCGGGTCCTCACCCCCGAAGAAGTCGCCAACCACTTGGTTCGCCTGGCTGGAAATCGACGCGAACGGCTTATCAAGCCGTTTATGGTGTGGCTGTTGGTGAAAAGTTTCCTTGGTTTTCCGAGGATTGGCCGGGCAGTGCTGAGAAAAACGAGTTACCGGATTTAGGGTGCTCTGCGCATGGGGCAATGCGCTGAGAGCAGGAATGTATTCGCTTTTGGCAGGAAACTGCCTTTGGCGCATGGGGCAATGCGCCTTTCCACCCACCGCAGGTGAGCGCTTGGGGGCCTTGGCCCCCAAGTTCAGCCAGAGGTAAGCACCTGCCGGAGGTCCCGCAACAGAAGTTGGTATTCGAGCGGGCTTTGCATGTAGGCCAGCGATTCGACAAGTCGGAGGGCCGTGGCCAGCCGTTCAGCCAGCGAGTCAGGAGGGCTAGGCGAAAGTTTCATAACATTTTGGAGGTTGAGCGCCACCGAAGCGACGCGGGTGAAAATTGAATTTGATGGCACACCATCCGCTCCTGGCAACGGAACCAGCAAGCGAGGCGACGACAAAAAATGCGCCGCCCTCGTGGCAAGCATTTTTTTCGAGCCGACCTTGAAGGTTCCGAGGCCAGGGGCGACCCTCGCCATCCAAATTCCATTTTTGACCCGCCGAGCGAAGGCA
>CAWUKT010000146.1:0-7814 GCA_963923035.1 uncultured bacterium
CTTTCACATAGCTGGCCCCCGGCAACCAAATATTGAGGCCGGAACGGATGCCCACCGCGCTATACTTGGCGAGGTTATCGGCAATATAATCGTAGGAGCGGATCGGATTGTCGTCCATCCATTGCTGGATTTTTTCTGCATCGACGTACACGCCTTGGGTGCCCTGATTGGCGGCGGCTACGGCTACTGCCAGGGTCGCAAAGTCGTTGCCGGTGCCGATGTCGTAGCGTCCGCCTTTGTGGTAGTGCTGTTCGAGGATTGTGGTCAGGTTGGCTTCGGTGACGTGGTGCAATACGGCCTCCGGGTCGGGCATGTCGGTCCGCACAAACGCCTGACTGATCCATCCCGCCGTTCCATCAAAAGCCACCACAAAAGCCCAACCGCCCGATTGATTCTCGGCTTTCACAAACACCTTTTGACCAACCGGAATTTGCCCCAAGACCTCGCCCGACGGAATCGGGGTCTTGCGGATATTCATGCCGCCCTGTGCCTGAGCGGCGGCGTATTGGTCGGCGCTGGCGGCAATGGCTCCCACTTTGCCGATGTTGGCTCCGCGATACGTTTCGAGGTCGGCCCCGGTGGTGGTTCCTTCGCCTTCCTGAAAGTCGATGGGCGTCCCACTCCCCGCGAGGTCGGGGATGCGCTCACTGCGTTGGACCGGGATGAGGGGATCAGCGGTCAATTGCAGGGCTGGGGGCATCATCGCTGCGGTCCCGGAGGCTTGCAACTGCAATCCTTCAGACTCGGCTGGGGCCGTAGAATGGATGTTTTCGGTCATGGTCAACAGGGTATGGCTGCTCTAAAGTTTCGCTCAATCAGTAGATGAACACAATGTTTGTTGATTCAAAAAGACAATTCAAGGTCTGCGCCATTAAATTAGCAAACCGAATTGGATTGGCAAAAGAATCCCAAAGAACTTTTCCCCAACCAGGGCCGGGGTGAAGAGCAATGAAAATGGGCCTCTAAAGGGCCTGTTATGTGACAAGGAATGCCTCCAAACTATACATTCAGGACCCAAGGTCCAAATCACCCCGACCAACTGAGTCACAAAGGGAACAAGTGACCGTTCATCTCTGAATCGTAGGTCATCCCACCAACAGAGCCGGGCCCAGGCAAGCATTCAAATCTGAACGTTAGAACTTTTTTTTCGGTGTAAGCGGGACTTGGGATGGAGCTCGACGGGCGCGCAAGCCAAAATGCTATATTACCCCCGGTTTAATTTTTAGTCAGTTCCGAGCAACCGCCGCGCAAGCGGGATTCCTTTTGGGGACCCCCAGTTTTCTGAATGGGCCAAATCGTCCCGGCGGGTGGTTGGCGGATGGCTTTTCAGAGACGGCCATCGGGCCACAAAATTTATCGGACATGAAACTTAGAACATTCGTTGCGATGGCGGCCATGGTGGCCTTCATGGGGGGCGTTCAGGCCAATCCATTCACCTGTTCCCTTTACCAGATCGAATCCCAGGACATTGATCCCCGGTTGCTGGATGAACTGGTGGAAAGGGTGGCAGGACAATGCGAACTCTCTGCCTGTGAGGTCCGGGAGGCGTATGCGGAAGGTCGGATGGAGGTGGAAAAAATCGGCAATGGCTATCAAGTGCGGATTGTCGAGGAAGATGGAGGGGGACTGCTGATCATTGATTTTGAGGATTCGCTTTGATTAGACCGATTGCTCCTGGGGGCCGTTTTCCCCGAATTTACCCCTCCTGATCACACCCATGGAGGTGTCGGAAAGGATGGCCTGGGCGAAATCGTCGAAGTCGAAAAAATAGGATTGGCGCTCCTCGTCGGGGTTCTTGATGAGTTTCTCAAACTCGACCTGGCCTCGTGCTAAGATATGTGATGGGGACAATTCCGCCTTGATCAACTTGTGGAAGATCCGCAGCAGGAAGGCCGGATATTCGAAGGACTCCTTTTGGAGGGATCGGCGCAGGGGGCGGGATAGTCGGTCCCAGTCTTCGTAGAGGTTGTCGGAGAAATAGCTGACGGCAATACTCAAAAGGCCGGGCTGCCAGGACAATTCGCCCCAACGCGACTTGGGGACCTTCTTGATTTGGCGGAGGCAGGTCCTCGCCTGGGCCCAGGCTTCCAGCTCCATGTATGCATACGCGGCCCGGTAGAGCTTGGACACGTATTCCTCGGGAGAAAGGAGGTCTTTGTTGGCGTTCAACATCTCCATTCCCTGCGCCAAAAAATCCGCTTCCAGAAAGGCGTACCCAACTTCGACCGTTCTGAGAATCCAGAACTTTTCTTTCAGGGCCGCCTCATAGGGATTCGTCGGCTCGGTACGGGTCAGGGCCGTCGAAAACCGCATTGCATTGTCCTTGTCCTCCTTCCACAACGCCGCAATGATCCCCGACGAAAGCTCCTTCAGGTAGCGAACTGTGTCCACAAAAGGGGGCTTGGTGGTCAGCATCTCATTCACCAAATCGACCTGGGCCTGAAATGCCGAAGGGTGTTTCTGTTCCAAAGTCAGGCCCATGATGCGGAGTTTTTGGCGGTGGAAATCCAATTGGGCGGAATGGATCGAGAGAGGGCGTTCCAACAAAGAATGGATCTTACGGGTCAGGGATTTCCTTTTCAGAACTGGTTGTTTCAATGCTTTCCGCGCCGCCCCATACAGTTCCAGGCATTCCCGCAAGGCATTGTATTCCGTGCGAATTTGATCGGGGTGGGGAGAAATCTGATCGGCGAGTCGGACCTTGAATTTCTCCGCGTACACCTCGGCCAGATCCACCAGATAATTGCAGTAGGGGATCGCTCCCTCCGCGTAGGCTTTTTCAAACTCCTGTTCAAAAATGTCCTGCGCGAGGTGGTGGGCCTGACATTCCAATGCCGTTTCGATAAAATTCAGTCTGTTCCCCGAAGCGTCCTTTTTCCCCGCCCTGAACTCCACAATCCGGGTGATCAAAACGGTCTTTTCCTGGGTAAAATGGCTGGAAGAATTGAACAAGCCCCGCCTGATCCTGGCCTCGTCAAATCCCGAAGTTTGCCGGAATCGCCGAAACAAGAGCACGTATTTGGGACTAGATTTGCGGTTGGAAAGCGACCGGCTCCACTTCAGAAACTCTTTGGCTTCCTTGTCCGACAAATTCTTGATGACTTGATATAGCTTTTCCGAGTTCATGCGATTATAGCGATGCCATGCATTTAAGTTGCTGTTTATCAGTGACCTTTCACGGCAAAACGGGATTTCCAACCCTTAATATTACAAAAAAATCGGTTTTCATCCGATGGGGAGGGATTCCATATTGCCACTGTAATCAAATGGCGGCCAATGCCCAACGTCATCCCTCTCAACAAAAATTAAACCATGGGGAAGGCCGCCACCCTGATCGACCGCCACGTCGAGGGTCAGGGGTAGAAAAGCAATGAAACAGTGACCAAGGAAGCGTTCTTTCAGGGATGGTGAAAATCAGCGGGCTGCGGTCCGGCGATGTTTACCGTGCCAACCGGAGCAAGGGGAGCGTCCATAGGAGGCGCACCCCGGAGCCATTGCCCTTTAGGATGATCGAAAAGGTCTGTAATGATAGAATATTGGGACTCCTTCCAACATGACGGGATCGGGGGTGGCTTCGGTCGCTCCCGAACCGGAAGCCCAACGAATCTGACTGCGAATTCCATTGAAGTGGCCGCAGTGGGTTGGCAGCGTTGTCTCTTCGCATGCCGCCCTGCTTTTAGATTGTTGATTGATGAGGAGGTGGTTTCTTCCGACCATTCTTTCTGTCTCTGATCCTGCCACCTCCGTTTTTTTGTGTAATGGAACTTGTTGATCCGGGGGCGGCTGATTGAGTGGATGGTGTTGCCGCCCCCGCCTTTCCGGTCTCGATTTGGTCCCAATTGAAATGTATGAAACCCACAAAGCTGAACCTTGGTGTATGAAACCACTTCCCTCTACACATCGCCTGGACCCCATTTTCCGGGCCTCCCCCTACTTCCGGACCGACGGACCCATTTCCCTGCCGGGGCTTGACCAGAGCTCCAGGAAGCCGGTATCCGGTTGGAGAGGGACAGCGCCCACGAATTATCTGCTGATTGATTTGCGCGCCGGTCACGTTTCCCGGCGACACCGGGCCGGGGAAGCTGCCCACGATCACGGAATTACGCCCATCTTCCAAAATCTCCACCCATTCCGTCTGGACGCCCACTCCACGCGGGCGGCGATTCCCCGGCCATTTTTTCACCCTTCAATCCCGGAGGACCTAAGATGAGCAAGTGGCGGGTGGTTTCGAATGGCCCCAACGCGGCGTCGGAGTGGGTGGAATTCGGGGCGGAAGGTCGGGGGGCTTTCCATCGCGGGAGCGGCGAGGCCCTTCAGGTCACACATTTCCGCTATGAAATCAGGCCGGGGAGAATGGAATTGGGGTGGGAGGATGAATGGGAAAGCAAGGGAGGAATCGTTCCGCTGGCGGCGGGGCGGCTGTTCTTCTTTCTCCTCCGCGAAGATTTCCCGGAGCCAGGGCGCTGGTTCACCCAAGGATGGGTGTTGGGGTTGGCGGCCGGAGAAGATGGAGGCGATATTCTGCCCTCGGACCGGGCCGGACATTTTCAATTTCCCCCTCGCCCCCCGGAACAGCACGATGGCAAAGCCGTTCGGGCGGCGATTCAGGCCGCTGGCAAAACCCAATTGGAATGCGCGGCCCAGCTTCGGACCTCGATTTCCACGTTCCGCCGGATGCTCGCCCTGTCAAATTGGACCGCGTCGGATTTGCAGTGCATGGGCCGTTCCCTCCACGCAGATTTGTTCGGCCCGTACCTGGAAGGCTTCCCCGGCCACGGTTGGATCGCCCCGCCCGATGGGAGTGGCTTGCTGCGCTTTCGGGTGGACGGTGGAGAGGATGGGTGAGTTGGGGTGAGGGGCTCTGGCAGTCGAAATCCTCGTTTAATGGACTTGCTTTTTGACTTTCTAACAACTACATCATAATCTGTGCTTGGTGTCGAAATCCTCGTTTAATGGACTTGCTTTTTGACAGAAAGCAGCAGATGCTGCGATAGAAAGCGGCGTCGAAATCCTCGTTTAATGGACTTGCTTTTTGACTGTCTAATTTTCCTTCCCTCTCAATAACAGCCACTTATGCCCCTCCAAAGCCAAGCAAAACACCCAAATCTTTGTTTTACTGGAGGGAAACACCTTGTCAACACTTATTAGCCTAGCGGTCGGGATCATTTTCGCATTCGCACATTTCTTCCATTTCCGCATTTCCCCTTCCTCGTTTAATGGACTACCTTTTTGACACGGATCATCGTTTCGATCGCCTGCCATTTATGTCGAAATCCTCGTTTAATGGACCTGCTTTTCGACTCGGAACCTACCATTGGGACGATGGTAATGTGCTGTCGAAATCCCCATTTAATGGACCTGCTTTTCGACTCCAGTGACGAAGTCGGCCAGACTACCGTACCGTCGAAATCCTCATTTAATGGACCTGCTTTTCGACTGGATAATATTTGGCTTACGACATTACAGGTGTCGAAATCCTCATTTAATGGACCTGCTTTTCGACAAAGGAAACGGGGAGATACAGAAGGTCATGTTTGTCGAAATCCTCATTTAATGGACCTGCTTTTCGACTGTCTCATTTTCCTTTTTCCTCAATAACAGCCACTTACGCTCCTCCAAAACCAACAAAAACAGCCAAATCTTTGTTTTACTGGAGGGAAACACTACGGAAACAACACATTTGGCCCACCCAACAGCCACGCTTTGTCCAAGGGTTCACCGAGGACGAGCATGCGGCGGAAGTTGCGGGGATCGAGGACCAAGGCGTAAATTCTGTCCTTTGGTTGGCAGTGGGCATCGAAGAAGGTCTTCAACCATTCTGCCAAGTGCTCCCAACGGCTGGAACTGAGCGGACCGAGGAAAACCGAATATTGGATGCGGTCAAGCCCGGCCGAGTCGAGGTGCCTGGCCAGGCGAGTACGGGGAGCAGGGGCCTCTATGTCATACATGACCATCCTGAGCACCGGGACCTCCTTTCATTGGATGCAGTAATTCCTGGGCCAGAACACTCAAATTGGTCTGGACATGCGTTTTTCGGCGCATTCGACGGCCCTCCCAATCAACTTTCTCCTCAAAGTATTTTTCCCAAGCCTCAATAAAGGTCCGTTTGCCCATTTTCAAAAACCAGAACCGTCCTTCCTCCTCCCTAAACCAAGACCGCCAGTCGCGTTCTTGCTGGGTCAACTTCGCCGCCAGGGCATCTACCCAGGGGCGGTAGGGTTCGATGGCATCAAAGACAAAGGCCGCCTGCCCATGATTCATGCGGTGCAGAATACCGAGTTGGGGGTCAAGCCCGGCAGTCAATACTGCCGTTTCAACCGCTCCATAAAGCATTCCATAGCCGTAATTCAAAAGTGCATTCAGCGGGTCCTTTGCTGGTCGACGGCTTCGTTTGCGGTGCTTCGGAGGCTGTCCCAGGACAGTAAACCAGGCGGGCCAGTAAATCTGCCCCGCCCGCGCTTCCAAACGTCGCAGCCAGTTCAGGTTAGAAGATACCGTCATGCGGGTAGCGAGATCGTGGATTTCGCTGGCAGCATTTGCTTCCCCCAACTCATTCAAAACCTCTGCCTGGCCGCTCAATTTGCGCTGGAGCTGCCCTCGGATCCAATTTCGACTCGCCGCGGAGCCGGTCCATGTGAGTTGGGCCAGGCGAATCTGGGCATTTTTGCGGGGGCGCGCGGACCAAATCCTTGCCTGGGGCTGCCCCTTGGAATTGAAAATCAGGATCGGAATGTCATGCTCTTCCGCCAAGAGAACCGCCGCCGAACTCAGACGCCCCGTTTTTCGAAGGTGAATGGCACTTACCCGGGAGGGGTGAATACGGCGCTGTGCCTTCCCATTTTGAAAGGAAAAGCGCCCATTGTCCCGATCAATGGCGACGCCATATTCATCAATGACAATCAGCATGGTGTTTTGCTTGGGTGGAGTTCTGTGGCCGAAACAGCGTCTAGCGGTGGGCATTTGTTGGAATCATTGTGCATGGATTTGAATTTAAAGGTGAGTAATGGGTAGAATACTGAGGAGGCAAGGGCTTAAACCGCTCCTTCAGTGATTTAGCTTGGTCGAAATCCTCGTTCAATGGACCTGCTTTTTGACCTTCTCCCAGTCTGGCTGGGAATCAGGAGATTGTCGAAATCCTCATTTAATGGACTTGCTTTTTGACTTGACTTTGTCATCGAAATGCTCTGCAATATTGTCGAAATCCTCATTTAATGGACTTGCTTTTTGACCCAGACTACCGTACCCATCCTGCGTGGTGTCGTGTCGAAATCCTCGTTTAATGGACCTGCTTTTTGACTGCAGCGTCCGCCTATTGTCAAAGTGCAGGAGAAGTCGAAATCCTCGTTTAATGGACCTGTTTTTTGACAAGTTGATTCTGGTTGGAATCTTTACTTTGTCTGTCGAAATCCTCGTTTAATGGACCTGTTTTTTGACCTTGCTCATCGGTTTTTTTGTTAATGTTTCTACTGTCGAAATCCTCGTTTAATGGACTTGCTTTTTGACAATGATGATCTCGAATGGAACCTCACAACCGAAGTCGAAATCCTCGTTTAATGGACTTGCTTTTTGACTTCTCGGACGGAAGAGCCAAGCAGCTTAGCAGTCGAAATCCTCGTTTAATGGACTTGCTTTTTGACACTATTTGTTTTGATGCTCAATACTTCAGTTACTGTCGAAATCCTCGTTTAATGGACTTGCTTTTTGACCTCAAAGTCAACGGTAACGCGCTTGAGTTTGATTGGAGAAAACCTAGTATAATGGAATAGCTTTTTCACGGAAATATAAGGTCAGAAGCCAACGCTAGAGGCGTCGCG
>CAWUKT010000147.1:0-7619 GCA_963923035.1 uncultured bacterium
TTTGGTGAGTACATTTTACGAAACGGGCAGCCCACGTCCCTTGGTCAGGGTAAGTGGGCGGGTTTTCGTTCGTCCCCAGGTCAGGGGTGGTATATGTGGTGAGGCAATTCATTCCTCGGAGTTGCTTTTTCGTTCGAATTGGTGCTTTATCGTGTTCTCGATCTTGGTGACGCGCCCCTTGTGCTGGACCATCGTAATGTTCTGGTAATCGGCTTCGGCCAGCACGTCCACGACCTTTTTCTTCACGTCCTGACTCTTCTTCATTTCCATGCTGTCCAACTCCTCGTTCTTGTATTTGATCGTGATGGAGTCGTATTCGCCGGAGAGGACGGTTTGGAGCAAAAAAGTCTCGTTCTCGTCCAGCAACTGCAAATTGTCCATCCGCTCAAAGGACAGTTCGCTGCCGAGATACTCCTTGATGATGCCGGAAACCGAAAAAGACACAAACGGCTCGTAGGACATCCGGTCAAGGAAATCGGGATGGATGGCAAACTCGGGATGTTCCTCAATCCACAGGATTTCGCCGTCAAGAAAGACCACAATGCGAATCGGGCACCGCTTGGCAATGGCATTGGCAATGAGCAATTGCAAAACAGTCACCATAATTTGCTCGTCGGCAAACACCTTTTCCCAAGCCTTCACATAGCCCTGAAACTCATCTTCCCCCGCTTCTCCCATCGCGTGGTCCATCCACGGTCCAATTCCCATCATGAGAGTAAAGAGGTCGATCAATTCGGTGGGAGTTATGACCATTTCCCGAACCTTGCGAATGAGGTCAAAGTTCAGACCCACCTGCCGCATTTGGTCCACCATTTTGATCCAGACAAAATCCACGAAGGAATAACGCCGCCATTTGGCGTCGTCGTCGCGGCGGTTCGGAATCAGCCCCTCAGTCTCCCAATAGTTAAGGACGCGGGTGGTGATGCCGGTTTCGGCCCCTTTGAACTGGACCTTGTTGAGGGCTTCGGTCAGTTCGAAGGCAGCGAGGATGGTACGTTTGCCGAAGAAATCGCGGATGTTGTCCTGACCCATATTTATATTACGTTATTGTATGAAATATGTTTCATAGAAACGAAAATAATAAATGAAAAGGTGAAATGAAAGTACAGCCAGAAGCTACTTTCAATTAGCAATTAATCAAACAGCCTTTTCTTCTTTTCCTTCCTGCGAAGAAGTTCCAAGGCATTTTTCACCGCTACATCCTTCATCGGATCGAACAGACTGTGATCAATGGGGTGTTTAAGGTCATAAATCTCGTCTTTGGCTTCCTCCAATTTATCCTCGGTCTTGTCCAGCTTCTTTTTCAGGTCCGCGATTTCCTCCTTCATTTCCTTCCGTTCATTGTCCCAGTCCCGCCGCTCATTCTGGTAGCTGTTCCACAAATGCAGCCCCAACAGTCCCGCTCCAATTCCTGCAATCCATTTCCAATCCAGCCCTCCGCCTTCGTCCTTGGCTGGCTTCGCAGATTCAGGCTTGATCAATGCGCCGAGGCTTTGGAGGTCGTTTTGTTCCAATGCCTTCATCATCGAAATGGAGCTTTGCATCCCGCCCCAAGCGTGGATGATCGACACGACTGCCGCCAGTGCTTCGGGAACCGTAATAAAATCGGGATCAAGACCCGCCGCCACCAAGGGCTTTTCGATTTCAAGGGCATAAACATCCGCTCCAATAACCTTTTTCAAATCGCCTTTCCCCGTGTATCCTGATGCTCCAAGACCTTTCCTGATGTTTCCTGAGCCTTCCAGGATGCCAACCAAGACTTTGGGATCGCCATCGTGGTCTTTGTAGGTCGAAAGCGTATTCGTCCAGGCATTCCAAACCATTTCATCGGCTCCACTCCTCTGCTGCTCGTCTTTGGGCAGGGCTTTGAACGCTTCGATCAACTCATTGATCAGGCCAAGGCGAATGGCTGCCAGCATTCCCGCCCTGACCTTTGCCTTTTCCAGCACTGTGATTTTTGGTTTGCCCATCTCAGTCGATCAGTTTTTTGTATTCCACCAGGAGTTCGCCGTTTTCGTCCGCCCAGGAATTGGGGAAGTACCAGCCGCCGCGCTTGCGGGGAAGGTCATAGCGTTTGATTCGTCCTCTCGACAAGCCTTGACTCAAATCGACGGAGAGGGACTGTTTGTAGGCGTCCATTTCCCAATCTTCAATCGGCTCGACTTCGCCCATACAAGCCGCAATTTCCCGCAATTGAAGGGGGCGACCTTCACGCTTGATGAACCAGATGGCCTTGTCGATGCGGGGACCTTTGTGCGGGAAGCCTTTTAGGCTTTTGCTTTGCTGGTTCTCTTTGTCCATGCCCCTATCCTTTATCAGTCCCATTTCCAAGGCTTTCAGCTTGGATCGCTGTTCTTCGAGGAGCTTTTCGAGCATCTGGACCATGAGGGAGCGGTATCGGTACTCGGATTTTCGTAAATCGTGGTCCTTGGGGACCAGATCGAAGTCCTTCATGATCTCTTCGAGGACTCTTTGGGCGTGTTGATCGGGGTTTTGAGGCATGTTTTAGATGTCTGACGGGGTTGCAATCCAATTTGGGTTCATTTATAAATAATCTATACCAAATCTATAAATAGTTTTGGACTGATTTCTACTAGGTTCTTGAAAGATTTAGAAGGGTCTTGAGGCCATCTTTTTTTTCATCTTCTTCCCATCATTCTTCATCCTGCAATATGGTTAGACCGGAAAAACTCCATCTTCGAATTCATCCGTTTCACCCCGTATCTATCCAGAATTGTGCTGAATTCTGTGATTGGAAGCGGGTCGCTACGAATCACGACGTTTGGCAACGTTTCGGTACGTTCGGGAATTGGGGTTTATCGAGAAAGTCGCCACAATTGAGACGCAATTTAAAAATGTCTCCATTTTGGATCGTCCCTTGATGTTCCCGCAGATTTCGGGATCGGCCCCTGATCGTCCCGTAACCGTCCCGAAGTGGTATTGTATCGGGAAGGGCGACTTTTTCGGGATTTTGGGGAATTCGCGGAAGCGCGCTTGGGAACGTTTGGCAACGAATCGGCACGAATGGGAACGTTTGGATACGTTGAGGGACGTCTGATGAGGTTGGGCATGGTGGATTTTTGATGTGGGATCATTGCGGGATGGTTCAGATTCGATTCGGGGACCGTTCCAGGACGAATACCAGCCCCACCCGGGCGGGTAGAGGCTGGTAACAATGTCGAGTAGATAAAAGGATTTTCACCTCAAATCCCTCACAGAACCGTACGCGACAGTCTCCCGTCATACGGCTCTTCTCATTCAGTCATTTTGTTCAGGGTGGGAACCCAAAACTCCAGTGGGCAAACAATTGGGGTTGCGCTTGTGCAACTCTTCGGAGCCAGCGAATGGCGCCTTTCTTGTTGTGCCGATACTGTTTGTACCGATTGGTCACCCATTTCAGCAGGCGTTGGTTCAGGTTGTAACACAGTCCCCTTAGGGCTGAAGGCCGGAACCTGCCGTAGTAATTCAGCCACCCTCTGAGTTTGGGGTTGAGTTTGCGGGCAATTTCTTCGATGGTCGCATTGGTCCACCGGTGAATTTGCAAGTTCCGCAACTCACGGCTGATTTTACGTTTGGCTGCCTGACTAATAGCAGGTCCAAAACCCAGGATCAATTCACCTCGTCGGGTTTTCACCCTCCGTGGCTGGAATGTGTATTCCAGAAAGGTAAACTGCACATTGTCAAAGGGCTGCTCCCGGTTGATCCGTCGGCAGTACACCAGTTGGGTCTTTTCAGGGTGGAGTTCCAGTTTGCACCGGTGCATCCGTTTCCTGATTTGCTCCAACAGTGTCGCTGCCTCACGGTGGGAACTGCAATGCACGACAATGTCATCTGCATACCGCTCAAAAGGCGCAGCCGGAAATTCCCGCTGCATCCATTGATCGAAAGCATGGTGCAGGAAAATATTGGCCAGCAACGGACTGATTACAGCTCCCTGTGGACTGCCCATCGTTCGCGATGCGAGGGAGCCGTCCGTTTGTTGGACGGGAGCCTTCAGCCAGCGCTCAATGTACATCAGTACCCATTTTTCCTGTGTATGCTTCCTGACGGCGTGCATCAACAAATGGTGATCGAGGGTATCAAAGAACTTGCGGAGGTCGAGGTCCAGTACCCAGGGCATTTTCCAGCACCTGTCTTTGGTAAGGGCAAGGGCCATGTGTGCACTCCGGCCGGGACGGTACCCGTAGGAATCGGGATGGAACAAGGGCTCCACCTTCGGCTCCAGGTGCTGCCGGACCACCATTTGGGCCACCCGGTCTCCCACAGTCGGAATACCCAGCTTTCGCTGGCTTCCGTCTTTCTTGGGAATCTTCACCTCCCGGACAGGCGGGGGAAAGTAGCTCCCCGAACTGAGCCGGTTCCAGAGCTTGTAGAGTTGGTTTTTAAGGTCGGCGTCGAATGCTTCGATGCTGATCCCGTCAACTCCTGCACTGCCCCGGTTGGCCCGCACCCGTTGATAGGCTTCCCAGACCTGCATTTTGCCAATCGGTATTGACTTGGTTTGACGCATTTAATCCTCCTTCAAAATGAAGTTGTTAAAAGGCACAAACGATTGAATGAGTCGGCTCCTTCGCTCCTGCCCGCTTTCACGGGCGATCATCACTACTACGGGTCGATCCGCCACAACACGCCGCATTGGTACTTTCGGCCTCTTTGCCACAGCAAATTGTGCCTTTTCCCTTCGCATCGGCGGGCTGCTTCTCCTGTTCCATAAGTAAGCCTGCATACTGGTCGCGCCACCTACATGCCGGACACCGCACAGCCAGCCTTCAGAACTGCCGCTGTACTGCTCCCGGGGAACTGTTGATCTCCCCGGTTTTGATGCCACAGTGGTTCCTTTCGACACTTCATCAGTGGTTCACTTGCGTTCGCCTCCTGTATGCGCACCTGACTCTTTGAAGAGCCTTTTCCTGATCGCTCAGTACCATTCAGCTTACCAAACAGCACCATCAGGTGGTTTGGTGGCGGTTCCTGATCACCGCCACCGGAGGGCCTGCCTCCATCTTACTTACAGCATGTAAAAGAACTGGTGTCTTGAAGGCTGCGGACTTCGACGCCCGCAAGCCTTCGCAACAGCGAGTCCTGTCACTTCAGGACACACCAACAGAGAAACGCCGTCCCGATTAGATAATGGTGGGACAGTAGAATAAAAAGGAGATAATTAAAACAGTTGAAACTCTATGACTTAACGATGTCGAACTTTTATCGGCTAATTTTCATTGAGTCTACAAGGGAAGGAGTGTTTCCAGGTCGGTTCATGATGATCTGACATTCCCCTCGCTGGCTGAACACTCCTTCAATATGGTAAAAGAACGATTAGGTGCGAAGTGGCAATGTTTAGATTGACAGTTGCAAAAAGCATGGAATGCGATCATTTCGCAAAATCAATACTATCAAAAATTTAGTCGCGGTTTTGTGATGTGGATTCGCTATCTTGGTCCATCGCCCTTTCGTTATTCTCTGCTAAACCAATTTCTCTTTGTCTCAATCTGACTTTATATGGCGGCTGACCCGATCTCTTTCCAAGAAGGAAATGGAGTGGTTCTATCGTGTGTCATCCATTCAGGAGAAATATGCGGGAACAGATGAATTGCCTGATTATGTGCAGTTTTTCAGGGAATTACGAAAGCAGGAGTCGTATCAGGAAGAAGAACTGAAGAAGGCTTTTCCCGCAAATAATTTCTCCGAACTGAAGGCAAGGGTACGCGACATCATTTATAAGGGAGTCCATTTTTACAGTCAAAGTCCAGCCAAGATTCGAAGCAATGAAAGTGTGGAGATTGAATGGCTCATATCGAAAGGGTTTGTGGTAGAAGCGCGAAAACAAATCCAGAAAGCGAAAAAACGGGTAATCAAGGAGGAGGAGTTTTTGGGGCATTTGGTCTTGTTAGATATTGAAGCCGATCTAAACATATCAGATAGTTCGGTTCGACTTACCTCAGAACAGATAGAGCAGCATAGCAGGGAGCGGTCTTTGGTGTTGCAGAAGTATAACAATCTTCAAGAGTTCATTGGCCTATATCAGGAGATTCACGGAAAGATCAAGAGCCAGTTTACGCCTCAAGGAAAGTTAGCTGAAAGCTCGGCGCGTGGGATTCTGGATCATCCCTTGATGCAGAATCAAGATATGTGGCTATCCAATCGGAGTCGGTTGTATGGTCTTCGGCTGAAATACATTGCCCATTATCTTCAAGGAGGTTTTGGGGAAACGATTGATTTGCTGCTAGAAATCGTCTCCAATTTTGAAGGGAACCGCTTTTTGATGTCGGAAAATGAATCTGAATACCTGCTTCGCAAATGTCAATTGGCCCTTTCACTCAACAGTTCGGGACGGTGGCAGGAGGGAGGCCAACACCTTCAAGTGTTCAAGAAGCGGTTCCGTGACCATCCTTTGCATTTCACTTATTTCTTCAATATCCAGTTGGACGGAATGCTGATTCGGGAAGAATATGAAGAGTGGGGGCGGTTGAAAAATAGTTTTGAGAAAGGAATGGCCAAATTCGAAGGCCAGATTCCGCTCAATCGAAAGTATATCCTTTGGCTGTTGGTGGCCCGTATCCATTTCCGGTTAGGAGAATTCAAAATGGCAATCAGATTCGTCCAAAAGGTCATCGATCACTCGGTCAGGAAATTTCGAGAGGATATCCAAGGAACTGCAAGGCTATTGCTGGTCCTGTTGTACTTTGAACTGGACGATCAGGACGGGATGGAATACTCGATTCGCCTGTCCTCCCAATTCCTCTACCGGAGAAAGGCCATTTTCCCATTCGAAAGGGCTATGTTGAACTTTTTCCGACTTGCTGTTCGGGAAACGGCACCTTCCGATAGGTTAACTGCTCTTGAATCCCTGCAAGATCGCACGAATGATCTTTTGGAAGAGGACAGTACCCTCCGAGCCTTCCATTTTTTCGATTATGCTGCGTGGATCGAAGAGACCATTCAGCGGCTCAAAGCAGATCGTCCAGGATAACCGTGGTCATTCCGCCGCCTGATATGACCGCAAACTCTTTTGGGGTAATCTCAATGATGCTGCAATCGCCTTTTTCGTAGTCCTGTTTTAGGGCCGTGTAGCATATTTCGAGGTCTTTTGCTGCTGATTTGAGGATAATGTCTATGAGTTCGGCTGGTGGTTCGCAAAGGACTGATTCCTCATTGGTGGATGTTTTGGCTATGGAAGTTAATGGTGCACCCAGGCAGATGGTGAGGAGTGAACAAGCGAGTATGGAATGGAGTAGTCGTCTCATGGGTAACGGTTGAGGTGAATGCCAGATCGCTTGGAATATCGGGAATTTTGGGGAGATGGATTGAGAGTAAGCATCCTCGCAATCCATATTTTGTAAAAAGAAATAGTCGCCAGCCTAAACATATTTGGAAGGAGTTGGGGCGGTATAACCTCAATGGGGAGTTGGAGATCGACAATAATTTGGTGGAGAATCAGATCAGGCCAGTGGCACTGGGTAGGAAATATTACTTGTTCGCCGGGAGCCACACAGGTGCCAAGAGGGCTGCATTGATCTATTCACTTCTGGGACTTGCAAGCTTCAAAACATCGATCCGTTCAAATGTAAGCTCCCGAGCAACCCATCTTCCCGAATAATCATTTTACTCAGAGCTTTGTG
>CAWUKT010000148.1:0-7618 GCA_963923035.1 uncultured bacterium
ATCACCGATGACCTATTTTGTAGATACTACATTGCGCTTAAACTGACGGCTATGCTTCGAAGGTAAATTCGCCGCCCTTGACAACCGCTGTCCCCACCAGGGCGGCCCCCTCGGCGAAGGCTCCATTGAAAATGGCCTTCTCCGCTGTCCCTGGCACGGATGGGACTTCCATCCCTGCACCGGGCTCGCGCCCGGGTTTGACGATGGCGTCGCCACCTTCGCCGTCAAAGAAGAGGACGGAGCCGTCTACGTCGGGATCGAGGAGGAACCGCCCCACCAACCCACCGTCGCCGACGTGATGATGGAAACCATGGTGAACTACGGAGTCGATACCGTCTTCGGCATGGTCGGCCACAGCAACCTCGGCGTCGCGGATGCCATGCGCCGCATGGCCGAACAAGGCAAACTGAATTACTACGGAATCCGCCACGAAGGGGCGGCTGCCTTCGCAGCCTCGGCCTACGGAAAGCTCACCGGGCGTCCCGCCGTCTGCTTCGGCATCGCCGGACCGGGCGCGACCAATATGTTCACCGGCATGTGGGACGCCAAGGTCGACCGGGCCCCTTTGCTCGCATTCTCAGGTCAGGTGGACACCCAGGTCATCGGCACGGGAGCCTTCCAGGAAGTGGACCTGGTCCGCGCCTTCCAGAGCGTCGCCCACTTCAACCACGCCGTCCAGCACCACAGCCAACACGCGGAATTGATGGCGCGGGCTGTCAAGCACGCCATCCTCAACCGTGAGGTCTCTCACCTGACCTTCCCCGACGAAGTCCAGGTTGCGCCCAAGCCGGAGCACGAGACTTCGCAGGGCCCCGCCGGCCGGATCACGCCGGTCCAGATCGCGCCCCCGGCGGAGATGCTCAACAAGGCCGTGGGCATGCTCAAGCAATCCCAACGGCCGGTCATCATCGTGGGGCACGGCGCCCGCCGGAGCATGGACGCCATCGTCGAGTTGGCGGAAATGATGGACTGTCCGGTGATCACGACCTTCAAAGGCAAGGGCCTGATCTCCGACCACCACCCGCTCGGTTGCGGGGTCCTGGGCCGGAGCGGGACGCCCATCGCCTCCTGGTTCATGAACGAAGCGGACCTGCTACTCGTTTTTGGGTCGTCATTTTCCAACCATACTGGCATCACCTCGAAAATCCCGACCATTCAGGTCGACTTCGACGCCATGACCCTCGGCAAATTCCACGCCATCGACGCGCCCTTGTGGGGCGAGATTGGGGTGACAGCAGGGCTCATGAAGGAGGAGCTGACCGGGCAAATGAATACGGTAAACCAACGGGCTGAGATTGCCGAGCGCTGGGCGATTTGGCGGGCGGAAAAGGAAAACCGCTTGCAGGACGACAAGGGCAATGGCATCAGTTCGGTGGCCGTATTTGATGCGATGAATCAACTCACGCCCCAGGACGCGGTGATCGCCGTGGACGTGGGCAACAATACCTACTCGTTTGGCCGCTACTATGAATGCAGCGCCCAATCCATCCTGATGTCGGGCTACCTCGGCTCGATTGGCTTTGCCCTCCCGGCGGCCATGGGGGCCTGGGCGGCGGTCGGCCAGGAGCGCCCGGTCTGGTCGGTCTCCGGCGACGGTGGCCTGGGCCAGTACCTCGCCGAGTTCACCACGCTGGTCCACTACAACATGCCCATCAAGCATATCCTGCTGAACAATTCGGAGTTGGGCAAAATCTCGAAGGAACAACGGTCGGGAGAATTTGAGGTGTGGCAAACCGGCCTGAGCAATCCCAATTTCTCGGAATACGCCACCAGCTGTGGCGGCCTGGGAATTCGCGTGGAAAAGCGGGAAGACCTGATTCCAGCCATGGAACGCATCCTGCACCACGATGGCCCCGCCCTGCTGGATGTGGTTTGTGATGTTTCGCTGATCTAAGGCTGGCCTTTTACCGGAACAAGGTCACCGTCCCCGGCTTGGTCACGAGGCGTCCGTCGCACGCGCGGAAGCGGACCACATAGGCGTAGACACCTTCCGGCGCTGGCTGGCCTCCAATCGTGCCATCCCAGGAATCGCCGATGGTGGTGATGGTATGGATCAATCCGCCCCAGCGGTCAAAGATGTCGATGCGGAAACTTTCGTCCACTTTGCCCACGGCCTTGAAGACCTGGTTGTCGGGGATGGAGGATGCGGGGGAAAATGCATTCGGGATAAAGGGACCGCTCTCGGCCTCAATGAAGGTGATCAACAAGGTATCGGTTCCCACTCCGCATTCATTTCTGATTTCCACCCAGATCTCTCCACTCTCACTGAAGACGGCCTCCGGCCCTCCAAATCCATTGGACCAGAGAATTTGGTCGCCAGGGTTTTCTTCCACCACCAAAGTCACGCGGTCCTCCTCGCAGGTCTCGATGTCCTCGCCCAAATCCGGCGTCGGCTGGGATCCAAAGCGCACCGTGGTACTGGCCGTCCCCTCGCAGCCGCTGGGATCGGTCACCGTCACCGAATAGGTGCCATTGGTCTCCACCAATAAATCGGGACCATTCCCCAAGCCATTCCAATCGTAGCTCACAAATACCCCCGGATCGAGCCGGAAGTCGTTGGCGTCGCAGACCAGGGTATCCGGCGGCAGGTCCGGAACCGGCAGGGGCGCCACGGTGACCCGCACGGAATCGCGGCCGGTACAGCCGTCGGGAACGGAAGTTGCCTCCACCCAAACCACACCCGTTTGGGCAATCTGGTTGGTGGCGTTCGTTGAATTGTCATTCCAGATGAAGGTATAGCCCTGCCCACTCCCCAGCGGGGCAAAATCGATGCTGCCCCCATCACAGAAGGCAGTGTCCGGTCCCAAATCGGGCTCGGGCGCTGGCAGGGCCAGCAGTACCAGGGTATCCCGCGTCGTACATTGGTGGGTATCGCTGACCTCGACCCAAATCAGGTTGGGCGGGGTAAAATTGGCCGTTTGTCCATTGCTATTGTCGCTCCATACATACTGCGCAAAGCCCGGCCCGGCATCCATTCCCAGACTTCCGCCCTCACAAATGCTGGTATCCGGCCCCAGGCTGAAGCTCTGAAGCGGATCGATGAGAACCTGCACGGTATCGCTGCTGACACACCCCTCCGGCGAAGTTTGCTGGAGCCACAAAACGGTGGAATTGCTGACCGTCACCTGGGCGGCCGTGGAATTGTTGGACCAGAGGAAGGTCGCCCCCGGGGCCTGGCCATTGGGATCGGCGACATAGGTCAGGGTGCCCGCCGCACACAAAGTGGTATCGGGCCCCAAGTCCGGCGGCGGCAAATACCCGATCACAAGGTCGAGGGAATCGCGGTTGGTGCAGCCATTGGCGCCGGTCACTTCGAGCCAGATCGTCCCGGTCTGGGAGAAGGTCGTGGCCGAAGTGGTGGCGCTATTGGACCACAGATAGCCGGTATATCCCGGCCCGGCATCGATGGCGAAGAAGATCGTATCACATATCGTCGTATCCGGCCCTAGCTGGATGGTCGGAAGGGGACTGACCACGAGGAAGACGGAATCCCGCGTCTGGCAACCGGTGGTGTCGGTGACATCCACCCAGGCCCAGCCCCCGGTGGCGTACGTGGATTGGGCCGTGGTCACGGCATTGGACCAGGTGAAGGTCGCGGCGGCATATTGGTTGTTGGGATCGGCATCCAGGACCACGGAATCGCCCTGGCAAAAGGGGGAAGCGGTGAGGGATACCTGAGGAAATGGTGCCCCGGTGATCTGGATCGTATCGGTAAACGAACATTGGGACAGGGTATCGGTGGCCACCACGGAGTAGGTTCCGGGCGCATTTACCGTGATAGAAGGCGTCGTCTGGGAAGTCGACCACTGCCAACTGTTCCCCGCGGAGGCATTGAGGGTGAGGTTGGTACTGCCATTGCCACAGATCACCGTATCGGGTCCCAGGCTGAATTGGAGGTTGTTGAGGGTGACGAAAAAGGTATCCGTGTAGGTGCAACCATAGATCTGGTAGTCGAGCCAGTACTGCCCGCTCTGGGAAATCCAGATCGAAGAAGTCGTCTGGTTGGTGGACCAGAGGAGATTGCTCAGGCCAAAGGGAGCGGTGATTTCGATGGAATCTTGTTCGCAGTTGACGGTATCGGGGAGGTCATACGTGGGGATGACGAGCTTTTGGGCCAGGGGCGTGTCCCCATTGCCGTTCAGCTTCTGGGTCTCAAATACGCCGGGCGTCACAGGGAAATTGGTCGAATGGGTGGTCCCGCAGGCGAACAAGGTATCGACCGGGCCATCTTCTCTCAGCTCGATCCGACAACGGTTGTAATCGGCCTGGTTCCCCCCGAAAATGGCCGATCCTCCGGCGGCGAGGCCGGTTCCCTGGGGATTGAGGTGGAGGATGAAGAGGTCAAATACCCCCGAAGTCGCCGTCAGCAACTGGCAGGGGCCAAAGGGAAAATTGGCTGCGCCAGTAAACCCGGATACATAGGATTCGCCGGCCGAATTGACCGCAATGTCCTGGCACTTGTCGGTGCCGGAGCCATTGTGGTAGGTGCAGTAGACCACGGTCCCGAGGTTGACGTCTAGCTTGGCCGAGAAAGCATCGGAAAAGTCGATGGGCGTGGTTTGGAAGGCCCCAGCGGAGACCGGGATATTGGCGATGTTCCCGCCGAGGTCCCCGCAGAAATAGGGCTCCTCGGTCACGGGATGTAGGTCGATGGCCCGGATGATGGCGTTGATCCCGAAATAGGTGGAGGCCTGGATGCCGGTTCCCTGCGCATTCAGGCGGGTGATGAATCCGCCAA
Source organism: uncultured bacterium (assembly GCA_963923035.1). Classification (GTDB taxonomy): domain Bacteria; phylum Bacteroidota; class Bacteroidia; order J057; family JADKCL01; genus CAWUKT01. Next base: position 4,739 of record CAWUKT010000148.1, read on the forward strand.
AAGGCGCGGTCCCAAACCCAGTTTGGAGGGCCCCGGCGGAGACCGGGAAATTGGTGCTGGCGGAATTGCCGCCGACGATGGGTTCTTCGTTGCTGTTGAGGTCCAGCGCGTAGATGTTCTCGGTCTCATTTCCTCCCAGGTAGGTCGACCACACGAAGGCACTCCCGGTCGCATTGACCCGGGAGACGAAGCCACTGGTGGCTCCTGCCCCAGTGGTCTGGAAGGCGCCAGCCGTGGCGGGATAGAGGCTGGTGCCCTGGGAGATGAGGGAAAAATCGCCGGCCACAACGACGTCCCCGTTGGGGGTGGCTTGCAGGGCCCGGGCGGTCCCGGAACAATTGGAACAGAGGTGGCTGGCGTACAGCATGGTATTGCCGGTACTGTTCAGGTGAAAGAGAAAAGGCGTGGCGTAAAAGGTGGCCGGGCCGGTGCCGAGGTTGGTAGTGGAGGGAAAATTGGTGGAGCTGGTGGCCCCGCAGACAAAGACGTCCCCGTTGGGCTGCACCTCGATGGCTTCGCCGGTGTCCAGGTTGCCGCCCCCCACGTAGGTCATGTACAGCAAATTGCTGCCGTCGGGGCTGAATTTTGCGACCATGACGTCGCGGGAGCCCCCGCCGTGGGTGGTCTGGTAGCTGCCCACGGTGGGTGGAAAGGTGGGGTCGGCGTAGCCCGCGATATAGAGGTTACCGACGGCATCGTAGCCGACATCGTAGGCATAATTGGCGATTCCGGTGGGATTGGTATAGCTGGACCAGACCTGGAGGAGCGGGTCGATGACCCAGGCTTCGGAGGTGGGGGCGTCGGGGCAAATGAATCCGTAGGTCTGGTCGTCCAATGGTGCGAATTGGACGGCCACCGGGGTCTGGTCGGCACGGGTGAAGGCCACCGGCGCTTCCTCGGTCAGGACGCCCCAAGGATGCGCCAATTGGAGGTTCCCCGCCGCATCCAGGGCAATGTTTTCCAACCCCCGGAACCCTACGCGGATGTTCCGGGGATTGGCCCCGGCCGCCAGGAGAAAATCGTATTTCAATTCGCCCTTGTCGGTCCGGCTGAATCGGATGTCGATGCCGGGCCAGACATCGCGGTACAGCAAACTCGCGTATTCCGGCACCTCCAATTGCCATTCCGACGCTTCTTTTCCCAGCATAAAATTCGTTCTCCGTGCCACTTCTTCCCCCCTTTCGATCCTTCCCTTTCCATTTCCCCCCACAAAATTCATTTCCCAGACATAGTATTCCCATTCCTCTGCCTCCTCTTCCCCGTGGTATTCGCCTTCTTCGTGCTCCTCCTCTTCCTCCCGGGCCGATAAAAAGCTCAGGCCATTCGCGCGAAAAGCAATGGAAAATCCGGAGGCCTGGATGCGGAACAAATGGTCGTCGCTCCACTGGCCCTCGTTGGCGAGGAAGCCGGAATGGGGCCGCGCATCGGGGGCCAGGTCGGTGGCATAGGTAAGGAGGGGGGCGATCAGGCTCAGCCAAAACCCTAACACAATGGGTATCCGAATCCGCATGGTCAGTGGAGGATTGAGAGGGTAAACAATAAAAGCCCGACAGTCAACAATTTACAAACTCCGCCTTCGTTTCACAAGCCCTATTTGCCTTTCAAGCTCCGATTTTTCCCGGTGACCAGAGCATCAATTGCCTCGCATGAAAGGGGATGGGAGAAGGAGAAATGGGGAGACAAATGAAATGGAGTTAAATTGGGCGGTATTGATTCGGTTTTGAAATTGGCTTTATGGACTTGCACATCGTCGGAAGCGGGCTCGGAAGAACGGGCACCATGTCGCTCAAATTTGCGCTGGAGTTGTTGACTGGTCAACCGAGCTACCACGTCATCGAATTGCTGAAGGATCCCGGGCGGCTTCCCCTTCTCAAAGAAGGCCATGCGAAGGGGAATACGGACTGGGCTCAATTTTACCGGGGCTACGGCTCGGCGGTGGATTATCCGGGCTGTCTGTTCATTCCAGAGTTGCTGGCCTTGAATCCGCAGCTGAAGGTGATTCATACCACCCGGGAGCCGGAGGAATGGTACGAGAGTGTGGCCCGCACCATTTACCGGGGTGTTCCCAAGGGGCCGCGGGACATTTTCCGCATGATCTGGAACTCCATCCGATCCAAGGAATTTCGACGGGTGGCGCCGGTCTTCATGTACAACAACAAGTTGATTTGGAAGGGGCAGTTTGAAGGGAAATTTGCGGACCGGGAATTTGCGATGGAGGTTTTTCGGCGGCATGAGGCCCATATTCGGGAGGTCGTGCCCCCGGAACAATTGCTCTGGTTCGACGTGAAGGACGGTTGGGAGCCGCTTTGTTCCTTTCTCCAGGTTCCCGTTCCTACCGATCCTTTTCCCCGCGCCAACCAGCGGGACGAGTTCAATGCCAAGATGGACAAGCTCTTGTTGGAGGGGAAATTTGTGCCGTGAGGGTTCCTCCTTCTCTCTTTGAGGTCGCCCTTTCCATCTTATTGCTGCTCCCTTCTCCCCGCCAGGTCCACCGTTCTGTCTCAGGGCCGGGCCCTTTTCTCTTTCCGCTCCTGCCTTTCCCGCCGAAGCTCCGTCCTTCCATCCCCACAGCGGACCATTCCACCTCAAAGGTCCGGTCTTCCGCCCAATAGTTCGGCCATTCCAGCTATTGGCTCCGACTTTCTAGCTTTTGGATACAACCTTCCAGCTATTGTTGCCTCCGTTCCAGCTTTTATGTCCAACCTTCCAGCTAAAAGCTCGAAGACCGGAGCTAAAAGGTCCAAGGTTCCGCCCCAAAGAGGCCGTGTAAAAACGCCCATTCAAATTGATTCCCAGCCAAGAGTCGGAGTTTCCCAGAAGAGCTTCTAGTGTGACGGCTCATTAGTTAATAAACTATTTTATTCGTACCTTTACGGTATG
>CAWUKT010000149.1:0-7312 GCA_963923035.1 uncultured bacterium
CCCGGGCCCCCCGGGCGCCCGGGGCCCCGGCCCCGCGCGGGCCCTCGTGCGCGGGGGGCGAACGCCGAGGGAGGGAAAATGTGGGGATTGAGGGAATCCATTCCAAGGAGAAGCCGGCTCCTGACCAGTGCCAGGAGCCGGGCAACCACCATTCACAATTTTATTGGATGTAAAATTTGAGGGTCTGTTGCTGGGCTTCTTTTTGGAGGCGGACGAAGTACAATCCGGCCGGCAGGTCGAGGGCGACCTCGGTCATGTTCGTATTCAGGGGCTGGGCCTCGCGGACAACCTGGCCCTGGCTGTTGAGGATGGTGGCGGTCACTTCATTTGGCTCGGCCCCCATCAACTCCAATTTGAATTCTCCGGCATTGGGATTGGGGATGATTTTTCCTGTCCATTGCTCTTCTCCGAACTCCATTTCCCCTGCACCTCCCGACTTGCCCGAACGGACGATGTCGTATTTGAGTTTGCAGAGCCGCAACTTGAAGAACTTGTTGACATATTTCCAGGGACTTCCGACGGCAATCGTCACCATATAGACCTTGCTGGTAGGCATGGGCGTGCCCGCAGGGATATAATCCGCGATCTTCAGATTGTGCGGGGCCGTGGTATATCCTGGCACCCAGCCCGAATACAGGGTTTGCACCGAGTTCCAGCTGGCCAGGTCGAACTCATGGATGGCCAGGAAGAACCCGGTCTCACAGGTCGTTCCCGAGGCATCGACCACGACCTTGTTCAGACTGCAATAGGTCGCTACGGGTTGGGGGCCATAGTAGCTGTTCATGCTGATGGTGGAATACGGATCGACGAACTCCATGGCGGCGGTGGGATTTCCTCCCTGACAGTCGGTGCACGAGAAGAATTCGTGGTACTGATCATCGGCATTGTAATCTCCGGTGGCCAGCAGTTGACAGTCCAACATCGAAAGGTGATTGACGCCGTGGTTGAATTGGCTTGAATTGGAGCTCAACTGCCAACTGGGGACGTAGGTATGCGCGAGGTAGTCGTTTTCATCGTACAGGTCAATTCGAAACGAAGAGGGTTTGCGCGCCACGAAGGCCTTGCCATCGGTGCCGACCACCAGGTTGGCATCTCCGGTTCCCGAACCGAGGGTGTGAAGAATGGGCACGTTGCCACTCTCGAACTTTTTGACATTGAATGAGGTGCCACCGCTCTGTTCGAGGAAGAGGATTTCGCCATTGGGTCGGAGGCCGATGGCTTGGTGTACCCTTGATCCGGAGATGGCCGTCTTGGTATAGAGTCGGGGGCACGGGATCTGAAAACTCCCGGTCTGGGTGAGTACGGCACCAAACGCGGTGTACTGGTAGCGGTGGATCTTCAGGTTCGACGCAAAGGGAGATTGGTAATTGTAGGTTCCTGTATTGTAGCCAATGACCAACTGGTTGCCTTTCATATCGGTGTCCAGGGACCACAAACCGGCGGCGCCGGAAGAATTTAAATAAGCCGTTCCCGGACCGGCCACGTTATAGGTAGTGGCGTGGATGATCACGTATCCACCCAACCAGGTATTGTAAAATTCCCGGTACACCTTGGTCTGAATCGAACCATCGTCGTTGACTCCGGTCACAATCAAATCCGTGATCCCCTGGTTCACAACCACTTCCATGTCCACGCTGTTGTTGTGGGGGAAAACTTCAATTCTCGGTCCCTGGACCACTGTGGTCCCCTGGAGTTCCATCCGCCGGATATAAGTCTTCCAAACCGGACTGCTGCTGGAGGTTGAATTGCGCTCCTGAAACAGAGCGAATACAACGTCATCGTTCTTGGGATCAAACAGGATTTTGGTGCCGCCATTGTGGTCATGGGAATAGGGGTCGCTTTCGGCGATCAAGTTTCCCAACCCATTAAAATACCGGAGTTTCCGCCAGCAACCCGTCCCGTTGTAGTAGACATAGTGGTGGGAAGTCGCGTAGTGCCTCCCCCCGGATTGGGCGCCTACGGAGCTTTCCTGGTGGAAGAGGGAGCTTCCATCATCGATGGTCAGCAATCCGCCGCTTTGGGAATATTGGGCGGAGAGCGTCGTTCCTGCGAGTAGACACAGCAGCAACAAAAGGTTGATTTTTAAGTGCTTATACATGGGTATTAGAAATTAAGTGTTCTTGATTTTTGGGTAGAGGAGGGTGCCTGCGCCTGGAATGCGAAGCTGATGGGGAAGGTCAATGCCAAGGGAATTGGGGTCGTTACTTACCTTGGGGGTCGGGAACGGTTGGATTGGGATTGCCTGAGGTATCTACTGGATCGGTCACAATGTCGATGATGCAAATCCCCCCGCCGGAAAAGGCCAATTGGGCGGCGTCGGGGACATTGCCGTTTAAACCATCATCCCACCGGAACAGCACTTCCCCCTCTTCAAAATCGGTGGTGATCTTCGAATGGGCCGGATAAATCCCCGAAGGCGGGACAATTTCACTCCCGATCCTGATTCCGATGGCGGCAAAGTCATTCAAATCCAGGCCGAAACTTCCCAGGTTATCGATGGTCAGGCTGAATTTTCCCTGCGCCATTCCACACTTATCTCCCCAGCACCATCCAGGATCGCACGCAGCTGTTTGTTTCACCTTGACCGAAAAATCATAGTCCGATCCATGTGCCTCATACATCGGGGGTTCCGCTTCGGCCCCCATGATAAATGCCGGGCTACACGAGCATGCCGTTTCAATCACAATGTCACCTGAGGGCCGGTCCTTGTGCAATTGAAGGTTGAGGGATGCCTGGTGGTCGGAAATGGGATCGGAATCGCTGCATCCATACAGGGAGAGGAGCAATAAGGCAACGATTGATTTGAGGATCAAAGGGTTAAAGATGCTCATGGGAAATCTTTTTTGTTAAACAGCGGCAATTTCCCCCAGCGCCACCACAAGCCCATGAACACGAATCTTTGAAAATTCCGGCCGCGCCGGTTGCGGTTCCTCCCGAAACCCAGTTCCCAGCCGCCATTGCCCCCTCCCTCCTTTTTTCCACCTGTCAAAATTCCTCCAACACGCCCCGCAACCAATTCTTGTGGGTGATGAATTCTTCCTGCTCCAATGCTTCTTTCATCTCCTCCAACTTCTCCGGATCTTCGATTTGCTCCTCTTTCATCCGTACCAACTGCCGAAAATACCCGTAGAAATTGTCGTAGCTCTTCTTCCGGGAATCCGAGAGGGTCGCATTTCGCCGGACAAACATCCGAAACGAGTCCAACAGGCGCTGGAGTTCGTCGAGCTCTTCGAACGACAGGGATTCGAAGCGCAGAAACAAGGATTTCATCAACAGATTGCGGCATTCAAAGCCCCAATACAGGTCTTTGGGCGTCTCCGCGATCAGGCTCCGAAAGCCCGCCGCCGAATGGAGGTGGTCCTTCTGGTAAAATTGGATCAGCGCGGCCCCGTAGCGCAATATGAAGCTGCGCTCCTCCGGCGGCAATTTGTTCCCGTGCTGCTCCACGAACTCCGCGCAGTACCCGAACTCCCCCATCCGCGCGTGGAGGGACAGGATGTTCTTGAAAATGCGGGGGTGGAGCGTCCCCGAACCGGTCAGGACGCCCTCCTCGAGCAGGTAGCGGTAGAGGTCGGCGGCGAGGCGAACGAAGGGGCGGTGGCCGCGGTCCACCTCGCGGAGGCATAGGTTTTGGATGAAATGGAGGAGGTCGAACTGCTCCTGGGCGGTGATCTGTTCCTTTTGGCGTTGGATGAATTGGATGCTGGATTGGAAAAGTTCGAAGGGCGGAATGGGCTCGGAGGACAACTGGAACACGTACTCGTAGGCCTGGCCAATGACCGTCTGACACGGCCCCAAAAGGTCCCGCAATTGCTGGGTCTGGGTGACCAATTGCGCGGGGAAAGCGAGGTTCCGGATCCGGGCCTCGTTGACCGAGGCGCTGGCAAAGCGGAGCTTGCTCACCAGGAAGGCTTCGTCCAACCTTGCCCCTACTTCCCCAAATGCGCTGGCGATCTGAAACTTGGGGTGCCGGACGCGGTACGGCAGCATCGCTTTTTCCAGTCCCAAGGCTGCATCGACCCAGTCCGGCGACTGGAGCGTCCCCTCCAGCTTCTTCCGGAGGCGCCGGTACCGGCGCTCCACCACCCGATCCGGCAAGCCCAATTCCTGGTAGGCATCCATGAGGGCGCCCTGCCCCTGCTCCGGGTACTGGTCGTGGAACCGCGCCACCAGGTACTGGTCCACCTGCACATGCAGTTGGCTGAGCAACTTGTTGAATTGGGAGGCGGGGATTTCGAAGCCGGCCAGGAGTTCTTCGGGCGTCGCTTCCAGCGTGCCCTCCTCGCGTACCGCGCCCAGCAAACGGTCCAGGAGGGCTCCGGGAAAGTTGGCGGGCAAGAGCGCCCGGAGCTTGCGCAGGTCCGCAGGCGGTAAATGGTCCAGGATGACCAATACATCGCGGGGCCGGTTGGATTTGGGGGGCATGGGGTATGTTGAGTTGGGAGAAAGATAAAAATGAGTTTAAATGGAAAATGGCAGAATTCAAATAGGACCAATATGACTATTAAGAGCCATAATCTTGGCCCTGCCCAATAATTAATAATTCGAAAAAAATGTTGGAAGAAAGCTGGACTTCAACTCCCACATTGAGACCATGCCCACAATCATCCACCAACTCCACCAGCTTATTCGTCGGAATGAGTTCCGGCCTGCATTCACCCTCCTCGACCAGTTCATAGGAGACCGCACACCGTACCACAACCAATTGATCCAACTGAGGGGCCGTTTTAATGATCAAGTGGATCGGCACATTGCAGGGGCCTTGTCAGAGACAGATCAGATTCTATTAGTCAATCAGATCAGGGAAGCAGTGCTGGAATTCCTGGAACAGATTGGGTATCTGATTGAAACGGAAGAGGGAATGAATGAAGAAGAATGGGCGGAGTTCAGGGAGACGTTAATTACCCGGGTGGTCAATCAGAAAAACATCAACTACGGTACCATTTCCAATGTCGGTAGTGTCTCTTTCGGTGATACCATTCACCAAACCGTCCATATACCCAATCCTACGGTTCCAAAGGAATTGACGGCTTCCCTCCCCCGGCGGTCCCGGGATCAACTCATAGGCCGGGACCGGGAGCTTGAATCGCTAAGGAAGGCGCTCCTATCACAGCAAAGTGTCTGTGTGGTCAATGGGATTGGCGGCATTGGCAAGACTTCGCTCGCGGAGGCGTACGTCTACGCCCACTACGACGACTACGCCCATATTGCCTGGGTTACCCAGGACAGCGAGGACCTCCTCCAATCCTTCCTTACTGCGCGAACCTTGCAAATGAACCTTGGAGTACCAGAAGGCATTACCGATCGAGACCAGTTATTTGCAGAGGTCCTTAACCGCATGAAGGCGCTGAATGGGGAACCGTGCCTGTTGGTTTTGGACAATGCAGAACTGAGCGCAGCGGAGTTCCGGCACCAATTGCCGCAGGGGCCGAAGTGGCATGTACTGTTTACTTCACGGCATGAGATTCCGCATCTGCCCCAGTTTCCATTAGACCATTTAGCTCCTGAGCAGGCTTTAAAGCTATTTCATTCCTTTTGTCCTGATCTCAAGGAAAAGGAACGCATCCAAACACTATTGGAGGGGATCGAATACCATACCCTAACGGTAGAACTACTCGCCAAGACCGCGTTTCACCAGATGCTGACAATGAATCAACTCGAGGCGGCATTGCCTTCGGATGCTTTGGCAGGAATTCACATTGCCCATTCCAAGGACAAGGTTGAGCGGGTAATGGGGTATTTGACTCGTATCTTCGATGTGCAGGGGAAATTTGATGGGCGGGAGCGGGTTTTGCTGCAGTATTGGGCCTGTTTGCCGCCGATATTTTTGTCCTTGGATCAATTGAGGGCAGTACTGCCGGAAGAGGTCTATGGAGCAGAAGGCTTTGGCGGCTTGTTGAATGGGTTGGTCCAGCGGGGGTGGTTGCAGAAGGGAGATGGACGAACCTTTAAAATTCACCGAGTGGTGGCGGATGTATTGTGGCGGCAGTTTGAGGTGAGCGTAGAGGAAGTGGAGCCGTTGATTGAGCGGATAGATGGGCTGCTGTCCTTTGATGATAATAGTGAGAGTCCATTAAGCAGATTTCCATTTATGCCATTTGGGCAGGTTATAGTAGAACGGTTTCGAGAAGAAAAGAGTGATCCTATTGCAGACATAACCTTTGCTTTAGCCACCCTATATCGCCATGCAGGGGACTACAAGAATTCGGAACGATTTTACAAAAAAGAAATAACTATAAGAGAGTTTGTGAATGGTATTGAAAGCTCCAAAGCTGCAAATGCCTATTCAAATTTGGCAATTGCTCTTAAGTATTTGGGTAGATTCAAAGAAGCAAAAGAATTTCAAGAAAAGTCAGTTGAATCCGATGAGCAAAATTTTGGAACTGATCATCCTATTACAGCAAGTCGCTACTCAAATCTTGCGATGTTATTGAAACATTTAGGCGATTACCAAGGGGCAAAAGAATTGATGGAAAAGGCTCTAAAGTCAGACCAAAGCAATTTCGGAGTAGACCATCCCAAAACGGCGTTGAGATACTCAAATCTCGCTACCGTACTGAATGATATTGGGGAATACGAACAGGCAAAAGAATTAATGGAGAGGTCAATTTCTATTACCGAAAAGATTCTAGGAATTGACCACCCCAATACAACTATGCGTTATTCTAATTTGGGGATGGTTTTAAAAAATCTAAAAGATTATCCTAATGCAAAGATTTTACTCGAAAAAGCTTTGGATTGGAACCAAAAAAATCTGGGAATTAATCATCCAAACACTGCAAAAAGCTACTCAAACTTAGCCCTAGTTTTAACTGCTTTAGGTGAATTCGCCAGAGCAATAGAATTAATGGAAAAATCATTGTCTATATCAAAGCACCAATTTGGAGATGAGCACCCAACCACCGCAAAACGCTATAACTACTTGGCAAAAATTTACGGAGAGATAAAGCAATACCCGCAAGCATTAAAACTTCATAAGAAAGCAATTTCTATAGCCAAGAAGGTCTTACCAAGGGGGCATCCTAGTATTTTAAGGTATGAGAAAAACCTTCAAGAGCTTATCGAGATAGAATAAGAACTAAACTACGAAACGTGTAAAAAAACTTTTAAACCACTTCTGTCAACAATTCTTTTTTGAAATCTTTGATTTCAGAGAACCACTCTTGAGTTCAAAGCCAAGTAAAATTAGTTTTTTCAGATAAGTCGTCCCATTTGGGGCCGGGGGAGCCCGCCCCAACGGGCGCGGCGGGCGGGGGGGGGGGGGGGGCGGCGGGGCGCGCGGGGGGGGGGGGGGTGGGGGGGGGGGGGGGGG
>CAWUKT010000150.1:0-7284 GCA_963923035.1 uncultured bacterium
CCGGGGGTAAATCGAAAGAGGCCGCCTCGTGGTTATGAGACGGCCTCTTTTTTTTGTCGTGGACATTCGGAAGGGGATTGCTTAGATTCAAGAAAAAAAGAATGTCCTACCCTGCTACCATGCGCGCCGTCGTCATCTACGAAACGGGCGACCCCGAAGTCCTGAAACTGGAAGAGCGTCCGGTTCCGGCCCCTGAAATGGGAAAAGTCCTCATCGAAATCAAGGCTTTCGGCCTCAACAGAAGCGAAATGTACACCCGCTGGGGCCATTCCAAAGGAAAAGTCACATTCCCCCGGGTCCTCGGCATCGAATGTACCGGCGTGGTCGTGGCCTGCCCTTCGGGCCGCTTCCGGGAGGGCCAACAAGTGGCCGCCATCATGGGCGGACTCGGCCGCCAATTCGATGGAGGCTACGCCGAATACACCTTGGTCCCCGAATCCATCGTGATTCCCTTCGAGAGCGATCTGCCCTGGTCCACCATCGGGGCGGTCCCCGAGATGTGCCAGACAGCCAGCGGATCGCTGGAACGCGGCCTGGAACTCAAGGCGGGCGAGACCCTGCTCGTGCGGGGCGGAACCTCCTCGGTGGGGATGACCGCCATCCAGCTGGCCAAGATCAAGGGCTGCCACGTACTGGCGACGACCCGCAATCCCAACAAGGTGGAGCGCCTGCAAGGGCAGGGCGCGGATGAAGTATACGTAGACAGCGGTGCCATTGCGGCCGAGGTCCGCGCCGCCCATCCCAAGGGCGTGGACAAGGTCCTCGAATTGGTGGGGCCGACCACCATGATGGATTCCATCGCCTGTACCCGTCCATTGGGCATCGTCTGCCAGACGGGGTATTTGGGCAATGTCTGGTACCTGGAGAAGTTTGCGCCGCTGGAAAGTCTTTCCCAGCATTCGGTCCGGCTCACCGCCTATGGCGGTGGATCAGGTGATTTGCCCCCCAAACTCCTCCAAAACTTCCTCGATTATATCAAAGACGGCCGCCTGAACATTCGGATCGATCAGGTCTTCCAATTGGATGAAATTGTCGACGCCCACGCGCACATGGAAGGCAACAAGGCAAGTGGTAAACTGGTGGTGGTGACGGGGAAATGAGTTTCTTAACATAGGTAAAGAATGCAACTTTTCGGGGCAGAAGGTCTTGAAGAACAGGGACAATTTACCTATTGTTGCACAATGCCGATACCGAGGCATGAATACTATCATACTTTTTAAAATACCGAGTACATGAAATTGAAATCCACTTCCACGATTGCTATGCTGGCTGCGGTAATTGCTTTTACCCTCTCCGCCTGCTCCCCCTACGAAGAAGGTCCCGGAATCAGCCTTCGTTCCAAGTCCTCCCGTATCTCCAATACCTGGAAGATCAACTACGCAGTTGAAGCCGATGGCGACGACCGCACCGACGACCTGGACGATGATACCTATATCTTCTCCGACGACGGCGGCGTTTCTGTAACTGTCACCGCAGGCGGAACTTCTTTTTCCGGCACCGGTAACTGGACCCTCCTCAATGATGACGAAGATTTCCGTTTGGAGTATTCTTACTCCGCACTCGGCTTCACCATCGAATTTGACGAGACCTTCGAAATCCTCCGCCTCGCCAATGACGAGTTCTGGATCCGTGACGTGGACGATGACGGCATTGAGATTCGCTTTGTGACCGCCGACAGCTGATTGTCACGGTTTGTATAGATTAAAAGTGCCCGGCCTTGGTGGTCGGGCATTTTTTATTCGTGGCATTTCTCCTCAACTGCAAAAGTCAAAGACCCAAATCTTCCATTCTCCTTCTTTCTGCCGAATGCCCACCCCGATCGACTCCATCCCTGGATTCAAAATATTGTGGCGATGCCCCAAACTGGGAACTCCCGAGTCGATCATGAGGTCCATGAATACCTCGATGGGATCGGATTGGCCCGCCGCAATGTTCTCCGCCCGCGAACCGGTGACGTTGAATTGCTTGAGTCGGCGGGAGAAGCTCGTTCCATTGCTGGACGTGTGGCTGAACGTTCCCGTGGAAGACAAATCCTGGGCGTGGGAATTGGCGGCGCGGACCAGGTTTGCGTCCGGCACCAACAATTTCCGGGGTTCCGCTTCCCGCAAATCTTGGATGAGTGACTTCACGTATTTCGATTCGCGCAGGTAGGGGGATTGGTCCAGGTATTTTCGGAGAAAGGTCCGTTCAAACAGCGGCGGGTTCAGGCGGCAGAGGTTGTGGAGGTAAATGACCTGGGCGGCTTCGGGGTTGAGGCCGGAGAAATGGCGCCCGGTATTGGCGAGGCGGTAGAATGGATGGTCCCAATCGGAAAAGTCATACTCGGGATCGACGGCCTCCCGGCCGTGGTGGAAGCGGTTGGCCCAGGGGCCCTCGCGGACATCAAAGACGGTATACACCTTGTCAAAAAAGCGGCGGACGCCCTCCGGGTCCTTGGCGTAGCCCTTTTCTCCGTAGCGAAACAGTACCTTTTGCAACCAAGCCATCGGCTTGCCCATTCCCACCAGGCTTTTCCCTTCGGGATCGCGCTCCTTCGCCACCGTCAGGTAGCTCAGCATCCTCGGAATCGGATTTGCGACCTTGGCCTTGATCCGGGTATCCCGGCGGTATTGACCGACGGAAAGGGCGGCGTAGAACGGTGCCACGGCATTTCCGGGTTCATTTTCCATCAGGCGATGGGCCCGCTTCAAGCATTTGAAATAGGCACCTTCCCGGTACAAGCCGTGGAGTTCGCGGCGGATGGCATCTTCCGCGAAGACTTCCTGCGCCAGCAGGCAAAAAAATGCCAGGGCGCTCAAGCGCCAGAACAAGGGGGAATTTCGCATGTGAATGGTTGTTTTTCTCTTAATCCAACCAATGGATTATGGTTACAGCGTCTCCCATTTTCCTTGCTCCCCCAAAAACTGATTTTCCCCCAACGTCCTTACTTTTTTCCCATCTGTATCGTTTCAGCAACCCAGGCTACACGAAAAATTATATTCGCAAGAATCCAAGGTCAAACCCCGCCCGGAGCGTTGATTCTTGGGTCGGCAGCCTAGCAAGCAGTTCAGATCAAAATATTATTCTGTATACAATCAATTTTTCACAAATATTTACCCCCATTCACCTTGAATACAAATCTGATCGGCAACCATACCACCAAAAAGCTGCAATTTATTTCGTATATTGATTCTATTCGAAGGAAGTGTACAACTGCAAAATAGGAGAATGAGTGGCTCTACATGAGTTGAACGTACTGAATGCCTCCCCCCTCTCCTGCCAGGGTCTGAACCTCGTCCGGCTGAACTTGCCTCAAAAAGAACAGTTTGTGTCCGGTATCGGAGTTCGGAAGTCCCGGGAGGCATTGGTGGTGGAATGGATCGATGGAAATGGACGGATTTCCTACGGGGAATGTTCCTGCCGTCCCGATCCCTATTATTCTCCTGAGTTTTTGGATGCCGCCATCCAACTCGTCCGGCAGTTTATCTTCCCCCAGCTGGCTGGGGTCCGAACCTTTGGGGACCTGGCGCCTCTGTTTCGGCGCATCCGTGGGTGGGAATTCACGAAGGCCGCGGTGGAGATGGCGGCGTACCACGCGGTCTTGAGCGACCAGCCTGCCGCCCGACCTCATTCGCCGGTCGTGGACGGGATTCCTGTCGGCATCAGCATGGGCATCCAAACCGATCCGGAGGTCTTCGCCCGCAAGGTCGAAGACGCCCTTCAGGCCGGCTACCAGCGCTTGAAGTTCAAGATTTCCCCCCGGACGGACCTTGAGCTCTTCGAACGGGTGCGGCCCGCCCTCCAAACTTCCGACACCTACGTGAGCTTCGACGCGAATGGCAGCTATTCGGCCGAGGACCTGGACCACCTTGGGTATTTCGTTCGCCATTTCCCCGAATCCGCCCTCGAACAGCCTTTTTCCCCGGACAACTACGCGGACCTCCTCGCTGGCAAGCGGCGTTTCCCTGAACTCAAGATTTGCTTTGACGAAGAAATCCGTTCCTTGGGTGATCTGATCAAATTGCACCGCCTGGGCGTCCTCGACGAAGTCAATTTGAAACCGGGACGGGTAGGTGGCTTGGTCCACAGCCTGGAAATCATGGCCTACTGCAAAGAGCATTGCATTCCTTGCTGGGTCGGAGGCATGTTTGAAACCGGCATTGGCCGGATATTCAACCTGGGAATCGCCGCTTGTCTGCCAGAGGCGCGGGCCCATGACCTCAGCCCTTCGGACCGCTACTTTGCGGAGGATGTCGTCGCCCCTGGCGTGCAGATGCAACATGGATTTGTTCTCCGGGAAAGCCTGGCCGACTGCGTTGTTCAGCCTGACATCATTCAAAAATATACCACCGAAAAAATCGAATTGCGACCCTGATATGATGGATTATCTCATTACCAACGTGCGCATCGTAACCGGCCGCCTGGAGCCGATCCAACCCGGTTGGTTGGGCATCCAAGGGGACAAGATCGCCGCTATGGGACATGAGGGTGACGGGCAAAACCTTCCCGAAGCCGCCCAGACCATTGACGGGAAAGGCCATTTGCTTACCCCTGGCTTCATTGATCCCCACGCATCTACGGGTTTCGGATACTTTTTCCCTCAAGCCGCGGACCACAAGCTCTTCCAGGGCATCACCACCGAAATCTTCGGCAATTGCGGGACTTCGCCCGCCCCCATAAGCCCCCACCTGGTGGCCACCATGGAGCGCCTCTCCGACGAGATCGGCTTTCCCTTCGATTGGCGGACCACCGCCGAATACTTCGACCGCATCGAAGACAAACTGCAATTCAACATCGCCACCCTGGTCGGCCACAGCACGCTTCGCCACGGCGCCATGGAGGATTGGCACGACCTGAGCCCCGAACAATTGGCCACCATGAAGGCCGAACTCACGCAGGCCATGGATGAAGGCGCTTTGGGGATGTCGACCGGGCTGATTTACGCGCCGGGCTGCTTCGCCAAGATGGAAGAAATTGTGGAGTTGGTGCGGGTGGTGGCGCAAAAGGGCGGCGTCTATGCCTCCCATATTCGAAATGAACGGGATCACGTGGAAGAAGCGGTTGCGGAAGCGTTGGAGATCGGGGAAAAGAGCGGGGCCCGGGTTTTGATCAGCCATTTGAAAGCAGCCGAACAACAAAACTGGGGAAAAATCCCCAAGGTCCTCGCCCAAATTGAGGCCTTCAATGCCACCCACGAGCTGCAAACGGCCGTGGACGTTTATCCCTATACCGCTGTTTCGACCAAACTCCGGGCCTTCATCCCCAAGGACCTCCTCCAGGATGGCATTTCGGCCGTGGCAGAAAAGGTCCGCGATCCCGAGGTCGTCGCCCGAATTGCGGAGTGGATTACCTTTAAAGATTACCACCTCGACCAGATGTTGATCATCTCGGACGAATTCGAGGATTACTATAACCTGACCGTGGCCCAGATCGCGGACAAGTTCCGCCTCTCCGAGGCGGAAGCCATTGCCCGAATCCTGGCGGACAGCACGGAGACCTGGGTGGTTTACCACTGCATCAACCAGACGGACATTGATGCCGCCGTGATGTGGCCCAAGGCCATGATCTGCACCGACTCGTGGAGCTATCCCATCAATGCGCCCAAGACCATTGGGCAGCCACATCCCCGCTCCTACGGCGCCTTTACGGAGTACCTGCAACGTTACGTCAAGCAGGAGCAAATGCTGAGCTGGGAAGAGGCCATCCACAAGGTGACCTATCTCCCCGCCGAATTCTTCCAGTTGGAAGGGCGGGGTGAATTGCGGGTCGGACATTTCGCAGACCTCGTTTTGCTCAATCCCGACACCCTCAAGGCCAACGCGACCTACCTTCAGCCCCGTTCCCTTTCCTCGGGCGTCGAATTCCTCTGGGTGAATGGGACCCTGGTCATTGCTGAGGGAAAGGTCGAGCCTGTTTGCCCCGGAACCGTTTTGACACCTTCCCCCGTCCATGCCTGAAGTCAAGGTCCATATCGTCCCCGCCCAACCGGCCGACTACGAGGCCATCGCGGAGATTTACAATGAGTATATCCGCATGGGAAATGCGACCATGGACGATACCCTCAAAACGGCAGTGGTGATTCAAGGTTGGGTGGATAAATTTCACGACCGGGAACGGCTCTATGTGATGAAAGACGGGCCCCAAGTCATCGGTTGGGGGATCATCAAACGGTACAGCGACCGGGAAGGCTACCGGTTCGCCTGTGAAACTGCCGTCTACCTGACGGCCTCTGAACGGGGCAAGGGCTACGGCACTCAAATCAAGGAATACCTGATCGCGGCTTGCCGCGACCTTCAATACAAGCACCTGGTGGCCAAAATTTTTGCCGACAATACTGGCAGCATTATTTACAACGAGCGGTTGGGATATACCGTCGTTGGCCGGCAGAAGTCCATTGGCTATAAAAATGGCAGGTGGCAGGACATCGTTATTATGCAATATTTAATCGAGTAGCTATGATGGTTGAGACATTGCCCACTACCCTCGCCGGGCTGGTGGAACTGGTACAAGCAGATTTTGAACAGGGGCGAACGATGACCCCTTCGCGCATTCGGGACTTGGTTCGGCAAGCCCAGGTCACCCGGGAGGACATGGAGGTGTACGCCGATTATGACCACCCGAAGGAAGATGGGTACGGACGAAAAATGGTTTACGATGGTGGCTCCTTTGAGCTGATGGTCATGACCTGGAATCCCGGTGATTTTTCTTCCATCCACAACCACGGCTATACCCAATGGGGCGCTGTCCAATCTTTCGGCAATGCCCAGCATTATATCTACCGGGTCCGCAACAACCGGCTGGAGTTCGCCAAAAAGGAGATTCTGACGGAAGGCGCCATTGTCAAGGTGAACAATGCCCTGATCCACCAAATGGGCAATCCCACCAGCGAATCCTACCTCACCCTTCACATCTACGGGTGCAGTGACCGGCCCCAGGATGTGACCGCCGATGCCCGGAACTTCGACCTCGAATTCTCCCGGATCAGCCACACGACGGGCGGTGCCTTCTTCAACCTGCCCAGCGACCAGATTTACGATATCCAATCCGGGCCGGAGCCCACGCTCGACGTCTTTGCCAACTATGCCCGTTTGCTGATGGACTATTACAACCGCTTGCCCCAGGATGCCCATATCCTGAGTTTGAAGCGGAATCTCCTGCGAAAGATGGAGCAGCTGATGTTGATTCCTTACGGCTTGAACTGAGCAGGAATCTTTTCTCCGTAAGGAGAAAATTTGAGCCCAACCCATAACAAAAGAGGCTGTCTCAAAAGAGGCGGCCTCTTTTGTTATCCATAAAAAAGCGTTG
>CAWUKT010000151.1:0-7151 GCA_963923035.1 uncultured bacterium
CCAGCAAAAACAGAGGTGTCCTTTTTTATGGGTGTGGAGAATGAGGACGCCCTGGACTGAGAAGCTGCGAATAAAACCAATTGGATTCTAAGCCCACGTGTAAGTTCCGTTTTCGCCTATTCCAGACAAAAGATGCATAGTTCTCCCTTAAATCTATATCTCCAACCTTTTGCGGGGGGCTTTGGAGTTTGCGTTGGATCGAATGGAGGAAAAATTCGAGATGAAAAGGCAACAAAGCACTACCTTAGTCCCCCGGAAAGATTAGAATCCAACTCCCGGGAATGACCACCATGAAGAAATTTGGAACTTTTGGCGGGGTATTCACCCCAACTTTGTTGACCATTCTCGGGGTTATCATGTACCTGCGATTGGGGTGGGTCGTTGGAAATGCCGGCCTCCTTGGCGCTTGGTTGATCATTTCCATTGCCTTCGCCATTACCATTGCAACCGCGCTGTCCATGTCTTCCATCACCACCAACAACCGAATTGGTGCCGGTGGAGCCTATGCGATCATTTCCCAAGCCCTGGGACTCGAAGTCGGAGGTAGCCTGGGAATTCCCCGGTTCATCTCCCAAGGCCTGGCCGTGACGATGTACATCTTCGGATTCCGGGAAGGCTGGCTGATGATTTTTCCCACCCACGAACCCCTGCTGATCGACCTCTGCACCTTTGTCTTGTTGTTTGCCATTGCCTATATCAGTGCTGACCTCGCGATCAAAACCCAGTATGTGATCATGGCGGTGATCTTTGCCTCTCTGGTGACCATCGTCCTGGCCGGATATTATGGGTCCATGCAGGTCCCAGTGGAGGATGCGGTGCGGTGGGGCGGATTTGAGGGGGTAAAGGACAGTGGAAATGATGCCTTTTGGGTGGTGTTTGCGGTGTTTTTCCCGGCTGCGACCGGGATCATGGCCGGAGCCAATATGTCGGGCGAGTTAAAAGATCCCCGCAAAAGTATTCCTACAGGAACCCTCTGGGCCATCGGGGTCGCCTTCGTGATCTACATGGCCCTGGCCTTCTGGATCTCCCGCTCCGCAACAGAGCGTGAGCTGTTGACCAACAACAATGTCATGATCGACAAGTCGTTTTTCCCTCCCCTGGTGATCGCCGGGGTACTGGGAGCGACCTTTTCGTCGGCCCTGGCCTCGATCATAGGATCTTCCCGCATCCTGTTCGCCATGGGAGAACACGGCGTGGTGCCTCAGAGTAAATGGACGGCGGTTCAAAGCAAGACCGGACAACCCCGGAATGCGATGCTGGTCACCGGAATTCTGATCTTCCTGTCCATGCTGCTGCGGGACCTGAATGCCGTTGCCCCCCTGGTCACCATGTTTTTCCTGATTACCTATGCCATGCTGAATGTGGTGGTGATCATCGAGCAAAATTTGGGACTCGTTTCCTTCCGTCCCCTGTTCACGGTCAATCGGTTCATTCCCTGGGTCGGATTGATCGGCAGTGTCCTCACCATGTTCATCATCAATTCGACCTTGAGCCTGGTCTCCTGGGTTTTGATGGTGCTGGCCTATGGCGTCCTCAGCCGTCGGAAAATGAAAAGCGACTTTGAGGATGTGCGGTCTGGGCTTTTCACCTCGTTTTCGGAGTGGGCGGCCCGGCATACCGCCGCCATTGGGCACCAACAGGAACGCGCCTGGAAACCGAATTTGTTGGTTCCAGTGCAGGATACGGCCATTCTGAGAGGCGCCTTCTCGATTTTGGAAGACATCGCTTCCCCCAAGGGCTCCATCGTCTTGTTGGGCCTTGGTTCGGATTCCCACGCCCAATACTTGAAAGAAGACCTGGACCCTATTTCGAAACGGTTCATTGAAAAAGGCCTCTTTTCGTCCTTCGCGATCATGAAAACCGAGGGCTTTGCCGAAGGGGTCAATTTCAGCAACCAGGCCTTTACCAGTTCCTTTTTCCGTCCCAATATCGTTTTCCTGAACCTCGCCGAAGCAGCCTCTGCCACCCAGGATTTCATGCCCATCATCCAGGAATCCCAACGCCTCGAACTGGGTGCGATTCTCTTTGCCCCGCACGCCAAAGCGATGTTGGGCCAGCGGCAAACCATCAATGTTTGGCTCCGGGACCGAAGTCCTGGCTGGGAGGTGTGGGATGGAAAACGCAATCCAAACCTGGCCATCCTGGTCGCCTACAAGCTGAAGATGAACTGGGAGGGATCGATCCGCCTGATCACGGTCTGCCAACAGGCCGAGGAGATGGAAGCCGCCCACCGCTTCCTGGTGCAACTCGCAGAAGAGGCTCGCTTGCCGGTGGATGATTTCGCCGTGATGAACGGCGAGTTTCAGAGTATTGGCCTGTCGAGTGTGAAAGCGGACATCAATATCTTTGGACTTTCCCCTCAGTTGGATGTGGGCGACTATCTGGCGCAGGCGGAGCGGTTTGACTCTACTTGTCTGTTTATCATGGATTCGGGGCATGAGAATGCTTTTGCTTGAGGCTGGACTGGGTGTGGGGTGGAACAAAGAAAATGTCCTGATTTTCGCTATACTTATAGTCGGATAGCAAGGTTGGACAGCGACAATTTTGCTACAAAAAGATTTTCAATATCAACCGGAAATACCGAAGCCTCCAACCATGAAACTCCCCAACACGATTCTTTGCCTATTGCCCCTGTTCATTTTTCTGATTGGCTGTGGGGAATCTTCCGAAACCACCGAAGAATCTGCCCAACCTACCAAAGAACAAATTATCGCGGACCTCAAGGTGATCCACGAATTGCTTTCGAATGGCGAGCACATGGCTGCCGCGGAGCGCTTCAAGGGTCCTGAAGGATTGTCCCGCGAAAAGATCGCCAACGGAATGAAGGGCTGGCTGAAAAAGCGCGAGGTTTCCATGCGTGGAATCGAGGTGCTCCACGAAAAGGGGAAATTCGGGAAGCTAAACGAGGTCTTTCCTGACAAGGGAGGCGACTGGATAGAGCGCAACGAGGTCACCAACCCGGCTGCCTGCTATGGATTGGGGTACAAGAATGCTGAGGTTGCCGCCATGTGGGACGGAAGCCAATTCATCTTCTTCCGCCTGGACGATGTGGGAAAACTCTGAACCGCTCCCGGGAGCGACGTACGGAGTTCATGGTCAGAAAGAAAATAGCCCGGTCATTTTCGGATCACGCAAGGGGAAATGAATTCAGGAAGTGAATGGCTTGGCTCTCCTGAAGCAGATCCGCAGGCTCCATGGCGAATCCCTGGTCCTCCAGCCCACCAAAGGCGATCACCTTCATCAGGACCTTCATGGCTGGTTGGCCTTCGTTTTTTCTGGCACATCGATCACAACTCTGGTTTCGCGTGCCTCCCCGTGTTCGCGGGAAGTTTTCCGCCACTTTCCGCCCAGCTTTAACACCTTGGTATTCAAAATTTTCGGGGTCATAATTTCACATTTCCAAGTGCCATGGTCCATTCGAAGGAAAAGGCCAAGGTTTTAACCCTGCGTATCAGCTAAGTGATCTGCGTTTCCAGTCAGGATCGTATGATTTGGCGTAAAAAGGAACGGGATTGCTGGGCTTGACTGCTCTGCCATCCCATCCCATCGGGTAACCGGGAATAGGACTCGAACCTCACCTGACCTCACAACCTCCTCGAATACAGCAACTTAAAAGAGAAAAAGCCGCTCGAAAGCAGCTTTTGTACCCGGGGTGGGACTCGAACCCACACGTCCAAAGGACACAAGATTTTGAGTCTAGCGCGTCTACCAATTCCGCCACCCGGGCTTCAAAATCTAGGAAGGCAAAGGTAAGTCCTCCGCCACCAATTTTGCAAGCACTTTGTTCACTTCCGGTACCGCTCGCCCAACACCCGCACGTGGTGCTCAGCGTGGCCGACCAGGGACCAGGCCACGGCGCCGACACTGGTCAGGAAACCATTCGCATTGCCCAGACGGGCCATCGCGCCGGCATCCAACGAACGCAACAGCACCTGGTTGGCCCGGCGGCACAGGTCAAATTCTTCCAGCAGGTCCATTCCGGTCCGGGAATCAAAATTGGCGGCGGCCACAAAATCGTTCTCGTCGTAGCCCGGCAATTCGGTGCTGTCTTTCCGGGCGATCCGCAGGATGCGGTACCCAAAAATCCGCTCCGCATCCGTGATATGCCCCAACACCTCTTTCACCGACCATTTCCCTTCTGCATACCGGTAATCCCATTGATCTTCCGGCCAACCCAGAAAAAAGACGTGCATGCCCGCCAATTGGGTTTCCAACAACTCCAGCACATCCCCGTCGGGAACCTGCTCAATATAACGCTTGTAAAATTCGGGCGAAGTCGCCAATGCTTCTGATCGATTCATGCCACAAATCAAGGAGAAATTGGGCAATTCTAAAAGCCTTCCCGCTACATTCCAAGAAATAGCCCGCAGCTACAAGACAATGACAAGCCCTTCCTGGCTCCCCTGCTCCCACATTCTCCCCATTTTCACATTCTCCCCGCCCATTTTCCTCCAATCCGTCCCATTCCCACAACTCCCTGTCCCAATTCCTAAAAAACCCCCTCCATTCCCCGCGTACACTCCAGTGTATCCAAACTCACAACAACAACCCAAAAGAAAACCGTTATGAAAACCATCTCCATCACCAACCGCTTCTACCTCGCCACCTTCTTCATCGCCCTCGGACTGGCCCTGGCCCTGACCGCCTGCGGCGACGCCCAGGCCACTGCTCTCGAAACGCCCGCGCCGCGCATTGAAACCGCCGCCCTGACCGCCGATGTCATCCCCACGCCTCCCGACACCGCCAACTTCAACCAACTCGAACTCGTCCGCGCCGTCGCCTGCACTGACATCGAGAACCGCGAACCCGTCAACGAAGGCGAACAGTTCAGCCTCGAGTCCGGCAAGGTATGGATCTATTCCAAAGTCAAATTGCCGGCCGAAACCAGCCAAACCATCCAGCACATCTACTTCCACGAAGGCAAAGAAGTCCAAACCGTCGACCTCGACGTCAAAGGCCCCACCTACCGGACCCGCTCCTACAAGACCATCAAATCGGGCATGGAAGGCGATTGGGAAGTGAAAATCCAGACCGAAGCCGGACAACTCCTCGAAACCATCTCGTTTACCATCCAGCAATAACCAACAAACCTGACCAACGGCCTCTTCCCCACTCCGGGAAGAGGCCGTTCCATCACACCTTTGTCCTGAAAAACCGGACAGAAAAATTGCTTTGAGGTCATTCTAATTGGAAATTATACCATGCTCCCTATCCGAACTGCCATTTCCTTGCTCCTTCTATTGCTTTTGGCCCTTCCTGCTTCCGGTCAACCCCTCCTGACGGCCACCAACACGACACCGGAAATCGGAGATCGCTACATTTACAACCTCTTCAATGCTGAAATCGTACCGGTAGGCAATCCGGGCACAAATCAAACCTGGAGCTTTTCCACGCTCGTCCCTACGGGAAAAGACAGCGTTCAAATCCTGAACCCCTCCAACACCCCCAATCCTTCTCCATTTCCGACGGCCAGTATTGTGGAGCAGCGAGGCAATGACTTCCATTATTACGAGGTCTCTTCCGATAGCATCTCTTTGGTGGGCTCCGACAATATTGGATTTCAGACTTCCGTCTATGACAACCCCAGAACATGGCTAAAATTCCCCTTGACCTATGGAGACTCGATTGCGGATCACTGGACCTCTCTCGGTTTGGTGGGAGCCCCTTCGCCCAGAACAGGCAACGTGGCGGGACATGCGGATGGCTGGGGTTCCCTTACCACGCCCGAAGGAGTCTATCCGAATGTTTTGCGGATTAAGTACAAAGAACACTTCGAAGACAGTTCTGGAAATGGTTTCCTGAGATCAGTAGACCAGGAGGAGTACCATTGGTATGTCCCCGGCACCGCCTTGCCTGTCCTCTACCGCCGCGAAACCATTGTGCAGACCATCGGCGGCACCATCGACACCTTGTATCGGGCCGGCTTCATGGAAGGGACAAGTGTTGCGGCAGCTGCTCCTCTCTCTACCGTAACATCGCTCACCGTACTCCCCAATCCGGCCGGGGACGTGGCGAACATTCGATTCAACATTCGGGAATCCGAAGAAATAGACATCTCCGTGACTTCAATGACCGGAATCGAAGTCCTGCACCTTCCTCCTTCTCGATTTGGTCCCGGCCCGGCTGAAGTTCAGCTCGATTTGCACCGCATACCCTCCGGTTTCTACCTCATCCGACTCCACGGAGTGCAGGGAGGGTCGTGTTCTCCTTTGATCGTCAGATAAATTTCGGAGCCCTTGGCGACACCTTCCCGCGGGATCTTTTGGCAGAAAGTAGGTCCATAAAAAAGATCCATTGCCAAGCCCCTGCCCGTTTCCCAAGGACCAACGGCCTCTTCCCCACCCCGGGAAGAGGCCGTTCCATTTGGATTGACTAACTTGACCGCCACCATCCAATTCCGCTTTGAACAATTTTCTCACCTCCACCGCCCAATTCTCCCCCTGCGGCCAGTACCGCTACCGCCTCGAGCGGCAATGGAACCCCGGTTCCAGGACCCTCAACATCATCGGCCTCAACCCCTCCACCGCCGACGCCACCCACAACGACCCCACCATCCGCCGTTGCATCGACTTCGCTCAGCGCTGGGGTTACGACCGCCTCCACGTCACCAACGTCTTCGCCTTCCGCGCCACCCAACCCAAAGACCTGTTTGCCGCCCCCGAACCCGAAGGCCCCGACAACACCACCTTCCTCCTCCAAACCGCCCAACACGCCACCGCCATCCTCTTCGCCTGGGGCAACCACGGCCACGACCACCCGGCCACCCACCGCCTCATCGACACCTTTCCCCACGCCCTCTGCCTCGGCCACACCAAAATCGGCGCCCCCCGGCACCCCCTCTACATCCGCAAGGACCAACTCCCCCTCCCATTCAAATAAAAATCCCAGACACCCGTCCCCCTACCCATTTCCCTGTCCCCCAAAAATTTGCATCTTTACCTACTCCAAGAATTGGTACATTTTCACATTCCCCAAATTTCCACATTCTCTCCATGCGCTACCTCCTTTTCTTCCTCCTCCTCATCCCCGGATTCCTCGCCGCCCAGCCCGACACGCCCCAGAATCCCCGCGAATTCCCCATGACCGAAGGCGACACCACTTACATCATGAAGCAATACGTCATGGTATTCCTCCTACGGGGCGACCAGGCC
>CAWUKT010000152.1:0-7052 GCA_963923035.1 uncultured bacterium
AAAGGTCGCTTTTATCAGATTTATTCTCGGCAGGCATTTTTCAGACACTGCCTAGGCTTTGTTCAAGTCTACGCCTCGAAAATATAAAAGGTTCAATAAGTATTGAAACTTGTGAATAAATTGTGTGGGACAAAAAAAGATGGGCCTTAGCCCACCACTTTCATCAAGGTCTTATAGAACCAATTTCGATCGCTTCGCGCGATCATATCCGATAGTCGATCCAATCGGTCCACAAATTCTTTCAGTTTTCCGATGATTTCCGTGAACTCCTGCACCGCTTCGTCCTCGGCTCCCTCGGTCACCTGGCTCACTTCCTCCAGCACCCGGATCACCGGCTCCAATTCCCGCTTTTTCCGCTCCGCCATCACCCGCCGCGCCATTTCCCAGATGTCTTTTTCCGCCACAAAATACTCCTTCCGCTCCCCGCTCTTGTGTTCCTTGCGCACCAATCCCCAGTCAATCAATGCCCGGAGGTTCATATTCGCATTGCCCCGGCTGATCTTGAGCAGGGACATCACTTCCTCGGCGCACAGCGGCTTGTGCGAAACCAACAACAATGAATGGATTTGGGCCATCGTGCGGTTGATTCCCCAGCTTGATCCGAGCGTTCCCCAACTCTGGACAAATTTTTCTCTCGCTTCCTCTAAATGCATATCACAATAATATAAAAAAGGCGTACCAATGTTTCAAAAACTCTTGAAAGTATAGATTGTTTTTGCGGGTTATTCGGAGGTAGGGAAAGGAGAATAGGGCAAAGGGTTTGAAAATGAATAGTTTAGGGAGAAATGGAAGGAGGAGGGGAGGGGGAAAACTCAGAAATGAAAAAAATAATCCCTTTCTGGGGCAACTCTTTTTCGATTCCCAACATCAGGGGAGATGTAAGTATCCAAAAGAATCGCAATATGAATCCATACCGTATCCAACCTTACTTGCTCCTTATTTTCGTCGCCCTCATCGGGCTTAGCAGCTGTCAGGACCGGGTTGTGCAAACCTATGAGGCCAATACGCCCATCTACCAGTCCCTCGAAGAATGGCGGCAAACGCAATTCCAAATGGAAGGTCCCCGGGCCCTCGAACATCCCGGTAAGATCTACATCTACAACAATTACCTGATCGTCAACGAGCTGTACCGGGGCGTCCACTTCTTTGACAATACCAACCCTTCCAGCCCCACCGCCCTCGGCTTCCTTCCGGTCCTCGCCAACGCCGACATCGCCATCAAAGACAATGTGATGTACCTCGACACCTACCTGGACCTCCTCGCATTTGACATCACCGACATCCAAAACCCCACCTTCCTGGGCCGGGCCATGGACGTCTTTGAATTTGTCAGTGTGGGCTACCTGGAAGGCTATAACCCCAACTATCCGATGGCCATGGTCGACCCGAGCCAGGGGATCGTGGTCGGCTGGGAAATCAGCAAAGTCACCGAAGAGGTCCAGAACAACTGGGGCGGCTGCTTCGGGTGTGACCTCGCCATGGAAGGCTTCGTCAATACCACCAGCAGCAGCGCCGGTGCCAACTTCATCGGTGGCCAGGGCGTCGCCGGATCCACCGCTCGTTTCGCCATCTACGAAAACGCCCTCTACACCCTCCAATCCTGGGAACTGGATGTCTTTGACATCTCCGACCGGGTCCCGGTCTACCAGCGTTCGGAATCCACCCGGTGGAATTCCGAGACCCTGTTCCCCGCCCAGGGCCACCTCTTCATCGGCACCACGAACGGCATGTTGATCTACAACCTCGACAATCCCCTCGCGCCCGTTTTCCGCTCCAGCTACGACCACATCGTGGCCTGTGACCCGGTGGTCGTCTCCGGCGACCGCGCCTACGTGACCCTCGCCAGCCTCCGCGACTGCGGCCAGGGCGACAACCTCCTCGAAGTCATCGACATCAGCAACCTCAACTTCCCCCGCCTCATCACCCAGTACGACATGACCGGTCCCCGCGGATTGGGCCTCGACGGCAATACGCTCTTCATCTGCGATGGCGACGACGGCCTGAAGGTCTACGACCGCAGCGACGATTTCGACATCGACAACAACCAGTTGGCACATTTTCCCGCCATCAACACCTACGACGTGATTCCGTACCAGAATGTGCTCCTGATGACCTCCGGAGAAGGCATTTACCAGTACGATTACAGCAACGTCAACCAGATCACCCAGTTGAGCCTGATTCCCGTCCAAAACTAATTCGCCATGCAAACCACTAGAATCACCATTTTGGTTTTCTTCCTCGGTCTGTTCCTGACCGGGATGGCCTTCGGGCAGGCCCCCGACCGCGTCGAACTGAAGGATGGCGGCTTTGTCCAGGGGACGATCATCGAGTACTTGCCGGACAGCCATATCCGGATCAAGACCGAAGAAGGCACCGTCCACGAATTCAAAGCCAGCGAGATCGCCAAGTTGCGCAACAAGAAGGTCAAGGAAGTCCCCGTCAAACGCCGGGGCTACTACAACAACACTTCCTTTGGGCTGCTGTTGGGGAATACCGGCTACAACATCGCCAATGCCAGCCTCCAGATGGCGAACGGCTACCAATTCGGCCGCTTCCAGGTCGGCGTGGGATCGGGTCTGGAAACCTTCGACTACAACCTGCACATTCCGGCCTTCGCCGAATTCCGGTACTTCTTCCGGGACGCGAGCTTCAGCCCCTTTGTCAGCACAAGCCTCGGTTACAATTGGCAAGTCGGGCAAAATTACCGGTACGATCCGACCTTGTATCCCGAAGAGCGCCGTATCCGGACCCGGGGCATGTTGAGCGGCATCGGGATGGGAATCCGCAACTACCCGACTTCGAACTTCGGTTATATGCTGGGAGTGGGTTACCGCTACCAGGGCCTCCAACAGGATGCTCCCCGGAGCTTCTGGAATGGCAATGACCAGATCGGGTATTGGGTCCAGGAACGGACCATCCGACACCGGATCGAAGTCCGCTTCGGAATCTTATTCAACTAAGTCTATCAGGGAAATAATTCAGCAAGGACGGGGCCCATTGGGTCCCGTTTCTATTTCTGGTAGGGAATGAAGGCGTCGTATTTGTACTTGACCTCCTTCTTCTGGCCGGGGTCCACAGAGATATTCCACTTGAGGTAATACATATTGTTGGCGGGATCAATGGGGCTGAGGTCGCCACCGGAAGTACCGGTGACATTGCCGTGGACCTCGCGGCCGAGGTCCATGCTGAGCGCCTGGTTGGACAGGTTATAGATCACCAATTTGCCTTCCATGCTCACCTCGATCATTTCTCCGTCTCCCATTTTCACCGGTTTCTTGGCCCGTTTCCGTTCCGTTTCCACCATACTCACCGTCACCGATTTCGCTTCCCCCAAATCCAGTTCCACGGAGCCATCTTCGCCCGCTTCGGAGAATTCGATATTGGCGATGTTCCGGTTGTTTTCATCCAGGACAGCGTGTTGGTTGCAGGAAAAGGACGTGGTGGGGGGGACGGAAAAACGCATGAGCTTGCGGACCGGATACTGGACGCGGTTGCCGGCCTGGACCCCGTTCCAGGCCACGCGGGATTCGAACAATTGCTGGTACTTCAGCTCGACGCGGCGGTAATTGACCAGGATCTGGTCACCTTTTTTCAAATCCACCTTCCCAATATTGATCACATCGCCCGACATCTGCCCTTCTTTCAGGATGCTGCCCGGGCTGATTTCCACTTCCACCTCTTTGAAATTGTGCAGCTGGTTTTCCACCATGGCATTCATCTCCAGATAGGCCCGGTCGCTCCCCGCAATGCGGATGCGGCACACCGGCTCCCAGGTGATCCCGGTATGGAGGCTGTACATTTCCAGCGGCACAAAGGGGGCATCCTTGGTCAGGTGGACCTCCAGCGTGGGCTGCACCACAATCTGATCGATCTTGTAGGCCGAGAAATTCTCGACAATGACCTGAGAGATTTGGTTCAGGGGAATGAAGTAGTCGCTGTCATCGTCGCCCCGAAGGAGGACCATGCCGCGTTCGCGGTCCACCCAGCGGATGTCTCCGCTGACCTCGTCGTATTCGTTGCCGATCTGGAACAGGATGTCAATCCGCTGGCTGATATTCGCCTTCAGGATATCCGTCCAGTCCCGGACGTCCAGCTTCTTCACCACCGAATCCTGGCGGAAACGGAACCATTCCACATCGAAGTCACCGCTCGCAATCAAGTCAACATTGCGCGGGTCCACTGGGAATTCCAGCGGGACATCGGCCTTCGATTGGCTGAACCGGACAATGCCTTTCTGGCCGACCTGCACCGCATCCTGAAAGATGGTGATCTTGTAGGGCGTGAGAGGGGCACTGTTTTGGGCGAAAAAGCAGATGGGGACGAAAACCAGGGCCCATAGCAGCGCCCATTTTTTCGTCCCCATGGCAGTCATGGATCTGGGATTCATGTATCTAAGTTACTTGATGCCGTGCATCCACTTCCTCATCAGCGGCGAGAGCAGCAGAGCGAGGACGAAGAATGCGAGGGCAAAGAAGGTAATTTGTGAGAAGACCTTTACATAATTGGAGAGGCCCTTCACTTTACCTACGCTTTTCTTGAATTCAGAGTATTTATCGGCAAAGGTGAACGCGTTGTCCGCCCAGCTGGAATTGTAGGCGCGCATTTCATCTTTGTGGGCCCGGAACTCTTCTACTTTGACCAATGCTTCAGCTTTGGAAGCCACCCGCTCGAAGGCCGCCAGCTTTTCTTTCCGCTCGGTCAGGTTTTCGAGCTGGAGAATGGCCTCGGCATCCTGCTGGGTCGGGCTGTTCTCGAACGCGAAGAACTTGTCGTAGAATTCGAAGAACAGTTCCTTCGGCTTGTCCGGGTTCAGGGTATCGACGAATGCCAATCCGGCCGCCATCGGTTTCAGCTCCTCGGCCATTTTGATGTTGGCAGGTGCGGCTTCGGCCCATTTGTCATTGACGCCGGCCATCGCTTGGGTCGCGGTGATCAACTGGTCCATATTGCCCGCTTTTGGCAGTTGCAATTTGGTATAGTCGATGCCGGTCACCTCGCCTTCGTCATCCTTGATCTTGGCCTGGTTGATGGAACTGGTATCCAATACCGCCACCAAGGCATTCTGGAAGTCGAAATTGAAGCGCCCCACCTTGTTTTGGTCTTCCCCGGTTGTGAACTCGGTAAAGGAGTTGATGACGCCAGATTTCTCGACGTACTCGGTCGTAACTTCATCTACGGTCAGCTTTGCAATGACCCCTGAGATGTGGTGGGCAAAGGCGGACGACAGGAACCAAACCCCCATCATCAACGACACAATGGCTTTTGGAGAGAGTTCCGTGACCTTGGAGAGACCAATCGGAGAGATGAACAATTCACCGGTGGTGATCAGGAAGTAACCGAGGGCCAGGTACCAGAAGGGCACTGCACCCGTGGCATCCATGCTTTTGGCACTCCACGCGAAGATCATAAAGCCCAATCCCAACTGGAAAATACCCAGCGCAAACTTGACCGGCGCCGAAGGATTGAGTCGCTTCGTGTCGAGGAAGGTCCACATCAGGGAGAAGGGAATGGCCAGGGCCACAATATAGAAGGGGTTGATGGCATTCGTCTGGGAAGCATTCAGGAAGGTCAGGTTGACGTTCCGCTCGGCGAACAGGGTCAAGGAACTACCGGCCTGTTCGAAGAAGGACCAGAAGACCGTGATAAAGGTCGTTAGCAATAGCACCACGACCAATCGTTGCCAGACCACCTTCTCGCTCTTGGACATGAAGATGATGAGGTAAACGAGGATGATCCCCAAAATGGCGAGGAGGAGCACCTCCATCAGTTCGCCGAGACCGGGGATATGCATGTCGTTGAAGCGGACCAGGAAGGCCGCAATCGGAACGAGCAGGGCCGCTCCCAGGTAGATGATATTGGCGACATTGGTACCGGCAACCTTGTTCTTCTGCCATTTTTCCGGCTGGAACCCGACGTCCATGAAGACGCCCCGGCGCATACCGACGGCAAACAGGATCAGACCGGCCAACATGCCAACACCAGCGGCACCGAAGCCCCAGTGCCAGCCGTAGGTCTCACCCAGCCAGCCACAGACGAGCGGCGCGAGGAAGGCCCCGAGGTTGATACCCATGTAGAAGATCGTGAAGCCCGCATCACGGCGCTTGTCACCGGCCGGATAGAGGCTACCGACCATCGTGGAGATGTTCGGTTTGAAGAAGCCGTTGCCGACAATCAGGAGCCCCAAGGCCCCAAAAAAGAAGATTTCGTTTTCGAAGGCCATGATGAAGTGGCCCAGGGCCATCAGCACAGCCCCCAACATGATGGATTTGCGGTAACCCAGGAAACGGTCGGCGAGGTTACCCCCGATGACCGGCGTCGCGTAGACCAGGGCCCCGTAGGCCGCATAAATTCCAAAGGAGATTTCCTCGCCATCGGCAAGTTCGCGGAACAGGTTGTTGACCATGTAGAGGGTCAACAGTGCGCGCATTCCATAGAAGGAAAAGCGTTCCCAGAGTTCAGCGAAGAAGAGATAAAACAGGCCTGAAGGGTGGCCAAGGGTTTGCGGACTGTTTTCAATCGTCCGGGCTTGGGTATCTGCCATGCTTAATACAGCTTTATTCCATCAAAAAAGGGGATTGATCTCCCCAAAAAATTCAAACGTTGCAGTAGGAATTGTTCGCTCCTAGGTAGCCAGTGAGCAAACAAATCTAATTTATTAGGCCTCTTTTTCAAAAAAAAATATCGGAGGGCGCGGTTGGGAAGGCTTCGGTTTCAAGGGGATGGAGAAGGAAATTCAGATGGACAATTTCAAATGACAAATGGGGGACGTCGGGAAAAGGGGAGAGGGGACAAATGAAAGGGCTGGGAAAATGGAAATGGGGATGGGGCTTGTGAGCGGAGTTCTGGACTCGGAAGGCCGAGTTCCCGACTCGGAAAGTCGAGTTCGGGACTCCGATGCCGCGGTTCTGGACTCGGAAGGTCGAGTTCTCGACTCGGAAAGTGGAGTTCCGGACTGCGATGCCGCGGTCCCAGACCGCGCTGTCGCGGTTCCGCACCGCGATGCCGCGGTTCCAGACCGCGATGCCGCGGTTCCAGACCGCGATGCCGCGGTT
>CAWUKT010000153.1:0-6076 GCA_963923035.1 uncultured bacterium
AATGTGGATGGGGAGAGTGCAGTGGAGGATTTTGTGGGTTTTTCAGGACCGACTATCTATCTGAATCCGCCGGCCTGCTGCGGGCGGGAGGGGCCTGTGAATTGCCCGTTGGTGCATACATTGTTGACTTCCCTTGCGGGAGAAAAACCTGAAAAGCGCACGGGTAAAGATTGCAGTCTCAACTTAGGGGAGACGGGGAGGAGATTCAAGGCCAATTTCCATGAATGTGTTACATTGATCGGCGGGGTAAAATCAGTCGACCGTGATGGTTTGCAGGAAGGCTTTCAGGGACTTTCCGCTCAGGGTATCGCCCTCTACGATGGCCTCGACGCGCTTGAATTGGCTGATTTGGTTGGGGGAGATTTGGGTTTGGGCGTTGAGGATGACGCTGGTGAGATTGGCATCTTTCAAATTGGCTCCGGTGAGGGTCGCTCCATTTAGATTGGCCTGGGTGAGGTCAGCGTCAGATAAGCGGGCATTCCTTAGATTTGCGTTGGTGAGGTTGCTTTGGGACAAGTTGGCCCCGGACAAATTCGCCCGGCTGAGATTCGCGGATTCGAGCTGGGCATGGCTCAATTCGGCGCCCCGGAGATTGGTTTGGGCAAGGTCGGTACCGGATAAATTTGCCCATACGAGGTAGGCATTCCTGAAATTCACCTCCTTCAAGGTAGCATTGGTGAAGTCCGCCGACCTCAGGTTCGCATCCGAGAAATTCACCCGTATTAGCTGTCCGCCATAGAAATCGGTCTTGTTCAGATTGACACCGACCAACGAACAATCTGTCCATTTGGTCTGCCTCATACTCGCGCCATCGAATCTCGCACCTGAAAAATCGACCCGGACAAACTTCGAGGAATCAAGGGTGCAATAGGGAAAATTGGCCTCGGTAAAATTCGTTCCGTAGAACTTTACCCCGACAAAAACGGAGCCGTCCAATTGGGTGCCGGAGAAATCCAGATTGCCCAATGAATCCACCGCCATGATGGAATTTTTGATGGTGGCTCCGGTAAATTTTGCGCCATCCAATCTGCCTCCCCTCATGTTCACTCGGTTGAGCTTGGCTTCCGTTAGATCGGCCCCCTCCAACCTCACGCCCTGCATGTTCGCATCGTTCAGGACTGCATTGGCAAGGTAGGAGTCGCGGAGGTCCGTCCCGATGAAACTGGCACCATCCAGCCTGGTACCGGGGAATTTGGCACCGTTGAGCAGGGCCTCGTCAAAGATGGCCTCTCCCGCGATGACGTTGGACAGGTTGATCCGTTCCATCCGCCCCAATCTAAAATCCCGCTTGGTCAGGTTGAAGCCTTCTCCGTGGTTCAGAATGGCCTGGTCACGGGCGTCTTCGATCGTCATGGAATCGTTCAGGTACCTGACGACCAAGCCTTCGTTTACCTGGTTGATTTGGTGGATATAATCCTTCAGGTCCAGGGCCAGCACTCCGCGGTCCAACAAGAGCAGGTCTTTTGAATTCTGGTGGAGCCCCACCGAATTGACCAGCAAAAAGATCGACGCCAGCGAAAAGATACCACCGCCAACTGCCATGAACCACTTGCCAATGGTCCATCCTTTTTGCTTTTCAGGCAGGAAAAAAATCCGGTGGAAGTACCAGCAGATAACGCCTTCAATCGCAAAGGCCGCAAATTGGGCGCCGGACCGCCACACATCGTGGTAAGCTAGGAACCGGTACTGCATGGCCAGGATCACAAACACCGGAAACCAAAACAGGAGGATCTGTACAAAGCCTTTGAAGCAGTTCCGAAAAAAGCTGCCGGAGTCGTACTTTTCGAGGTAGTTGAACAGGAACGGGTGAAGGTAATGGTATTGGAGTTGGTTGCCTTCCCGCACGGCCAATCTCTGCAGCTTCTCCTGGTGGTGCTGGAGGTTGATGAGCAGGTTGAAGTGGAAAATGGCGATTAAGAAAGGGGTTACCGAGAAAAAGTTGGGCAGGTTCAATTGGATGTCCAGGACCGGAAGGGTCACAATGGATTCCGGGAGGAACAGGCTCAGGTCGGTGGTGGAGGCTACGATCAGGAAGATGTAGAACATGAGCGCCACGAATGTCAGCGCAATGGTCCGGCTTAGGCCGGAGGACCTCTCGACGGAGCTGCGCAGCGTTTGGATGGATTCCTCGTCTACCTCCCCCTCCAGCGCTTCCGGACAAATGGCCTTCAGTAAATCCATCGCCCGCTCCTCCGGCAAGGCTACCAAGCGTTCGATCAAGGCATCCGTTTCCAGATCCTCCAATTGGGCATCGCTGTCGGTCGCCAGGACCATCCATTCCAGGTGCTTTCGCTCCACGGGGGGACTGTTCAATACGGACCGGAGGGCTTCAATTTTCATCATTTAGCATTTTGGCGTCTTTAAAATAGTAATTCTTGGGGAGAATTGGGTGGGGAGGATGATTCAGCTGCTGAAAAGGTCATTGGAAGGGGCGGAAAGTCGCCGTCATGGGTTAGCGGTTCCGAGGCTGGGACGATGCAACGCCTGGGTATGTTTGTGTTGCTGGTGGGTTTCTGGCCCTCCTCTCATAGTAAAATGGATGGAGTGGCTAGCCCAAAAAACCAGAAGCCGTTACGGGCGTAACGGCTTCTATGAATTATAATACGGAATTAGCCACATCCCCCCCGCAGGAGCCTGCAACCAATATTTTTCATACATTGGGATTTAAAGTGGGACCTATGAAACAAACGCGGACAGGCAAGAATCCCTATACCAAACTGATCCAAGATCCAGAGGGCACAAGGTACAAAATCTGGATCTATTTTGCTGACTGGGAGGTGGGGAAAAGGTGGTTTGTGAAGGTGGAGCTGGAACGCAAGGAAGGGAAGGTGGTCAAGAAGTTCACCGATGGGGTGAACAAGATCAAGACGGTCAAGGAACGGCGGGCGGCCATCCTCGCGGTCTACCGCTCCAAGATCAACCTGATCAAGCAGGGCGTTGACCTCCTTGGCCTCCAGGAACGGCAAACAGTCATCGACAAGCCCACCCTCCAGGAGCAGATCAACCAGGAGCTGGCCAAGATGGTCCTAGAACTCAAGAAAGCATCTGTGGCCACCTACCGCGCTGGATCCAATCACCTTCTCCGCTGGGCGGACAGTTCCGGGATCGTGTTCCTGGATCAAATCACACCCGCCAAGGTCCAGGACTTCAAAGCCTACCTCCAGCAACGGATCAAAGGCCACAAGTCCATCAATGGCTACATGGCCAGCAACAGCGCGATCTTCACCCGGATTCTGGGCGAAGACAAACCCAATCCCTTCCACAACTTCAAGCGACTAAAGGAAAACAACTCCACCGGCAGGAACGTCCCCTATCGTCCTGAACACCTTGCGTTGATCAAAGAGTACTGCCAGACCCGCCCCAACTACATGCAGGTCCTCATCATGATCCAGGGCATGTACTTCACCGGGCTCCGGATCAGCGAACTCCTCAGCCTTCGGAAGCGAGATTTTGACTTGGCCAAGGGCATTCTATTCCTGAAAGGGGCCAATGCAAAGACGATGGGAGGCGGAACGAGATTCAGCCCCAAGTACCGGGAACTGCTGGCGGAATACCTGAAAGAGGCAGGGGACGACGACTATTTGTTTGGCTACAAAAACCAACCCGGGCCGGATCCGGCCACCGACCAACAAATCCGCCATAAGTTCGAGCGGATGCGGACGGCGCTGGAGCTGGATGGCTTCGGCTATACCCTGTACAGCTCCCGCCATTTGATTGCCTGTAACATGGCGGATTCAGGATTCACCCTCTCGGAGATCAGCTCATTCCTTCGCCACACGGACACCCAGATGACAACCAACTATTTGAGGTCAATGGGGAGGAATAAAACGGAGGAGTTTTTTGAGAATTTTCCGGAGTTTGAGTGACCCCTTGATACCATCCCCAAATTTTCAAGACGCAAAAACAATTCCCCGTTTTCCTACGCCAGAAACCTCCCCCATAGCCTCCAGAACCAATTCTCCACGCCAATCTAACCCCCACCCCAAAAATTTTCCCTCAAAACTGTTCTTTACATTCGCCTCGGACAAAGCCTTTTTGGAGAAGATTCAACAAGTATCCAAAGCCATGTCCGAAACCACCCACCAACACGACTCGCAAAGCGCATCCGGCCATTTTGATGTCTCCAAAGCAGGTCGATCCCAAGCCCCGGTTCCCTTCCAACTCTCCGCCGGAGAAGCTCCCCCCAGCGGACCTCCCGTACAACGCAGTGTTGTCCAAAGGAATTGCCAAGCCAACCCTGGTCGAAGCCAATACAATCCTGAGGATCCAAGACCAACCTGGTACGGGGTTGCTGAACATGCCATTATCCAGGAGGAATTTGAATCCCAATTTAGCCCCGACGGTGTCCGGGAATACGGGATTCCCAAGGGCTCTCTCAGTGGAAACAATACCGGATATGCCGATTGTGTAGATCTGGCCAGGAGTCAAATCTACGAGATCAAACCTATGAATCCCGCCGGGATTGTAGCTGGGACCGCCGACCTCCTTCGATACGTCCGGGCTGCCCAGGAAAGTTGTACCCCACGTGCCGGCATCTGGACCCCGGGGACCAACTTCTCTCAGTTCAGTTTCCCGTCACCCAACATCAACGGAGACACAACCATCGCCGAAATGCACCCTTCAGTTCCGGGGTTGATCGTCTACTATGAGCAAAATCGACGCCGACAAGGCATTACAGATACATTTTTAGCCCCCCTTCCCTCTCCCCAAGACGACCTGACGCCCAATGGAGGGGCTGAGCCGGTTCCCGTACCTGAAGCAACAGGCCCAGGTCCCGTACCAGAAGGAGAACAAACACCGGAGCAATCCCCCGAAGGTATCGGCCAGGACTTACCAGGGATGGATGATTTGCCGACTCCAGAGTCCGTTCCATCTTCACGCTGTGTAGGCAGTGTCGATGAAATCGTTCCGGAAGAAGGTGCTACTTACAATGTGGAAGGGCTTGGAATGGTCTTGATCACATCCGGAATCTTGATGCTCCTGCCTATTCCAGGCAGCAGGGTGGTCGCGGCGGCGAGAATTGGACGAGTCCTCTGGGGACTGGGAAGGGTGGTTTTGAACAATCGGGGCCGTGCATTGGCCGCGGGAGCCGGGGCAGGTACGGCTGGAGCTGCAGCTGCTGGGGAAGGCTGCGCGGCTGTACCGACGTCATAAGCAAAGGAATTAACAAAGGGGCCATCTACGTTTACCAGAACGCGCCAAAATCATGGCTAGCAGTCGATTTTGAGAATCTTCTGCCTTTTGATCCCGTTAACAACTGCCCAGAACCGTTATACCATTCGTAATTCCAACCCATTAGATTCCAGAAAATATTCATTGCCATCTTATGGAAAAGCAATCATTTCAACCAGAGCAGGAGAAGCAATCGGATCATCCATTGGCGGAGAGTGGGTTTGATGGCAGGGGAATCTCCAAAGCACCTCCAGAATTCACCTTGAGATCGAAAGAGCTTGGAGGGGCCAGCATCGCTCAATTGAAGATAAATCCCCAACCAGTAAATCCCAATAACTTTCCAAAAGTTAAAGCTAGACGATTAGGCATGGGCAATCCCCAAGAGAAATCCAATATTGCTTCAGTATCGATAAACTGGGAAGAACGTGAGCTTGGCACTAGCGACTCCTTGCCGATTTTGCACGCCGAAAGAAATGCTTTAAGCAAAGCTATGTCAAAGAGTAAAATCAAGGGTT
The DNA here is from genome assembly GCA_963923035.1 of uncultured bacterium. Taxonomy (GTDB): domain Bacteria; phylum Bacteroidota; class Bacteroidia; order J057; family JADKCL01; genus CAWUKT01. Next base: position 5,688 of record CAWUKT010000153.1, read on the forward strand.
ACAACCAAAGAAACGGGAAAATAACGGGCATTAACTTGAAAAGGTCAGGAGTCCAATCGTTAGACGTATACTCTGAAATTCCTCCGTGCTCCCATTGCAGAACTTACTTTGATTCATTGGAGGAGGAATTAGGAAATGTGTTTTTCAGCTACTCTGAGGAACTTGAGGGTTGGAGATTTCCAACTTTAAAAAACCGAACACATAATTCTAAATTAATGGAGGAACATGTAGGTAAGCTTGAAGAAGGTAGCTCCTTCCAAATTGATGACAGCCCTGAAAACAACTATCAAAACAGTCGCGGTTTTAACTTCCCAAATCATTTCCAAAACAATAGCGGGATGGGCAGGATGAATGATTCTCAAAACAGTAATAATGGAGGGGGAAATTTT
>CAWUKT010000154.1:0-5885 GCA_963923035.1 uncultured bacterium
CAACGCTTTTTTATGGATAACAAAAGAGGCCGCCTCTTTTGAGACAGCCTCTTTGGGCTTTTACCAAGCCGTCGACTGGCGGCGGTGGTGGCGTTCGCGGGCGGCTTCCCATTCCGCCCGGTAGTCGGCGGCATTGTGCGGCAAGCAATGCCGGTCCCAGATAGCAGGCAGGGCTTCCTGCACCGGATCACTCATCCGCACATTCCAATATTTGTCCTTTGCCAAGCGGGTCGCTTCATCGTAATCGAAGAGCGGCGCCGGATAGTCCTTCCCAATTTCACAGCCGTAGAAGACCTGCTCCATCTCGGTCATCGTCCACGGTTCGTAGAGCAGCGGAGCGGGTACATGGGCGAGTTCGGGGAGCCAGTGCTTGACAAATAAGCCTTCCGGATCGTATTGGCGGGCCTGGTGGATGGGGTTGAAAATGCGCAAGGGATGGTAGCCGGTCAGCCCGCATTGCATTTGGATCTGGCCGAAGTGGATGCCGGGTTCGTAGTCAAGGAACAATTGGGCGAGGTGGGTGGCAATGGGCTTGAAGTCTTGCCAGGCGGGAAATGCAGCAAAGGTCACCAGCATCGCCCGCATCCGAAAATTGAGGTAGCCCGTGGCGGCGAGGCATTTCATACTGGCATCCACCATCGGGAAGCCCGTTTTTCCCTCCTTCCACGCTTCCAACCAATCCTTTCTTTCTCCCCGGTTGAGGCCGAGCAGTCCTTTGTTCATGGGCGCGTGCTCAATCCACCAATCGCTCTCCAATTTCTGGATGTAATGGCTGCGCCACCATACCCGGGACAGGAAATGCTCCAGGTTCTCCTTCTTCTCGGGGCCGGCCTGGGAATAGGTCACGGACTGGAAAACTTCGCGGACGGAGATGTTGCCGAATGCGATGTAGGGGGAGAGTCGGGAACAGCCGCGCCGGGATTGGGCGGGGCGGGCGAGGTGGCGGAGGTAGTTGTGGACGCGGTCGTGGAGGAAGCTCTGGAAATATTTCCGGGCAAAGGACTCGCCGCCGGGTTGCATGCCGTCGGGGTATTCCCGGAGCCAAGCGGGCATCGGGGGTCCCACGAGTGCTTCCCTGAGTTCGGGTGCCAGCTCCGCCCAATGGGCGGAGACGAGCTCGGGGTGCTCCAAGGGTTCGGCCATCTCGTCTTCCCAATCTTCCTGCCAGCCTTCGCGTTGCCAACGGCGGCGGAAGACGCCGTCCTGCCGGAATTCGCGGAGCGGAATGCCCTCCTGGCGGGCCCAGCGGAGGATTTGCTGGTCGCGGCGGAAGGTCCATTCCTGGCCGGTTTCCTGGTGGGCCCAGATGCCCCGCAGCTCGAAGTGCTGGGCGAGGCGCTGGAAGGCCGGGAGGACGTCGCCGTGGCGGCGGAGGATGTGGGCGCCGTGGGGCGCGAGTTGGCGGTCGAGGTCGTCGAGGGACTGGTGGATGAATTGGAAGTGGCGGGGTGCGCTTTCGGGCAGGGCCATGAGGCCGGGTTCGAAGCTGTAGAGCAGCAAAAGGGGCTCGCCGGTCCGGATGGCGCGGGCCAAAGGCGTGTGGTCGCGCGATCTGAGATCGCGCTTCAACCAGACAATATGTAATGGAGGCCGGGCCACAGGGGCATAACTTATCGCCTCGAGATATGTTTTTTGAGCCCTTTTACCCCAAATATGACTTCCAGCTTACACCCAAGTAGCGTATCCTGACCATTAATTTTATAATAATGATACCGTCAAAACTGTCTCCTAAACGATTCAGATGGGAAAATGGAGAAAGAGAAGGGGGTAAAAAAGGAGTAAAACCCTTCAAATTCCTCGTAAATGGCTTGCAACCTAAAGTCCCGGTTCTCCGTTTACCTAAACAAACACTATAATTCTCAGACGTTCTTTATTAGTGTAGCCAATAGTTAGGCATGAGTGTTTGAATTGCGAAAGTTTCTTCACGATTAGAATGAATGATGGGATGCCCCCTCGGATAGTATTCGAGGGGGCATCTATTTTTTCTCGCCCCTGAACCACCCACTTTTTTATTTGAATTCTCCCATCAATACCAACCCTACTCTCCTCTTTGAAACTTTCATCAATAATTTAATTATAAGAATAAAGCCAAGCGCGATTGTTGAATCGGAGCGGGACTTGCATATTAGTATTGTAGCCAAATGAAAACGGCTGCTCAGTAGCGTTCTTTAAGTGTTATAGTTAGTGTTAAGAATGAATATTCACCCCCTCGGTCACCAGATCAAGGGGGTGTCGCTTTTAGGAGAAAGTTTTTTCAGGCCCTGCCCCATACCTTTATTAGCATTCCAACCCAAAAACAACCAATAACACCCCAAAGCATCATTTAATTTAAATTTATTTTATAAGAATAAATGCAACTTGGGTTTTGGAATCGATACTTCGGTTGCATATTTGTATTGTAAGCAAATGAAACGGCTTACTCAGTAGCGTTCTTTCGTGTTATAGTTAGTGTTATGAATGAATTCACACCCGCTCGGTCCCAGATCGAGCGGGTGTTTCGGTTTTAGTGCTTCCCCATATAAGGTCTCTCCTCATTGTTTTCCCTTCCCTCCTTTTCCCATTCCCTATTTTCGTTTCCTTCCGAATTTTACCCCTTCACTAGTGAATTCCCCGCACTCACAGAGTACCGCGATCCTTTCCCCCCTCAATCCAGTAGCATTGTACAGTTGGATCCTGAGAACCAGGAAGTCAACACTCCTAAAAAAAGACCTGTTAAACACATTTTTGTAATGGAAAAGAAAAGCCAACCGACGCAAAGAACTGCTATCATGGACGACAATGGACTCGTCCAAGCCAAAGGTGCCAACGGATTTCAACCCCCAGCTTTCCAATTGAAAGCATCTGGCAACCCGCCCGCTACCATCACCGCCACTGCTACTGCTCCCAAGCAATTTTCCAAGAATGGCAGTACTCCCGTCCAACGGACCGGCATCGAACTCACCACCGATGCTACTCCCTGGGATCCGTACGACGACGCCAAGAACTACCAGGACTACAACGATATCGGTGCCGGACAACAGTACGTAGGTGGGATCAACGATAAGATTGGTACCCACGGCCTGTTCAACTGTTGCGCCATTGTCATCGCCGTCCATATCAAGTGTGGCAAGAACAACAATGACAACCGCTGGGTAGTCGGTATGCACCACTTCTCCGGCAATGACCGCCGCAACAAGCCCGGCTCCCGGGGCCAAACGCTGACCTTTGAGGACGCCTACAATGACCTTCGGGAGGACACCGAAACCCAAGCTGCTAACCTGGGCCAGATCCAATCCACCCGCAAGGTATTGATCCCCGGAACCGCTTCGCAGTGCCACTTCCCCGCCATCCAGGCCTTGGAGCAAAAAATGATGAACGACTCCCACGAAGAGGCCTTCAACAACGACTGGCATACCCTGTTCAATTCCTACCAGGCCAAGTCAGTTGAGATGCAGGGACAAGGCAACCCCTTGCGCTGCACCGCCGTTCAGGTACGTCCGGGCAAATTCAAGAAGTCCAACCTGAAAGTCATCCACAAATTCCAGCCCCAATACGGCAAGGACCAACTTTGACAAAATTCATATCCCATATTTTTTCCGCAGCAGAGGCCACCTTTCCGGGTGGTCTCTTTCTTTGGGGTTAAGGGTGGAGATTTGCGGGAAAATGCCTTCCTTTGACCATGCGGATGGACCTCCAGAATCGCGACGATGTCGAAACCTTGGTACGGGGTTTCTACGACTTGGCGCGGGCCGATGCCTTGCTCGGGCCGGTCTTTGAGGGCGCCATCGGCGACGATTGGGACCAGCATTTTCCCTTGTTGTTTGATTTTTGGGAGCAAATCCTGTTCGGCACGGGAAATTACAAAGGCCAGCCCATGCAGGTCCACCAAGCCCTGCACCAACGCTTTCCGCTCCGCCAGGCTCACTTTGACCGCTGGCTGGAGCTGTGGGAGCAGAATTTGGAGGCCCGGTTTGCCGGTCCCCATGCCGAGACCGCCCGCTTGCGGGCGCGCTCCATTCGCCAGCTGATGGCCTTCAAGGTCCTCGGCACCTAGCATTGCCCCCACCGTTTCTCTTCCCGCTCCAATCTGATTAATTCCGTATCTTCGCGCCATGCGGATTGTATTCATGGGCACCCCGGATTTTGCCATTCCTTCCCTTCGTGCATTGGTCGAAGGCCCCCACGAGGTGGTCGGCGTCGTCACGGCCCCGGACCGGCCGGCCGGTCGCGGCCAGAAGTTGCGCCCCTCCCCGGTCAAGGTCTACGCTGAATCCCAGGACATTCCCGTTTTACAACCCGTCAAGCTCCGCAATCCTGAATTCGTCGCTGCCCTCACCGAACTGAAGCCCGACCTCGCCGTTGTGGTGGCGTTCCGGATGCTCCCGGAGATGGTCTGGAGCATTCCCAGCCAGGGAACCCTCAACCTCCACGCCGCCCTGCTGCCCGATTACCGGGGCGCGGCGCCATTGAATTGGGTCCTGATCAACGGCGAGACGAAAACCGGAGCCACCACCTTCCTGATCGACCACAAGATCGATACGGGTTCGATGTTGCTCCAACGCGAACTGGACATTCCGGAGGAATGGACGGCGGGTGACCTCCACGATGCCATGATGGAATTTGGCGCCGAATTGGTGCGGGACACCGTCGCGGCCCTGGCCGCCGGAACCGTTGAGCCCCAGCCCCAGGACCACAGCAAGTTCATCCATCCCGCGCCCAAAATCTTCAAGGACGATTGCCGGATCGATTGGAACCGCAGCGCCGCCGACCTGTACAACTTCATTCGCGGCATGAGCCCCTACCCGACCGCCTGGACCGAATTGGAGGGGATTTCTCTCAAGGTGTTTCGGGTGCAGAAGGTAGAATGCGAAGGAGAAGAAGTACCGGGAAAATTGACGGTCTTGGATGGAAAAATCTTTGTTGGGACTGGGAAGGGATGGCTGGAAATCCTGGAACTGCAATTGGCGGGGAAGAAACGTATGACGGCCGGAGATTTCTTGCGGGGCTACAAAGGAGAATTGAGCCATGTGGAATAAACGAATGGAATCCTTTCGGAGCCGGCATTACCCGCGCTTTTCGAGCAAGTTCCGCTTGCAGCAGGAATATGCGCTACGGTACTATGCTATCCTGACCTTTGTGGTCATGATTATTGTGATTCTGCGGGTGAATGCGGGAAAAGACCCGCTGTACGCGGGACTGATCGGTGAGGCCATCGCCATCGGACTCGGCAATATCATCGCCAACGTCCAACTGCGGCGCAACATCGCCGAGATTTTCTTCGTCAACGACGGCTTCTCGGTCATTTCTGTCCACGCTGCCCTCACCCAAACGCCGACCCAGAGCTTTCCCCTCCGCTTCGCCAATCCCATCCGGACCGACAATCGGATCGAATTCCACTACGAGGACCAGATCATGTTCCTCAAACGCGAAGACTGGGGCGAAGATTTCGACCTCATTTGGAATTATTTCAACCGCCCATCGGTTGATTTCGTGGTGAGCACCACCTGAATCCCCCTACTTTCCAATCAATTTATCGCTGAACCCGGTCTCCGGGGGCACCCAATCCTCCATGGCATTGCCACCGCTTTTTCCGGTGACTTCCGGCGCGGGCATGGCGGCCATCGCCGCCTCCAATTCGGGAGATCGCTGAACCGGTGAAGACACCGGCTTCCGTCGCTGCACCCGCCGCCGAGGCGGCTCTTCCTTCGGCGCATCCACCGGCAAATACACGGTATCCACCACCCGCACTTCCTGCCACAGGGTATCCCGCACCACCAACCATTCGGTTTCCTTCTCCGCGGGCTCGACGGACGCCGTCCGTCCCCACCAGGTCAGGCAGGCCGCCAGCAAGACGGCCGCCGCCGCTCCCCACCAGGGAACCTGTCCCCGACGCGTCCGCGTCCGCC
>CAWUKT010000155.1:0-5822 GCA_963923035.1 uncultured bacterium
GAACTCTTTTTCAACAACGAAATCGAGAATGACTATTTTTCAGACACTACCTAGTCAAAGAGCCAGGAACTAGCACCTTTCGTGTCTTATATTTTGAACCGCTATGGATTCGCTTGCAGGTACTCTACAAGTGCTTTTAGTGCATCATATTCTTCCTTGGTAATGGTGATTTGCCGCCTGCTGGATACGGAAGCGGTCAGATACTTGACTTTGCTTTTCTCCCCCATACCATCACCGTTCATAAATGTTTCAAGGTCATCCTTAAAACTATCATCTGTCTGTGCATTTGGCAGCCGTCCATGAAGGGCCATCAGGTCCTGACAGACTTGCGGACGATTTCCACTGCTTGTTATGATTTCGGTTGAATAACCATTCAAATCATCCGGGACTAACTCTTCAAAGAAATCAAAGTTCTTATTCACGAACAGCTTGTACCCAGGAACTTGATTGGCACCATAGGCATCCTGACTAATCCTTTGCACATTTGCCACCACTGCTTCCACCGCATTTTTTGCAATTTTCTGGCTAAACAATACTTCCTCGTCCCGATCTGAATTAGCTGTAACGCTAGTTGCACTGGACTTTTGATCATCCGAATTCACTTCAATGGCTAGGATAGCAGCCTTGGTAGCTGGATCGGTCATATCGTAAATGGGGTTACTTTGACTAAGAGAACCTGCAATACTCACTTGAATGACGGGCCTCCAATCTTTTACCTTTCGGACTTTACCGTCATCAATAGTAGCTTTGTTCCAATGCTTGGAGGCATATAAACTTGCCCGTTCTTTAGACTTGGTCATGGAAACATACCTCCCGTAGGGTTTTCCAATATGTTTCAGGATTCCTTTTGAGTTATGATCCAGGTCTACTGTTACGTTGAATGGCCCTTCAACTGGATCTCTCAAATTAGTGATCCAGTTGGCTTCATTGTCGCCGAGTTGGGCTAAGGTATGGTTGAATAATGCCCGGTAGACGGTTCCAGATAGATTGTTGGATCCATTCTCATAAATGCGAACGGCATCATCATAGGCTACCGTCTGATTGACTCCGGCAAAATCAATTGTCTTCTGGTCATTGGCGTCCCAGCCAGTTCCGTAGGCATTGTTGCCATCCCCTCGTACTGTCCTCGGAGCCGCAGGTGCTTTTCTTTTGCCGCTGGCCGTCCACTCCCAATAAAAATAATTTTCTTCATTCTCTAAGCCATAAGTGGGAATCCCATTGGTCCGTTCACCAGCGACCAATTGCAACGACTTGAAGACTTTGTGCTTCTCCATGATATGCGCTGCCATGCCCCGTAGGCCGCTTTCTGTCAATTCTCCCGCCGCATAGCGGTCGTACATTTGGTACAGCTCCAACAAGCCGCTCATTACCCGGGCAATCTTGATCTTCCGGTCCTTATTGGAGAGCTGGGTTTCTTCAGAATAGGTGGGGGCGGTGAAATCCTGTTGATCCGCTGCTTCTACCTCATTGTCGATTTCGCCATCAATGGCGGTCGTAAGCGATCCAATCACCGAATCTAATCGGCCTTCATCGTAAGAATCGTACTCATCCGATTGCTCGGTTTCGGAGGGGGAAATACCAAAGTCATAGCTGGTCACGCTGGCCGGTCGGGTTTGCATGTTCTCGATCATGTCCTCCACGCTGTTCAGGTGGAAAATATGGTCTCGGCCTTCCGGAGGTCCGAAGCTGAATTTACTGTCGTGGGCATCGGTATTGTAGCCCATTTCCAGCGCTATATCGCCGATCGGGAACTTCATTCCGCCTAGGTCAATCTCCACCTTGGAAACGCTGTCATGGCGGAGGAAATGTTTGATTTTGTTCTCGGCGTAGAACGTCCCATCCAGATCCACCGTCAGTTCCTGGCTGAGGTCCGCTACGATCTGGAAGTGGGGATGGAAGCCATTTTCATCCAATTGCACGTGGATATCGGCATTCGCGCTGGCATCTCCGTCTATGGTCGCGGACAAGGTGGCCTCCACGACAATCTTCCCACTCTGGGTGAGGACATGCTCCACCAAACCGAGTCCCAACGTTCCTCCCAACCTTACATGATCATGCATGTCCAGCTCCCCTTCCATATCGAGGGAACTGCCAATGCCGTATTTGTTGCCGGGCTTGGCGTAGGTGCCGGATATTTTGCCATTGCGCAGCTTGACCGCAATGGGGTCATACGAAAACTCCAATCCCGCGAAGAGATTCGCAGAGACATCGGCCACGAGAGGTATCCCAAAGTCAATGATCGGGAAATTCTGTTCCAGGCTCCAGCTTCCACCCGGGCTTTCGGTCAGGGTGATTTCATTCTGTTGTTCCAAGGACAAACGCAGGGCATAATCCCCCTCTGAATCCAGGATTCCGTCGGCACTGGCCGTCAGGTTTTCATTGATGGGAACAGTACCGGAGGCAATCCCCGCCCAACTGAGCGAATCGGTATTCCCAGGCTCAATGGTACTGAGATCAGGGGCCGTCGGTGCTGCGATGTCCTCGTCGACCTGGCCGGCGGAGGAGTTCAGTCCCAAGGAAGCCACTTTGGAGCTGACCTCGTTGTTGACCCAACTGGTCGGGCCAAAGAAGAGGTCCACCTCGGCATTCAGGCGGTCGGTATTGATCATGCCGGCTCCTTCACCGGCAATCCCGGTCACGCCATTCGTATTGTAGTAGACATTGATGTATCCGGACACATCGCCGAAGGCCACATCTACGGAAGCACTGCCGTAGAGGTCCTGGCCGTCGTAACCCAATTCAATGGCTCCCGAAATGCCATTCCCCAAATGGATAGCGAGGTTGCCGTCGAATACGAATTCCCAACCTACATAGCCCATGTTGATGGTTCCCTGGACGTACTCGCCAATCTGGATCGGCAGGCTCTGCAACTCGAAATCCAGGGCACCATCCTGGTAACTGTTCGCCAGGGAAATGCCCCCCGCGCTGATGTCCCCAAGGCCAAAGTCAATTCCGCCCAGGGAGAACCCAGCTTGCTGCAGGGTGGTGTCGAGGTTGTCGTTTTTAAGCGCGATTTCCGTGCCGGAGATCCGGGTTTCGGCGGTGATGACCGGGGTGCTGTTGCTGATTTCAACCCGCACGCCGAAATCGAGGAAGGTGCCGAAGACCTCGGTCATCGGATGGTCGACGGCCTTGATGAAGACATTGGCATTGGGATGGGATTGGAAGCCATCGCCATTGGAGATGATCGGAATCTCGACCCCGGACTCAAAGCGGCTGCCCAAGGTAATGGGGACCGCAACGCCCGTAGCTCCCGCGCTGGTGATCTGGGCGGCCTCCGCCTCGCTGACAGAGAAGGTCCCGGTCAGCAGATTGACTTCGGCAATGGTGCCGTCCAACCCTTCGTGTTCCTGCTCATCCAATACGGTATCGTCGTCCGTGGAATGGCCATCGTGATCCTCCCCGGCCTCGTGGTGGATGAGGTCTTGTCCATCTCCCGAGTGGAAGGTATCGGTCCCCGCATCGCCAATCAGGATATCATCACCACCACCTCCGATGATGAGGTCGTTGCCACCACCACCTTCGATCCGGTCATCGCCTTCGCCTCCGACCAGAATGTCCATGCCTCCGGTTCCTTCCAACAGTCCACCTTCAGCACCCACCACCCGAACGGTATAATCCGAGAAATTATTGGGGTCGCTGATGCCATTGTCGAGCAGGAAATCAAAAATGAGGTCGGCAATGTCATAGGACAGGCTGTGCTCCGCCTTTATTTTATCCCGGAAAGTGACCCGCAGCGCCCGGTTCCCTTCTCCCACTGCCGTTCCCAGATCGGTTTGCATTGTGGTCATTCCTTCCTTCAAACCACTGAGGGCGCTCATCGTGGTCAAAAACATATCCCCCTCTTCATAGGTCAGTCCAATGGCGGAGGATGCAGACATGATAGCTTCGTAAGTAGTTTCCATCCCTCCGATCTTACCCAGAGCACCATCGACATTGGTGAGCAAAGCGGATTCCCAGTCTGAGACTTCGGGGGTGAGCTTCAACAGGGTCAGGCTATTTTGGAAGGCCTGGTAATCGCTCTCGAAGGTTCGATAACCATAATACAAGGGCTGAAACATCATTTCAGCAAACATGATCCAATCGGGATGGTCGAATCCGTATCCGGTATAGGAATTGAGGTAATCCAGAATTTTGACCCGGGCATCGTTTAGGAACCATTCAAACTTATCCGAAAAAGAGCCCAGCGGCATGGCAGAAGTAAATCCATCCAACAGGCTCCATTTCATTTCCCCGAACTTTGACGTCCGATCCTCCTCCGCTCCTGTTTCCTGGCTGGCCTCTATCACTCCATCAATTTCGGCCGATGGTTCCATCTCCAGAGAGAGCAGGTACCCATATAAATCATCAGCCGCCGTCATGCTCATCCCCAGTTCTGTCAGCAGTTGCACAACGAATTGATTCTTATCGGCTGATCCTTCGCCGAGGGGAGTGACGACTGCCCCCTGATCGACGAATGGCCCAACTGTTTCCTGAGTCCTACTCAAATCACCTTCCAGATACCCCAATACTGTGGTCAAGGGTTGCAGGTCGAAATGATTTTCAAAGTAATCCAGGAACACGACGATTTCATCCAATCCATTCGCAATGTAGAGCAAGACCCCGGCGTGCCCCAGCCCTTCGTGGGCCTTTTGGTAAGCCTCCGCCATAGCGGTATTGATGGCCGTAGTATCCGAACTGCTGAGCGGTTCCTCGCTCTTGGGAGGACTCGCCAGCGAGGCCACAATCCCGTTGACCGTTTGGAGATGATTCAGTGTGGCTGTCCGGGCACTCTCCAGCTTGTTGGTAGAATCAATGAAGATGTTCAATATCTCAGGCCTTGTCTCCATCTGAGAAATGGCTTCGTCAATTCCGGCAAACTCAGGGGGGCCGTAGAAGACAAGGTTACTCAGTTCACCTAGAAAGGGCTGCACCCCCGGGTATTGGGTATTGAAGGCATCCATTCCTATGGGACCGGAATAAGTATCCTCGGTAATGTCAATTATGATTACGTCTTCATCCCCGTATTCTCCGTCAATGATGATGTCATCTATGTCTCCGTAGCCCGGCAAATCGTCGACCAGAAAGGACTTCGAGTTGGCCTCCGTAGAGCGCTGCACCGGGGTATCATCTCCTCCCAAATTGAGCGGCGGGGGTGCAACAGGCGGGGCCCCGCCACCACCATCTCCCATGCCCCCTCCATCAAAGGGATGGTCACCAAAGCGAGATTCCGGTCCCTCCACTTGAGGGGAGCTTACTTCTTTGACGTTGTCATTTTGATTTTCCACGTTACTTCTTTTATCGTTGGCAATAGGGCATAGGGCTCCCATGAGGCGCTGAAATGGAAACCGATACAAAACAAGGGTGGATCGTACTACATCCGATCCTATTGGAGCAATAGAGGAATCAGGATACTCTTCTACTAACTTAGAGCTACATCAATTTAGGAGGTACATTTGCGGTTAACCAAAAAAATGTTCCGAAGAGACTGTTTTTGTTCCGAAGAGAAAAAATATCTCCCAACAGGCCCTTTCCTGGGCCTGTTGATCCCCAAAAGACTTGGTGGTAGCGTGGTTTTTGCCAATCCAATTGATCCAGCGCCCTATCCATCCCGCCCAAGAAATAGCCCTAAAAGGTCAGCGCTATTCATAAAGGATCGACATTTCCCGGATCCCGAGAGGAATGGATGTCAAATTCAGGGCGGACCTTCTGATCGGGAATTTTGGCGAAATTGAGTGCTCGGCCTTCTCCCCCATGCAAACTAAAAGGGCTGGTAATAGTATAACCGATTCCGGTCACGGACCAACCGCGGTTACTCCTAGCACAACTGACTGAGGTCCCGG
>CAWUKT010000156.1:0-5813 GCA_963923035.1 uncultured bacterium
TCAAAAACAGAGGGTTAAATAAATTGATTTGTGCACGCGTTTTTACACAGTCTCCAAACGATTGATGTTTCCCAGAGCGGAAGCTATATGGTCACGGTCAGCAATGGATTTGGCTGTACGGGAGAAAGTGATTCGGTGACGGTGACTGTAAATCCTGTGCCGGTCCCGCAGATCGTCAATGTCAATGACACGTTGATCTGTACTACGGCGGGCGTGAGCTACCAATGGCAATTGAATGGAAGACCCGATTGCGGGAGCAATCGGATCGACCTATGTCCCGACTCAGTCGGGCAGCTACACGGTTTCACTGGTGGATTCGAATGGTTGCGAAGGTGTATCCGACGCGATTGTAATCAACCTGGTCGGGATGGAGGAGCTGGTGGCTGGCGTCGCTGGCTGGGAATTGTTCCCGAATCCCACCCAGGAAACCACGTTTTTGAAGCCGCAGGGAAGCCTGAGAGGGCCGGTAACCGTTCGGGTCATTGACCTGTACGGACGGCAATTGGCGAGTCATGATCTGAATCCGGCACGCCCGGAACTCGAACTGAATGTGCTGGGGTATGCGGCTGGAACTTACTTCCTTCGTTTGTCGGACCGCCAGGGAAACAGGGCCAACTTGAAGTTGGTGGTGCAGTAGGCGGGAAAAAGAAGTATTCCCATTTATCCATATACACAGAGAGGGCATCCTGAATTGGAATGCCCTCTTGCTATTTCGTGGTGGTTGGAAGAATTAGTACCCGAACAATTCGTCGAGGTTCAATTCTTCTACTTCGCCGTATTGCTCCAGCGATTTCAGGTCGATCTTGTCCCGAGCTCCAAGGATCATGATGGTATAGTTTTTCCCTGAAACGTACTCTTCATGGAACTGCTGTACCTGTTCATATCCCATCTCGTCGATCATTTTGTAGACATCCGAACGGAGATCGCGGTCTACGCCCCGCCGCATGGCAGTTTCGTAGCTGAACAGGATGGAGGTCCGGATAATGCGTTCCGTTTCGATCTTGTTCTTGATGGCGGCGCGGGCACCTTCCAGCAAGTTTTTCGATTCGGGCATCTCTTCGAGCAGTTCGGACATGCTGGCCATGGCCTCGTGCAATTTATCCGCCTGGGTGCCGACGTAGGCCTGCACAAAGAAGGGATCCTCCTTCTTGCGCGGAGTGACAAACGAAGCGCGGGTGGAGTAGGCAAGGGCCTTGGATTCCCGGATGGTCTGGAAGACGATGGAAGACATGCCGCCGCCGTAGTACTCATTGAAGAGGCGGACGTGCGGGGTCATTTCGGCATTGTAATCGACGGAGCGGGACAGCCAGAGGATTTCCGCCTGTACCATGTCGTCATAATGCACGAAGTAAACCTTGTTTTTCTTCGTCGGCAGCATCTGGTAATCGTTCACGCTGGGCGGAGGAGCCAGTTTGCTGGGAACTTCGTGGTGGGCATCCAATACTTCTTTCACTTTGGACATGTCGTCCGGACCGTAGTAGAGGACGCGGTGTTCCGTGCCGGTCAGGTTGGTGATCTTGGCCGTCAATTCGGCGGGCTTCAAGCTCTCCAGCGTAGACTTGGACAGAATGCTATTGAAAGGATTCTTTTCCCCGTACATGCCCCAGGAATACATCCCTCCGTAGAGAATCTGGCGCTTGTCCAGCTTGGCGTCGGCCCGGGTTTTCAGGGTCCGACCGACCAATGCCTCGAGGGCAGCTTCATCGGGTTGGGCATTGTTCAAGACATGCTCGAACAGCTTCACACCTTCCTCAAAATTGGAAGAAATGCCGGAGAGGAACACGTAGACCTGGTCGCGGCCAGCGAATACGTTGTAAGACAGGCCGAGTTCGTAGAACTTCTGGGATAATTCCTCGGCGGAATACTCATTGGTGCCGAGGAAAGGCAGGTATTCAATGGCAAACGCCAATTTGCGGTCGTGGATTTCCCCAATGTCGAGGAGGTAGTACATGGTGAAGAGCGTATTCTCGTTGTTCTTCACGTAGTGGACCGGGACGCCGCTGGAAAGTTTGCCCTTTTCAATGTCGTCGTTGTAGTCAATGAAGCGGGGCTTCACAGCCGGAGCTTCGGTATTGATGATGTCCTTGAGGAAGCCGGATTGGGCGTCACGGTTGACGGCCACCGGAGTGATTTCGGGCTTCACCACTTTGGCATTGCTCCGCTCACCCTTCCGCTTGTACGCCACGACATAATTGTCTTTGTAGTACTGGTTGGCGACCCGAACGACGTCCTCCTTGGTGATTTCGCGCATCTTAGGGAGCCGCTGAACGTATTCGCTCCAGTCCTGACGGGTAGTGAAAGCCTCCACAAACTCGCTGACGCGGCCATAGTTTTCTTCGTACAGCTCCATTTTCTCAATCTCCATGTTGTTCACGATGGCTTTGAGCAGCTGTTCGTCGAATTCACCCTTCTTGATTTTTTCGACCTGGGCGAGGAGCAAATCCCGGACTTCTTCCAGGCTCTGGCCTTCTTTGGGCATGCCGTAGAGGATGTGTACGCTGTAATCGGTCAGCGTCATCGGGTTGCTGTAGGCACGGAGTACCTGCTGCTTTTGGTTCAGGTTGATGTCGATGAGACCGGCAGTGGAGTTGGAAAGGATCATGTCGATCAATTCCATCACGCGGGTATCTTCTTCGGCCAAACCGGGAAAGCGGTAGCCCAGCATGACGGATTCAGCTTCCGGGCCCAGAATTTCTTTTTCGACCACCTTGGTCATGGGCGCCTCGGCCGGCGGATCGTAAGGGGTGACGTCCTTGGCCTGGTAAAACCCAAAGTACTGGTCAATCATCCGGATGGTATTGTCCGGATCAATGTCCCCGGAGAGGCAAATGGCCATGTTGTTGGGGACATAGTAGTTGGAATAGTACTGCTTGATTTTCTTGATCGACGGATTCTTGAGGTGGTCAATGGTCCCGATGGTGGTTTGCTGCCCGTAGTTGTGGTTCGGGAAAACAGCTTCCATCAGGGTCGTCCAGTGCTCCCGGCGATCAGAGTCGAGAGAGATGTTCTTTTCTTCGTAAACCGCTTCCAATTCAGTGTGGAACAAACGAAGTACGGGATTGCGGAACCGCTCTCCTTCAATCTGAATCCACTTTTCAATCTGATTGGCGGGGATATCGTTGATATACACCGTCTGCTCAAACGAAGTATAAGCGTTGGTGCCTTTGGCGCCAATGGCTCCGAGCATTTTATCGTACTCGTTGGCGATGGCGTACTTGGCCGCCTCGCCGCTCACGCGGTCAATCTCCGCATAGAGCTCCTTGCGCTTGGCTTCATCCTTGGTGGACCGGTATTTCTCGTACAGTTCCTCCACTTCCGCCAACAAGGCCTGCTCCTTCTGGTAATCCAGGGAACCGTACTTGTCGGTGCCTTTGAACAGCATGTGCTCCAGGTAGTGGGCCAATCCGGTCGCATCGGACGGGTCGTTTTTGGAGCCCGCACGGACTGCAATGGAGGTATAGACCCGGGGAGAAGCGGGGTTGACGGTCATGTAGACCGTCAGGCCGTTTTCCAGGTAGTAAATCCGGGAATGAAGGGGATCACCGTTGACAGTGGTGAAATTGTATTGACCGTCAGCGGATTTGTATGAATTGGTTTCGTAGGTGGGATTGGTATTGCGAACCCGCTTGCCCTTACCCGTACTTTGGGCCGGCAAAGCAGAATACAGCAATCCCATTGTTAGCAGTACCAACAAAGAGATTCGGGACAATCTTTGCATCATAGAAATTGAATTAGTGATCTTACTTATCTTTGCAACCTGCCTCCAGTAAAGAGGCAACAGGGAATTATGGTTGTCCAGTGAGATTTTACCTCCCTGCAATATAAAAAAACCCTATCAGTAACGATAAAGTTGCGTTAAGGATCATGGCAGAAAGTGTATTTGTTCCGACAGAGGCCACTAAAAGCGAAAAATACGAGGCGTTGGCACCTCAAATCCGTGCATTATTGACGGATGAGCCCGATTTGGTCGCCAATTTGGCCAATGTGACGGCAGTCTTGAAGGAAGTATTTGGCTTTTTTTGGGTAGGCTTTTACCTGATGAAAGGAGAAGGATTGGTCTTGGGGCCATTTCAAGGGCCGCTTGCCTGTACCCGAATTGCGGTGGGAAGAGGAGTTTGTGGGGCTGCCGTGGCGGAAAAAAAGACGCTATTGGTTCCGGATGTCAACCAGTTCCCCGGTCATATTGCTTGTAGCTCGGCATCTAAAAGTGAAGTCGTCGTGCCTTTGATGAAAGACGGAGAAGTGCTGGGTGTCCTGGATGTGGACTCCGATTTACTCGATGATTTCAATGAAGAGGACGTAATTGGGCTCGAAAATTTGATGGCCATCGTGGTTGAGAAAGCATTTTAAGCATTTTTTGTCCCTCTCTATCAGGGTTTAAAAAGTTATCCATATAGGTTGGATAAGTTTTGGCTTGGGCTCAAAGGGCCCTTCCCTACTTTTAACTGATACCCCTATCAATACGGGATTGCACGAGGAAACGCGATTACTTTTTTTACCTCGTCCATTTGACCACTTACCTCCAGACCCGGAGACGTGGTTCCCAAGGGTTTTATTGGTAAAAAAATAGAGATTAATATGTCGAATACTGCCCACTTTAAAGTCGACACCAAACTTGCTTCTTTGCTGGGAGAGACCTATCGGTCGACGGAATTGGCGATCAAAGAGTTGGTTGACAATGCCTGGGATGCAGATGCCGAACAAGTTTGGATATACTTGCCCGAGCCCCTGTCCAAAGATCCGATTCTGATCATTGATGACGGGTTGGGGATGACGGAAAAAGAATTGAAAACGGGCTATCTGAAGATTGCGAGCGACCGCCGCAGCCGTAAAGGCGACCGGACCCTCCGCTACAACCGTCGGGTCAAAGGCCGCAAGGGAATTGGTAAATTTGCCGGCTTGTTTGCCGCAAATGAGATGGAAATCAGCACCAAAGCCCGTGGCAACCACACGGTTTTGACCATCCACAAAGAAGTCTTGTTGAGTTCGACCAAGGACCTGGAGCAAATTGGCTTGCCGTTGCGGAGCGAGAAATGTTCCGACAAGGAGAGTGGAACCGCGATTCGTCTGAGTGACCTGAACCAGAACCTGAGCTTTCCCGATCCCGGCCGCCTGAAGCAGATTTTGTTCCTCGAGTATGGTCGCCAACCCAATTTCACCATTTATGTGAACGAGGAAGCGCTGGACGTCGAAGACTTGCCTGGGGAAATTTTCCACGAAACCACCGAACTCAAGGAAGCCGGACCGGTGGAATTGAAGTTCACCATTACCCACAAAGTGCCGCCCAAGCAGAGTGGTATTGCGGTTCGGGTCAACGGGAAAATTGTCGGAAAGCCTCAATTCTTCGGCGTAGATGAAGAGGCGGACATTTCTCCGCGCTTGCTGGCCCGGGTCTACGGCGAAATCGAAGCCGATTGCCTGGAAGATGACGTCACCGCGGATTGGGGGGCCATCATCGAGAACAGTAAAAGCTGGCAAAAAGTAGAAGCCTACGTGCGGTTCAAGCTGATCAAGGCCTTGAAGCACCGCCAGAAACTGGAATACGGAATGGCGCAAGCCCGTTGGAAGCTGGAAATCTCCCGCGAGATGGAGAAGCTCCCGCCCCACAAGCGTCCCGTTGCCCAACGGGCAATTGACAAGGTGATGCGTCGGTTTTACGACCAGAAAGAGGAAAACATCCGATCTATGATCGGAGTCGTGTTTGAACTGTTGCGCGACGTCAATGTGCGCGTTTAATCAATAGTGACACCGGTTATATGAAAAGAGGCCGTCTCATAACCACGAGGCGGCCTCTTTCGATTTACCCCCGGTCA
>CAWUKT010000157.1:0-5443 GCA_963923035.1 uncultured bacterium
CGCCACCGCGACCGCCCTGGCCGCCCTGGCCGTCACCACCCCCGGTGCCCTGTCCACCGGGGCGGTAAAATCCGCCCGCGAAGGAACCCGCGGAACCCGCTGCACCATTGCCGCCATTGGATCCGCCCACTCCGTTGCTGCCATTGCCGCCGGAGATACCGGACTGGCAAGAACTCCGAACCGGGTTACACCCGCTTTCCTGGCCGGCACCGCCCCCGCCAAAATTGAATCCGGAAGTGGTATTGCCGCCTCCGGCGCCGCCGGTTCCGCCGTCACGGTCTTCCTGACCGCCCCGGGCGCCACCGCCACCGCCACCGCCAGCACGGAAATTACTGGCCGTTCCACCCGCACTTCCGCCTCCTCCGGTACTACAGCAACCACCGGCCGCTGCGGCACCATTTCCGCCATTCCCGCCTCCCGTTCCTCCTCCGTTACCGCCATTTCCTGCGGCCCGGGCATCTCCCTGGTTGTCCGAGTCTCCATTCCGTCCATTTCCTCCCGCTGACCCATTCAATCCGGCGACGCCATTGTTTCCGGCATCGCCCGCCCCGGCCCCATTGTTGACCAATTGGACCCGGACAAAATCGTAGTTATTGCAATTCGTCAGGTGGACGCCGTAGGTACTGATGCCCCGGTTCCCCGTAGGATTCAGGCCCGGATTGACAACTTCAATCGTCAGGTCCTGGAACCGAAATTCGGTTTGGCCATTGATATAAAAGGCCGTGATGCGGGGACTGAGGCCCGTGGCATCTTCGACGTTGTTGGCCGACCGCCGGATGGTCGTGGCCCCGGCCAAAGAGGTCTTGCGCCAGCCATTTGACTGATCGAATCCGCCTTCAATGGTAAGGAAGCTCGTCACATTAGTGATGGCATCGTCGATGGTATAGGTTCCGACATCCAGTTTGATGACGGTATTGTTGCAGGAGGCCATGCCGATGGCTGTGACCAGGTCAGCTGGATCAGAAGAAGATCCGATTCCGGAGGCTCCGGGTGAAGCGTACACGACGTTGCAGGCCGCGCCCGTGGGCGTTGCGATGGTCACGGTGGCCGAACCGGTCGCGGAACATCCATTTGCGTCCGTAGCGGTCACGGTATAGCTCGTGGTCGAAGAAGGGCTGACCGTTGTGGTGGCCGTGGTGGCCCCCGAACTCCAGTTATAATTGGTGGCGGTGGCAGAGACCGCCGTCAATTGGGCATTGGCGCCGGCACAACTGAAGAGGCTGGCCGGGCTAACAGTCACGGTAGGATTCGGGTTGATGGTGACCGTGACATCATCGCTGAGGGCACAGCCGTCGGGGAAGGTCGCTGTCACCGTGTACACGGTGGTTTGGGTGGGATTGGCCTGGGTATTTTGACAGTTGGTACAACTCAAGCCGGTCGCGGGAGACCAAACGTAATTGGTCGCGCCGGAGCTGGAGGCCGATAAAGTTACCGCATTTCCTCCGCTACAAGCAGCTTGATCGGGGCCCGCACTGACCGTATTGGCCGTTCCCCGGACATCGATTTGATAAGAGAAGGTGCTGACCCCCGCCAAGGGGCAGGCATCATCCGTCACCGTGACCGTGAAAAAGTTCGTTCCTACATCGGCCAGGGTAGGGGTCCAGCAGAAAGTGCCCGTGGGGCTGGAAGTATTTTGATTGCTGAAGGTCAACTGTCCCCCGGGGATTCCATTGTTCCAGGTCATGGTGACATTGTCGAGGTCGGCGTCGGAGCCGAGGATGTCAAAACACAACTGGGATCCTACGCAGATATCAGTTTGGTAGGAGCTGGACCCATCGATTCCGCTGGCCAGAGGGGCAACATTGGAACAGTTGATGACGCGGAACTGCATGTCCCGGACGACTTCGCCAATCTGAACGCCGTTGCGGAACTCGCGGACGACGACACAGAGGACGCCGACCTGGATGGCGTTGGGGGTAAAGGTAATGGTGCCGGTGGCGGGGTCAATGGAGGTCCCTCCAGCCGTGGAAAGGGGATTCGTTCCCGAGAAACCGCCATTGTAGCTGACATTGCCGGAAGCCGATTGGCGGCAGGTTCCGAGGCTGAAGACCAGGCTATCGCCGTCGGGGTCGGATACGCCGTGGGAGTAGGAAACCGGCTGGTTGACACAGACCACCGGGGTCGGCGGGTTGTTGAAGACCGGCGAATTGTTGCAGGGGGTAATGGTATTGTCGAGGTTGGCGGAGACGTAGAAGCTCTGACCGCTGGCTCCGCTGAGGGTGGTGATGGCTCCGTTTCGGCAGCAGGTCGACCAACCCAATACCCAGTCATTTCCACAGTTCTGGGGAATATTCAAGGTTCCGGTATAGGTCCATTGTTCCGTTCCGAAAGATCCGCTGCCGCCATTACAGCTGGAAGAAGCGGAGGGACAAAGGGGAGTGATGTCGACAGAGGAGCCCTGCCGGGTGACAGTAAAAGAGGCGTTTACGCCGCAGGTGGCGGAAGAATAGGTGATGGGATACGAGTTGGCGGGGCTGATCCCCCCGCAATCCCGGAAAAATTGGAGGGTTACCTGATACTGTCCCGGTCCCTGGCAGGTATACGTAACGTTGGCTCCCATGGCATGGGAGGCGTGTGATTGTTGGGGAATTAGGAACAGGAGCAAGCAAGCGAACAACCATCCAAAAGGAAGCGAATGCTTCCGCAGGGTAAACGTATTCTTCATAATCCGAGGCCTAAAGGTAAATTCTCCGGTATCAAAGCGGACAAAAAATCATCCAAAACAGTGACCTGTTTCCCGGAGAACAAATAAAAAAACTATCCAATAGTTGGTAAAAGAGCTATCAGCAACAAAAGCCGTTACTTCAAATAATGAAATATCGGGGACTTTACCAACCCAAGAGATGCCCGCCTGCAACGATTATGAAGGTCTGGAGATGGGAATTGGACAAAATAATAGACAAGAAAAAAGGAGGACTTTGATCAACTTAT
This sequence comes from uncultured bacterium, assembly GCA_963923035.1. Lineage (GTDB taxonomy): Bacteria > Bacteroidota > Bacteroidia > J057 > JADKCL01 > CAWUKT01. The sequence goes on from CAWUKT010000157.1 coordinate 2,932, forward strand.
CGGAGTAAATGGAGGTTGCCTTTTTCTTCCACTTCCAATTCTTCCGTATCCGTGCCTACCAAATGGAAGAAGTAAACGTCCTCTGGGACCGGTTGATCGCGGAAATTGCCATCCCAATAGGTGTTTTGAGAAGTGGTCTGGAAAACAATCCTTCCCCAGCGGTCATAAATCCTGAAATCAAATTCCAGCAGCCGATCAAAGCGGGTGAAGGCCACATCGTTGATACCGTCATTGTTGGGGGTGAAGACATTGGGGACAAAGAAGGAGGGATCTTCCACCACGACCAATTGAGACAGGGTATCGGTACACCCAAACTGGTCGGTGACGATCATCTCTACCGGGTAAGTTCCTTCAGCGGGGTAAATAAAATGGGGATTCTGTTCGGTCGAAAAGCCAGGGCTGGAACCAAAATCCCATTCCCACGAAGCCCCATTGATGCTGGCGTCGATGAACTCGATCTCATTGCCCGGCAGGTTATTGTACTCAAATCCCGCCGTCGGTCCCGGCGTAAAGACCACGTCCAAGGCCGCTGTATCGCTGCCGCAGCCCGTCGTCACCACCAATTCCACCATGCCACTATTGCCCACCACCAGTACCGAATCGGTATCGCCGGTGGGAATCCCGTCGATCCACCATGCATAGGTCGGCCCACCATTCCCCAACAACACCAAACTATCGCCCTCACAAGCGGGCAATGGGCCCTGGGCTTCTATCGTGGCCTGGGGATCGGCCCCGTTCAATACGATGAAATTGGCCGTAGTATAGGTACAGCCATTGGTATCAAAGGCCGCGAATTGATAGGCACCGGGCTGATCTGTGGTCAGTTGGGGAGTGGTTTCCCCGACCAGCAAACTATCGTTGCGGAACCATTGGACACCTGACACATTCCCGGCCGCGACTCCCTGCAAATCGATGGTTTCACCCGGACAAACCAGGGCAGGGACCGGCCCGTTCAGTTGGACATTCAGGGGAGGAAACCAGGAATAAGAAAAGGTTTGGGAGGTATCCGCACAGCCATTCGGAGAGGTCAGGACCACCGAATAATTGCCGGGATCGCTCACGTAGAGGAAAGAAGTGGTATCGGGGAGGGGATTCGAGAAATAAAACCAGGAGAAAGCCCCCGAGCCGCTGGCCAGGAAAAGCACCGAGTCTCCCTGGCAGGTCACCGGAATGCCCACGGCCGTCAGGTCCGTTTGTGGCACCGGATCCACCGTGATGGCAATCCCGTTCGAAGTGTCCGAACACCCGTCGGTATTCGTCAGGACCAGGCTGTACACCCCTGAATCCAGCGCAAATACCGACATATTGGTCGCTCCCGGAATGCTCCCCCCATTGAGCAACCACTCGTAACTGCCCATCTGATTGCCCGTCAATTCCACCGAATCCCCCGCACAAAATGTCGTCGCCCCCACGGCCGAAATGGTCGCTTGGGGAACGGTACCCGCAATGATCTCCACGGAATCCGATACCGAGGTACAACCGCCGGAAGAAGTCACTTCCACCGAGTAAAACCCGGCCTGTTGGACATTCAGAAGGGAATTGGTTGCTCCGGGCAAGGGATTGCCATTGAAGAACCATTGGTAATCGGGGCCGCCGAAGCCTTCCAGCGTCACCGATTCGCCGGGACACAGGACGGTATCGCCCAGCGCCGTCACAAAGGCGGGGGGGGGAGCCTGGAAATTGAGGGTAGTGGCGGGAGAAATGGCCGGGCAGCCGGAAGCGAACGTGACCACGACGGCGTAGTCGCCCGTCGAAGCGGCCGAATAAGTCGCGTTGGTCGCCCCGGCAATGGGGGCGCCGTTGAAGGTCCACTGGTACGTGGCCCCCGCAACCGTCGGCGTGGTCAACGTCTGATTCTGGCCCTGACAGAGGTCAACGGTTCCCGCTGGCGTCACCAGCGGAGCCTGGTTCGGGATGACGTCCACGCTCAGGGTATCGGAAAACGCCTGGCAGAGGCCGCTGGTCACCACCAGCCGGTAGCACGTCGTGTCCTGGAGACCCGCCGGTGGATCGTAATTGAGGGTCGTCGCCCCCGGAATATTGTTGAAAGGACCGGTACAACCGGTCTGGAATTGCCATTGGTAAGTGACCGGCCCGAACCCGCCCGTGGCGGGAAGGCTGTTCAAATTGCCGGGATCGCCATTGAAGCAAATGGTCTGGATGGCCGGGCTGGTCGAGCCCACCGCAAAATTGCCGAGGGGACCGCTGTGGACCGTCCCCACGGCTCCGAAGCCGTTGGCGCCATTGCCGCTCGCCACATCAAAGCTGGTCGTCAGCGTATTGGGGGCGCAGTCGTTGTAGAAAAGTTTGATGCGGCCGCCTCCGCCGGCCCCGCCCGCTCCGCCCGCAGTTGCGGGATTCGTATTGACCGAAGAATTGCCGAACAGACAATTGTAATTGTTGGAGAAGCCGTTGCCGCCCTGGCCCGCACCGCCGCCATTGCCGCCGCGGGCAAAGAGTGCGCCGGTGGAGACCATGCTGCCTCCGGCCTGGAGCAGGATACCGCCGCCCG
>CAWUKT010000158.1:0-5269 GCA_963923035.1 uncultured bacterium
GTGGATGGGGAGAGTGCAGTGGAGGATTTTGTGGGTTTTTCAGGACCGACTAATTTAGGGATTACCTTTTGCAAATGATGCCAATTCAAAGTGGGACAGTTCATTTCTGGTTTGTGATGTAAGGGGCAATAAAATGCTTCATTTCAAGCAATGAGTTCTTGTTCCCCATCCCACCCACTTTTTCAATTTTTTTTCTTCATCCCCTGTAACCGAAACCCAATACCTCGTTTAGATATGTATAATTGATCTATGTATCCAAAAGAACTCATACGCGGAACGCTCACCACCTTGATCCTAAGGGTCTTGGAAGAGCATGGAAAAATGTACGGTTACGAAATCGCTCAGAAAGTGAAAGCGTTGTCTGAGGAGACGATCGTGATCAAGGAAGGATCGCTCTACCCCATCCTCCACAAGTTGGAAGCGAATGGGCACCTGACGGTAGAAAAGGTGGCCATTGGCAAGCGGGTGCGGAAGTACTATACCCTCACGGCCGATGGCCAGCAGGAGGCTTCCGCCAAAGCCCAACAATTGAAATCATTTGTCCAGACCCTCCAACGGTTTCTGGACCCCATGCCCGGACCTGAATTTTCACTGTGATGCTCACCGACCAACACATCGATTTTGTAGCCGCTGAAATCGAGGCCCGAGGGGTCACGCAGCCCGACCTGGCCGAGAGTTTACTGGATCATTTTTGCTGTGCCATTGAGTTCGAAATGGAACATGGGCTCAGTTTTGACGACGCCTGGCGCAAAGCCTACTTGCAGGTCTGTCCGGACGGCCTGAAGGAGATCAACCGCGAGGTCCAACACATCATTACTCACCAAAAACACCACACCATGAAAAAATTTGTTTTCATCCTGGGATTCCTCTCAGCATTCGTATTCGCCGTCGGATACTTCTTCAAGATTCTCCATTGGCCCACCGCCAACATCAACATGACCATTGGCAGTGCCTTGTTTTCCCTTGGCTTTGTTCCCATGTACTTCCTCCTGAAATACCGGATCGACCAGAGCCAGGGCACCGCCAAACCCAAATTCAACTACCTGCTTGACTTTGGATTGGCCTTGATCATTTGCTTGGGCGTATTCTTCAAAGTGCTCGATTTGCCCGGTGCCAACATCATTTTCTTCGCCAACTGCTTCTTGTTCACCCTGGTCTTCTTGCCGAAAGCATTCCTGGGTTGGTACAAAAGGGTAGGGGAAGTAAAGGCCTGAGAAAAAACAAATCGCATCCTCCCGACCTGACCATGCAATGACCTGTCGCTGAAGGGGGACTTTTCCCTTCGAATGACCTGCCTCCGGCAAGCCTATTTTGTGGTCCACGTACGTGAAGAATCTGTTCCAGTCCCGATCAACGGGACTGCCAGGAAACGTTTGGCCCAAGCCCGCACGACGGCGGGCTTGGGCCTTTCAAGAGGGCCCGAAACAGGCCCATTACAGCAGAGATAACAATCATTGTGCCGTGAATCCGGTCACCGGCGTCCGATCAAAGCTCCTTGGTCAGGACCACGTCCATGAATTCGCGGAGTTGCTCGTCGGCCTTGCCCAGGTACTCACGCTCCTTGGAGCGGGCCTGCGCCTTGTAGCCATTGCGGCGGCGGGGATGTCCGGTGCGACCGAGCCCTTCCAGGCGACGGATTTCCGAAATATGCCCGGTCAGCTCGGGCGTATTGAAGTACTTGGCCCGGATGTCCGAGTGGATCCTGAAAGGAGAATCTCCCCAGACATTGCGGAAGGCTCCCTTGAGGTGCTCGGCGGCTTCCAGGCGGTTGGTCAACTTCCCAATATTGACTTCCTGGGTGCTGCTGTGGTGGTACTCGTAGGTCCGTTTCCGGTTCCCGCGCGGCCCCGACACGCCGGTTTGGACCTTTTCGTAGTACGGAATCTTCAACCGGCACTTCACATCCTGGTTTTGGAGGAGACTTTCGACAATGGATTGCGGGCGTTGGGCGACATTGCCGCTGCCCGGGTTGAAGGCATCCTGCGTCAGGCTCATATTGCCCGAACGGTCGATATTGGTGGTGTATTCGGCATTGCCACTGGCCACCTTCGCCCAGGGAGTCCGGCCATCGGTTTCAAAGTCGTCCTCGTTCCAACCCACCTGGCTGGACCGCTCGCCTTTCTTGACGTAGTTCTCGGACAGGAAATTCTCCAGACTGGCAATGGCCGTGTCCAGATCGATGGTTCCGGCGACGTAGTCCTGGGCGGCCTGCAACAACAGCGGCACGGAGCTGGGATGGGCACTTTCGTATCCGGCCACTTCCTTGTAGGGCACCGATTCGGGATTGGCGAGGTTGACGATGAGGCGACGAATGCCCGGCTGGTGCTGGGTGCGGTAAGCGACCCAGCCGCCGTCTTTACTCGGCGCAAAGCCCGATGCGACCTGCGCGTCGGTATAGACCAGGCCGTTGTAGACCGTCATGAAGTAGGTGATGGTCTCGGCACTGGTGACTTCGAGCAGGGTGGCGCTGAAGTCGATCGAGGCACTGGCACTGGTATGGACATTGACGCCCACGACGCCATTGCTGAAGACCGGGATTTCGGCTTCGAAGCCAATGGAGGCGCTGGTTCCCTTCGACAAGCGGAGGTATTGGAGGGCCATTTCTCCCTGGCTGTCCACATAATTGAATTCAGCGGTATAGTAATGGTCGATTTTCCCCGATCCACTCACGCTGGAGCCGCCATCGTCGTTGTCCAGGTCCGAGAAGTCCTCGGCCAGGATCAATGCCTTGACCGTACCCCACGCGCCGGCACCGAAGACCTGGCCGGCCCGGATGGTGGTCGTGATGACGCTAATGCGGTCCGCAATGTTCTGCATGACCTCGCCGAATTTGTTCGCAAAGGCGGGGCTGCGGCTCGGCGGATTTTTCAGGGTCAGGCTCCAATTGTGGTAATGGCCGTCATTGTCCTCATTCGCATGGTTCTCGATGACGGTATCGGTAAAGGCCAGGGTCGCTTCGGTCCGGCCAATATTGATGGTGCCCGAGTAGCTCTGGTCTTCCTGGGTGGCCTGGCGGACCTGCCGGTCTTCGCCTTCGCCCCGGTAGAAGTTCATTTCCTTGCTGGAGGTGGTGGAGGAGAAACTGGCCCCGTAATCGGCGCCACCGGGGACTTCGGCCCCCACGCCGACCTCGTGTTCACGCGAATATCCGCTGGTATGCACATCCGTAGGCTCGACCGCCCGGAGGGCGTCCATGTCCCGGCCTTCGCCATCGTGGGAATCCTGGGGCAAGCGTTCTACCTCACCCGTTTCATCCGCGACATCATCCACCATCTCGCTCAATTTGTTGAACTGGTGGGCCGAGAAATGGGCCATGTCCTGGTACACCGAAAGCCGACCGAAGGAATGCAGCCAGGTATTCTTGTTTTTGATGAACCACAGGATGGTGGTCACCAATTGACCACCATAGCTGATGGTCCAACCGGCGCGTACGAGGCGGTCGTCCTGCTGGTTCAGGCTGGCGGCCGCTTCAAACAGGAATCCGCCTTCCACGCCGAAAAGCCCTTTGAGGACTTCCACTTCGATGCCGAGGTAGAAGGAAAACTTGAGGGTCAGGTCAAAAACAACCGACCGGAGGAAGTCCAGGCTCACACCCAGGGTATCGGCGACGGAGCCCTTTGTGATGTCTTTGAGGTTGTCGTAGCCCAGCGTCAGGTCGATTTCGGGAACATCGACCACCGTATTTTCGGGAATGGTAGGCGTAAACGGCTCGGTTTCCACCTCCTCGGTCATGGTCTCCGCGATTTCTACATCTTGCTCATCGTCATCTTCGATCACTTTGAAGCTCCCCGGCACGACCACGATGGACGGCACGGTGGAATCTTCCGTCAGAACATTAAAGCGTTGTTTCCGAAAGCGACGGATGCGGGAATTGGAGCGGCCGTACCGGGCACTCTTGGTTTTGGCTTCGCTTTCCAGGCTGGAATCGTCGTTGACTTCAACCCCCTGTATGGTTTTGGTGGAGCCCACCTTTCCTTGTCGCTGTTGGATCAGGGCATAGGCGGCAGTAGACAAATGCTGCTCCTTGCCGGGCGCCAGGTCGATCTGGTTGCCTTTGGCCAGGCCACCGGCTCCGAGGATTTCGGGCTTCTTTGAATTGTACTTGACCTTGACCCCGCTCAGGTTATAGCCCGAGATCGTTTCCAGATTGGCCTTGAGGTTTTCGGGGAGGGCTTCGCCACCGCTGTCCCCGGCGAGGGAAGCCGTCGGCGTGCCGGTACCTTCGCTGGCTCCGGCTCCTTCCTCAGCTCCGCCACCGCCGTCGCCCCCTCCGCTGGGAGGTGGGGCCTCCCCATCTGCCAAGGTTTGGGCAACATCCGTGGTGGGCGAAGCAAGTTCGACGCCTTCGGCATCTTCTTGCAGGCTACCCGAGCTTTCGATCAATTGAAAGGGGGGAGGGACGGAGGAACGCTCCATGAGAGGTTTGGCCTCGGCGGGCGCAAACAGGTCCTGGGTGGTCTGCCCGGAACGCGACTTGTGAACAATCGACATGGCAAATTTAGCTTTAAGGTGTATAACGCAGATGCGTCCGCCCGGAAAAATGGCGGCGCAAAAAAGTGGCTTGCCGAGGTAAACGAATACCCGGCCATTTGATAAAAACTGGATCTATAATTGAGAACGCCTTGATTTACTGTTCGTCAAAGTATGGGAGAAGGGGGCTTTATCCAAAAAAATGTTCCGAAGAGCCGTTTTTTGTTCCGAAGGGCCAAACAATTCTGAAAAGTTGAAAACATATGCTCATTTAGCCCAAAAAGGTTGGTGGGGGCGGTGGTTTTAGAGATGGGATCGGTGATCCATAATTTGGTGGAGGATACGGACGACTTCCACATCGGATTGAGTCACCCGATAGAATACGATGTGTTGACCGAATGACTTGGTATAGGCTCCCCTGAAAAGATCGTCTCGCTTCCGGCAGGTCAAGCAATAGGGATCGGCAGTGATTTCAGCCAGCGTGGATTCAAGCAGATGGTAATACTTATCGAATTGGGTCTTGCCCCACTTATTCAGGGTATACCTTAGGATGGATTCGATGTCCCGCTCAGCGAGAGCCGATAGTCGTAGTGCCATGAAAACCGGTCTATTCCTGGTTATTCAGAATCTCCTGACGGATATCGCCGAGATTTCTGCTTGCGAACTGACCATTGTCCAGGGCATTGATCCCCAAGGAAAGTTCCCGCTCCAGCAATTGGCGGCGCAGGGCCTTGGTTTCGTCCTTTTCCTGACTTCGTCGCTGGGACACCCAAATTCAAAAGCAGAAGATTTCCCGCAA
>CAWUKT010000159.1:0-5264 GCA_963923035.1 uncultured bacterium
GTGGGTTTTAACGGGACACGTATGGGGGAGGGGGACCTCGAACCCAAATAGAATTCGGGTCAGAGGTTAATTCATTCGGCCCGGACCCTAATTAACTTGGGTTTGAGGGCAATGAATTCGCTGAAAAGCTCAATTCATTCGCCGTGGAGGTCAATGCTATTCGTATAAATGGCACATCTATTTAGGTTGGAGGTGGGGGGAGGGTAGCAAGGAGGTGGAGGGGGGTACCTTTTACCCAAATACAATTAGGGTTGGAGGTGAATAGTATTATGGTTGGAGGTGGGTGAATTCGCCTTTGAGGTGGGGTCATTGAGGTCAATGGTGAATTGGAAAGGGGCTGTGGTGAATGAGTGGAGAGTTCGGGGCAATTCTAAAATGGTCAAGGGTGAATGAATTGAGGGAGCGGGAGGATGAATTGAGCTTGGAGGTGGGCGAATTAGGGTTTCAGGCGAATTTAGCCACCTCTGCTTTCGTGGAAGTTGCTTCCACGAAAAAATAACAGGGCCTTCAGGCTGCCCAATGGACTTTTTGGTGGAAGTAACTTCCACCAAAGCGATCATAGAGAGTGGGCGCGTCCAGTTTTTACTCTTCAGCTTTCGTGGAAGTTACTTCCACGAAACGAAAACGGGGACGTCAGGCCACCCAAGAAGCATTTTGGTGGAAGCAACTTCCACCAAAGCGATGATAGCGAGTGGGCGCGTTCAGTTTCACCCACCTCTGCTTTCGTGGAAGTTACTTCCACGAAAATCAAATAGGGCCGCAAGGCCACCCAATGGGCCTATTGGTGGAAGCAACTTCCACCAAAGCGATAAGGACGAGTGGGCGCGTCTAGGCTCTCCTCTTCAGCTTTCGTGGAAGTTGCTTCCACGAAAAAATAACAGGGCCATCAGGCCGCCCAATGGGCCTGTTGGTGGAAGCAACTTCCACCAAAGCGATGATAGCGAGTGGGCGCGTCCAGTTTCGCTTCTTCAGCTTTCGTGGAAGTTGCTTCCACGAAAATCAAATGGGGCCGTGAGGCCGCCCAATGGACTTTTTGGCGGAAGCAAATCCACTCCCAGCCAAACCGAAATCCACTCCCAAAAGACAATCCCACCCCACGTACATAAAAAATTGCCCGTCAAATATGGAATCGGAGCCCGGGCTGCATCTCACCCACGTATATGTGTAAACAGTTGTGCATTCCAGTGTGATGTTTTTAACCGTAGGAAAAATGGATCAATAAGTGTTTTGACGAATTAAATTTTTGGGAATGCGGGAAATTGTGGCGGAACAATCAACGACTCAACCGACCGTTCAATGTTTGGTGTACATGAGATTCGACCTTTTAAGGGCAAACAAAGTCTTGTCCCTCAGGTCAACTTTTTTTGAAATCAACGATCAATCTACAATGAACCGAGAAACTTCTATCCTGGACATGGTCCACCAAGGCCGCTCGCACGGCCTGGTCCACCTGAATGCTGTCTCCGACAGCTACAATGGCCGCGAAATTGAGCTCAACGGCCAAAAAGTCCTCAACTTTTCTTCGTGCAGCTACCTGGGACTGTCCCTGGATGAGCGGCTGACCCGGGGAGCCCTCGACGCCATGCAACGCTTTGGCCATTCCTTCCCCACCTCCCGGTCCTATGTCAGCCTCGGCATCCTCGACGCCCTCGAGCACAAGCTGGAAGAGGTCTTTGGTTACCCGACCTTGCTGTCGACTTCCACTTCCCTCGGCCACCTGGCCTATTTGCCTACCCTCATCTCCAAAGAAGATGCGGTCATTCTCGACCACCAGGTCCACAACAGTGTGTCCACCGCGGCCATGGTCCTCAAAGCCAACGGCACCCACCTCGAAGTGGTTCGCCACAACCGCCTGGACAAGTTGGAGGCCCGGATCGAGGAACTGAGTGGGCAGCACCGGCACATTTGGTACCTGGGCGATGGGATTTATTCCATGTACGGCGACACCGCGCCGATCAAAGGGCTCCACCAATTGCTGGACCGCCATCCCCAGTTCCACGTCTACCTGGACGACGCCCACGGCATGAGTTGGACCGGTCCGCGGGGCGCGGGCTATGTGCTGTCCCAGGGTCCGTTGCATCCGCGGATGGCCCTGATCACTTCCCTCGGCAAGGCATTCGGTTCCCTCGGGGGCGCGATGGTCTTTGCCGACCGCGCGACGAAAGACCGCGTAAAGCACCTGGGTGGGCCGCTGATCTTTTCGAGTCCCATGACGCCCGCGAACATTGGCGCGGCGATGGCGGCCGCGGAGATTCACCTCAGCCCGGAATTCCCGGCGCTGCAAGCCCGGCTCCAGGAGCGCCTGGATTATTTCCGGCAGCGGTGCCTCGAATTGGGCATCCCGCTGATTGGGCAGGGCAATACGCCGATCTTCTTCATTCCCGTCGGGAAGCCCGAAGCGGCCTTCGAAATTGGCGAGCGGATGCTGGAAGCGGGCTTCTACCAGAGCTTTTCCGTATTTCCCAGCGTCCCCCTCAACAATGCCGGCCTGCGCTATACCCTCACCAATTGGCTGGAACTGGAGGACATCGACCGAATGTTGGTCCACCTGAAGGGGCTTCGGACTTCGGTGATGGCGCGGATGGGCCTGGATGAAGGAAAGTTGAAGCGGTATTTCAAGGGGATGGAATGGCTGGAAGGTCCCCAGGTTCAGGCCGCCGTCCCCATGTAAAGGCGTAGTTTCCTTCCGGTGGAAGTTGGAGGGAAATGAATAGGGCAGCGGGATAAATTTCCCCAGCCCCATCACAATCAGGAATTTAGAAGCCCCGTGCTTTTGAATTGTTCCGTCCAATGGGCCCGGTCTTCTCGTTCAAGGGAGGGCCGGGCCTGTTCATGGATGAGGATTATTTGCTTTTTCACTGCCCCTTGGGAAAACAATATTAGGCTTTGAGGCCACTCATTTTGTTCCAAGCAACAACCATTCCTGACCAGCCGGCAAATCCATTTTGAATCGGCCCATTTTTTCCTCCATTCTCAGTCATTTCGGTCTTGCCCCAGGTTCAATTCCAAGCTCAAAATGGCCTCTCAACTTACCTCGAGCCCTTTTGCGTCCGTCCCGACATTGCGTTTGTTTCCCTCTCCCCAAGCCCGGGAGCCATTTCATTCCAATGAATCATTCATTACTTTTTACCATCATTTAGCAGAATCAAAGTAGTAAAGATATTTCATCCCCATTGGTAATCTTAAGGCGTATGCCCTTCAATCTATAACTCTGCGTTTTCTTTTTTCCTGTCTCTACGTCGAGGCGGGTGGCTAACAATATTTAAAATCAGTTATCATGAAAAGATTTTTGTTGATTGCCGCGTTGTTCATCGCGGGAATGGGCGTGCAAGCCCAAGGTTGTTTTGTGCCCAGTGTTCACCCGGCGATCATAGCCAAAGGGCAGCAGGCAACGTACGCTGTTTATTCCTCTCCAGGGGCCGGATACAATTGGACGGTGAGCAAAGGATTGAGGATCATGAGCGGACAAGGCACCAATACTTGTGTGGTAAAAAACATAAGCGCCTGTACAGGATTTGTTAGAGTCAACCGTTTGTGGAGCAATCCTTGTACCGCTACCCAGAATATCACAGATGGAACCGTCGCTCCTGGAAAGCCTGCTTTCGTCAATGTAATTACCTCTCCCTGCAATTACATCATGGTCAATGTGCCTTCGGTATCGGGAGCGACAGGCTACAATGTTTATGTGGATGGGATTAAGGTGAGCCCATTCCCCTATACAACCACCTACTATGCCTCTTCCTACCCCCATATCATGAACAATGGGACGCATACTGTTTGTGCTGAAGCATATAATTGTGTGGGCACTTCCAGCCAGCGTTGCGTTACTTATACCATCAGCGGTTGTGGTAGTGGTGGGGGAATAGCTATTTATCCCAAAACAGCAGCATCTCCAGAGGCGGCGGAAGAGCAATTGACCATTTCCCCCAATCCGGTCTCCAATTACGTCCTGATAGAAGTGGACACCGATACCCAGTTGGAGCAGATGCAGGTATTTGACCTCCAGGGGAAAGCTGTATTGACCGATGTGGTCCCCAATGAACGGGTGGAGGTCTCCCAATTGGCCCCCGGGACTTACTTCATTCAGGCTGTCACCCAAAGCGGCCATGTCCTGACGGGGAAATTCCAGAAGTATTGAATCATCACCCTCTAATCACAATGCTATGAAAAGATTCTTATTGATTGTCGCGTTGTTCATCGCGGGAATGGGCGTGCAAGCCCAAGGTTGTTTTATGTCGGGCAATCACCCGGCCGTTATTCCCCAGGGACAAACAGCAACGTATGCGGTTGTTGCAGTTCGGGGAAACAGTTATCAGTGGACTACCACGGGTGGTTTGCAGATCCAGTGGGGCCAGAACAGCAATATCTGCATCGTAAAAAACGTCAACTCCTGTTCGGGGACGGTGACGGTCGTTCGATCTGGTTCCAACTCGTGTACGGCCACCCAAAATGTAACCGATGGAACGGGATGTGGCGGCAATGGTGGCGGTGGAACTCAACCGCCCGCAGCGCCTATCTTCATCGATATCAACCCCATGCCGTGTAATATGGTTGAGATCAACCACCCTTCGGTCTCGGGGGCAACAGGATACAATGTCTATATCGATGGTGTCCTTGTTCTTCCCGCACCCAATTCCAACTACTACTTTTCCTCTTCCTATCCCCATATCATGGCCAACGGCCCCCACATGGCTTGTGTGGAAGCATTCAACTCCGGGGGTAGTTCTGCCTAAACGTGTGGGTTTTATTCGGTCTTTAATTGTGGACCGGGGGGACTCTTCCCCAAAATGGCGGCCTCCGATCTTGATGAGGCCGAGCAGTTGACCATTTCCCCCAATCCGGTCTCCAATTACGTCCTGATCGGGATGGGCGCCGATACCCAGTTGGAGCAGATGCAGGTATTTGACCTCCAGGGGAAAGCTGTATTGACCGATGTGGTCCCCAATGAACGGGTGGAGTTCTCCCAATTGGCCCCCGGGACCTACTTCATTCAGGCAGTGACCCGAAGTGGCCATGTCCTGACGAAGAAATTCCAGAAGCAATAGCAATCACTTTATTCCCAGGACCGGGCCATTCTTCACGGATGGTTCGGTTTTTTCATGTTCCGGGGATTGGGTTTGGTGGGGGAAAAGGGTAAAAGAACCGCTCGGAGAATGGGGGAAAGGGAAAGAGAAAAGGGAGGAGGGAAATGGGAGGGGAGTTGGGAAAAGAAAAAGGGCGGACTGGGAAAAAGCATACCAAACAAAAATTCGTACCTTCCCCGT
>CAWUKT010000160.1:0-4958 GCA_963923035.1 uncultured bacterium
CGGGACTTACACCCTAGAGTCATTGCCCATGCCGGGCACACACGAAAAAGGGGATTCGACACCCGTCCGAATCCCCTTCGTTATGGAATCTGGTAGATTACAAATGCTTCTTCAACTTGTCCATCAGCTTGATGAAGGGGCCAGTGTTCTGCATGATGTAGAAGTGGACACAAGGAGCCCCTTTGTCGAGGAGGTCCAGGGTCTGGTGGTAGGCCCAATCAACGCCAACCTCAATGCAATCGGCGCGGGTCTCGGCCTTCAGCATCCGGGCGGTCAGCTCTTCCGGAATTTCCACGAAGAAATTCCGGGGGATGGATTGAATATGTTTTTTCGAAGTCAAAATCTTGATCCCCGGGATCAGGGGCATTTTGACGCCTTCTCCCCGCGCCCGGGCAACGAAATCGTGGTAATGGCGGTTGTCAAAAAACATTTGCGCCACCCCATAATCCGCTCCCAAAGCCTCTTTCTGCTTCAGCATCTCAATGTCGAAGGAAAGGTTCGGAGCCTCGAAATGCTTCTCGGGATAGAAGGAAACGCCTACGCAAAAGTCGCTCGGCGTAGAATCAATCAAATCATCCTGATAGATTCCCTTGTTCATATTGTTGATCTGCGCGACCAACTCCGACGCATAGTTATTCGTCGTACGTCCCGGCCGGTGATCCTTCTTGATCTTCGCGTCCCCGCGAATCGCCAGCAAGTTCTCGATGCCCAGATAACTGAGCTCGATCAAGGCATCTTCAGTCTCCTCCCGCGTAAATCCGGCGCAGAGGATATGAGGTACGGGATCAATCCCAAACTTGTACTTGATGGCCGCACACAGCCCAAAGGTCCCGGGGCTCTTCCGCTTCACCCGCCGCTGGAAGGTCCCGTCTTTCATTTCCTCCCACACCACCTCGGCAGCATGGCTCGTCACATCCACAAAAGGCGGATTGAAAGGCTTGATCGACTCGATCGCATCGTGCAACTTCTGGATATTCCGTCCCCGCCGCGGTGGAATGATTTCCACGCTGATCAATGGGTTCTTGGCGCGGTCAAGATGTTCTGTAACTTTCATGTAAGGTTCTAAGTGGTGACAAAAATAGAGGGGATCGGGGAAAAATTAAAGACCAAATAGACAAAGAAGATCGTTTTGGGCGGAAAGGAGCGTGTTTCTCAAAATCTCATTCGGAAGCTATGGCCAACTGATGGAGTTCGCGGAATAATCTTTGGCGATCTACGGGGACAACTCCGACTTCCTCGCAGACCAAACCGCCTCCCAGGTTGGCGATATAGGCAGCTCCGGCCAGGGACAGCCCGGCCGCCAGCCCCAGTCCCATCAGGGCCACCACCGTATCCCCCGCCCCCGACACATCCGTAATCTTACGGTAATGGGCGGGAATATGGTGCAACCCAAGGGCATCGTCCACCGCCAGCACCCCGTGCTCGCTCAAGGTCACCAAGGTATTCTCGTGCGGCATCTCTTTCCGAAACTCCGCCAGGACATTTCGGAAGCCGTCAAAATCTTCTTTGGCCAACTGCACCTTCATACCCTCATTCAACTCCTTCAGGTTCGGCTTGAACAATGTACAGTTCCGGTAGGCAAAAAAGTTCTGGAATTTCGGGTCCACCACCGTGGGAATCCCTTCCTCCGCCGCCCAATCCACCAATTCACCGATCATCACCGGCCCCAGAACCCCTTTGTCATAGTCCTCAAAGACCAGCACATCGAAATCACCCGACCGCGCCTTCACCTTCGCCACCAATTCAGCCCGCAAATCCGCCTCCAACGCCGACCGATCCTCCCGATCCACCCGCAACATCTGCTGCCGGTTCCCAATCACCCGCGTCTTCGTCGTCGTCGGCCGCCCCGGCACCACCAGCACCGTCTCCGTATCAAAGCCCTGCTCCCCCAACAGCGAAAGCAGCCGCTCCCCTTCCCCATCATCTCCCACCACCCCACTCAACAAGACCTTCGCCCCCATCGCCGCCGCATTCAGCGCCACATTCGCCGCCCCGCCCGGTCGCCCCTCCGACTTCGCCACATCGATCACCGGCACCGGCGCCTCCGGCGAAATCCGCTCCACGCGGCCCCACAAGTATTGGTCGAGCATCAGGTCGCCAATGACCAGCATCCGCAGGCCTGGCAACCGTTGTTCCAGAATGTCAACTTCAGATTTTTGAATCATACCAGCGCAGACAATGCCTTTTCAATCCGGGCCATCGCTTCTTGCAGCATCTCCATGCTGTACGCGTAAGAAATGCGCACATGCTTCTCCGTCCCAAATGCCCGGCCCGTAATCACCGCCACCAAGGCTTCCTCAATCAAATAATTGCACAGCACATCAATATCGCTGATGACCGTACCACCGGGAGTCTGTTTACCAAACAGCCCCGAAAAATCCGGGTAGAAATAGAACGCCCCCTCGGGAAGTGGCGTCTGTACCCCTTCAATTCCATTCAGGACCCCGTAAACATAGTCCCGACGCTTCCTGAAATCGTCCCGCATCACGCCCACCGGCTCCTGCGTCCCCCGAACAGCCTCCAGGGCCGCATGCTGGGAGATATTGCTCGCCCCCGAAGTGATCTGACCCTGGTACTTTTCACAGAGCGCCGCGATCCACTGAGGTGCGACCGTAAAGCCGATCCGCCAACCCGTCATCGCGTAGGCCTTAGAGACCCCGTTGATGATGATGACCCGGTCGCGGATACTTTCGAACGTCGCAAGACAGGTCATCTCGACATCGTAGGTCAGGTATTCATAGATCTCGTCGGAGATGATATACAAGTCGGGGTGCTGGGCCAGGACCTCTACCAGCGCCGCCAATTCATCCCGGGTATAGGTCGCACCAGTGGGATTGCTGGGGTTATTCAGAATGATGAGTCGGGTCGTCGGTTGGATCACCGCGGCCAACTGTTCGGGGCTGACCTTATATTGTTGCTCCACCGTCGTCTCGATCACATCAATCTCCGCATCCGCCATCTTCAGCATCTCAATATACGAGACCCAGTAGGGCGCCAGCAAGATCGCCCGCTCCCCCGGATCGACCAGCGCCATAATGACATTCACCAGGGACTGCTTCCCGCCCGTAGAGACCACGACATTGGCCGCCGTATAGTCCAGCCCATATTCGCACTGGTACTTTTCGGCCACCGCCGCCCGGAGATCGGGGATGCCCGCCACCGGCGGATAGTGCGTATGGCCATCGTGGATCGCCTGGATGCCCGCCTGTCCGATATGGGCCGGCGTATCAAAGTCAGGTTCCCCGAGCGTGAGCCCGATCACGTCTTTCCCGGCCGCCTTGAGCGCACGGACTTTCTTGGCCATGGCCAGGGTCGCCGATTCAGACAATTTTTGGAGGCGCTTGGTTCCTTGCATGGGACGAAGATAGCGAGATGGGGCGAATATTGCCATATAAACGGGCAAGGTTCAGGGAAGGATCACCTTGGTCGGAGGTGAACCGATGGGGGCATTGGGGGAGTGGGGCAGCTCCTGCGGACCGGGCTCTCCGTCGTCGTCTCCAGTGGGGGACTCCAACAATGACTCCGAT
Source organism: uncultured bacterium (assembly GCA_963923035.1). Taxonomy (GTDB): domain Bacteria; phylum Bacteroidota; class Bacteroidia; order J057; family JADKCL01; genus CAWUKT01. Next base: position 3,528 of record CAWUKT010000160.1, read on the forward strand.
CCCTGCTGCAAGACCGGCATTTGACCCGGTCCCCATGTTTTTTATCCATTCTCTGACGCAGCCCCCACAGGCAAGGATTTCAAGATCTCTTGATTCCGGTTCAGCCGCCATTTCCCTAGCCCTCTGATCCTCAAGCCCCATCTGCCCCGCCATCTTTCCGCCAAACCTTGCCTCCTGTTGGCAATCGGTTCCAGTTGCCTCCATTTATCTTTCACCCCTGCCCTTCCCGTTCGCCCTGACTCCCTTTTATCTCTCCTCCAAATCCCTTTATATTGAGGCCATTGAATGATCGAAATCGAAGTAGTGAAGATTTAATTCTCTTTTATACACCCTCACTTAAATCTCAACAGTATGAAAATCTTAGTCTTGTTGACCAGCATGCTGGCGGCATTGGGTTTTGGTAACCCCGCCCCCGAAGCATCCTCTAACCCTGTGCCCGAAGCTCCGGCGAACAGCTATTCTGCCGAGTTCGTGATGACCACGTCGAACTGCGCCCTGCAAGAGCGCTTCGAGCAGCAATTCCCGGAATTCGTCGCCGATGTTTCTGCCGTCAACGTCCATCACAATGACGTCAACGGCTACTACTACGCCGTCTATGGTGTGAATGAAGAAGGCAACTCGGTGATTGAATACTTCAAGACGACCGCAGAAGAGGTCGCCAACCAGGAGTACAATTACATCGAGATGAACGACAATACCATGCAGAACCTCGGCAACCGCACGGCCTGTCGCGAGCCGCGCACCTGGCCCCCCCAAGGTCAGTTCTGCTCCCGCTACAATACGGGCGTGATCTGCGGGGTTTACATCCCGAACTGGAACACCTGTCTGCTCTACTGATCTTCTAAACCAATTAGTGAATTGACGGAACCGGTCCCCAACCTTTGTCACGGCGTTGGGGGCCGGATTTTCCCTTCTTGCTGGTACCAGTGCGTTTGGGTGGATTTGCTTCCACCAAAATGCCCACTGGACGGCCTCACGGCCCTGTTGTTTTTTCGTGGAAGTAACTTCCACGAAAGCTGAGGAGGTAAAACTCGACTCGCCCACTCACCCTTCCCGCTTTGGTGGAAGTTGCTTCCACCAAAATGCCCATTGGGCGGCCTCACGGCCCTGCTTTCTCTTCGCGGAAGCAAATCCACGGAAAGCTGGGGTGGGTGAATTCGCCCTGAACCTCAATTCGCCCACCTCCAGGCTCAATTCATTGTCCCAAGCCCCGAATTCCCCCTCCACCGACCATATTGAATTTGCCCTCCCCCCCAATTCCATTTCCCTCCGACCCCATTGAGTTCGGCTTCGACCTCAATGCCCCCACCTCTGACCCGAATTCACCCACCTCCAACCCTAATTCTATTTACCTCCAAGTATAATTGTATTTACCATCGAGGTCCCCCCCTCCACCTATTTGCCCCCTCCCCCCTACCTCCAACCTAAATA
>CAWUKT010000161.1:0-4858 GCA_963923035.1 uncultured bacterium
GTGACCGCGGTCCCAGACCGCGTGACCGCGGTCCCGGAGCGCGTGATCGCGGTGCCAGACCGCGTGACCGCGGTCCCAGAGTGCGTGATCGCGGTCCCAGACCGCGTTATCGCGGTCCCGGACCGCGTGACCGCAGCCCGATAGAGCTTTTTCAGGCAAAAAAAACCGCCCCAATGGGGCGGCTATCAAATCAAGGTTGTGATTCCGTAATTATTCGGACCAGTAGATCAAGGTCACCTCGACTTCACCGGCTCCATTGGTCGGGGAGCTCGAAGAAATGGTGGCCTGGGTGCTGCTCACGCCGTCAAAATAACCTTGGACACCATCAAAGATGTAGGTGCCGCCGGGGAGGTTCGTGAACACATAGGGATCCTGTCCCTGCTGGGCGCCGGCCCAGATGAGGTTGTTGGTGCCGACTTCGGTGGCGAAGAAGCCCTGGATGCCATTTGAGCCGACGGGGTTGCCCGCAGCGTCTTCCAGTACGATCCGGACATTGAATACGCCGGGAAGGGTTTTGAGGGCATTCGCTTCATCGATGATGGCCTTGGCGGCCTGGATGGCTTCGTTGAGGAGACCGCGGATGACCTTGGCCGAAGCCCGGGCCGCACTGCGGTTGTTGGCGTTGATTTGATTGACCAGGTTGAAGGCTTCACCGGCCGCTGCGTCGACGCGGTCCACCACGATGTCGTTCAGGTTGTCGATCGTGGTCGTGCTGATCTGGGGATTCTTGGCGGCAGCAGCAGCGATGGCATCGGAAATGATGTCAAAGGCATCTTCCACGTCCGCAAATCCGTTGTTCGAAGTGGCGATGTAAGCAGCCGTATTCGGGGTCGGGTTGTTCAGTTGGAAATAGTCGACGGTGAGGGTCTTCAGGGCCGAACGGATACCTTTGGCCGCATCGCGGGCGTCTTTGGCGCCATCGATCACGTCATTCAGGTCGTCCACGAAGGTTCCTTGGGCATTCACCTGACCCGCAAATGCGAAGGCGACCAGGATCAAGAGGGTATTGAGTAAAGATTTCATGTATCGTTTGGGGTTCAATTATTTAGGGTGAAAAAGTAATGGTACAAAGTTCAGCTTGGGGCTTGAAATAGTGGTAAAACAGAGGTTAAATGTTCTTTATCGAAGTCAAGCAAATGTGAACTCAATTTTTCGCAGAGGCCCCATTTCCGTCGACCAATTCATTTTTCCCCTCGACCAAACGTTTTTTTTTCTCCCGGTTCCCCTCCCTTTTTTCCCAACTCAACCCGCCTTCCTACACTCCAACCCCATACAGTCTCCATTTGTCCCCTACTCCCCATCCCTTTAATTATTTTTGCAACACGGTTGCAAAAGTCCCCAAAATGCAATATTGTTGCATATAGCAAATTTAAACTGATCGCCTCCCTTCAGTTTAGGGCTTCGAAAAGGCAATCCTTTGCGATCAGATAGATTTCGTTCATTGAAACCAAGAGTACAGACTGGCAATTGTAACCAGTAGATTTAGTCCTCTCATCTGGTTTTCAGCCTTGCCAACATGGAAAAAAGGAATTGGAAAATACCCGGGGAATTCATTCGATGGTCATACCATCATCACGGAATACATGCCCCGCAAACTGGCCCTCATTCTCAAACCTGCCATCCAAATCCTTCCTATGGCCGCAACCGTAAATGGCCACTGGTCTGGCTCCACCACCGTCACATCTCCTGTCAAGACTTCAGGAAAGATGTGGCTCTGCAAACGATTTTCAAATAATTGTATATACGAGTGATAGCTATATTCTTATTCTTTTTTGTTTTAACTGTTATTTAAAAAGAGTCAAAAGTATTATTGTTACCGGATGCCGCACAGGTATCCGGTTTTATTTTGCCCCTACTGGTAGCAACAACCGCCCTCCTTGCCGCTCTCCCCACAAGATTCCATATTCGCTCCCCTCCCGGTTCAAATCCGCAAAATTGTCCTTGTCGGCCGTGGCAAGGGTGAGTCGAATGGCATGGCCGGCCCGGAAAAGGTAGGAGGTGGGCAACAAATCAATCCGCAACAAGGTGGGCTCGCCCGCTGGCAGCGGGGCGGAATCGGCTTCCTTGAAGCTCCGCACCGGCACAATGCCTTGCATGGGGTCCGGCGCATCGGACTCCTTGCAGTGGGATGCCCTGAGCAGGCCCTCGGTGACGTATCTCAGGTCGCCATTGGGTAGGACATCGTCGAGGTAAATGAAGATGCTGCCATCGCTTTCCCGGGTCTGGATCCACAGTTCGAGGATGGGATGGCCGGTGACTTCGGCATCGGCGGACAACGGGGCCGTCTGGTAGTGCAGGAGCGGCCGGGTCTGTTCCCGCCGGTCGGGGTAGTACTTGTGGGTGGGCACCAACCCCGCGAGGGCCCGCCAGCGGGTCAATTCGCCTGTCCCGGAGGTCGGGTCGTGCTGGAGCACATCGACGCCCCGGCTGGCCGGGGCCTTGGTCACGAGCTTCTGCCCCTTGTCCAACCACAGCGGCACCATTTCGGTCCCTTTGGGCGGCCATTGATCCGCCGTTTTCCATTTTTCTTCCTGCATCGTGAAGTACTGGACCCGAGGCGTGTCCGTAGCCGGCGTATCGTAGCCCTTGAGGAAATGGTCAAAATAATGGGTCGCCAGGGCGGGCAAGTCATCCTGGTTCGGCCCGGAATAGCCCGGCGAGGTATGCCACTTGCCGCCGTGGCTCCAGGCTCCGATGACCAGCTTATTGTAAGGCAAATCCAGGTTGCGGAAGCGCTTGATCGCAGAGAGTTGGTAGGCACCATCGTACCAGCCACTACCGCTGAGGAAGGCTCCGCTCTCGTAATTTCCTTGAATGGGCCCAATGCTCATGTCGTCTACTATCTGGACAGCCCCGCCTCCCCCAGGCGTTTGGCCCCGAAACATGATCCCCTTACTCGTCTCATCCACATTTAAGTTGTCCTCATGCGCCTCCAGGGCCCGGGACAATTCACTCTCATGCCCTTTGACCGGTGCTACTCCCTGAATCAGGAGCTTCGCGATGGGATAGGGCAAAGGATTTTGATTGGCGTCGAGGAGGGCATTGGCGCGGCCCCAACGGGAGATAAATCCGTCGTGGGGAATCCCGCCGGGCAATGCGATGTCCGTATAGATGTCGTAGAGGGAAAACAGCGGCATATAGGCCTTCACCGCGGGGTGGTTTCGGGTCGCGAGGTATTCCGCGGCGGTCCCGGTATAGGAGATGCCGACCGCACCAACGTTGCCATTGGACCAGGGTTGCTGGATGATCCAATCCACGATCTCGACTCCGTCGTCGACTTCGTCGGGCATCCAGGGATAGACGCGGCTGCCGAAGGAGGCGCCCGAACCGCGGGCGTCCACGTTCACGAGGACGTAGCCGCTCAGGACGATTTCCTTGACGAGGCGACCGGCCGAGCCCTGGAAGGGCGACATGAACCACCGGTAGGGCCACTTGAAGCGGGTGCGCCGCCAGTAGCGGGTTTGATGCAACAGGACGGGGAGCGGTTGGCGGAAGTCGTAGGGTTCGGGAAAATAGACGTCCACGGCCAGCCGCACACCATCGCGCATGGTGAGGTAACGGGACGTGACTTTGATTCCGGAAAAGCGATCGCGGTCGGGCGATTGGTAGGTGATCGGCATGGGGGAAAATAACAAATGCGCTCATTTTCCCGGCCCCATTTCGCATTTAATTTTCTTCCATTTCTTAATTTCTCCCCACCCACTTGCTTCAAATTTTCCGATATTTCATTTTTCGAACTATTTTTCTTACTTCCACCACTTTTTTCTCATTCTCCATGCAACCTTTTTGAGGGAAGAGGAGTCTAAAATAGTAACAAGATCGAACTCTATTCCAAAACAAACAGCACGTACCCCGGTCCAATGCCTACCGTGCTAACTATTGACAAACCCGACGCCGTCGTGCGTCACAATTGAAGGAGGAAATTATGAATACTTGGTTTGAACTCGCCCTCCTGCTCTCGCTGGTCGTACTGTTCACGGCTCCTGGCCTGCTGAACTTGTATCGCTCCTGGTTTTCTCGCCCCGTCGATGGCGAGGATGAGCAAAATTCTACAGCCTGAGGGCTCGTGCTTTACCTACGAAATCGCAACCGGAACAGGTACGCCAGGTTCCGGATTCCATCTCTGAACTTTTTGATTTTTTTCTTGCCGTAGCGCAAGTGGTAAGGGATATGCACTTCCCGAAAGCGTAGCTTTCGGCGGATGGCTTCAATCTTGATCTCTTCGCTGAGGGCCATTCCGTTGCTCTCCAGGCGAAGCTGGTCGAGGACGCTCCGCCGAAAGACCCACATGCCGCTTTGGGAGTCGCGCAGGGCGTATCCGAACAGCACCCGCGTGGTCAGCGTCAGGACCCGGTTCCCGAATTTACTGACGGGGTCCATGTTCGCGGGATTGTCGAGGGGAAAGCGGCAGGCAGAAATGAAATCGAGGTTTTCCTGCATGAGGACCCCGAGCAGCCGGGGAATTTCCTCGGGGGGATAGGTTCCGTCGCCATCCATGGTGACAATCAGGTCGCCGTTGGCCGCGGCGAAGCCGCGGTGGTAGGCGTAACCATAGCCTTGTTTCTGTTCCCGGATCACCCGGGCGCCCATCTCGGCCCCAACCTGGGAGGTCAGGTCCGTGGAATTGTTGTCTACGATGATGATTTCGTCCACCAAACCGGGCACTTTTTCCAGCACAAAGGGCAGCCCCTCCTCTTCATTGTAGCAGGGTATGATCAACGATATGCGGTGGGCCTGGATCACTTTAGCTCGCTTGCGTCAATGATACAACGAATCGGGGAACAATGAAACAGACCGCGGAAAAGTAATCGAGTAGGAAGAAAACAGGAGGAGTGATTCTCCCGTTTCCTGTCCTCTC
>CAWUKT010000162.1:0-4785 GCA_963923035.1 uncultured bacterium
AGCGGAAGTACAAGGTGCGGTACAAAGAGGAGGCGAAGCCCAGCCAGCCGGGGCACTACCGGATCTTGCAGTTGTCACCGAAGGTGGTGGACGGGGATTTTACGCCGGGACGGCGGAATATTCAGGACCACGAGGAGGGGAAAGGACATACCATTGAAAAGCATGTTGGGAAGTCTGATAATTGGTTGCGGAAGAGGTTGAGGGATGATCCTGCAATTGAAGCAGCTTCAACATTTACCAATGAGGCTACTGCCAATCGGGTTCAGGGGCGGTTTGTTAGACAGTTTCGTTCAGAAATTGATGAATGGATAAATACAGGCCGGGGAACATTTACCAGGGAAATCGAACTAGATTTTCCAATAGGCAGGGTTATTCAAAGAGGAAACCATCATTCTGAATCATCAAGCAAAGCATTGATCGTTCTGATAAAAAATAGATCAGAACACGGATTTCAAATATTAACTTCATTCCCGGTCCCCAATTAAAACATCATGCAAATCATTACTGAAAAGTGTCCCGAGGTAAAATATCTATTGGAAGGATATTTTCACCAAATGTGGATAGAAATCAATAGGTCAAAAGGGGTTGATCAGGCAAATGACTATTCTCACGCACTTAATTTCTTCCTAGAAAATGAACCACAAGATATTGTGGTAGATACTATACGAGACTTAACTAGATTGATTGATCTCAAGTTGTCGGAAACTCAACTGGAGGAAGCAATTAGGAAAGACTATTTTGCAGCAGTATTGCCTTCCCTATGGAAAATGACCTACAATGAGTGGCTAGTCCAGGTCCGAGACTACCTAAAAGCCAACCTTAAAAGAAAACACCCCAATCAATAGAAAAACCGATCCCTACCCATCGTCCAGCGGGGTTATTCCCTTGATGCTCCCCCCATATTTCGATACGCTCCCGAGCCTTCCTCAATTACCTCGCGTATACCACAATGCAGTCCTTCATGGAGGAAATTGTCTTTTTTTCATCATTGCAAGGACAAAAGGGCATGTTTAAAATCAATTCAGAATAGAAAGGGGCAAAACCGGATACTTTACGACCTGTATCTAAGGGAAAAAGTCGACAAAAGCCAAGCAAATGGAGGCATGTTGGATTGGGCCAGACCTTGACGGTTCCAATCTACCACCTCTCCGTAAAAATTGAAAAAGAATGCCAATTAATCATAAGCCTTATCTTTATCCAACTCTTACCTTATATTTGAAACTGAGGTGATAAACTCAATGTGATTTTGGTTTTCGCCCTATTTTCGACCCACCAATTGAATTTACACGAAACCATCTGTAATTCAATAGCTTAAATATTTGCTAACCTTCCTCAGCGTAGGGCCAATTTGGGTACGCCCCCAAATTCATTTACCATTGAGCTGGGCCAATTTACCTTCGACCCAAATTCATTTGGGTCGGCACCCAAATTCATTTAGGTCAGAGTTAAATTCATTTACCAACGCGTAGGGCTAATTTACCTTCGCGTTGGAACCTCCCACCTATATTTGAAGATCATTCAGAATTCGGCCCATTTATTTGGGGATAAGACATGAAGACAATAGATTCTTCGGTGGCCCATTTTGCCCCAAAAAGCGGCTGCCCCCGGAACAAGGAGGCAGCCGCTGCGCATTTCGATTACTCTGAAGCCGGTTTAACTCAAGACTTGTATTGCTTTTTGATTTCCTTGAAGTTCTCCTGGGTGACCTTTTCTCCCGTCCGGGCGTGGTGCTCCACCGCGATGAAATAATCCTCGATCAACTTCTTGAACTGGCCCTTCATCATGCCGCCCATCATGGCCGGCTTGGTCCGGAATTGCATGTCAAACGAGAACCGGGACGTGCCATCGCCGAGGTCTTCCACCTTGTAGATCGCCTGGGTGACCTCCGGATCGACTGGAAATTTACCCGCCTGGAAGACCTTGTTCACGAAGGTCATGTTGGCCGCGTCGTAGTCCGTCATCTTTTCCTTCAGGAATTGGGTGCCTTTTTCATTGAAGAGACAGACCCGCTCCGCGCCTTCTCCGGCCTGGAGGGTGCCATGGATATAATTGGAGCTGATGATTTTGGGGTGGGAATTGGCAATGGAGCCGTAATCTTCCCCGACAATTGCCCAGACGGTCTCGGCGGGCAACTCGATGACCTTGGAAACTTTGAAGGTCTTGACCTTTTTCTGGGCGTGGCTGGTCTGGGCAAAAAAGAACAGGAGGAACATAGGTACTGCAACTTTGGTTAACGCATTCATTTTCTTGGAATTTTTGAGTGGTACAAATGATTACGAACCAAAGATGCCAGTGAACCAGCTTGGAAAATGGGATGAAAAGTTCAATGATTGGTCGATTTGGATCAACCGTCCGCCCGATCAGGTATCAGAGCTGGGTAGGGGAGAGGGGGAAGGAAAATGCCATCGCACCTCCCGCCCAAGCGCAGTTCCGTCCAGAGAATCATTTTTCCCCCACCGCAGCGACCTTCCTTCGGGTCATTTCCTTTTCAGGTACGCCAATGCAGTACCGTACTCTCCGCCTTCGTACCAGTCCCGGGGATGGACCATCACCCCGTAACCCATACCTCCCGCCGAGGACCAGCAATCCCCCGAAATGCCTGCCTTGGTGAGCTTTTTGGGATCCAGGGTTTCCCCGGTGAACTCTTCCAGGCGTTCAGCCAGTTCCGCCACGCTGAGCTTGACCGAGGCATGCAGGGCCTCCCAATAATCCTCATTGTCCCCCTTTTTCCGGCCCCACACCACCACATCCGCCTGACCGGGAGCCACCACATCGTAGTGTTCCTTCCAATCTACCACGCGGGAAAGTTCCTCTCCCAAATCGGCATTGATGCCGTGGGCCCAGCCAAAGCAATTGCAGACAATGGTGGAGCTGTCAAACACTTCGGTCAAAGGAACTACCCCGCCCATGATTTTGGCTTTGTCGGTCTCGTCGACATCGGTATAGGCATCTTTACCTGTCCCGAGTTGGTGCTGGCCGTAAAATGCTTCGAAGAAATCATCTTCCCGGGAAGTCTTATTGGAATTGGATTGGGAGGAATTCCCACCGGAAGCGGCTCCGGAAGTACTGGCCTCCCCGGAGTTCATCAGTTGGAACGTGGGCGCCATACGGGTCTGGACCCCACTACTGGATTCGCGGTCGAAGTGGCCCGAAGCGTTTGCCCGCTCGGGTCCCTGAGTGTCATGGATCATACGTCAAAAATTAAAATGCCTTAAACCTGCCCTCAAGGTAGGCATTTTTTGTTAAAACCCGTTTTGGTTCTGCTATTGGGGGAGGTAGGTGGCCGGGTAATGGGAGGAATTGACGCTTTCGCTGAACCTTTTCTCAACTCCGGCTCCGGTACTCGCTGGGGGAGCAACCGTAGTGGGCGGCAAAGGACTTGGAGAAGTGGCCCAGCTCCTTGAATCCACAGTCGTAGGCGACATCGGATATGCGGTCGTCGGTCCGTTTGAGCAGTTCCGCGGCCTTTTCGAGGCGCTTGGCCTTGATATAGCGGGCCGGGGTATCATCAAAGACTTCCTTGAAGCGGCGCTTGAAGGAGGAGACACTGAGATGGGTCAGCAGGGCCAGGTCCTGGATGGAGAGGTCGTCGAACAAGCGGGCGTGGATGATCTCTTTGAAAGAATAGCGGGTGGGATTGAAGAGGTCTCCGAGGATGCGTTGGACTTCCTGGCTGCCATCGGTATTGATGAGCAGGAGAATCAGTTCCTTGACCTTGAGTTTGACCAACTCGTCGTTGACGAGTGAGGGGTTCTCGAAGTAGAACACCAATGACTCCACGTAGTTCTGGATCATCTTGTCGACCTGCACGTGCTGGATGGGCCGGGAACTGGGGGGACCGCTGGTGCTGAGGAATTCGGGCAATTTGTCCTCGTAGACGAGCTGGAGGATCTCCGGCTTGAAGTGGACGGCCAGGGCCTCAAAGGGTTCCTCGCCCTGGCTGGGTTGCCAGAAGTTGATGTATTGGCCACATTTCATGACCACGCCCTCGCAGGTGCGGAGGGTGTCCTGGTCGGTGGCCGCGTACAGGATGGACTGTCCGTTGACGGCGTAGAGAAAGCAGGCCTCTCCGTGCATGGAAGCGTCCGTTCGCAACGGGGGTTGGAAGACCACCCGTTCGAGGACGATCATTTGGCTGAGGTCAAAATGCTGGTGCTTGATGATCATGATACTTGTCAACAAAGGTAGGGCAAGGCCATGGAATACCCCAAATAGAGCTTTGGAAGGCTGCTCTATGCACCTTGGGGTTTATTCAATGGGTACTGTTTTTTGCGGGTGAAGGAGTTCTATACTCCAAAGAAAAAGCGTGAAGTAAGAGCCCATCCACATTGGGGCCCCATGTGAAATCCCCCTGATCGCGCACGGTCAGGGGGATTTGGGTTGGAGAAATTCGGGAAAGGAAAAGGAGCCTTGGCTCAGATCGGTCAAGTCTGGGGGCCAAATGCCCCAATTCCTTTGGGCCGACCAATCTAAATGGCCAGCAAACCATCCCGTATTGTACCGGATGGTCCCAGGTTGGTTGGCTTTCCTTTTTCCCGCACCACGGGCAATTCAGGAGGCCGTTCATAACAATGATTCAATGTCGAAATAATTGCTATCTGATTCTCTGTACTGTTAAAACGATGGGGGGGAGGGGATATTGTTTTTGGCTATGACTTAGGGGATTGGAGGGTTTTGGTTGGTGGGAAGGGCATCTTCGATTTGCCGCTTGTTGTGCGCACCTCCGGTTTGCGGGGGCCTTGGCTGGGTTCAGCCGGGCGCACCGGCCGGCGGTCCCGCCGGCGT
>CAWUKT010000163.1:0-4317 GCA_963923035.1 uncultured bacterium
ATACCGTAAAGGTACGAATAAAATAGTTTATTAACTAATGAGCCGCCACACTAGTTTCCATCTCCAACAGGTACTCTGCATCAGACTTGGAACCGGGGGTAAACCCCGCTTGCATCAACATATAGCGGCAGGTTTGATAACAGCCCACATTCCGGTACGATCTCTCCGAGCTTCTTTTGCCTAGGTTCGCTTTGAGCAAGGAAAGGGGGACACAGGGCGCTCCCTGGTCATACTGGCTGAAAAATTGGGATTCAGACAGCACAGATGGAATTTCTCCTGCTTCGGTCTTTACGTCCTTTCCGCCTTCCTTTTTCCGAGCAAACCACCCTATAACAATCTCCCGCCCCTGCAACTCCTGTATGGCACCAATGGTCTTACCTCCGGGATCAATCCGCCCGTCGGGATTCCTGAATCCAAGTACTTCTCTCTGGTAGCGTTCTATCAGAGGACCGTTGGTCAAGGGGGTGATCAGTTGGGCAATGAGGGCAAAAGGCGCTCCGTTCCGGTGCAGGTATTCTCCCAATGCCTTCAGGTCATCGGGATGGTTGTCTCCGCCCCGCCCGACGGTACTTTTGAGCAATCCGCTCCCCGCTGAGAGCTCGGTCTTGGGAGGAGTCAAACGTCGGCCCGGCTGTTGGGTGCGCATGCTCCGGTCATGGCCGGACAGTTCATTTTTTCGAATCTGAATTTGGCTTTTCATGGATGTGAAAATTGAGTGGTAAGAATGATGCTATTTGCGTTTGATGGTCAGTCCTCCGGTGAGTTGCTCCCCGGTTCGGATATTTTCGGCGATCCACCAATAGACCCCATCCGGGTTGGTCCCCCCGTCCCAAACCGGGGCGAGTCCCTCCTGCGTCCAGACCTTGCCTCCGGCCCGGTTGAAAACGGTAATGGTCCACTGGCTTTCCCTGATGCCGGGAGGGTGGCGAATCTCCCAAACATCATTGGCCCCGTCTCCATTGGGAGTCATGACCTGGGGGATGAATATTTTGCTGTCGGGGAGAATGAGAACCTTGATTGTGTCGGTCTCGCCAAGACAAGAGCCAGTGCGGGGCCGGATGAAAAAGAGTATTTCAGCTACTTCATTGCTGGATTCGATGCTGAATTCCACTTCTTCCCGCCAAAAGCTCCCCGCCCGTAAAATGGGAGTGCTCCCGCTATCACTTTGAGGTTGGACCCGTCCGGTGGTTTCGAACCACCAATCGACCCTGACACTGTCCCGACTGGGCTGAAAAGTCACCGCGAAGGCTTCGCCATCCGTGAAGGTACTGTCATAGTCGAGGAATGAAAGCGATGGAGCCGGGCGAACTGAAACTGTCACGCTGTCGCGATCAGTGCAGCCGCCAAGATCGTTGCGAACCGTCAGGCTGAATTGGTCTCCGTCGGCAATGAGAAATGGAGGCTGGAACAGGTTGTCGTAGTCAAAACCCCGGACTACAGAACCGTTGCGGAAAAATTCAAATTGGTCCCCGCCAAAGCCGAGCAAATCAATGCTTTCGCCTTCGCAAATGGTGGGATCGTTGGGATTGGAAAGGAGCAACGCCTCCGGGCTTTGGTGCAGGGTCAAGGAAAGGACCGTATCATCTGGGCAAGCACTCCCGGAAGTATAGCGGATCAGATAAGCCCCGGCCCGGCTGCTGTCCAGGTCAATCCCGCCCCAATTGGGATCATCGAAAACCAGAAAGCCGGAAGGCTCCAAAAAGCGACCAAGACTGTCAGTTAGTCCCAATGGCGCTATCAATCCCGTTCCGGTGCAAAACTCGTCTCCCGGATAACGGACGCTGACAACATCGGTGGCATTGAGCTTCAGGGTAAATCCGTTCAACGTATCGGTACAGGCTCCGGGCGGAAAATAGCGGATTTGATAAGTACCCGGCTGAGAGGCCGAGAGGTCGACTTCCCCGGTGAATTGAGACAGCACCAAACCGGGCGGAGAAGCCTGAAAAATACCCCCGGTTTGACCTGTAACGATGGGGACAGGGTCGGTTTCCTCGGGGCAAAAAGCTGATTTGGAATAGCTGAGACTGACGGTGGAATCAGGAGCGAAGATTCGCACCCTTTGGACGCTGCTGTCAGGACAGAAGCCCCCAATTCCCGGTACGGTGTACCGGATCAGGATGGAATCCCCCGGTTGGCTGGCTCCAAGGTCAATGGTACCGGTGGCGGAATCCACTGCGACGCCCCCAAGAAGAGGGGAAAAATAGCCATTGGTATCCCCGGTAACCGTTGGGATCGGGTTGGGATCGGAGATGCAGTAATTGCCGAGGATATAGGAGAAGGCGGCATTGCCTTGAGGAGCGATTTCAAGGACAAAAGATGCAGTATCGGGGCAAGTTCCCGGACTGGTATAGCTAACGGTAAAGAATCCCGTTGGGGAGGCTCCCAGGTCCACAAAACCACTCTGGCTATCGAGAATGAACGAGGAATCAATTGAGGAAAATGTCCCTCCTCCTTGTCCGGTAATGATTGGGGCCGCAATAGGCGTTCCGTTGCAATAACTCGTATCGGGATAATGGAAGCTGGCCGGGCTGCGGTCTTGGACTACCACGACCGCTACGGCGCTATCGGCACAAGGACCGGGGGTACTGTAGCGGATGGGGTAGCTCCCCGATGGGGTGAGGTCCAGGTCGATTTCCCCGCTCTGGGAATCGGCCAGGACCAAGCCGGACGAGAGGGCAACAAATTGCCCTCCCGGCACGGTCACAAGTGGCAATGGGTTCGGGCCTCCCGCGCAGATAGGAGCGGGATAGCTGAAATGGGGATTCTGACTTTGGGTGATGTTCAGAAAGAATTGGGCGGTATCGGGACAAATTCCATTGGTGGCATAAGTGATGACGTGGGGGCCGGAATTGGACTGGCTGAGATCAATTTTTCCCGTATTTCCTTCAATCAGAATTCCCAATGAGGCCGAAAAAGAACCACCACTGCCTCCAATCAATATTGGATTGGGGTCTTGGCCTCCGGTACAGTATTCGGAGTCGGGATAGAGGAAAGACGCATCGTCGGTATCGGCAAGGATCAGGGAGAATGACGCGGTATCAGGACAAATTGAATCGACCGAATAGGTCACCAGATGCAGGCCGGTGGCTGATTGGTTGAGGTAAATCTCCCCGATGAGGCTGTCAAGGAATAGACCACTGGAAGACTTAAACACGCCTCCTGAATCGCCGGTAATGAGAGGAAGGGGATTGGGAGTGGGAAGGCAGAAAAGTGAATCGGGATAGATAAAGCTAGCGTCTCCAGGTGGCAGGATTTTGACGGTCACGGTGAAAGTATCCGCGCAGGAGTCCAGCACAGTGTAGTAGAGGTCGTGGAGACCGGGTAAACTAGCCCCTGGATTGACATTTCCCAGCGAATCGACGACCAGACCCAAGGAAGCCGAAAAATAGCCATTGGCCGGATGGGCGGTATCGGGAGCCAGTACCGGGGCGGTGGGGCAGAATTGGGTATCTGCCAGCGTAAAAAATGCGGTGTCGCACGGTGGGGTTTGCGCTTTGATCAAGGCAATACCCACCCAGGCCATTAAAATGGCGGTTGCTATTCTCTTCATACGTTCAAACCGTTACCTTTTCAACTTTTGTCAAGCCCCTCACAAATGGTGGGGGCTGGTGGTTCGTCTGAAATGGTTTCGGTTCGAAAAGTCAGGGTCTCTTTAGCTTGCTGATTGCTTCTTTTTCCTCAATAAATGCACTACTTTTTTGACGCTTTACACTGCTTTTTCTTCTGCCAGTTCTTCCCTCTGGTTTTCGGGAAACAGGTTTTGATAATGCTGCTTGACTTGTTCTCCGTTCATCCCTGCTACTTGAACACCAGGAAATTCACCGAGAAACAGGTCCAATTCCCGGAAACTCACATGGATCACGAAGTCCTTGTCCTTCCGGTCCAGCACCACGAGGACATAAGCGTTCAGGTACTCATTCGCGGCGGCGGCCTCCTCCATGACAAGGAGCAAGCGGGTACACATCGCGCTATCGTTACAATGGGTCAAAGCCATTTGCAGGGTTTCGGACTCCATCTGGTAGAAGTGCAACGCATAACGACCGTCGGCTTCCCCGGTGCTTTCAGGGCGGGGAATGACATAGTCCCTGTTTTGGTTCTTCTGAATCGACATAAATCGGCTGAGAATATATACCCCTTTCCAAGGGCGGGATTTATTATTGTTCAGGCAGAGTTTGGCGGCAGTCGTTGGGTCCGTCCTGCAAGTGGTTTGGAACAGTTGAAAAAACTGCTCCAGGGCCGCAGGTTCGCGTGGATGCGATTCACTAGTCGGTCCTGAAAAACGCCCAATTTTCCTCTCCGTCCGACTCGCCAGGACAC
>CAWUKT010000164.1:0-4261 GCA_963923035.1 uncultured bacterium
GGCATCGCGGTCTGGAACCGCGGCATCGCGGTGCGGAACCGCGGCATCGCGGTCTGGAACCGCGGCATCGCGGTGCGGAACCGCGGCATCGCGGTCTCACCAAAGAAAAGGGGTAATGGAACGGGGAAACTTTGCCCTAGAGCTTTTTCAACACCTCCAACGCTTCCGAAATGTGCTTGTTGATGTTCAACTGGGAGCTGAAAGCGTGTCGGACCGTGCCCTCCTTGTCGATGACATAGGTGATCCGGGCGCGGAAAATGCCGAACAGGGAAGGTTTGGCGTCGTATAGGTTGTGAACCTCGAACTTGGGATCGCTGAGCAGCACAAACGGGAGGCGGCGGTTGCTCGCAAACTTGAGGTGAGAAGAGGTCGAGTCGGCACTGACCCCAATGACCTCCGCCCCAATTTCCTTGAAGTCCTCGTACTGGTCGCGGAAGGCACAGGCCTCCTTGGTGCAACCCGGGGTCTCATTCTTGGGATAGAAATAGAGCACCGCGTGGCCCTGGGCGAGGAGATCATAGAAACGGACTGATTCCCCTTCCTTGTTGGGGAGGGTGAAGTCGGGGGCTTTGGAACCAATATTGAGCATACAGATGGTCTTTTGGGAGGAGAACCCACAAGATGGCAATAGGTTTGATCAGGTGGAAGGGGAAGTTGAAAATAGTAGGTGGGTAGAGGAGAAAAGGCAGTGGGAATCGCGTTTGAGTACGTAAGGCGGGGGGAGAGGATGTTTCTGAAATGGAAAAATAAATCTATATTTGTCTACTATTACCCCCAAAATTATTATGCGTAGCGTATGAGAAAGAACTTACTTTTCCCCTTATTGCTTGCCCTGGTAGCTGTAATTGGTGTAAACCAAACCAAGGCCCAGGCACCTTGTGTTGTGGACTTGCAATACAATGCACCCGGAATTTTCCCGAGTGATACCCTTCCTGATATGTTTGTAGGAACCGCAGTCAACGATGTGGTTCAATTCATCTTTCCCCCGGATACCACCCTGTTCGGTGTGACCCTTCCGTTTGACAGCTTCGTTGTTTCTTCTGTGAGCAACGTCCCCGCTGGCCTTTCCTGGGCCTGTGACCAAAATATGAACGGTTGCGTTTACCTGACCACTCCCGGCCAGTTGACGCGGGGCTGTGTCGCCATCACCGGAACTCCCAATGGAGCTACTGCCAGTTATCCCCTGTACGATTCCATCATTGTAGCTGGAGACGGCTGGGTGACGGTACCTGTCGTCGGTGCCCAGAGTGCAGCCACTGATATTCCGATTTACTTCCGGATTACCACTGGTACTTCCATCGAAGCTCCTCTGGTCCAGAACCTGAACCTGAACGTGGCTCCGAGCCCCGCCCAGTACATGACCAAGATCAGCTACAATGTCTCCGAGGTAGCCGACGTAAATGTCTCCATTGTGAACACTTTGGGTCAACGTGTCCTGAATGTCGCCAACGAGCAAGGCGCCCAGGGCCAATACGAAATCCCCGTCAACCTGGCTGATTTGCCGGCTGGCATCTACTATGTACGTGTAGAACTCAACGGTGGCGAGCACGTGAAAACTAAAAAGTTCTCCGCCATCCGCTGATTTTTAGATATTGTATTATATTGCAAGAGGGAGCTATCCTACGTCTGTGGGTCTGGATAGTTCTCTCTCTTTTTTTATTGCTGGTAAAATGTGAATGAGATATGCAGATTAAACAAACTAGACTCCTGAGTCAGTTGTTGGGGCTCTTTTTGGTATTGGTTTCTGGCAACCTGGTAGCACAGAATGTCACCGTTTCCGGACACCTGTACGAGAGCGACGGCAAGACCCCGGTAGAAGCCGCGACAGTGTTGGTCAAATCCACCGGAGCAGGAGCAATCACCGACGAAGAAGGTGCTTATTCTTTACAAACACGCAGAGAGTCAGTCATTGAACTGACTTTTCAGTATTTCGGACAGTCCGATTCCACGGTCAAAGTGACCACAGAATCAGGTGTCAGCGAATACACAGTTGATCTGGTATATGGTAGCCAGGGCGTTACCATGTCGACCCAGATCATCACTGCCGGGCGTCATGCCCAGGACCTGGAAGACGTGACCACCTCAATGGATGTGATCGAACCTTCCAAGATTGATATCCAGGCGTCCCAGGACATCGAGGACGCATTGCAGCAGGGCTCCGGGGTCGACATCATCGACGGCCAGCCGAATATCCGGGGTTCCTCCGGTTATGCCTACGGGGCCGGTTCCCGGGTCATGGTCATGCTGGATGGCTTGCCCCTCCTTTCTCCGGACGCGGCCTTCGCCCAGTTCGACCTCATCCCCACGGACAACATCGCCCAGATCGAGATCATGAAGGGAGCCTCCTCGGTTCTCTACGGTTCTTCGGCATTGGGTGGTGTCATCAACGTGATTACCGACGACGCGCCGGTGGATCCCAAGACGTCCATTCGTCTGCGGGGCCAATTGTTTGGCGCGCCGGCCGATCCCCGTCTCGACTGGGATGGCGACCAAAACGCCGCCAGTGGCGGTATCAACGTGTTCCACTCCCGTCGCATCGGCAAGAACAAGAACCACGGCATCACCGGCCTGGCCGATTTCTGGCGTGAATCCGGCTACCGTGATCCGGGCCAGAGCCTCCAGGGACGTTTCATGGCCATGTCCCGTTTCCGTCCCGAGAAAGTCAAAGGATTGACCTTCGGGGTGAATGCTGCGTACCGCTTTGACTCCAGCCAAACCTTCCTGTTCTGGGATTCCTACTTGCCCAGCGACACGGTGGTTTCCTTCGCAGGCGATACCATCTTTAACTCGCTGGGTGCCTTTTCAGGCCGTCAGAGTCAGCGGGGACAGCTGAATACCCGCTGGACATTGGACCCCTTCATCAAGTACCTCGCGAAGAACGAAGACATTCACTTCTACCGGGGCCGGATCATGCGGACCCGAAATGTGAACGATACCGATCAAAGCAATACCAACTGGTTGGTCTACAATGACTACCAGTACACCAAGTTCCTGCTGGATGATCGGATGACGTGGGTCGCAGGGGTCACTGGTATCTACAACTTGTCGGAGGCGAGCCCCTTGTATGGGAATGAAAAGCACCAAAGTATCAACCTGGCGGCCTATACGCAGTTGGATTACAAGGTGAATGAAAAGCTAAACGTATCCGTCGGAGGACGCTATGATTATATCCTGATCGATGATTCGATCACCAACGAATCCCCGATCTTCCGCGCTGGTGCCAACTACGAAATCCGCAAAGGAACCAATGTCCGGGCTTCTTTTGGCCAGGCGTTCCGTTCTCCCTCTATCGCCGAGCGCTATACCGCTACGAATGCGAGTGGCCTCATCATTGTTCCGAATCCGGACATCAAGGTTGAGCGGGGCTACTCAGCTGAAGTTGGATTCCGTCAGGGCCTGCAATTCGGTACCAAGGACCGCTACGTCGCGGGTTTTGTGGACGTCGCTGGTTTCATGATGGACTTTGACGACATGGTAGAATTCGGTATTGCACCGCCCACCACACCGGTCTTCCCGCCGCCTCCCCCCGTCTTCCAGGCCCGTAACGTTGCGGATGCCCGGATTACCGGAGTCGAAGCCACTGGTTTCGTCGAAGTTGGAGTGGATGATTTCTACTTCTCCATCACCGGAGGGGTAACCTATATCGTTCCCGAAAACCTGAATGGTGAGTCGGACTCGACCAAGTTGGTGGATCTCCTGAACACCCTCGGCCCGCAAGACGCCGCTTTCAACCTGGAAGCCTTGGGCATGTACACGGCCTATTCCTTGCCAGAAGACGACCCCAACCGCCGCGTGGACAATCCGGTCTTCCTCAAGTACCGTTCCACCTGGACCAACCGGGTGAGTACCACCATCGGATATGACCGCTACGCCCTGACCGCCAACTACCGCGGCAAGAGCGAGATTGTCAGCATCGACCAGTTCCTGTTCGTGGCCATTCCCGGTTCTGCCGACTGGGTCCTCGCGAATCCGGGCGGTTTCCATGTGTTTGACTTCATCTTTGCTGTCGACATCATCGACAACCTGAAGACTTCTTTCCACCTGGAAAATGCCTTCAACCGCGAGTATGTAGCGCTGCCCGGGATTATCCAGGAGCCGCGGAACTATACCGTTCAGATCAAGTACGTGTTCTAACCCGAACACGCGAACAAAATACACTCAGCGCAGGTGGCCTTTGGGTTGCCTGCGTTTTGCTTTTAGGAGAATGGAGAATGGAGAATGGAGAATGGAGAATGGAGAATGGAGAATGGAGAATGGAGAA
>CAWUKT010000165.1:0-4161 GCA_963923035.1 uncultured bacterium
ACCGCCGTGCGGTCATCTATTCCCGCGTCTCGACGAAAGGACAGGAAGACAACAGTAGCCTCGCCAATCAGTACGAAGTCTGCATGAACTACGTCCAGCGCGAGGGCTTGGAAGTCGTCGCCGAATTCGGCGGCAAGGGCGAAAGCGCCAAGCAGGGCAGCGCCCGTCAAGAGTACGAGCGGATGCTGAAATTCGTGCGGAGCCGAAAGAACCGCATCCGCTACGTCGTTTTCTACGCCTACGATCGCTTCTCCCGCGAAGGCGGGAAGGCGATTGTCACCAAGCAGGAACTGAAAGACATGGGCATTGTGGTGAAATCCGCCACCATGCCCATTGACACTTCCAATCCTTATGGAGAGGGGATGGAGGATATGCAACTTATCTTTGCCAAGATTGAAAATGACATTCGGCGGAAGCGGTGCATGGACGGCACAAGGCAGAAGCTATTGGGCGGCAAATGGTGTGGCCCCGCTCCGGTAGGCTACCAGTGGCAAGACGGTCAATTGCTGATTGATCCCAAGACAGGGCCATTGATCAAAAAAGCATTCGAATGGAAAGCGAATGAAGCAAATATCACCCAAGCAGAAATCAGGGCAAGGCTGGCCAAACGCGGCCTTAGACTGACCTCTCAAACCATGTCCCGCGTCATCCGCAATCCGCTCTATTGCGGATTGATCGCCCACAAAATCCTTGAAGGTGAAGTGGTGCCGGGAAATCATCCGCCTATCGTCAGTCGAAAGGTTTTCTTGCGGGTAAACGGCATTCTCAGTGACAAGAATGCATCCGGTTGGAGGGTGGATGAGGAGAATGCGCTATTGCCGCTCAAGCGCTTCCTAAAGTGTGAGAAATGCGGTAAGCCCCTCACAGGTTATCTCAACAAGACCAAGAACGGGAAAAAGCGCAAGCGGCCCATTCCCTACTATAAATGTCAGACCAGCAGTTGTCGGGTCAGTTTGAGTGCCAATAAGATGGGGGACTTCTTCCTCGCCCAAATCGAGCCCTACCAGATCGACGAAAGGTGGCTCCCGCTCATTGCCCAGGAATTTCGAGCGACGATGGCGGAGCGGTTCAAGGATCGTTTTCGAGAGACCGAAGCTCTCCAAAGACGCCTCTTCGAACTGGATAAGAAGATCAAACGGCTACGGGAACGCTACGTGCTTGAAGAGTCAATCAGCAAGGAAGACTACCGGGAATTCACCCTTCAATTGTCCAACCAAAAGAGAGGAATTTTGAAGGAATTGGAGAAAGCCAAGCAAAAAACATCTAACCCCCTCAATCGAATAGATGAAATCATCCGATTTTCGGCCCATATAGGCCGTCTATGGACAAATGGCGACTACCGGACGAAGCAAATGGTACAGAAATTTGCCTTTCCAGACGGTATGATCTATTCAAAGGAAAAAGGCCAAGTTCTAACCCCAAGGATCAACGAAGTGATCCGCGTTTCCAGCCAGTACAGTGCGATTTTGGGGCAAAAAGGGAGGGGGCAAGTCGGCTTTATAACCAACTTGCCCCATTTGGTGGTGAGGGAGGGAATCGAACCCCCGACACAAGGATTTTCAGTCCTTTGCTCTACCAACTGAGCTACCTCACCAGCAGATAAAGTCCATTTCTTTCGAAATGGACTGCAAATGTATGAATTTCGCATTTTGCACCAAAACATTTTCGCCTTTTTGTTCCGCCTTTTTTTCACCCCCTTCACACCCCGCTAACATTATACCTCCCCACGCCTTCCAGGAGCATTTTTCCCCGTTCCATCCCCCAAAATGTTCATTTTGTATGCATGCATCACAAATTTGTTTTGCCCCTTCCCTTTTTTCCTTATTTTCGAGGGTAGTGCAATTGATACCCTGCGATTATGGAAGTAGAAAACGTCATTTTTTTATTGATCACCCTGGCTGCCTTCGGATATTTTGAGTGGCAGTTCCAGAAGGTCATGGACGGCATCCGGCTGGGAACCGAGCTGAGTCGCCGGGACCAGTGGAAAGAACGGATGCGGCGGATGATCCTCGTCGCATTTGGCCAGCAAAAGATGTTCAAGCGGCCCATCGCCGCGGCCCTGCACGCCACCGTCTACATCGGCTTTCTCATCATCAACGTCGAACTCATCGAAATCATCATCGATGGCGTCACCGGACAGCACCGCGCCCTCGGATTCCTGGGCGTGCCCTACGATATCCTGACCGCCTCCAACGAAGGCCTCGGTTTCATCGTCGTGGGAGCCTGTGTCGCCATGCTCTGGCGCCGCAACGTGATGGGCATCCGCCGCTTCAAAGGCCCCGAAATGGCCCGCTGGCCCAAACTCGACGCCAATATTATCCTCGTAACCGAAATCGTCCTGATGATTGGCCTCTTCCTCTTCAACATCGGCGACATCATCAGCCAGGGAGGTCATGCCCACCACGGATTTTTCCCGGTCAGCCAGCCCATCGCCGATTTCATCATCAACAACGACATCCAGTGGTACGACCTCCACACAGCTTCGGTCGGCTTCTGGACCGGCGCCTCTGAGTTCGGCTGGTGGATGCACATCATCGGAATTTACCTCTTCCTGAACTACCTGCCCATTTCCAAGCACTTCCACATCATCATGGCGTTCCCGAACGTCTATTCCTCCAAGCTCGAGCCCAAAGGCCAACTGGACAATATGGACTCGATCACCGGCGAAGTGAAGGCGATGCTCAATCCCGAAGCGGCGGCGGACCTTTCCGACGACGGCGAGCTGCCCAAGATGGGCGCCAAGGACGTCATGGACCTGCCCTGGACCAACCTCATGGACGCGTACACCTGCACGGAATGCGGTCGTTGTACGGACATGTGCCCGGCCAATATCACCGGGAAAAAGCTCTCGCCCCGTAAAATTGTGATGGATACGCGGGACCGATTGGAGGAGATGAAGCGCAATGGGGTGGAAAATACGGAACAAGCCGAAGCGTATGCCGCGGAGACCAAAACATCCCTGTTGCACGACTTCATCACGGCGGAAGAATTGTGGGCCTGTACGACCTGCAATGCCTGTACCGAGGCCTGCCCGGTGAATATCGACCACGTGTCGGAGATCATTTCCCTGCGCCGCCACATGGTGCTGGAAGAGGGTTCTGCTCCCCAGGAGTTGAACATCATGCTCACCAATATCCAAAACAACGGCGCTCCCTGGGCCATGCCCGCTTCCACTCGCTTCGATTGGGCGGACGACGTCGAAATGCCCACCGCCAAAATGGCCAAGTAAGCCCTTTCATTACCACCGAATCAATTACGTCCCATGACGAATCAAGATACGACCAAGATCAAAGTTCCTACGATGGCGGATATGGCCGCCAACGGCAAAACACCCGATGTTCTCTTTTGGGTGGGCTGCGCCGGCTCCTTCGACCAGCGTTATCAGCGGGTGACCAAGGCCTTCATCCGCATCCTGCACCACGTGGGGATTTCCTACGCCGTTTTGGGCCCGGAGGAAAGCTGTACCGGTGATCCTGCCAAGCGGGCGGGTGACGAGATGACCTTCCAGATGCAGGCCCTGACGAACATCGAGGTGCTGGACGGCTACAAGGTCAAAAAGATCGTGACCGCGTGCCCCCACTGCTTCAATACGCTGAAAAACGAGTATCCGGCCTTGGGAGGAAACTACGATGTCATCCACCACAGCACCTTTTTGGAGGAGTTGATTGCGTCGGGGAAATTGCGGGTGAAGGGAGATGGGGAACTGAGAAAGAAGGGCGTGACCTACCACGATTCCTGCTATTTGGGCCGCGCCAATGAGATTTACGAGGCGCCGCGCAAGGTGATCGAATCGTTGAAGGTGGAGATCAAAGAAATGAAGCGGAGTCGGACGAAAGGACTTTGCTGTGGGGCCGGGGGCGCTCAGATGTTCAAGGATGCCGAACCGGGCAGCAAGGAAATCAACATCGAACGCGCTGAGGAAGCCGTGGCCATGGGCGCGGGTGTCATTGCCGTGAATTGCCCCTTCTGTCTCACGATGATGAGCGACGGGGTGAAAAACCAGGAAAAAGAAGACAGTATCGAAGTGCTGGATATTGCGGAGTTGATTGCCAGTGCGCAGGGATTGAATCCCTGATTGGCAGGAAATACAAAATGAGCCGGAGGCCGTCTCAAAAGAGGCGGCCTCTTTTGTTATCCATAAAAAAGCGTTGGCAAGTAGGA
>CAWUKT010000166.1:0-3850 GCA_963923035.1 uncultured bacterium
GGTTGCATCCGGACCGGCCGCGGTTGGTCGCCACGTAACTGCGGCTGCATCCAGACCGGCCGCGGTTGGTCGCCATGTAACCTCGGCTGCATCCGGACCGGCCTCGGTTGGTCCCCGCGTAACCGAGGCTGCATCCGGACCGGCTGCGGTTGGTCGCCGTGTAACCGCGGCTGCATCTGGACCAACCGCAGTTGGTCCCGGTGCGACCGGCTGCGGTCCCGGACCGCGTGACCTCATTTGTCCTTTTCCCTCTCTTTTGTCCCCTTTTTTCCAATGCCCCAACCTTTTCCCCGTTTTTTTTCAATTCGATCGCTTGACGGGTTGTCCATTTGCCCAACATGCCAGAAATTTACGTGATGCGGCAACTGGTAAAGGTTTGGTGGCTTCCACTATTGGGTATGGTCCTGCTCGGGACGGGGTGCCGCATGGGGTGGAAGACCATTCGCTACAACAAACCCGACCTGGACGACTACGAAATTTGGGATGAGCGAACTGTGCACCGCGAAGGGGCCGTTCACGAATGGATCGATGCCACCGAGCAAGGGATTCCGGCCTTTGATGACTGGGCCCAGGGTGAGAAATGGTACCGTCCCGGGATGACCCCCGACCAATTTTTCAAAAAAACGGGCACCACTTCCTTTCTCGTTCTCCGCCACGACACCCTGCTCTATGAATTTTACGCCCCCGACATTTCCCCCGAAACCCGCCTCAACAGCTTTTCGATGGCGAAGCCTTATGTGTCGACGCTGATCGGGATCGCCATTGGGGAGGGCCATATCACGAGCATTGACCAGAGCATCGGGGACTTTTTACCCGAATTCAACGACTCAACCCGCTGCGCACTGAAGATTCGGCACCTGCTCCAGATGACTTCCGGCATCAAAGCGCGCGATGGCAATTTGGATCCCTGGGGAACCACGGCGCGGCTGTACTACGGGGACGAATTGGAGCGCTTGGTGGACAAAATCGAATTCAAGTACCCGCCGGGAACGCGGTGGAAATACCAGAACATCAATATCCAGCTGTTGGGGATGGTCCTGACGGCGGCGACGGGAAAATCGGTGGGGGAGTACCTGGAAGAAAAGATTTGGCGGCCCTTGGGGATGGAAGGCGATGCGGGTTGGAGCACGTACGAAGATGGGGTGGAGAAATCGTTTTGCTGTCTGAATGCGCGGACCCGGGACTTTGCCCGCTTTGGGCAGTTGTTGGCGCGGAAGGGAAAATGGCGGGGACAACAGCTGATTCCGGAGGAATGGATTTACCAATGCACGGCCTTGGATACCTTGGAAGCGGCTCGTCAGCGCTATCAATTCTGCTTTTATACGACGGTGGAGCAGGAAGATTTCTTCCTGGAGGGGCTGCTCGGGCAGCATACGTATATCTGTCCTTCGACCCAGACGGTGATCGTGCGGACGGGGAACCGGATCAATCCGAGTGTGCCGTGGTACGATATGTTCAAGGTGCTCGCGGGGATGGCGGACAAGCCGGCCCCGGTAGAGTTGGCGCCAGATCGGCTGGCGGGGATGGAAGGCACCTGGGTATTTGGGCTGAGCAATTTCAGTGATAGCCTGATGTGGGGACGGCAGGTCGAGGTGGAAGCGGTCAAAGAAGGCCTGCGGGTCAAGTCTGGCTTCAACAAGACGTGGATTGCATCTCCGTCGTCGGACAGCACTTATTTCAATTTGGAATTTGCGCGCCGCTGGGTGGTGCGGTACGGGGCCGATGGTCAGCCCGAGCGGATTCGGTGGACACGGCGGGGGAACAAGTGGTGGTTGATGCGGAAGGAAGTCTTCGAAAAAGTGGATCAGAAATTGTCCGAATCCAGTCAACCCTGACCCGCAAACCCACGTCCCACCATCCCAAAATTTTTCTCCCTCCGTTTTTGGCCTGGAATTTGATTCTTTTCCCTCCTGACAACCGGGCGGGGAGTGGATAGCCGTTGAATTTACAGAATGGTTGGGGGGGAAGGGCAATTTGTCTAATTTTACGGCCGCATCGCCATGTTCAAAATCATCGACCTATATATCGTCAAGAAGTTCATCGGAACTTTTTTGTTCATGCTGCTGATCATTTTGGCGGTATCGGTGGTCATCGACGTCGCGGAAAAGATCGATGATTTCATTGAACGCAAACCTCCGATCGACAAGCTCATCTTCTCGTACTACGTGAACTTCATGTTGTTCTACGGGAACCTGCTCAGTCCCATTTGCATCTTCCTGGCGGTTATTTTCTTCACTTCCCGACTCACCAACAATACCGAAATTGTGGCTCTCCTGAGCGGAGGGGTGAGTTTTTGGCGGGTATTGGCGCCCTATTTCCTCACGAGTATATTCCTGGCGGTGCTCTCCTTCTACCTGAATGCCTTCCTTGTGCCCGTGGCCACGAAGGCCAGGATTGACTTTGAATACGATTACCTCAAGAAACAGATCGTCAGCCGCGATATCAATATCCATAAGAAGATCGATTTCGATCAGGAAACCGGGCAGGAGACGTTTGTCTACCTGTATTCCTTCAACCAGATTCTTCAGGAGGGCTATATGTTCTCGATGGAGGTGATTCGGGACAAGGACATTGTCAAGAAGCTCAATGCGAGCAAGATTATCTGGAACGATACACTCGAGAACTGGCGCCTGGAAGGGGTCAAAGTCCATACGTTTGGTCCGGAGGGTGAGACGCT
The DNA here is from genome assembly GCA_963923035.1 of uncultured bacterium. Taxonomy (GTDB): domain Bacteria; phylum Bacteroidota; class Bacteroidia; order J057; family JADKCL01; genus CAWUKT01. The sequence goes on from CAWUKT010000166.1 coordinate 2,678, forward strand.
GACGAAGCGGACGAGTATGGATACGACGTTGCTGCTGACGCCGGATGATATTTTCATCAAGGAAATGCGGGCGGAAAGTATTCCGCTGAATGAGTTGTATACCAGCATTGAGCTGGAGGAGATGCGGGGATCCGGTCTGGCGCCCGACCTCATTCGGGAAAGCTATGAACGCTACGCGTACCCCTTCTCCACGATCATCCTTACGTTGATCGGGTTCTCAGTTTCTACGAAAAAGCGTCGGGGAGGTACGCCTCTCCAAATTGGGATTGGCCTCGTGATCGCCTTCATCTACGTCTTGCTGGTGGTGACCGGCCAGGCCTTGGTAGGCGATAGCCTGCCGGTATGGCTCACCGTTTGGATTCCCAATATCGTATTCCTTGGGGTGGCGCTGTTTATGCTGCGCATTGCTCCGAAGTAGCATGAGCGCCTGTCTTGGGGGGCTTGGATTTGGGCTCTATTTTGGTCGTTTGTTTACTGGTTTTTCCTTCTTACCCGGGGTTGACGTGCCATCAACCTCCCATTGCCCTCAGATAACCCAGCATGAATCTTGGTTCTTGGTCTCGGACTTTTTCTTTTGCCGTTACCCTTCATTTTGCTCTTCTCGCCCGGAGATGGCGTGCTATCATCTTCGCAATTCCACAAGGTAACCCAGCACTCATCTTGGCTCTTGGTCGGGGCCTTTTCTTTGCCTCTAACCTCTGGTTTGCCCCTTTTCCCATGGTGTGGCGTTGGAATAGTCTCACATTGCTCCCAAGTAACCCAGGCTCCCGCTTTGTTCCCCAATCCAGTCTTTGCAATGCCCGTTAAGCCTTTGGTTCACTCTTCTCCCCTGTGCATGGCGTTTGATACGCCTCGTATTGCTCACAAGTAACCCAAGCTCCCCTTTTGTTCCCCCAATCCAGTCTTTACAATGCACGTTAAACTCTTGGCTGGCCCTTTTGCCCAATGTGTGGCGTTGTATACGCCTCAAATTGCTCCCAAGAATCCAAGCTCCCGCTTTTGTTCCTGAGCCCAGTCTTTATAATGCCCGTTTTTCCTTTGGGGCGCCCTTCTCCTCTATGTGCGGCGTTGTATTCGCCTCGTATTGCCCTCAAGTAACGCAGGCTCCCGCTTTGTTCACTAGGTAGTGTCTGAAAAATAGTCATTCTCGATTTCGTTGTTGAAAAAGAGTTC
>CAWUKT010000167.1:0-3638 GCA_963923035.1 uncultured bacterium
TTGGGCATGCCCCAAAGGGCCGCTGCGCAGGCCCAGCCCATTGCTGGGCACGCCCGCTGGGCCGTTGGAACCGCCCGGCTGACCTTTGGGTCCCCCCTAAAGGTCCGCTGGACAAGCCTAGCCCATCGCTGGGCTCGCTCACCTCGCCGCTGGGCACGCCCAAGGATATTCGAGACTGGCTCTCCCGAACAGCCGAAATACATCACACCTACATGAAAATCAGAATATAATTGGGACGTCGAATTTTTCTTTTCCCGTCTCTCCCCTCTCCTACCGCACGATTTCCACCCGCCGCACCATTTCTGCTCCGCCACCTTTGAGCCGCACGAAATAGCTTCCGCTCGGCACCATTTGTCCCTTCCCATCCCGTCCATCCCAGTTCAGGAAGCCCGTAGGACCTTCCACGGCCATCTCCCGGATCAATTTTCCTTGAATATCAAAGATACCCACTCCCAATACCTCCGCCGGCAAGCCCGCGAAGCGAATTCCCACGGCCCCGGCCGAAGGGTTTGGATACAGGACCAGGGTCCTCTCCGGCGGGGCGATCCCCACCGGAACCGTCAGCACAAAGGGCGTCCCGCGTTCGACATCGGCGTGCATCGGCTCGGCCAATTCGGCCAGCGCGCCCACATTGGCCTTGATATTTTGGAGGAGGAAGCTCCGGTCCAAGGTCGAAATGACGTCCATCGAAGTATGGTAATTGGGGTTGCGGAGGTCGGCGCCATCGGTCAGCATCAGGGCCGGGTAACCGAAGTCCCAAAAGCGGGCGTGGTCGCTGCGCCGCAAATCCGGCGCAATCGTGCCCGTGCCGGATACTTCCAGCGAAATCACCCGGAGATCCGGGACGTACTGGGCGGCTGCATTGTCAAAGGCAGTCTTGAGTGCACTGGAATTCGTATTGGCGACATTGGTCAGGAAATTGCCTTTGAAGGAGTCCGCGGCGACGGCATTGTACGCGGCCGGGAACAGGATATCGAAGCCGAAGGGCAGAGACTGGGAGTTGGGGGAATCGTCTTTGTAGCCAATCATTTCGAGGTTGATCACGCCCTGCAAATCTTCCCAGGCCGGAATCTCGTTTTGGACGTAATAAAAGCTCCCGATCAGCCCTTGCTCTTCGAGGTCAAAGTTCACAAAGCGCAGCGATTGGCGGAAATTCAATGGGCCGAGGATGGCGGCGGCTTCCAGCACGCCGACGACCGCGGTCCCGTTGTCGTCGGTCCCGGGGCCATTGACCGTATCGTAGTGGCCCGTGCTGATCCAGGTCCGCGCCTCCTTGGTCAGGCCGGCGATCCGACCGGAGATGTTCCGGTCATTGGTCGTGAATTGGGCCCACGAGTGGTGCCAATCCTGAAGTCCGGCTACGGCCATCCAAGTCTCCAGAGAGTCCCGAATCGAATCCATCCGAGTGGGATCCACGATATTGTTCCGCACCCCTTCCAACTTCTCCAACCGGTCAAAGACCCGCACACTGTCGACCTGATCGACCAGGGCCTGGATGTCCACCGGCTGGCGGTCATCGGCAATGACCCTACCCTCGAAGGCCGTCATCCCGGCCGGATACTGGCCCGCCAAACTGGCCGGATCGTAGACCCAGGTGATCGATTTGCCATTCCCCGGCGTAATTGGAAAACCAGTATCCCCCACCATCGAGTCCAGCGGCACCAGCCAGGTCCGTCCCGAATCCGCCGAAATCCGCAATTGCAGGTCCAGAGGATCATTTTCATTGTCACTCACATCAAAGGAGAACGTCACCGATTGGGTCCCGGGACTGTGGTTCACCGCGAGGTTCGAGATGACCGGGGGCTGGTTCTGGGAAAAAAGCGATACGGAGAAAAAGAAACCGAATAAAAGAGTCAAACAGGTCTTCATATCTAAATATAAAAAAGAACTCCCGACCAATGGCCAGGAGTTCTCAGTATTCTGGTGCGAATCCCTTACAGGGCCGCTTCTTCTTCTTTGAAATGGATGCCGTATTCTTCCAGTTCTTCCAGTACCGGACGGCAGATTTCCACGAAATTCGGGATCAGGACCCCGGTCCGGGTGACTTCTCCGCGCATGATCCGCCGCACGCACATGCCAAGCGGCAGCCCCACAGTCCGCGAAATCGCGGTATGGTCGTGGTCCCGGCCGATGTCCACCATCGACGCCGTCATCCGGATCATTTCCCCTTCCAATTCATAGTCCAACTGGTGCTGCATGACCACCATGTCCTTGTCGTCTTCCTCAAACACCCACTTTTCCATGAGGACATGCTGGAGGATGTCCGCCGGAGAAGCCCCGTCCTTGGGATAGATTTTCTCGGTTGAGAGAAGGTCCAGTGCCACCAATTTCTCCACCACCGGGCTGTCCACCGGCTCTTTGAGGAATTTCGCGAGGCTCTCCCGGTCATTCAGACCCGGCTCCTGGTTGATGAAGGAGAAGGTATAATCGCGGTAGGAAATGCGGTCTTTGAAGTCCATCGTGTAGTGGGCGGCAGTCATGCCGATCTCCACAAAGGCCTGCCACATGGCGCAGTAGCCTCCGTGACGCAGGGTTGCGCGATAGAGGGTATCGACATCGTCGAGGCCGTACAACGGGGCGTAGGCCAGCGAGTTGCGGTTGGCGTAGGACTCGAAGGATCCGTGGCCGGGGACGTGGATGGTTTCGGTACGGCGGAACAAATGGTGGTACGGCAGGTACTTGACCAGGCCATGCTTGATGTACCGCGCAATGCCCTGCCCCGCCAAAATGATGTTCCGGGGCGCCCAGGTGAACTTGTAGCCCCATTGGTTTTTGCTTTCCGGCGCCACAATGGCCCCGCAATAGCTCCGAAAGGCCTTGATCTCCCCTCCTTTTGCTTTGACCCGCTCGATCATGTCCACTGCACTCATGTGGTCAATGCCCGGATCGGCCCCGGTTTCGTTCAGGAAGATGAGTCCTTTTTCCTTCACCTCAGCATCGATGGCCGCCATTTCATCGGAAACATAGCTGGCCGTGACGAGGTGGGTATTCAATTCCAGGCAATCGCGGCCGGGAATGAGGTGCATGTGAGGAGGAAGCAGTGAAATGACCAAATCAGCGGCCTCGATTTCCCGCCGACGCTTCTCGACATCGTTCACATCGAACTGGATGGCCCGGCTGCGGGGATGGTCCCCAGCCTTCTCGACGGCCAAGGCTTCCTGGAAATCGGCGATGGTGACCTGCCAGTCTTCCCGCTCCGATTGATCCAGAAGGTATTGGATGAGTGTTGTGGCCGAGCGACCGGCTCCAATCACGAGTATCTTCTTCATGTATCGTTTTAGTATAGCTACTAGTACTTCCTGGTTGGGGCGAAATTAAGAGTTCACGGGGGGGAATCAAATAAAAAGGAAGAATGCCGGGAAATGGGGATGGCCCCAGGCGGTCAGGGCGGGAAGAGGGGAAAAAGAAAAACCCTTGCCAGTGGCAAAGGTGGAGTGGCGGGTCGGGGACCCGCTCTATGAATCTTGGCCAGCGAAGGGAGCGGATCAGTTGCGCGAGAAGCGCATGAGGTCGCCGTACTCGGTACGGGGCGTCCAGTCCCAGAACCGCAGGTGCAGCTCGGTCTCTGTCAGCAGCTCGAATTCATAGAGACTGTGTAAAAACGCGTGCACAAATCAATTTATTTAACCCTCTGTTTT
>CAWUKT010000168.1:0-3397 GCA_963923035.1 uncultured bacterium
TTTGGTGAGTACATTTTACGAAACGGGCAGCCCACGTCCCTTGGTCAGGGTAAGTAGGCGGGTTTTCGTTCGTCCCCAGGTCAGGGGTAGTATATAAAGTGAGGCATTTCATTCCTCGGAGTTACTTTTTCGTTCGAACTGATGCTTGATCGTATTCTCAATCTTCGTCACGCGGCCCTTGTGCTGGACCATCGTGATGTTCTGGTAATCAGCTTCGGCCAATACATCCACGACTTTTTTTTTCACGTCCTGACTCTTTTTCATTTCCATGCTGTCCAACTCCTCATTCTTGTATTTGATTGTAATAGAGTCGTATTCGCCGGAGAGGATGGTTTGAAGCAAAAAAGTCTCGTTCTCGTCCAGTAGCTGCAAATTGTCCATCCGCTCAAAGGCCAATTCGCTGCCCAAATACTCCTTGATGATGCCGGAAACAGAAAACGAAACAAAAGGCTCGTAAGACATCCGGTCGAGGAAATCGGGATGGATGGCAAATTCAGGATGTTCCTCAATCCACAGAATTTCCCCGTCGAGAAAGACCACAATGCGAATGGGGCACCGCTTGGCGATGGCATTGGCAATGAGCAATTGCAAAACAGTCACCATGATCTGCTCGTCGGCAAACACCTTTTCCCACGCCTGAACATAGCCCTGAAACTCCTCCTCCCCCGCTTCGCCCATCGCATGGTCCATCCACGGCCCAATGCCCATCATGAGGGTAAATAGGTCGATCAATTCGGTGGGAGTAATGACCATTTCCCTGACCTTGCGAATCAAATCGAAGTTCAGGCCCACCTGCCGCATCTGGTCCACCATTTTGATCCAGACAAAATCTACGAAGGAGTAGCGCCGCCATTTGGCGTCGTCATCACGGCGGTTCGGAATCAGCCCCTCAGTCTCCCAATAGTTGAGGACGCGGGTATTGATGCCGGTTTCGGCCCCTTTGAACTGGACCTTGTTGAGGGCTTCGGTCAGTTCGAAGGCAGCGAGGATGGTACGCTTGCCGAAAAAGTCGCGGATGTTGTCTTGGCTCATATTTATATTACGTCATTGTATGAAATATATTTCATTGAAATGAAAATAATAAATGATGATGGATAAATAAAGCCGATAAGAAAGTTATTTTCCCTGGCCTCTTAACCGAACGGCCCTCCCTTATTCTCCTTCCTCCGAAGAAGTTCGAGGGCATTTTTCACCGCCACGTCCTTCATAGGATCGAACAGACTGCGATCAACGGGATGTTTCAGGTCATAAATCTCGTCTTCCGCCTTTTCCAGTTTGTCCTCAGTTTTGTCCAACTTTTTCTTCAAACCCGCAATCTCCTCCTTCATTCCCTTTCTTTCGTTGTCCCAATCCCGCCGCTCATTCTGGTAGCTGTTCCACAAATGCAGCCCCAACAGTCCCGCCCCAATTCCCGCGATCCATTTCCAATCCAATCCCCCTTGGTCCCTAGAAGGCTTCGCAGATTCAGGCTTGATCAACTCCCCAAGGCTTTGCAGGTCGTTTTGTTCCAATGCCTTCATCATCGCAATGGAGCTTTGCATCCCGCCCCAGGCATGGATGATCGACACCACCGCCGCCAATGCCTCGGAGACCGTGATAGAATTGGGATCAAGACCCGCCGCAACCAAGGGCTTTTCGATTTCAAGGGCAAAAGCATCCGCTCCAATGACATCTTTCAAGTCACCTTTCCCCAAGTATCCTGATGCTGCAAGGCCTGTCCTGATGTCTCCTGAGCCTTCCAAGACCCTTTCCAAAATTTGAGGATTTCCGCCGTAGTCATTGTAGGTGGCAAGGGTGTTCGTCCATGCATTCCAAACCATTTCATTGGCTCCGGTCCTCTGTTGTTTGTCTTTTGGGAGGGCTTTGAACGCTTCGATCAACTCATTGATCAGGCCAAGGCGAATGGCCGCCAACATCCCCGCCCGAATCTTGGCCTTTTCCAGCACCGTAATTTTTGTTTTATCCATCTCAGTCGATCAGTTTTTTGTATTCTGTCTGGAGTTCTCCGTTGTCGTCAGCCCAAGAATTGGGGAAATACCAGCCGCCGCGCTTGCGGGGCAGGTCGTAGCGCTTGATTCGCCCGCGGGATAAGCCTTGGCTCAAATCGACAGAGAGGGATTGTTTGTAAGCGTCCATCTCCCAATCTTCAATGGGCTCGATTTCGCTCATGCAAGCCGCGATTTCCCGCAATTGAAGTGGGCGACCTTCCCGTTTGATGAAATAGATGGCCTTGTCGATGCGGGGGCCTTTGTGCGGGAAGCCTTTCAGACTTTTGCTTTGTTGTTCCTCTCCGTCCATTCCTCTATCCCTGATCAGGCCCATTTCCAAGGCTTTCAGCTTTGACCGCTGTTCTGCGAGGAGCTTTTCGAGCATCTGGACCATGAGGGAGCGGTATCGATACTCAGATTTTCGTAAATCGTGGTCCTTGGGGACCAGATCGAAGTCCTTCATGATCTCTTCGAGGACTTTTTGGGCGTGTTGGTCGGAGTTTTGAGGCATGCTTTAGGTGTTTGGTAAGGGGCAATCCAATTTGATATATAAATAATTTATCGAAGGCGTCTCAAAAGGGGCGCTTTCTTTTTTACTCATCAAATAACTAACCGATACCCAACCCATTGGGGATTGCGTTTATTGGTCCTCCAACCTCAATGTTGATTTCTAGGGCTTCAATAGGCTTACATCACACTAATTTGTTAGTATAGCAGGTGCAAGATTGGGCGCTGAAGAGGCAATCATGAGCTCTATCCGCCCAATTTCTTGAGGTTGTGGGCAATGGCGAGCAATCCGGTTTCGATTTCCACTTTATCGAGTCCCCGGAGCATAAAGCGTTTGAAGGCGCGGTTGTGTTTGAGGTGTCCGAAGACGGGTTCGACGTCTGCGGGGCGCTGTTTCCTGTTTTCAATTCCCCGTTCACTTTCCAATCGATCCTGAGCCTGTTTTCGCAGTCGCCTCATCCTGAAGTTCACCTGGACGATGCGATTGTGTTTGGACCGGTGACACCTTGTCCGCAGGGGGCAGCCCTCACACCTTGCCGCCTGATATCGCCGCAGCTGTTGTACGAAGCCGGTCCTGGTCTTCTGGCGGGCCGTACCAATGAAGCGCATCGGTTGTCCCATCGGACAGTAAAAAACGTCCTTTTCTTCGTTGTAGTGGAGTTGGTGGGCAGCAAAAGGGTATTTGTCGTTCCAGCGTTTGGTCTTCTTGGTGATGTCGAAGGTATTGTATTTGACGAAGGACTCAACGTGGTTGTTCTCGAGATAAAGGTAGTTCTCTTCCGACCCGTAGCCGGCATCGGCGGTGAGTTCTTCGGGGAGGGTCTGGTAGGACTGTTTGAAGGTGTCTAGGTGCGGGATCAGGGTGCGGGTGTCGGTGGGGTTGCGGTGGAGGGAAAAATGGA
>CAWUKT010000169.1:0-3286 GCA_963923035.1 uncultured bacterium
CGTTTTTACACAGTCTCAATCGGGCCCAACTTTCCACCAAATTCATGGAAGTTTCTACAAAAACTATCCAACCTTCTACGAATTATAACCAACCTTCAAGTAATTCGCTCCGTTGGAGGAGCTTTTTGATAGATAGCATGGCCTTTTAGGCAATTTATCGCGACTAAAACCATCAACTATTTATTGCCTCAAACCGACTTTCCCTCTTCTTTGACCGTTCTTTTGCTCCCTCCCAATCCAACCCACTCCCCATTTACCTTCGCCTCCGGGAATCCATTCCCCATTTAAACCATTCATTTCCGTATCTTCACGGCCATGCTTCGGCGGTTGTTTGCATCCTGGGCGCGGGGATTGGACCTGATGGTCCGGCCCAAAACTGGTTTCCAGCGGGTTCTGGACCGGGACACCGTCCGCGTCCACTCCCTCAAACTCATGTTGTTCGGCACCCTGCTCGTCCAATTGGCCGGCGAGTGGCTGGGGGTGACCTCCGAATTTCCGATGGGACGCGTCATGTCCGGCGCCCTGATCCTCGGCCCCTTGGTGGGCATCCTGCTCATTTGGCTGACCGCCGTCGCCGTACGGGCCATGGCCAGCCTCCTGCGCCCGGAATTGGTCGTGGTCCCCGCCGAACGGACCTTCCGGGTCCCCCTCCCCTTCCGTCGACTGCTTTGGAACCGGATCTTCGGCCGCAATGCCATCCGGCTCGCCCTCAGCAGGGGGCGGCTCCAGGGCTACCAACGCTTCTGGAATCGATTTCGCAACCGGCTGGCGCGGACCTGGGCCCACGTCAGCGGCGGGCCTCCCCTGCGGCGACTCATGGGAGCCGCCGCCCAGACCACCAATCCCCTGTTGCTGCTGGCAGTCGTGCGGTTGATCGAGTTGATTGTGGTGGACAAAAATGAACCCAGCCTGGCCCTTCCTTTCTTTTTGATAGAGGCCCTGCTCCTCCTTTGGTTCCTCGGATTGTGGGTGCCATTGGTCCTCGTTTACTACCGATTGAAGGCCTGGCAATGCCTTGTGACCATTTTGCTTTCATTTTGCCTCTCAGGGATCCTTGTCGTGATGTTTTTGCGCTATATATTTGCGGTACCGATACCCGGCCTATGACCGACCCGACACAAGTGCATACCCAAGACACCGACGACGATTTCTACCGTCCCAATCTTTTCGTGCAGATCTTCCGACGGCCGACCGAGGCCGTCAAGTGGGCGCTTGAAAACGCTCCCGAGACCTTTATCCACCGCAACTTTGTGCTTGCGGCCGTGGCCATGGTCCTCATGCTGCGGGTCCCTTCGTGGATCACCGGCGGCGCCAACCCGATCGAGGTCATGATCATGGTGCTGGTCGCGCCCGCCCTTGCGGGGGTGATGCAGGGCTATATCCAGTCCGCCGCGGTCCGCAACTTCGCCAAATGGATGTTCGGCAAGACCATCCACAAAACCGAGATGCGCACGGTAATGGCCTGGAGCAATTTCCCCTTCACCTTTGCCTATACCCTCGCCCTCCTGACCTACCTGGCGACCTTCCTCCTGCGCACCCCCGAACAAATGGAGAAGGTCTTCACCGGCACCTCCATCGACCTCGTTCCCGTGGGCGTGCTGGGCCTGGCCTTCCTCTACGGCCTCGTCACCCGCTGGCGCGTCCTCGCCTGGACCTTCCAAATCAGCTTTGGCCGTGCCCTGCTCCTCTGGTTTGCGAGTTTTGTGCTCGCCTACGGCCCCGCGATCGGCATCCTGATCACCTATACGGCGATCTACGTCCGCTCCATGGAATGGCTGAAGTTTAAATTTGGGGTGAATTGAGGAAAATTAGGTGGGGGGAAATGTAAAAATGAAGCAATGTGCGGATGTGCAAATTTCATTGGGGGAGCTTTTGTGTGTGAGGAGGAAATGAATTCAAGCAGAGTCGTTTTTCTTTTTTCCTGCCCCAAACCGTCTGCTTTCCCACAACTTCCCAATTGACAATTCCAGCAATTTGCCCCCTTACGCCTTCCCTCAAATTTGCCTACTTTCACATTTCCAGAATTTGCGCATTAAACCCTACCTTTGCGCTCAATCAATGAGACAATCATTCAAGTATAGCCCATGAAATTTGCCACTCAAGCCGTGCACGCGGGGGTCGAGCCCGATCCCACGACCGGCGCCATCATGACGCCCATTTACCAGACCTCCACCTATGTCCAGGCGGCCCCGGGCGATCACCAGGGATACGAATATTCCCGCAGTCACAACCCTACCCGGACCCCGCTGGAGAAGGCCCTCGCCGTTCTGGAAGAAGGGAAACACGGCCTGGCCTTTGCCTCGGGCATGGCAGCAGCCGATACCGTCATCAAATTGCTGCAACCGGGCGACGAGGTGGTCTCCACCAATGACCTGTATGGCGGTTCTTACCGGATGTTCACGAAGATTTTCGCGGTCTACGGCATCAAGTTCACGTTTGTGGACATGGGTAAGCTCGAAGAGATCGAGGCGGCCATCACGGACAAGACCAAGATGATCTGGATGGAGACGCCCACGAATCCGCTCATGCGGATCGTCGACATTGCCGGGGTGGTGGACATGGTGAAGGGCAAAGACATCATCACCGTGGTCGACAATACCTTTGCGACGCCCTATTGCCAGCAGCCGCTGACGCTCGGCGTGGACATTGTCCTGCACTCCATCACCAAGTACCTCGGCGGCCACTCGGACGTCGTCATGGGCGCGCTGGTGACCCGCAGCGATGGGCTCCACGAGCGCCTCGCCTTCATCCAAAACAGCTGTGGCGCGGTGCCCGGCCCCCAGGATTGCTTCCTGGTCCTCCGCGGGTTCAAGACCCTCCACCTCCGCATGCGCCAGCACCACTCGAATGGCCTCGTCATCGCCAATTTCCTCCAAAACCACGACAAGGTGGACGTGGTCAACCACCCCGCGCTGGAAAGCCATCCCGGCTACGAAGTCGCAGCCAAGCAGATGCGGGCGTACAGCGGCATGATGAGCTTCACGCTCAAAGGCGACCGCATCGAGGATGCCATTGAAGTCATGAAAAAGACCCAACTGTTCGCCCTGGCCGAGAGCCTGGGAGGTGTGGAGTCCCTGATCGGGCATCCGGCCTCGATGACCCATGCGTCGATCCCCAAAGCGGAGCGGGAAAAAGCTGGCCTCAGCGATACCCTTATCCGCCTGAGCGTCGGCGTCGAAGATCCGGACGACCTGCTCGAAGACCTCGAACAGGCCTTGGGATAAAATCGTCTAAATCGAGTAGAGGAAAGTAAAGGCGGCGATTAAGTCGCCTTTACTTTTCCCCT
>CAWUKT010000170.1:0-3118 GCA_963923035.1 uncultured bacterium
TATTCTGGAAAGCCACTCGTTGAATAGTTGCCTATTTTAGGGGGCGACACACTAGAGGGGATTGAAATCCCGAACCCGAATCACTTCGGGGACATGGGCGGCTCGGGCGGTCCCATCAGCATGTTGAGCGCCAGCACCCTCTCCAATTCGGACTTCTATACCGGGGCCTTCCCCGCCGAATTTGGGAACGCCTACTCGGGCGTATTTGACCTGCGCCTCCGCACCGGCAACAATGAGCAGCGCGAATCTTCCTTCATGGTCGGCGTATTGGGCATCGAAGCGTCCACCGAGGGCTATTTTTCCCGCAATTCCGAAGCCTCCTACCTCATCAATTACCGCTACTCCACCCTCGCCGCCATGCGCAGCTTCGTCCCCAACCTCGGCGATGTTTTGCCTACCTACCAGGACCTTTCGTTCAAAATCAATGTCCCCACGCAGGTCGGCACCTTCTCGGTTTTTGGGTTGGGTGGAATGAATGCGGCCGTGGAAAATGCCATCGCAGACAGCAGCCAGTGGGAATCGGACGACGATCGGATCAATTTCGAATCGCGCCAGGAAGTGGGCGTCGTGGGATTGAAGCACAAGTGGCTGATCGGGGAAAAGACCTATGTCCAGACGGTCGCGGCGGCTTCAGTGGACAACTATTGGGATTTGTCGAAGAAAATGGTCCCCGAAAACAACTACGACGAAGAAGACATTGACAAAACGAATTTCGAGAACTACCAATTCCGCTTGCACAGCCTCGTGAACCACAAATTCAATGCGCGGAATACCCTTCGGGCGGGTGTGATCGGCAGCCAGATGCAATTCGATTACGAATACGACAGCCGCTGGTTCGATCCGGAGTGGACACGCTACCTCGACCAGGACGGCAGCACCCAACTTTGGCAGGGCTACGCCCAATGGAAATTTCGCCTGAATGAAGATTGGACCCTGAATTCGGGGCTCCACGGCACCTATCTTGCCCTGAATGATTCCTGGGCCGTCGATCCCCGCGCCGCCATTTCCTGGCAGGCCCATCCCCAGCACCGGATCAGCCTCGCCGCCGGGATGCACAGCAAGCCCGAGCATATCTCCACCTATTTCGCCGAAAAATCCGATTTGAATGGCGTCCGCAGCCAACCCAACCGCAACCTCGATTTCACCCGGGCGGCCCACCTTGTCCTCGGCCACGACTTCAACCTGGCCCGCAACTGGCGACTGAAGACCGAGTTGTACTATCAACACCTGTACAATATCCCGGTCGAAGCCGACTCCAACTCGACCTACGCCATCATCAATACGGGCAGTATTTGGGGCATTGTGGATGCCGAACCGCTGGTATCCGAAGGCACGGGCCGCAACTACGGGGTGGACCTGACGCTAGAGAAGTTCTTCGCCGATCAGTACTACCTCCTCTTCACCGGCTCCGTCTACCAGAGCGAGTTCACCACCTTTGGCGGCGAAACGTATTCCACCCGCTACAATGGGAACTTCAATGCGACGGCGTTGGGGGGCAAGGAATGGAAGGTGGGGAAAGAAAAGCGCAACCTGATCGCGGTGAATGGCAAGGCGGTCCTCAGCGGGGGCAACCGATTTACGCCGGTGGACCGGGTGGCCTCAGCGCAGGCGGGCGAAACGGTCCGCATCACCGAACAGACCTTCGGCGAACAGGTCCCTGCCTACTGGCGGCTGGACGCTGGCTTCAGCTATACGCTCAACAAACGCAAAGTGACCCATACCGTCCTTGTGGACATCCAGAACCTCACGAACCGACTCAATGTCTGGTCGCAGTTCTACAACTCCGAAACCAATTCCGTTGATTATTACTACCAAAATGGAATCTTCCCCATCCTGAATTATCGGGTCGAATTCTGATGTGTCTGGGAGGATCGTCAAGAAGGGACCGGGGGCTGAAGGGCCTCCGGTCTTATTTTTTCTACTCGATGTTGACGCGGATGATGCGCTTGCGGCCGGCCTTGTCGAGCAGGAAACGCTCGCGGTAGATGAAGGAAGCCGTGCGGCCCACGTCCTGGACGTAGTAGTAGTTGAATCCAGCGGTGAGGATCGCGCCGATGCCGGGAATGCTGGTGATGGCCTTCCGGGCAAAGGTTTCCTTGACGATTTGGTTGATGATGATGCGGGAAATGTTCACGCCGACGGTTTTGCCGATTTGTTTCCGGACAAAATCGCTGCCGCCCCGCTTGACGCCATTCGGATGGGCGTCCTCGTATTCGACGAGCTCCTGGAGCGCCTTCTCCTTCGCATCGTAATTGGAGGCCGTCGCGATCTGAAAGATGCGCAGCATATAGCCCAGCTCGAAGGATTCCTGATCGGAATCGGGGTCGACTTCGTCGATGGCGTAGCCGAAACACAGAGAGGTCTGGTAAATGAGGCGGAAGCACAGGGTGAACAGCGCGGGCAGGTCGGCGATCAGGCCGGCCCATCCCAGCAGGCCGGTGCCGAAGCCTTCGGCCATGGCCAGGCGCTGGTTGCGCTTCATAAAGTCTTCTGACACGTGGATGAGGTCGAAGACAGAGGCACTCTTCAGTTCCAAAATGGTATCGGAGTCAATCTCAAACTGGCGGGTGCTTTTCAGGACTTCTTCTTCCTTGACGGTCCACTGGGACACGTCCTGCAAGCGCCCCGCGATGGCGTCGCCTACAGTGTCCATCTTCTCGACGGCACTCTCGGGGATGACCTTTTCAGCTGCCCAAATGAGCGGCTTGGTGGCTACGTGGGCCACCCGGTTGAGGAAACCAGGTCCGGAGTCTTTCCACTCCTCGACTTCTTTGAGGATTTTCTGTTCGGTAGAGTTGAGTTTTGCCATGCACGCAATATAGTATGGTACGGTGATATGTAGGGTGTACTGGGTGAAGGGGGGAAAGGTTACGAGAGGGGAATGTTGAGAGGGGTGAGAATGCGGAAATTGGGAAAATGTGGGAATTGGGGAAATGTGGGAATATGCAAATTCAGGAAATGTGGGGGATTCGGAGAATGGGGGAAATGGGGGGAGGCGGAGAATGGGAAAATTCGGGAAAATGTGGGGGAGGGGTTGAAAGTGCGAATTGTGCAAATGTGCCATTGAGCATAATCCGGAAATGGGGGTATTCGGTGAATGGGAGATGCGTGAATTGTG
>CAWUKT010000171.1:0-3047 GCA_963923035.1 uncultured bacterium
GCACCGCGCCGCCGCGGTTCCAGACCGCGATGCCGCACCCCCACACCGCGTCCACCCCCAATTCCCATTGATATTCTGCCGTTCCCGCCGTAACATTACTCCATGCAAGCGCTTGAATCCACTGTGCAGGCCTATTTGGCGGGGCATCCCGATGTCGAACCGGGTGCGCGGGTCCTCGTGGCCGTCAGTGGCGGCCCGGATTCGGTGGCCCTGGCCGATGTCCTGGACCGACTGGGATTCGAGGTGGGTGTGGCGCATGTCCACTACGGGTTGCGGCCGGAGGCGGAAGCCGAACGTGACCATGTCCGCGCGTGGAGCGAAGAAAGGGGGTGGCCCTGCCACGTCCTGGAAGCCGATTCCGAGGCCCGAATGGCCGGGGAATCCGTACAAGCCTGGGCCCGACGGGTCCGTTACGGCTTTTTCGAAGCGATTCGGGAGCGGGCGGATTGGCCGTGGCTCGCGACCGGCCACCACCGCCAAGACCGCATCGAGACCTTGCTCATTTCCCTCCTCCGGGGAGGACGGCCGGGGCAACTCCGCGACCTGCCCGCGCGTCGCGGGACCATTTTACGTCCCCTCATCCACGCTTCTTCCGACTCCATCCACCACTATCTCTGCACCCACGCACTCCGTTTTTTCGAAGACGCCAGCAACCACAAGCCCCTTTACCTCCGCAACCAGATCCGGTTGGAGCTGGAACCCCTGTTGTCCCAACTGAACCCTTCCTTTGGGGACCGCTTATTGGAATTGGCGGCCGAAATCCAGGACCGGGCGGCTTTGGTGGGCGATTGGGTGCAGCAGGTGGCGGTGCAATGGGATGGGGTGCGGCAGGAGGGAGGCGATTGGTTCATCGACTCGGACCGTTTCCCAAGCGACAGTTTCCAACAATTTTTTCCCGCTTCCCATCCCCGCAACGGACGGGTTTTTCTCCAGGAATTCTTGGCCGGGAAATCGTTCTACGGAAATGAAATTCAACGGATTATCCAATTGGTGGGCGCACATCCGGGCGCGGAATACTTCTGTTCCCGGGATGGGGGCGATTGGGAGGTCTTGCGGATTCAGGGGGGGCTCCGGATACGATGGACGCCGCGGGAACGTAAGGATAATAGCTTCATTTCCATTCCCATTTCCCTCTCTGATTTGGTGCCGGATCAGTGGGTCGAACACACAATGGGGCCGTGGCGGATCCGTCTCCAATGGACGCCCAAGCCCGCGGACATCCGTCGTGCGACTGTAGAGGGAGTTCATTTTCTCAGTTGGAACGCCCTGAAGGGCCCGCTGACCTTCCGCTCCTGGCGGGAAGGCGATCGGATGCAGCCGCTGGGAATGCAGGGAACGCGCCTGTTGAGTGATATTTTTTCGGAATTGGGGGTGCCGAAGCCGGACCGGATGGCCTGGCCGGTGCTGGAAGACAGTGGGGGGACGGTCCTCCTGGTGGCGGGGTACCGCGTCGCCGAGGGGGTGAAAGTGGGGGAGGAGCCGATGGTGCTCCGGGTGGAAATGCAGCGGTTGTAAAATCGGGTGGGAATCCCGAACATTATTGAAGCAATGAGACTTAGAGGAAATATGAACAATCAGAACGGAACCCTTGGATTCAAAGGGGGATTGGTGCTTTGGCTGCTCCTGGCGGTACTGCTGGGGGCGTGTCGGAGTGAGGAAACGGGGGAAACGCCGAAGCGAAAGGAGCCGGAGGCGGTGAGCATGGGGGCGGATTCGACGGTTGAGGGGCAAATTCGGCGGCTGTCCAACCAAATCAAGTTCTCGGAGAACAACTTTGAACTCTATTATGACCGTTCGCTGTTGTGGTACGAGGCCGGCAATACCCAGCGGGCCATCGAGGACATGAGCAAGTCTATCGATCTGAATGTCAAGAATCCCGAAGCCTATTATATGCGGGGCTTCTACTATTATGTACAGAACCAGGACTCCGCGGCCTTGCGGGATTTCAAGCGGTCAATCAATGTGGGGACGGACAATTCAGAGGTGTTTTTCCACATCGGCCAAATCCACTACTTCCGGGAGGAGTTCGACCTGGCCCTGGACGCGTATTCCGAGGCGATCCGTCTCGATAGCCTGAATCCCGGCTATTACTTTGCGGTCGGGTTCCTGGAGGAGGACCGCGGGAACCTGGACGCCGCCATCGCCCAGTACAACCTATCGCTGCGGCAGAATCCGGCCTTCATCAAGGCCCTGGCCTCCTTGCACGACATCTACCTCCACGAAAAAAACAATGAAGTGGCCGCGCTCAGTTACAATGACCGCATCCTGCAATTGGACTCCACCCATCCCATTGGCCTCTTCAACCAGGGCAATTTCTACTTTAACCAAGCCAATAAGATCACGACCGAAAAGCGGATCGACGATTTCGAGACGATGCTGAAGCTGGCGGTCTCGCAGTACAGCCGGGCCGTCCAGAGCGACCCCAACTATGCCCAGGCCTACTATAACCGGGGCTATTCCTATTACCTGCTCGAACAATTCAACCGGGCGCAGTCGGATTTCTCCACCGTCATCCAGCTCGATCCCTACAATGACAAGGCCTACTTCATGAAGGCCAGTATCCTCGAATACATGGGCGAGGTGAAGGGCGCACTCGCCAATTACCAGCAGGCCGCGGAGATCAATCCTGATTTTCGGGAGGCACGGGAGGCAATTCGGGAGCTGGAATCGAAGGTGGAAGCGGGAAAAAATGACTCCGGTTCTGCGCCGGAGGGATGATCGATTTGGGAAGGGGAGCAGGAGATGAAAAAAAGTGGATAACCCGGCTAAAAGCTAATCCGTTTGTGTTCAGGGGGTTGGGGAAATGGGCGAAAAAAGTCCTGAAAAAAGATGAAAAAACTTCCCCTCAATGCTTGCACTTCATCATATTCTGCATACCTTTGCCTCCGCGATCAACAAAAAAGGACGCTTGCTGGAAAGCAAAGAAAAAAGAGTTGAAAAAAAAGTTTTGCAGAAACAAATTTAGCTCTTACATTTGCACTCCACAAAACAAGAGCAACAAGCTCACTCTTTATAGAGAAAGTTCTTTAACTTAATATATTATTTAA
>CAWUKT010000172.1:0-2725 GCA_963923035.1 uncultured bacterium
AGGGGAAAAGTAAAGGCGACTTAATCGCCGCCTTTACTTTCCTCTACTCGATTTCGGAATAGCAGGGTTAAGACAAGGGAGAATTACATGTACAACCAGTGCCAACGGAAGCCGTGCTTGCCGCTGTATTCCATCGCGGGAGCGGGAAGGTGGATGCAATTGAGGATGTCGAGGACGAAACGCAGCCCGCCCTTGCGGGTCGGGATGGCGGTGAGGTCCACATCAAAGGACAGGTAATACTGGCGGTATTCGCGATCACGGATCGCGGAAGTCAAGCCATTGTCATAACCGCCCAGCAATCCATTGGCACCGTAACCCACCGCCACGTTCAGCCAACGCGGATATTTGTCCTTGAATTTGCCTTCGGGCAGCCAGGAATGGACCCGAAAGCTCAGCCAGCCGGTGTGGCCATTGTAGTCCTTGAGGTAGCGGGTATAGGTATCGCCAAACAAATCCGGTCGGACGTCGGCGTAGGGCGTCGGATGGTAGGAAACCTTGGCTTGGATGCGTTGTTCCCCCCACAGCATTTCATTTCCAAACGCCAATGCCGCCCCGGCTCCATCGGCCACCAGATCTCCCCAGGACGCTCCCCATTTTTCCGCAAATCCATCAAAGTATTCAATTGGCGCCAGGGCCATGAACCCAATAATGCTGCCGTAAGTCGCCGTCTTCCAGCGGGGCAATCCGCTCCATTTGAACAGACCGATCATCCCCCGCGCGCCCTGGTAGCCCCCGACAAAATGGCCCATTTTGTCGATCTGGGCCCACTCGTGGTTGTCGTCGAACCAGCGAAAACTGCCCCGGTCCACGTCGCGGTACCAGACCGCCCACATCCCGGTATAGGCCAGGGAATAGCCACCGAGGGTGATTCCCGTCACGCTCCGCACGCGGGCCCGGTTCACAGTGGTATCCGCCCGCCAAAAGCTGTCGTAGCGGGGTTTAACCGGTTGCCAATTGTAGGGAAGCGTGGTTTGGGCGCCCAATTGCAGGGCGAAACAAGAGACAAGGACCGTGAGCAGCCATTGTTTCATGGGCAATCGAACTAGGCCAAAATGGTGGAGATCGTCGCTTCCAGCACCGCTTCCGCATCTGCGCGGGCGGGGCCCTCCGCATAAATCCGCAGGACAGGCTCCGTACCGCTCGGGCGAATCATCACCCACCGTTCATTCGCAAAGTGGAATTTGAAGCCATCGGTGGTTTCGAGTTGTTCCACTTCATACCCCTCGCCAAAGCTGTCGTAGGGATTGTTATTCAGTCGCTCGATGATCGCGAGCTTCTTGGATTCGGCCAGATGGAGGTCGTTGCGCTGGAAGGAAAATTCACCGACCAAATCGTAGATTTCCTGGATGAGTTCTGTGAGCTTTTTCCCACTCTTCGCCATCATTTCCATCACCATCAGCCCGATATAGATGCCATCCCGCTCGGGAATATGGCCTTTTACGGCAATTCCCCCGCTTTCTTCTCCGCCCACCAAAATGTCCCCGTCGATCATCAGGCCCGCGATGTACTTGAAGCCTACCTTGGTGACCGTGTAGTCAATTCCGTAGAGTTCACAGAGTTTCTTGACTTTGGGCGTGACAGAAAAGGTAATCGCCACGCTGCCGGTCATCTTCTTGACCTGGGACAGGTAGTGAATGAGGAGCAGGAGAATGTGGTGGGAGTCGACAAAATTGCCTTCCTCATCGAACAGGCCAATACGGTCCGCGTCGCCATCGGTCGCGAGGCCAATGTCGATTCCTTCTTCCCGGATGACGGCCTGGAATTCTTTCAGGTTCTTCTCGATGGGCTCGGGAGCGGTCCCCATAAAGGAGGGGTTGTAATCGGAATGGAGGAGCCGGGCGTGGGGAAAGACCTTGCGGAAGGCATCCTGGCCCGCGCCGTACATGGCATCGTAGCCCAGCTTGAGGCCCGAATCACGGATCAGCCCCAGGTCAAAATTGGCCTTGAGGTGGTTGAGGTACAGGGCCTCCATGTCGAAGTACTGTATCTGGCCGTTGTCCTCAAATGCCTGGCGCTGGTCGGGAAACTCGCCGGCCTGCTCGGGCAGGTACGACTCGATCTCCGCGATGGCCGCGGGAAGGGCCGAGCCGCCGTAGTCGGCTTTGACCTTGAAGCCCGAGTACTCGGGCGGGTTGTGGGAGGCCGTGATGACGACCCCGGCACTGAGCTGCCGTTTGTGGACGGCGAGGGAGACCATCGGAGTGGACACAAACCCGGTGGAAATGTATACCTGGATTCCCATGTGGGCCAGGATATTGGCGACGGTATCGCGGAACAGCGGTCCGTGAAAACGGCAGTCATAGCCCACGATCGCGCTCGGCTTCTCGTAGTTCTTCAACAGCCACTTGCCCGTGGCCTCCGTGACCCGGGTCAGGTTTTCAACGGTGTATCCATCGGCGATGATGGCCCGCCAGCCGTCGGTTCCAAATTTGATTGGTTTCATGTCGCACTTTTTGTTTGGGAGATGAAATTACGGAATAGTTGGGTGAAGTGGTGGAAAAGGCGGGTGAATTTTAGGTTTCGGGTGGGGAAAATGGAATCATCAGACGGACAGGAGCAATTTCAACCGCCGTCAGACTTCCTTTGAATAGTGCCAGAAGGGGTCCCGCACCCACCCCTCCCGCTCGTAGAGCGCCTGGGCGCTCCGGTTGTCCGGCGCGGTGGCGAGCTCGAGCCGGAGGGCGCCCGCTGAGCGGGCAAAGTCCTCGGCGGCCTGGAGCAGGCG
>CAWUKT010000173.1:0-2725 GCA_963923035.1 uncultured bacterium
AAAGCCAAGTAAAATTAGTTTTTTCAGATAAGTCGTCCCATTTCCCCCCTTCCCAACCACCAAAATCCCCCACTTCCTCACCCCCCCTATCCCCCCACCCACAACGTAATTTTACCTTCGTTATCAGGTAGTTGCCGATGGACCCGACCAATTTGGTATATTACAGGAGGTTTATTTTTGCGTCAGTGCCGCCCCGAGCCAAGGACTTGTGTGTTTCTTCGACTGGTAAAGTCGATGGGTGATCTATTCCACTGAATTTCAGAATCGAAAAATAGTTCCCGAGTGCCCGGGTGGCGTGACATTTAACAGAGACGGCCCACGGCCACTAAGAATTATTTGGAAATGAAATTGAAATTTTACCTCGCGCTGGTAGCGGTATGCGCTGCCTTTACGGGACCGGTTCAGGCTACCCTTTCCGTTCCTTTCCCCACCGAAACCCGCACTTCCAAGATGGATCCCGCCCTGCTGGAATACATTTTTGAGGGTGTGGTCCAACAAACCGAGTACACTTACAGCGAAGTCCGCGAAATGTACGCCGAAGATCGGATGAAGATCTACAAAGGCGAGCAGGTCTACGTGGTGGAATTGTTGGATGCGGATGGAGGTGGACTGGCCATCCTCGAAATCGAAGACAACCTCTAGGACACTTCTCTCAAGGCATTGTCTTTCCCATACTGCTTCAAAAAGTAAGCGGCTGGCTTTCTCGTGTATTGACTGTACAGCCACAAATTGAGGTTGAAGAGCAGGGAAGCCCGTTTTTCATTCGGATCGGAATACAATTCCTCCAGCTCCCGGATCAATTCCAGGGGCCGGGGGATTTCCCCTTGGTGCACATAGTGTCCGATGATTTTAACGGCTTTGCCAGGGTAGGCGGCTTCCGCGTCCCGGCTCCTCCTCTTGGCGGCGCGGAAGGCTGAAAACGCTTCTTCGGGCCGGTCCATGGCGAGCAGACAGAGGCAGCACAAGGCGTCGATCTCCCAGGAGAATTTGTACCAACGGTTGGAGGGGATTTGCTTGGCTTTGAGGAAACAGAAGTAGGCCTCGTCGTATTGTTCGGAGTAGAAATGGGTGGTGCCGAGGAAAAACCAATAGGAACTTTGCTCGGTTTCGGAAAACAGCGCAATGTTCCCGGTAAACGATTTGCGCAGGTTGAAGGCGAGGTTGCTGTTGGCGAAATGGTCGGCAAAGATGACCCCCACCGCGATTTTTTTCTTCTCCTTGATGATGGACGCCCGGGCCGACTGCGGTTCGATTTCTTCCAGCAATTGGAAATAGCGCTGGGACCGCTTGAGGTCGTTGGAGGTGATGGACAAACGAATCAACTGAACCACTTCTTCCAGGACCAGGGGCTGGGCCTGCTCCTTCTCAATGAGCAAATGGACCAATTCCGCCTGGTAGGTGGTGGCCGAGGCGTAGCTCTCGTCCAATACCTCAATCGCGACCTTCAGGCGAAGGAGCAGGTGCTGGGCCAGGATCGAAGAGATCGTCAGCCCTGGCAACTCAGACTTTAACCGGAACTTGATGAGCTTCCGGGACTCGAAATTTTGGGAGACCCCGTACTTGGCCCGTTTCCACAGGCCCTCTATTTCCCTGATTTCCCGGACCAATTGGGCTGCTTCCGCCTCCGTCCTCATCCGCTCCGGTGCATTGATTTTCACCCCCAATTCCAACTCGAGCTTCGCAAAAAAACGGTAAATGTACAGGACCTTCTCAAAATCCTCCTCTTTCCAGGCCGCTTCCAGAATGGCCTCAGCGTGCTTTTTCCCCATTTCCGGTAATTCCTCCAGATAGGCCTTCCGAATGAACGCAAATTCATCCACCGGGTGGCCCTCCTGCGCGATTAGGGAACCGATGATCTTCTCAGCCAAATGGACGCGGTAGCGGTAGTACTTGCTCGGATCACGGAATTCCTTGCCCCGAACCTTCTTCCAATCCACCTCCGCAGTCACATCGTACTTGCAGAGGCGATCGTAAAGAATCTCATACATCGTATTCTTGCCCAGCAATGACCTTCGGAATGCCTTGCGTTGTCCCTTGGACAGGTTACTGACCAGTTGATGTAATTTCTCGGGTGTCATTTTGTAAGTATTGATTTACCAGTTTGACTTTACGGAAAGCACTGACATTCAGACCCAATAAGCAGTTTTAAGTTGACAATAAATATACAAGATTCCAAGAACTGTTGTTTTTATACTTTCCACAGTTACGCCATATTCGTTTTGTTTCCGAATAAACCGGAAGCTCTGTTATCTCCGGCGGCACTGCCGGACAAACCTAAACCTGAACTCAAACACCTGCTATTTCGGGTCATAACCCCAGCGGAACCGCCTGAAACAATGGATTTGAGTGCACCTTACGCGTTCTTTCCCTCTCGGATGACCTGATCGCGGTCAGATCATTCGAAGAATTTAGACCTAGAGTAACGGGGGGGCCACGTATGTAGCAATATTTTTTGCCCCCTCGATTTTTTAGTTCCCGAGACGAAAACGGCAGCCCGGCTGCGACAACCTTACTTACCTAAACAAACCTCCTCCGACCGGATGGCGCCACGATGTGGACCCCGGTCGGGGATTCGGGAACTTCTTTCCCAACGTCATTCGTAACGTACCAATCATATTACCTGTCAACTTTTTTGTTTTGGGGCATTTGCGCCAGTCACTCGCTGGACCGCCCCATTTTTTTATGCCAAAGAGATGGGTATGGATGTGCAAATATGAAAATGGAG
>CAWUKT010000174.1:0-2379 GCA_963923035.1 uncultured bacterium
GTTCTCCCGTTCTCCCGTTCTCCCGTTCTCCCGTTCTCCCGTTCTCCCGTTCTCCCGTTCTCCTAAATTTTCATATTCCCACATTTCTCCCATTTTCACATTCTCCCCATTTCCACATTGCCCCCATTCCCCCTTTTTGTCCTCTCCCCGCAATTTTAACCCCGGCCTTTTTTCTCGAGAATTCATAACTTGCCTGCCTTCTAGGAATTTACACGTAGCATTGGAACTATGAACAATACTTTTTTCTCTTTTCGAAAGGCGGTCCTGTTGGGATTGGTGGGCGTACTCGGCCTGACGGGGTGCAAAGAAACCCCGGCCAACGATGCGCCCGACGGGGAAGCGGCCGACGTGGTCCGTGGCATCCGCTACGACTATATGGACACCACGGTTTCCCCCCGCGAAAACTTCTTCCTGTTCGCGAACGGCGGCTATATCGCCCAGAAAGAAATCCCCGCTGAAGAGTCCCGCTGGGGCAAATTCAACGAGCTCCGCGACGAAGCGGAGGCCCGGGTCAATGCCATCCTGAAGGATGCATCCGCCAACGAATCGGCCGACCCTACCAGCCTGGAATACAAAATCGGGACCTATTACCGCTCCGGTATGGACTCCGCCGCGGTTCAGGAAGCTGGTCTCAAGGCGATCCAGCCCCAGCTCGACCGCATCAATGGCATTGCGACCAAAGACGATCTGATGTCGACCCTCGGGTACCTCCACCGCTACCGCATCAGCCCCGCATTTGGCATGTGGATCGGCCAGGACGACAAGAATTCGGAGCAGTATATCCTCAACCTCTACCAGGGCGGCATGGGCCTTCCCGACCGCGATTACTACCTGGATGAGAGCGATGAACGAAAAGAGATCCGGGAAAAATACCTCGAGTACCTGACCACCCTCTTTGAACTGATGGAAGAGGAAGACGCCGGGGAAAAAGCAGCCCTGGTGATGGAATTCGAAACCAAGCTGGCGGAAAATTCCCTGGACCGGGTGGCCCGCCGGGACCCCTACAAGACCTACCACAAGCAGCCGATCAGCGACCTCATGGCCATGTCGGACCTGCCCTGGGACGTCTACTTTGCTGCGATTGGCGTGGCTGAACCGGGCGAGATCAATGTCGCCATGCCGGACTTCATGGCCAACCTCGCGGACATGAGCAACGATTATTCCATCGACCAGTGGAAGACCTATATGCGGGCGGTGACCGTACGCGGATTGGGAAGTGCCTTGAGCCGTCCCTTCGTTGAAAACGGCTTCAATTTCTACGGCAAGGTGCTGGAAGGAACGGAGCAAATGAAGCCCCGCTGGAAGCGGGTGACCAGCTCTACCAACGGCGCTTTCGGGGAAGGCATCGGCAAATTGTACGTCGACCGCCACTTCAGCCCCAAGGCCAAAGAAATCGCCCTCGGCATGGTGGACAATATCCTCAGCGTCATGAAGGAGCGCCTGACCGACCTCGAATGGATGAGCCCCGAGACCCGGACCCAGGCGGTCAACAAGTTGAACACCATCCTGCCCAAGATCGGCTATCCCGACAAATGGCGGAACTACGGCGACATGGAAATCAAGGACCAGGCTTTTGTCCAAAATATCTTGGCCGCCCGTGAATCCAATTTCCAGTACCGCCTCG
This sequence comes from uncultured bacterium, assembly GCA_963923035.1. Classification (GTDB taxonomy): domain Bacteria; phylum Bacteroidota; class Bacteroidia; order J057; family JADKCL01; genus CAWUKT01. The sequence continues at coordinate 1,625 of CAWUKT010000174.1, forward strand.
ACAAACTGGACAAGCCGGTCGACCGCACCGAGTGGGGCATCTCTCCCCAGACGGTCAACGCCTACTACAATCCTTCCAAGAACGAAATCGTCTTCCCTGCTGGCATTCTCCAGGCTCCCTTCTTCGATGAGAACGTGGACATGGAACTGAACTACGGCGGCTTTGGCGCGGTGATCGGGCACGAACTGATCCACGCCTTTGACGACCAGGGCAGCAAGTACGATGCTGATGGCAACCTGAAAAACTGGTGGACCGATGAGGACCGCGACGCCTTCGAATCGCGCAGCCAACTGGTCATCGACCAGTACAGCGACTACAAGGTCCTGGATACGCTGCCCGTGAATGGCAAGCTGACCCTGGGCGAGAACATCGCCGACATCGACGGTCTCCGCATTTCCTATTACGCCTGGAAGAAAAGCCTTGCGGGCCAGGAAGTCGCGGACAAGGATGGCTATACCGCCGACCAGCGCTTCTTCATCAACTACGGCCAGATTTGGAGTTCGCTCGTCCGGGACGAGTACCTGCGGTTGATGATCGCCACCGATCCCCACTCTCCGCCCAAATGGCGGGTGAATGGCTCGACCTCCAGCCTCCCCGAATTCTACGCGGCCTTTGGCATTGAGGAAGGCGACCCGATGTACCGTCCCGAGGAGAAGCGGATGAGCATCTGGTAAACACAGTACATCTTAAAGTGCATTGCCAAAGAGGCCGTCTCATAACCACGAGGCGGCCTCTTTCGATTTACCCCCGGTCAG